>CADAYE010000039.1 GCA_902792085.1 uncultured bacterium | reverse complement strand
CCGATAGATAAAATATGCGAAACTTTAGTTGTAATAATTGATTCACAAAAACACTTTAAAATCACATCAATTGTTGCTTTTGGATAATATTTAAAAATGGAATATTTATCAGTAACTTTTTGTTTCTTTTGGTAAGAATAAACATTATCATCAAGCGATAATTTATTCTCACAAATCAATTCATTCAAAACAGGTAACAAATTATCTGCAGGGATTTCCGAGATTGTTACTATTTCATCAAGCGTAAATTTGTTTAGCCGTTTGCAAAGCTGTAATATTCTGTCTTTCACCGAGTATGCTCCTTAAAATTTCTTCGTTGAGTTCCTTAATTTCATTCGTTTTAGCCATTTTTTCGATTTTGTTAATTAGTTTTACTATCTGCCGGAATTGGTTATGCCTTGTCGCAAGATATTCAAGTCCGTCAGGTGTAATTGGGATTTCCGATAGCTCAGATATAATCTGCTTTATATCTTGTAAATCATAACTTTCAAATTTATATGCCTTATAAATCCTGTCTTTCAGGTGTGGATATTTGGATAATTTCTTATCTATATTTGCCATTCCGACAAGTACCATCGGGCAGCCTGTTCTGTCATGTAAGTCCCTTAAAATCTCAATCACATGATTATTTACTAGATAATCAACCTCATCAATGATTATGGTTTTTGGCTGTTGCTTCAATTTATTTTCAATCATATTAAAGGTTTCCTGCGAATGCCAATAAGGTTCTTCTCCAAGTTCCTCAGAGATTTCAGATAACAGCCACCGAACAGACATTCCTTTTGTTGCTCTTACATACACACAGTCGTTTTTAAATGTCCACCATTTTATTGTTTCAGATTTTCCTAAACCATAATCCCCATATACAAGTGCGATTTTAGGTATATTTGGCGGAAGCGATTTCAATTCTTCCATAAACCCCACAAATTCTTTGACATTTTTTGTTTTTACAAATTTTTTGTTCATAAATTACTCCTCATATAAATTTATGTATTCATCACTTCTGATATAATCAGCAAGCCACTTTCTTTGTTCGGGATAAGTGCAACCGTGCTGCATTAACCATTCATATTTTTCATAATTTGATGAAAATATCGGTATATTCATCTGTGTTTCACGCTCAGTCAAATGCCGTTTTTTCTCCGTTTTATGTGGTTCAATTTCAATAACTTTTTCTTCAGGTTCTATTTCTAAAACTTCTGTTTTTTCAGCAGGAAAATATTTTAGAAATTCCTTTTTTGCCTTATTAAACTGCCGTTTTTGTTTTTGAATTTGCTGCTTAAATTCTTCCATATCTTTAACTGTTCCAAGATGATTTGCCATAGGATGCACCTTTTCGACTTGTCTGGCGATGCATAAAAATTCCCCCTTAACCGAATACACGCACACTTTCGTTAAATCAAAAAGCGAATACCGAATAAAAACTTTTTCCCTTAAATCTATTAAAAAATCGTTTCTGTAATGAAGTCCTAAAAATGTTATTTCACCTCTATTTATTGTCCTGACTTCGGTTTTCATCATTAAATCATTCAGGATATTTTTATCAATATCCTGTTTTTCAACTTGTTGAAGCATTTCTTTTATTGTTTTATTTTCATTATTCGGGCAAATTTTGGAATTATGATAATCAATCCAACAGTCAATATATTTAATAACTTCCTGAACTGTCGGAATATAATTTTTTGTCATTTTGCGGTGGAGTTCCCTGTGTAATTTTTCTCCCCTTTTCATCCAAGCAGGTTTGTTTTCAATACTTGAACCGCAATAAGATAGATATCATCATTTTTTCAAATTCTTCCTGAAATTCTTTGAAAAATCTTTCAATAACCTTTGCTCTTGCGTTATACGGCTTTGCAAAAACTGATTTTATCCCTAAACTTGCATAAACTCCGTTAAAGCCGGATTCGTCAAAATCAACGTGCTGAAAATATTTTGCCTTAAATGCTTTTCCGTTATCCTGATAAACAACTTTTGGTATTACTCCGAGATTTAAGATTGCGTTACGTAGGGCACTTGCAATACATTGAGTATTTTCAGTCATCATAATTTCATACCCGACAAGTGCTGTTGATTTCCAGTCTAAAAAACCTACAAAAGTAGCTCTGGTCGCCCAACTTCTAATTTTGAAATATCTCTTTCAATATACGGTTCGACTTTATCGTGGTATGCTTTCTCTCCCTCTCTCATAATTACCCATTTTGAATAATTTTGCTTTTTAAAATGCTCCGCAAATCTTCTAAATGTCAGATTACATGGAATATCCTCATATCCTCTTTTTTCTAAAATATGTTTGGTTAAACTTATAGATTTTCCAATACTGAATTTATTCGGATGTAAAAGATATGTCAGGAAAACTTTTTTCATCTCGTCATTGAGTTTAGAATTATATTCACCAAGTTGATTTGTTTTTCTTTGCGGCAATAAACCTTTTGTTCCATAGTTTTCATAAGCCTTAACCCATCGATGTAAAGTCCCGATTGATATTGTTCCGACAAATTTAAATATTTGCGGTAAATATAATCCGCTATTATATAAATCTAAAAACACGTCATCAGCTTCTTTTTTAGTCTGATATTTTGATCTTATATTCATCAATGCTGTTACAATATCCACTCTTGCAAGAGCATTCATTTTTGCATTTTCGGATATGAAATTGGTTTTATTTTCAACAGGAATTAATGCAGTTGTTTTTATTTCTTCATCTTCAAGTTTTTCCTGTATTTCAGGTTCTAATGATGAATACAATATTTCATAAGATGTTCCGCCGTTAACTTTGACTTCTCTTGCTATATATTTACCTTTTTGTCCCTTTATTTCTGCTATGCGTTTGATATCAATATATGTTTCATTCATCGTACACACAGATTAACTCGTTTCAAACCACATTGGAACACCATTTCCGAGTTATATATTGTTTTGTGTCTTTGAATTTTTTTTTCAGTATCCTACCTTTGAGAAAAAATTACCGACCTTTTATAAAAATCCTAAAAGGTAAATTTCATGCAGAATAATTTTTGATTTACTCACACTTTCCTTCAAATGTCCAATAATCACTTTAACCGTGCAATTTAGTAAAATCGGGGAAATGCAGGCTATAGTTGGTCATGCAAAATTCTTTTTCCCGGACTTTTGCCGGACAATAAGAGCAAATAAAGTGACATTTCGTCCCATTTGGTAACGCATAAAAAGATTTTTTCCGACCGCCCAAACCT
>CADAYE010000038.1 GCA_902792085.1 uncultured bacterium | reverse complement strand
CTATCTATATTTTATAACAAAATTGATTAATTTTCAATCAATAATAATAAATTACAAAAATGAGTTTAAAGATTTTTTAGAAAATTGTGGATAAATATGTGGATAAAGTGGATAACTTTGTAAGAATGGCTAAAAATAAGGATTTTTTTCGTGTGGGTAATTTTGTCGAAAAAAATATGGATAAGTTAAAATTAGTTTACCATAATTCATTCAAAAAAATTATGATGTTAGTTGTGAATAAATTAAATAAACATTATTAACGTTGATAAATAAAGGAAAAAGTTAAAAAATGGTGTGAATTATCCACGGTTATCCACAAGTTATCCACTTTTTGTGGATAAGATTATGTAAAGTTGATAAAAGAATTATGTAAAGTGGATAACTTTCGTGGATTTTCTAAAAAAAGTGAAAATTATGTAACAGTTCAGCCGGGGGCTGAATAATATAGTCAAAATAGAGAAAATAAAAAATCTTTTGGTGCGATTTATCCACCAAAAGATTTTTTTTCAACTCAATACTTGTCATAGATTTTGAAATTGTGTATAAATTTTCGGACTTATATGCATATTTCAGGATTTTTTTGCAAATATCCGCTTTTTTATTCACGGAGCACCATCAAAATATTCAGTTTATCCACCGTCATTATGACGAATGCAAAAATCCATACATTCGCAAAAAGCGAAGCATTATGTTATTATGATATTATCAGTTTGAAGGGAGGAGATTTGCATGAAATCAGATTATAGTCGCGATATTTTTAAACAACTGGAAGAAACAATGAAACGACTGGATAAGATGGAATCCACCCTTGAAAACACAAAAATAAAACACAAGATTGAAATTGGTCATCTTAACGATAAAATAGATTCTCTGGGAAAAGAAAATGCAGCTTTAAAAATTGAAAATACCAGATTAAAAGATGATAACGAGCGTCTTAGACGTATTATCAATAATGACAGCACAAATTCGTCACTGCCGCCCTCTTCGGATGAAAAACCGGTCAAGGCTGCAAATGAATTTAATCACAGAAATAAAACAAAAAAGAAACAGGGGGCACAAAAAGGACATAAGGGGACAACACTTACCAAAGCAAAGGTAAAAGAACAAATCGAAAAAGGTGCATATGATGTGAAGATAAAAGAAATCGGAAAACGTTCCGAGCATTATGTTACCCGTTATGTCCTTGATCTGCAGACCAGACCGGTAGCAACGGAAGTGCGTATTTATGCAGACGAAAACGGTAAATATAATATTCCAAAGGAATACAACAGCGAAGTGACATACGGGGACACCATCAAAGCACTGTCAGTTCTTCTATACAGTGA
Organism: uncultured bacterium; assembly: GCA_902792085.1. GTDB lineage: Bacteria > Cyanobacteriota > Vampirovibrionia > Gastranaerophilales > Gastranaerophilaceae > Zag111. Next base: position 919 of record CADAYE010000038.1, on the reverse strand, counting down.
GGGAGTTGTGGCAAATGACAGGATTGCAGAGGTAATCAATGCCATTTCCAATAACACCTTAAATATATCATCCGGTACAGTATATAATTTCTGTGCCTCCTTTTCCACGCTCTCAGAAGAAAGCAGAAAACAAATTGAAAACGATCTGTTGAATTCAGTTGTACTGTATACAGATGGCACTGTGGTAACTGAAAACGGCAAACAGGCAATCATACGGAATGTGAGCAACAAACAGTCCGTTATGTATACAGCATTAGAAAATAAGAAGATTTCAGCCATGAAGGCTTCCGTATTATGGGGAGAATTTATGGGTGTATTTGTACACGATCATGAAACTGCGTTATATCATTTCGGAACAGATCACGGAGAATGCAATGTCCACCTGGAAAGATATCTCATGAAAAACTCCGAGGAAAGCAAAAACAGCTGGAGTAATGACATGATTCATTTTCTGAGCGGGATCAATCATGCGAAGAAAAAAAGAATAGCAGAAGGAGATACTGCTTTCAGTAAGGAGCAACTGGATTCATACAGCAAACGGTATAATGAGATACTGAAGTGTGGATATGAGCAAAATAAAAAAACGAAGGGAAAGTATGCGAAATCGGAAGAAAAGAAACTCCTTAACCGATTAAAAAAATATAAAAAGAATCACCTGTTGTTTGCCCATAAATTCGAAGTTGAATATTCGAATAATATGAGCGAAAGGGATTTGCGAAAATGCAAAAACCGTGAAAAAATGTCCGGAGGATTTCGTACATCAAAAGGACGGGAAATGTTCTGTAATATATTGAGCATTATCGAAACCCTAAAAAGAAGAAAAATGAATATCATAGAAAATATCATGCGGATATTTCAAAAAGACCCAGCTATTTTTTAGCTGGGTTAGGGGTGGTTACACCACCCCCCGGCTGAACTG
>CADAYE010000037.1 GCA_902792085.1 uncultured bacterium | reverse complement strand
CAAATTTTCGATATTTTCTAAAATACTGCCACTCTCATTAATGAGATATGCAATAATTACCGCCTGGCGAATGTAGTTTATACCTGTACTCTGGTCAATGCCGTTTGCTATTACTACCATCAGAAAAATAATAATTTTTTTGATTATTCCCTTGCCACCTACAGAACTCGACCAATTACCGGATTTTATCGCATACCATGAGCCGCTTAAATAATCTATAACTACAAATATAAAAAGCCATATCAACGGAATATCTACACCACCTAAAAGAAAAAGAATTGTGCTGATTATAGATGCACAGCAAACAGAAAACCAAGATGGAAAAAAATCACAAATTAGCGTCATTTATAATCTCCAATAATTCAGTAATTCGGGATTTTAAGATTTTATTTTCGATTAGATATGCGATATTTTTTTGATATTCGGCTTTTTTTATTTCACTGTTGGAGTGTTTCAAATCATCATTCAAATTTTCAATTAATGAGTCTAGTTCACTGTCTTGATAATCTTCCACCTTTCGCCCTTCAAAAATTTTTCTTTCTTTTGTTCTTCTGCTTTGGAGCCCTGGCAATTTTTTACCACCGGCAAATACCCATTTATCAAATTCTTTTGCAGCATAAAAAAATTTTTTCTGTAGCAATAATTTTTTAAGTGTGGATTTATTAAAATTACCAATTCCCACATTAAACACAAAACTCACTAGCGCATCAAATTCACACTGTAACAGTGGTAAGTCCATATCATTTACAGCTTGCTCAAATTTTTGTAAGTCTTTTCGCAAAATTTGATCTGCCATAAGTTCCGATATTTCAGAATCGGCAAAAACATTTTCAGTATGACCGTAACCGATTGTAAAAACTCCGGCCGGACATTTATACGCTTTTAACCGCAGACCTTCAAATTTTTTGATTATGGCTATCATGCTTTCAGATGTTTCCAGATTATCACACATTTTAGCCACCACTTAATTTTGAAGTACAACCAACAAAATGAAAAATAATATAACTATTAACAGTTCTCTCATAGTTTATAGTTCTCACAATTTGCACCATTCCAACAATGCGTTGTATCTATGGCTTAATTTGTCACATTCGTTTGTAATATCCAAACTTTCTTTAATCTTTCGCTGTAGTTCGCTTTCTGTATAGCATTTAAGTTTGGATTGATTTGTGGTTTTTGGGGGCATGGCTGCACTACCGGAATTGGAGTTGTTGTGGCACAGCTTGTCAGCGTCAATACTGATAACATCACGCAGATTTTCAATATTAATAACATCTTCATTGTGCTGTTTCTCCAATTCGTCAATATACTTCAAATATTCTGAAACAATCGCATTCTGCTTATCAGTCAAATTTCTTTCTGTTTCAATAATTTTCTGATAATTTTTTTCACTCTCCGAGCGCAGAACTTCATCATATTTTTTTGTGGCAGTTTCATATCCGTTTCTGTAATAATGCAGTCCTACAAAAAAATATGACGCTATAAAAATTATTCCTGTTGCACCGACGCAGACTAATTTGAATTTGTCGAACATTTTTATTTTTCTGATTTTTTATTTTTACTTTGGAGCAATTCCCAATCATCAGATTGCATCATAGCACAAAAGAACCTATATTTTTCGGAAGTTTCTTCAAAATCTAGTTCTTCTGTTCCCTGGTAGAAATATTTTTTTGATAGTTCGTAATCTTTTTTTATCACACAAATTTTCCATGCGAAAAAATTTTTATTTACAAAAAAATATTCTCCATCCGGCAATTCAGCTACTTTGGAATATAAATCAAAAATCCGCATTTTTATTTTCTCCACATAGAAAACAGCAGATACAGTTCTATGACAATTATAGCACTGCCAATAATGTCAATATATGTATTAATGTCACAAATATTTATCATTTATTTTTTATTTCTGCACACATTACACACTTTTGTAAATCGCTTATATGCTGTTTTCTCGCCTTGCATACAACCGATACGGTAACCGATTAATGCGATACATAAGAAACCAATAACGTAAACAACAATCAAACTGATTACAGTATCAATATTTGTACACATTATTCGCCCTCTTTGAAATAAACCCAGCTGTGCAATTCACCATTAATATTTTCAGTTTCGACTCTGTAAATTTCAAGATCTGAATACTTTGCGATAATTTTATCCCATTGTTCTTTCTGCATTTTACTTCGAACAAGTTTCTTCATGAACTCATCGCCTTGATAATCAGTCTGAATAAAGTAAACGACTTCCGGCTGTTGTTGATACCAATTTTTTAAGGTTATCATTTGGTATTATTCCCTTTCTCCAATTCTTCAATCCTAGCTGTCAATCTAGCTATGCAACGTCTGAGATACATACATTCTACTGCGTAAACTTCTGTATATCGCAAGCTGTAATGCTCAGATGCTTCTCTTATGACTTTTGTTTCTTTGGTCTTTGTTCCGTCTGCTTGCTCCACCTCGACTTCTTCTGTCTCTTGCGGATATTCTTCATGGCAGTATAAGCCATAAGTGGAAATATCTACACCATGAGATTTACAAGCTGAATCGATTTGCTGAACAACGTAACCCGTGTGCAAACGTGCTTTAGTTCCTTTTTCATTTACAGCATCATTGTATTTGAATTGCGATGGTTCTACATCTTCCCATGCGTCTAGCAATTTATCGTCAATTTCGGCTATTTGCTGTTTTAATCGTTGGTCTGAGATTATTTGGCAAGCTGTGCCGTTCCATGTCCAAGTGCCGTTTGGCTGAAGAATCATATCCTTTCGGTTAGACGATGAAGTTTCCGGTATAAATTCAATAATCCCAGCGGCAGTTGGTTCGTCTTTGCCGTAAAGTATAATTGTTCCACCTTTGTCCCACCCAGTTCCACCGTGCAATGTAAATGACGCATTGTCAACAGCGACTCCCAAATCACCTGCCATCACCGCCCCACCACTTCTCGGAATAGCTTCAGCATCGTGTATATCATAGGTTGTTGATACGCCATTAACTGTTTGTGTAAAATGTGAAATATTAGCCATTTACCTTAATCTCCAATGTTTCTGTTTGTGCGTCATAGTTAAATACTGTTGCGGTTGTGACTTAATATGTCACTGTCAATGTTTCCGTGTTACTGTCATAGCTGAATGTTAAATTTGCATTTGTAAGCACCTTATTACCGTTAAATGTCATATTACCGTTAGCGTCAGTATCTATA
>CADAYE010000036.1 GCA_902792085.1 uncultured bacterium | reverse complement strand
AAGCACTCATTCCCATAATGACTGTCCTTTCTTGTTTTGTTTCCTATACTTTGCATGTCGGCAGCCATGAAAAAAAACTTTAATGTTTGCTCTTTTTTTGTTAAGATTTCGTTACAATAATCCTCAAAATACGCACAATATCTGCATTGTAACATGTTACAACTTGCTACAATCAATTTATTGAAATGCTGAAATGTTAATGGTGCTAAGGTGTAATATTGCCTTTATTTTAAAACTTCAATTGTTTTGTAATCTGTTAAATAGGGTAAATGTTCTTCTGTTATGAGTTCTCCGGGGAGGAGAATAGAAATTCCCGGAGGGCATTCTGCTACAACCTCTCCAGAAAGTCTGCCGATAGCCTGTTCTTTCGGTATTATTTCTTTTTCTGAAAAATATGCATCTCTAAGGTTTTTTTTAATTATCGGGGTAAGCATAGGCATATGGCGTTTGTTTTCCATATAATAAATATCTTTGTAATCGTGAGTATCAATTTTGTGAAGGCATTGAGCCAGGTATTCAAAATCGGAACGCTTGTTTCCTATATTACTTAATATTAATATACCTTCATCACTTGCGCTTTCAACTTCTATCCCAAAATCAATTTCAAGTATAGATTCAAGTCGTTTGCCGGACAATCCGTCAGCCTTAATAAATATCTTTGTAACATCTGTTTTGTAGCCAAAATCTGATTTTAACTGATGTATATGTTCCATTTTATCAATTTCGCTGCGTAAATATTTTGCATTTGAAATGGCTCTGTTTAATTGTCTTTGCCCTTTTTCGCTCTGTAAATTCGCTCTTGCTGCATCCAAACTTCCAAGCAGCATTAACGATGGGCTTGTTGTATGCAAAAGCATCAATGCTCGTTCAACATCATCGGCGTTTATTTTGGAATCTCTGCTGATATGGAGCATAGAAGATTGACTCATACTTCCGCCTGTTTTGTGCAAAGAGTGAACAACTATATCAGCCCCCAATTTTAATGAAGTTTCCGGTAGTTTTGAATTAAAATTCCACAAACAGCCGTGTGCCTCATCGACAATTAATGGAACATCATATTTTCTACAAATATCTGCGATTGCCTTAATATCTGAAACAACACCTTCATAAGTTGGATTTGTAATCCATACCATTGAGACATCATCATTTTCATCTAAAAGTTTTTCTATATCCTGCGCTTTAACATTCCCCCAAAGCCCCCATTGTGAAAACTTTTCAGGTAACACCCACAACGGATCAGCGCCTGAAATTATTAACCCTGTCAAAACAGAACGGTGACAGTTGCGGTTTACAATAACTTTTTGTCCTTTTTTGGTCAGCCCCATTGCGATTGCAAGATTGCCTATTGTTGAACCGTTTAATAAAAAGAATGTTCTTTTTGCGCCAAAGGCTTCTGAAGCAAGTTCCTGTGCTTCTTTTATCGGACCTGTTGCAGGAGTAAGTGTACCCAAATTGTCGAATTCATCAGTCGTATCAACCTGCAATGCTTTTCTGCCTACAAGATTGCGAAAATCCGTCAGAGTTCCAAGCCCTTTTGTGTGTCCCGGGATATGAAACTGATATGTCGGATTGTTATAAGCCGTTTTCAATGCTTCTACAATCGGGGTGTGTATATTCGTTTTTTTCGAAATTCGGGTATCATTTTTCATAGCAAAAATATACAATAAAAAAATGACAAATTCTACAATATTGCATGATATAATTAAGAAATGAAACGATTTTTGCCGATAATATTTATTGTTGCACTAATTTTAACCCCAAACACCGCAAAAGCAGAGAACGAATACTTAACCCAAGAACTTCTAAATACTCCGCAGGTGGATGAGGTTACTATAAATACTGATAACGATATTTATTCTCAGGAAAATGCAACCGATAGCGGTGAGATGTTGTTTGAAATTTCTGAAATGGCAAACAATGCCCCTAAAAAAGAGTATAAAGAAGAAACATTAGCACAAAAAATTTTTAAAACACAAATAACAAGAACCGATGTACCTTCGTATTTGTTAAAAGATGTATTAACTCATAAGTTTAAAGATGGCGGCAGTATAGAATTTTTCGGAACAAACAGAAGTTCTTTATCTGCTTTGTTCAATCCTCACAGTTATTCAACTAAATATGACGAATTAACAACGGAAATCGGTTTTTTCGGAACAACAAAGGATAAAACAATTGATTACAGATTAAGTTTAATGCCGATACCGCAAGAGGGTAAGAGTTATGTAGATAATGTTTTATCTGACTTGTATTTTACTTATAATAAAATTCCTCATCACAAAATCCAAGTCGGTCGAGCAAGAGGTCAGGTCGGTGTCGAAGGCGGAAGCAGTACCTATACACTGCCATTTGTAAATCGTTCGCAAATTGCAAGAAATTTTGGGAATTTAAGAACAACATCGGTTAAATTGATAGGAAATTATGAATATGCAGATTATAGCCTTTCCTTAGGCTCTTCAGGCAGAACTTTTACAAGCGGCATGCCGGGGATAGATTTTATTGGCTGGGTTAATTTAAAGCCTTTTGGTTCTAATGACGGTAAATGGGGTAAACTTACGGTAGGCGGAGGGTTAAACGCAGGGCATAATGATTTTAATTACACTGTCGGAACCGTCTATGTCGGATATAAACACAAACGATTATGGACAAATTTTGAAGCTTCTATTGCAGACGGTTACAATGGCGGAGCAGGTTTGAAAAATAAACAGGCAGGTGGTTTTGCATACACATTGGGCTGGAAAATAAAACCGTATTTACAAATTATAGGCCGAATTGACCAATTTGATCCTGACAGAACGGTCTCAGGTGATACCAAAAGAGAATATACCGCAGGCATAAACTGGTTTGTCAAAGGTCAGGCTTTAAGATTTATTCTTAATTATGTATTTTGCCAAAATGATAATGCGCCTGACAGTCAGCGAATAATTTTAGGCTCTCAAATTGTTTTGTAAATCTGTTCACCGTCAGAGATTACGCTGTTTGCCGTTGTTTCTTCAGTTGTCGTATTTGTTTGCGGAAACATAAGCCCCTCATAAATTTTGTTACCCTGAATTTATTTCAGGGTCTATTCAATTTAATCAAATTGACAGATTCTGAAACACTCCGTCAAAATTACCTTAATAATTGACCGGGGGGAGATCCTGAAACGAGTTCAGGATGACAGCATGGCTGTCAGTCAGAATGACAAAATTTTTGGTTCGCTTTGTATCACAAAGCGTGTAGGTCAGGCAATTGCCTGACACATATAAAATTAGTACTATAATAAAGGTATGAATTATAAGCGATTATTTATTCCAAATTCTTTAATTTTTGCAACTGTTGTAACCAAAGACAGAAAAGATATTTTAATTGAGAATGTTCAATATTTGCGAAAAGCATTTAAAATTACAAAGGAAAAATTCCAATTTGATATTATAGCGATAATTATTAACAAAGACCATTTTCATATGGTAATACGCACATCAGATATAAATTTAGGTAACTATATAGGAGTTACCACAAAAATAGGTTAAAATCAGCACCCACCCCAACCCTCCCTCGTGAGGGAGGGAGAAATTTCAAATTGAACAGA
>CADAYE010000035.1 GCA_902792085.1 uncultured bacterium | reverse complement strand
AAACCGAATATTCATTACGGTTATAATTGCTCGTCTTTCGCTTGCGCTCATGCCTCTGCTCGGGCGTTCGTTTTCAGCTATTCTGTTTTCAATGTTCAAATTTCTTCGCTCAACCAACGACTGCAACTTAATCTGTTACACATCTTTTGGGGCCGTTGACTATCTGAATATATCCGATAATCATGCTATCACTTTTCCCTTTACCAGTGATAATCTTATTCCACTTACCTTAATCTTTAATAAAACTGTACGTTTTTAGATAAAATTCTAAGTTTCTGGTTTTAATAAATCTTTTAAGATTTTGTGTTCTGAACTTTTTTATAATAATACTTCAATATTTAATTGCAAGTATATATTTTTATTTACTTAACAATTTGTTACATATATTTATAGTAAAAAAAAGATGCGGTAATCCGCATCTTTTCTACATAATTTCAATACATTATTTTATATTTGCAAATGTCCAAGCATCAAAAGTGGGCGCCTCTTTTACCTGAATTTCATGCTTTTCTTCACCTGAACATTCTCCATCATGAGCAATCGGTTTATACAATCTGTTGTAATATTCAATTACCATACGATCAGAATTAAAGTACGCTTCAGATGTTCTTATTGCCTGACGCATAATTCTTGCCCATTCTTGTTTGTTATTATAATAAGTAGGAATAATTTGATTTTCAATTATATCCATAAGACATTTATGATCTTTCCAATGTCTTTCTTCCCAAGACATTTCATCATCAATTTCTGGATATTCAATTGCATAGCCATTTATACCGCTAAATGTACCTTCTACAGTCCACCCATCCCAAATTGATAAGTGAACGGCACCATTTGCGTTTGCGCTCATACCGGATGTACCTGATGCTTCAAACGGTCTTAACGGGGTATTTAACCAAACATCAGAGCCTCGTTTTAACATCCCAGAAAGTTGTAATTCATACCCAGGGAGAACAACAACATTTTTTAATGAATGCGAACGATGCAACAATTTGTTGAACATTTCTTTACCCATAACATCATCCGGATGGAATTTACCGGCAAAAATGATTTGCAATTTATCTTCATTTAAAAGTTTTTCAATTCTTTCTTTGTCCATTAAAATAAGCCATGCACGCTTATAATCAGCAAATCTTCTTGCCCAGGTAATAGTCAAAACATCAGGGTCAAATCTCTTACCTGCTACATTTGCTACATACTGGAACAATTCCGCCTTCATTTGGCGCTTAACATCAAGAATTTTGTCTAAATCGTTTTCAACTTCTTTGATTCGCTTATCTTGCCAATAATGCAAATTGACGGCATTTGTAATCGCACGAATTGGGCATCTGCCTTCAACCCATTCCCACATCTTGTTTGCAACAAGACCATGCAACTGGGATACGGCATTTGCAATTCTTGACATTTTTAAAGCCGCAACAGTCAAAGAGAAATTTTCACCGCCTAAATTAATAGCAGTATCTCTTGATGCACCTGCAAAAAAACCACCTTCTAACAAGGTATCAACCCAATGAACCTCGTTACCGGCAGCAACAGGAGTGTGAGTTGTAAATACTGTATGGCGTTTTACTTCATTCAAATCACCTTTGTACTGTCTTAAAAGTTCAAAAGCAGCAGGAAGCGCATGACCTTCGTTCATGTGAATAACATCAAACTTATATCCTGCTTTTTGTAAAATTCTTACACCAGCAATACCAAGAACTATTTCCTGAGCAATTCTGATTTTTTCGTTTCCGTCATAAAGTTTATGAGAAATACTCTTTGCCCAATCACTGTTACCATCAATATCAGTTGTCAAAAGATACACAGGACAAGTTCCAAACAATTCCGGTTTTACAAGCAAAGCCTTGACTTTTACTTTTTCACCAAAAATATCAACTTCAGTCTGCAATCCTGTATCAGTTAAATAATCATAATACTTTCTGATATAAGCGACTTCAACATCTCCGGTATGACTTATTCGCTGATCATAATAACCGTAAGACCACAAAATAGTTACCCCTACCATTGGCATTTGCAAATATCCTGCGGATAACATATGAGAACCGGCTAAAAAGCCCAAACCACCTGAATAAGTATTCAAAGACTGATCAATAGCAATTTCCATTGAAAAATACGCTACATTAGGTAATGACATAATATAAACCTCACTTTTATTTAAATTCTACGATACACTAAATTTTTCATGTTTAAATGATTGTTTTAATATTGTATCATACAATTTAATAAATGTGTAGTGGTATGAGATGTATTATATAGATATAAAGCGTATCCATAAGATATAAAAGGCTTTTAACTTGATAAATAAATATATATAATACAGTTACAAAATGTTTACAATTAGGTATTTAACAATTTATCTTATCTAAAAATTTCTGTAAGGCGATTTTTACATGAGAATAAGTCAAGCCTCCTTGCATATAAGCAACATAAGGTTCTCTCATTGGACCGTCTGCACTCAATTCAATTGTTGAACCTTCAATAAAAGTTCCTCCAGCCATAACAACCTTATCTTCATATCCCGGAATATACTCAGGAATTGGGGTTACATAAGCATTTACAGGAGACAACGATTGAATTGTCTTGCAAAATTGCTCTAAAAGTTCAGGCTTACCAAATGTGATATTCTGAATTATATCCGTTCTTTTTTCATTATATTTAGGATATGACTCATAACCGATTTCATCAAAAATTTTTGAAGCCAAAACTGCACCTTTGACAGCATCACAAACAACAGACGGCGCCATAAATAAGCCCTGAAAAATTAATCTGTGCTGATTAAACATCGCACCGCCTTCACAACCTATACCCGGAGCCGTCAAACGATTTGCACTTCTTTCGACATATAGTTCTTTGCCTGCAATATAACCGCCTGCTTCAACAATTCCACCTCCGGGGTTTTTAATCAATGAACCGCCAATTAAATCTGCGCCAACTTCCAAAGGCTCACGCTTATCTACAAACTCTCCGTAACAATTATCAACAAAACAAATGCAATCAGGATTCTTTGATTTTACAATCTTGCAAATTCTTTCAATAGTTTCAATAGTCAAAGATTTTCTTGTAGAATAGCCCTTTGAACGCTGGATTAAAACCATTGTCGTAGTTTTATCTACCTTTCGCTCGATGCCGCTAAAATCAATATCAGTATTATTAATTAAAGGGACTTCATCATAAATTACCCCGTTACCGATTAAAGAAGAATGCTTTGTTTGATCATCTCCCATTGTACCGATAACTTCCTGCATTGTGTCATAAGGTTGCCCTGCAACAGAAATTAATTTATCTCCATGTTTTAAATTTCCAAACAAAGCACAGGCAAGTGTATGAGTTCCTGATGCAAAATGAATACGCACCAATGCTTTTTCTGCCTTAAACACCTGCGCATAAACTTTATCTAAAACTTCCCTGCCCAAATCGTCATGACCATACCCGGAAACGGTATAGAAATGTTCAGGTGCTACTTTGTTATCAAAAAAAGCCTCTAAAACTTTTTCCTGATTATAATCTCTAATATCCTCTATAATTTCAAATTGTTCTTTCAGGCTATCTTGCGCCTTTTTAATCATTTCTTTGCTATTCATATATTCCTGCACTTAAAAAATCGTCCTATTACATATTAATATAATAGGACAAGCAAAATTTTATGCAAAATATAATTATTTATTAAAGTTTTTATATCGGTAACTTAAAATACTGTAATCCGAAACATCTGATTCTGTTTCACTACCGTAAAATACTGACATATCAGAAGTCGCCTTGCGATAGTTATATTCGTCAATTTTTTCCTGTTTTTTGCAGTCGGATGAATATGCGGCAATTTCACCTGCGGTAACCCTGCCGTCATGATTTGTGTCAATTTCATCAAAATTTTCTAATATCTTTGAAACGGTTGATGCACTATAAGCCCCTGAAGATGCAAGTTGAGTTAATTCATTTTTTGAAACACCCGCAGTTGACAAAGTTTGAGAAAATTTATTCATTTCATCCGCACTAATTTTTCCGTCACCATCTTTATCAAATGTTGCAAAATTATTCTGCAAATAAGATGCAAAGGACTGATTAAGTGTTAAATAATTAGTCTGGTCATTTCGCGCTGCGGTGATGTTTTTAACAGTGACACCGTCTTCCGGATATAAAGCAGCCAAATACGCATAAGTATTATTAATACCTGATGATAAACTTGAAATTAAAGAATTACCCAAACTTGAACCCATAACTCGAACCTTTCTTATTATATATACATTCATATATATAATAATGATGTTTAAGAAAAAGTCAATGCATTTACATTAAACATTAACCTTTATTTTTACCTAAATTGCAGCATTTTATAACATGCTGCAATTCAATTATATTATAAGATTGCTGGGATTGTAACAAAGTCTTAACAAAAAAAAGAGCAAACATTAAAGTTTTTTTTCATGGCTGCCGACATGCAAAGTATAGGAAACAAAACAAGAAAGGACAGTCATTATGGGAATGAGTGCTT
>CADAYE010000034.1 GCA_902792085.1 uncultured bacterium | reverse complement strand
CGTGAGGGAGGGAGAAATTTCAAATTGAACAGAATGTGAAATTTAGAAATTTGGGTGGGTGATTCCCCGTTAGGGATATCCGTTTTGCCAAAATTTTGTAATAAATAATATATAATTGCCTAAATTTATACCCTAAAATTGTTGGTTATATAAAAAGTTCGTTTACAAAAATATCAAAATTAAAACATACATGTAACAAAAGTAGGGAATCTGATATTTGGCAAAGGAGATATTGGGAACATTCAATTATTAGCGAAGAAGATTTATACCGCCATATTGATTATATTCATTATAATTCAATGAAACATTACAATATTGCGCCAAAAGACTGGGAATTTTCGTCATTTAGAAATTTTGTCCAAAACGGGTATTATGACGAAAATTGGTGTAATTTTAATGATAAATATGACATATTAAATATGAATTTGGAATAATTTGTCTGGTAATTGCCTGCCCTACATCGCATTATATCCATAAATTTAGATTATTGAACAATTTTTTTTATTTTTCGTTATATATGTATAAATCATCGTGTACTTAAAATTACACCTTAAGTATTTTTTGTGGTATTATTTCAGAAATCGGAGAAATATGTTATGAGAAAATTACCTTTACTTTTAGGATTTTTGGTTTTATCTTCCTGTTGTGCATTCGGCGCAAAATATACGGTTAATACTTCGGGGGTTGTAAAATCGCCTGCGCGTACCGTTCAGACTTCGCCGGCAAATGTTACTAATCAGAATTATTTCAATAATTACAGTGTATCGTCTTATGTTGACCAAAATATTGTCAATGATGAACAAGCGCCGATTGTTGAAATAGTAATGGACTATTCCGGCAGTATGGCAAATTGGATTCTTGTTGCAAAGCGGTCTATGAGTTCAATTGTTGCTCAAATCCCATCTTCCACAAAGTTAGGGTTTAGAGTTTTTGGTCATGATAATTACGGCAATAACCCGTCTTTGGGTGCGCAATTGCAGGAAGTTAAAAAGATTATCAAAAAAGGTAATAAAATGAAAGTTGTTACGCAGGCAAGTCCTATCGGTTCATCAACCGGTGTTTGTTCTGCAACAAAACAGGTTACTCAAATTCGCAGTGCGAATGCAAATTCTATTATTAATGGTATGAACTCCGTTGATGTCGGTGGTGCAACTCCGCTTGTGTATGCGTTAGACAGAACTGTATATCAGGATTTTGCATCAATGGATACCTCAACACCTAAAAAAATAGTTCTGATAACAGATGGTGGTGAAAACTGCGGCGGTGATCCGTGCGAATTTGCAAGACGACTTATGGCAAAAAGAAATGATGTCCACATTGATGTTGTGTTAGTTTCGTCTTACTCCAAATCGCTGACTTGTTTATCTGCAACAACAGGCGGTCATTTCTACAATATTAATAACTTGTCTGATTTTTCAACTACTATAAATCGTTCAATAAAATCAAAACCGAATGAAGTTGTAAATTCTGGTACAGAGTACCAAAACAATGGTCAGGGCTATGAATTTATTAATATTGACGAATAGGTTTTTGTAATATTTCTTAACAATATAAAACCAAAAAAGCAATTCTTATGGGTGAATAAACTTTATATATTTACAGGGGATATATAAAGGGGAAGAACATCATGGGATTGATTAGTTCTATAGTTAAATATGGTTCAAAGGCACTAAACTATGGAGTAAGAGCAGCAAAATGCGCACCTGAATTTATTTTCGGGGAAAGCGCATCTGTAATTGGCAAAGCATATAAGGCTGCTCCGAAGGGCTCAATTTTTTCTAAGGCAAAAGTTGCCGGCAAGGCATTTGAAAGTCATGTAGGAAAATTGGCGGCAAGTAAAGGCGGATTTTTTACAAGATTATTTAAGACAACCGTAGGTTTACCAAAATCATTGGCGACATCTGCAAAGGCGGGTATGCGTCTTGCGGGGATGAAAGGAACAAGTAAATTTCTTGGCGCTTTAAAAGGCTTAGGAAAAGGTTTTGGTAAAAAGATGCCATATATTGGCGCATTATTGACTCTTGCATTCGAAGCACCAAATATTTATGCAGGATATAAAAAAGAAGGCATAAAAGGTGCATTAAAGCAAACCGCCGGCGCAGGTGTTGAACTTGGCTGTATGGCAGCAGGTGCAGCAATCGGCAGTTGTATTTGCCCGGGTATTGGTTCTGCAATTGGCGGTATCATAGGTGGTATAGTCGGCTGGGGGGCAAGAGCATTAACTTTCCCTGAACCGTCAGAGGAAGAAGAACAGACCGAAGCGGAAGGTTCTGCTGATGCTGATGCCACTGATGCAAGTGATGCAACTTCTGACCAAACTACTTCCGGTCAAATGACATCAGGTTCAACAAGTACGAGCGGTTCAAATGGTTCAACGGATACTCCAACTTCAGGTTCAACAAGTACGAGCGGTTCAAATGGTTCAACGGATACTTCGACTTCAGGTTTAACAAGCGGTTCTACTCCGTCAACACCGTCAGTACCTTATCCAACTACATCAATGACCAATCCATTCGGAACAGGTTTCGGAATGACATATCCTATGATGAATATGGGTATGGGTATGAATAATCCGTTCGGAATGTACAATCCGGTAACTGCAATAGCAAATTCACTTCTTCAACCTGGTGAAAATATTTTCCAAAAATATCCTATGGGCTTCCAATTTCAATATGTAGGATAGCAGTCTAAAGATATAAAAAAGAACCTTACATCTGTAAGGTTCTTTTTTTGGGGGGGGATTTATATATTTAATTAGCCAAATAGATTTTCCTCTCCTGCTTGCAGGAGAGGATACAAGATGTAGGCAACTTGTTGCCTTACAGATTGTTGGAGAGGTTATATTTATAAAATTTAGGTAATTATATGCTAATTTACAGTAACATGTCATTGCAGGCCCGATAGGGCGTGGCAATCCAGCCGTTAATTTTATTAAATAAATTCTATATAATTATCAAAATTTATCAAACCTCTCCCGCAGATGTAATTCGCTTTGCTCCAACATCTGCGCCCTCTCCTAAATCTTTTAGGAGAGGGAAATTTTTATTTCTTGGCTAATTAAGTATATAAATACCTTTTTTTGATTATTTTGCTTGTCAGATTTTATATCCCACAAACCAAAAAATCTCTCTCTGACAGTGAGGAAGTACATTCTAAAATTTGCGATAAAAATTGTTCAATTACTGCTTCGACTGATTTTACTTCGCACTTCAAACTGTTTAACCCCGCTTCTTGCGCTTCTCTTACAGAGTCTTCCAATAAAATGTCATCATACATAAACTATAACTCCTTACATATCTTCTGACAAATATATCTTCGTCATACATGAACAAAAACTTTAATAATATAAATTTTTTGTTACAAAAATAAAACTTTTATGGAAGTTTTATTTGGCTTGAATTAGAATGTGTGTATGTTATTGCAAGGGAAAGATATGATTAGGGATTATGAATTAACAAACTACGATTTTTATTCAAATCGCAGAGATATGGAAATTGTATCAACCATTGTTGATGCTCTGAATAAAATATTAGAAGAAGATAAAAAGCAGGAACAACCATTATTTTTAAAGATTTCCGACAATCTTGTTATGAATATTGCAAGAAAAGTTGTTCAGGATAAGAAAAAGACTTTTCTTATCGGTATAACAGGAGAAAGCGCATCAGGCAAGACTGTTTTTGTTGATAACACTATTAAAGCCTGTGTTAAAGATAAAAAAGACGGAATCTATACTGTTATTCGTTGTGATGATTATTATAAAGATACTTCAAAAGAACTTAAAGAGGCGGGAAGTTACGAAGAATTATTTAAAACAGGATTTAGTTTTGATACCCCTGATGCAATCAATTTAAGACTTATGCAGCAGCATCTTGTAGCGTTAAAAGAAGGTATGACAATAAAATCTCCAAGATATGATTTTGTTACATGTGAATCATTCCCTGACGGAGATGAAAAAACTCCTGCAAAAGTTATTTTAACAGAAGGTTTGTATGTTCTAAATGAAGGCATAAGAGATATTATGGATGTAAAAGTCTATGTATTTACGCCATTAGAAGTCATAAAAGAACGCTGGTACAGACGTGCAAAACAAAGAGGAAAAGAAGGTGCGGCTGCCGATTTGCAGTTTGCGGATGTAAACCGTACTGCACAGGAATTTATCCGCCCGACATACCAAATTGCAGATGCAATAATAAACGGTCTTGTAAGTCAGGAATATATACAGGATATTACTGATAAAATATTTAAAGCGTTAAGGGATATTGAATATTAATTACATACATTCTCTTTCGTGGAAATCTGCAAGAGCAATTAATTCGTTTTGCATTTTTTCTATAACATTGCATCCTGTAAGGATGTATGATAAATCTTCTCTGCTTTCAACGCTTTGTTTTATGGAGTTTTTTACTGTTTTTAATAATGCTTGGACTTCATTTGCTCTGTATAAGAGTTCGGACGCTTGTTTTAAAAGTTCTTCTTTGTGTTCTTCCATAAATTAATCCTTTATATTTGTTTATATATATTTCCAATAATAAATAAATAGTCGCCATTTATGGAAATATTTTATACAAAATAAAACTTTTTGTCAATAAAAGAGTAATGTAATAGAATTAAGATATGAATTTTAATGCGAAAGAACAAATAAAGTCACTTACGGCACTAAAAGGGCTAAATATTACAAAGTTAGCGGACTTATTAACAGCTAAGACAGGGCGAAAATATTCGTTAAATTCTTTGTCAAAAAGAATTAACAGAGGTACAATAACCTATAATGAAGTAATGCAGATAGCGGATTTGCTTGAATTTGATGTGAATTACATTTCAAGGATATAAAGTAAAAGCGATGCCCGAAAACAGGCATCGCTTTTGTTGTTAGAATGCTCTATGGCATCCTGCGCAATTTTTAGGCTCCATGTAGATTGGCTCGACAGGAGCGGCGCATCCGCAGTTTGTCCCTCTGATGAGTTTAACTCCATGCAATTTTTCGCATTTTGTTAATCTGCGGGTTTGACAGCGTTCAACTTTGCAACCGCAGCCATCACCGCCAAAACCTCGTCCGAAGTTTGTAAACGGATTCAGACTGCCTATGCCGTCATAGGTCCATGCGAATGCGCCTTGCGGAACTGCTAAAAATGCCAATAGTGTGAATAACGGTAATATCTTTTTCATAATCCCTCCTTATTTTTTTAGGTGTACATTATGAGTTTAAAAGTTTTAATATAAAATTACATTACCGTTATTGTTATGAGTAATTATCTTTTTGGGCTAAAACTTTACGGCAAAAATTTATCAAGCCTTTCAACCGCTTCTTGTGTATTTTCTCTGCTTCCGAATGAAGTCAGACGGAAATAACCTTCCCCGTTGTTGCCAAATCCTGAACCGGGAGTTCCGACAATCTGAACATTTTCCAAAAGATAGTCGAAAAATTCCCACGATTTCATATTATTCGGGCATCTTAACCAAATGTATGGTGAATGTTTCCCGCCAATATGCCAAATGTTGTGTTTTTTTAAGACATCAGAAATAAGTTTGGCATTTTCTTTATAGTAATTAAGGTTTTGAGCGATTTCCTTTTGCCCTTCAGGTGTAAATACGGCCTGAGCACCTTTCTGAACAATATACGGAACTCCGTTAAATTTTGTAGTCTGGCGTCTTAACCACATTTTATTAAGACTCATATCTTCAAAAATCAAACTGTTTGGAACTACTGTCCAACCGCATCTTGTACCTGTAAATCCTGCCATTTTTGAAAATGAACAAAACTCAATAGCACAGGTTTTTGCACCTTCAATTTCATAAATACTGCGCGGTAAATTCTCATCGGTTATAAAACATTCATACGCACTGTCAAAAAGAATTACGGCATTATTTTTATTTGCGTAATCAACCCATTTTTTTAGTTGGTCTTTGTTATAAACTGCGCCTGTCGGATTGTTTGGAGAACATATATAAATAATATCCGCTTTAATATTTTCATCAGGAAGCGGTAAAAATTCATTGTCGGCATTTGCGTTAATATAAACAATCTTTCTTCCGTTCATTGTGTTTGTATCCACATAAACAGGATACACAGGGTCAGGTACAAGAACCGTATTATCTTTGTCAAACAAATCCAAAATGTTGCCTAAATCAGATTTTGCACCGTCTGAGATAAATATTTCATCATTTTCAAGTTCAACTCGGTGCCCTTTATAATATTCTTGAATTGAGGATTTTAAAAATTCATATCCCTGTTCAGGTCCGTAGCCTCTGAATGTTTCTTTTACTCCCATTTCATCAGATGCTTCTTTGAGAGCATTAACAACACAATTACACAAAGGTAAAGTAACATCTCCGATACCAAGTTTTATAATTTTTTTATCAGGATGCAAATTTGTATATTCGTTTACTTTTTTCGCAATAGTCGAAAAAAGATAACTCTGCGCTATATTTTGGTAGTTTTTATTTACTTTCATCTCTTTTATACTCCTTATTTATCTAAACAAATTATAACATAAACAACCAAAACGCTTGTCATAAGGATATACCCATGATATAATTTGAATAGGAGAGAACTAAGTGTAAGAAAGGGTTTTATATGGCAAAGGTTTTGGTTACAATGCCTGATGAGTTTTTAAACAGAGTTGACGGGCTTGCGGGAAGTGAAAAACTTTCAAGAAGTGAACTGATTAGAGAAGCATTAAAAAATTATATGCGCAGACTATCTAAATCTCAGATAGAAAATGCTTCTAAAAACGCGGATTTGCTTGATGAAATTTTAAAATAAATTACATAAAAGGGCAGAAATAGGTAATTTGAAAGATTTCGTGCATTAAAATGCACTACAAGCTATGGAATAATGATTTAGTTAAATTTTTTTTAATAAAAATAAGATTTAATATCCTAAATGAAATATAGCAAAATCTTTTTTATTTGCATAGGTTCTGTGTTCAAGCGGAACGTCATCAATTTTATAAAACTTAGGTTTATATTCTTTATGTAAAAGTCTGCATATA
>CADAYE010000033.1 GCA_902792085.1 uncultured bacterium | reverse complement strand
CAACTTTTTGTAATCCCATAGTAATTCCTTATATCCCCTATATTTATATAAAATCTTTTCACTTTCAAAAATTGCCTTTTTGTTACAAAAATTAAAAAAATAGGGGTTGAAAAAATAAAAAAAAAATAAGTTAGAATATATTTGTAAGCAAAAGGCTCTATGAGTCGTTACCTCATAGAACCTATCTTAACTCCCTAAACAAATTCGGCAAGAATTTGGATTATCCTAGACTAACTAGGGCTTTTTAATTATCTCTCGCTTCATCGCTCACCACCTTTTCCGCCAATTTCTCTTAACCGGTCTGCGTCGGATGAGGTAATTGGAGTTTACCCTTGTTTTATTTTTATCATAAAAAATAGTAATCAAATTATCTGTTCATAATTCTCAAAACTTATTGTTAGTATACAGTTATTAGTATCTTGCCAAATATTTATCAAGTTCCCATTGAGAAACATAAGTTCTGAATGAATCCCATTCTTTCTTTTTGGATGTCATAAATTCCGTAAATATATGGTCACCTAAAGCGGCTCTTGTTACGAGTGATTTATCCATGTACTCAAGTGCTTCTGCAAGACTGCCCGGAAGGGAATCAATTCTTTGTTTTTTACGCTCTTTGGCGGTTAATTTGTAGATATTGCTTTCAACAGGCGCAGGTGGGTCGATTTTGTTTCTGATACCGTCCATGCAGGCTTCCAAAATCGCAGCAAAAGCTAAATACGGGTTGCATGAAGGGTCAGGAGAACGGAGTTCAACTCTTGTAGAAATTCCTCGTTTAGCCGGAACCCTTAACAATGCGCTTCTGTTTGCCAAAGACCAAGCCAAATATACCGGTGCTTCATACCCCGGAACTAATCGTTTGTAACTGTTTACAAGCGGATTTGTTACGGCAGTAATGCTTTTTACATGTTTTAACATTCCCCCGACAGAATATTTTGCTATATCAGATAACTGATACTCTGCTTTTTCATCATAAAAAGCATTTTTTCCGTCTTTAAAGAGTGAAATGTTACAATGCATACCTGAACCGTTTATCCCATATATCGGTTTTGGCATAAATGTTGCATGCAAATTGTGTTTTGCTGCAACTGCTCTTACTGCGACTTTGAATGTAGCAACATTATCCGCAGCCGTCAAAATATCTGAGTATTTAAAATCTATTTCGTGCTGACCGTCTGCAACTTCGTGATGTGATGCTTCGATATCAAAGCCCATTTCCTGCAATGTTAAAACTATATCTGAACGAACATCTTCCCCCAAATCTTCCGGTCCGACATCATAATATCCTGCGTGGTCTTGGGTTGTAGTTGTAATTTTGCCGTCTTTATCCTTTGCAAATAAGAAAAATTCCGCTTCAGGTCCGATGTTCATTGAGAAACCCATTTTTTCTGCTGCTTGCATGACTCTTTTTAAATTACATCTCGGACAGCCCTCAAACGGTGTTCCGTCAACATTATAAATATCGCAGATTAAACGCGCACTGTTTCCGCCTTCATGTTCCCTCCAAGGTAAAATCTGAAAACTTGTCAAATCAGGGTGGAAAAACATATCAGATGTTTCAATACTTCTGAAACCTTTGATTGAAGAACCGTCTAACATAATTTCATTATTCAAAACTTTATCAATTTGCTCTGACGGCAATGTGATATTTTTAACCTGACCATTTATATCAACGAACTGAAGTTTTATAAACTTGATATTATGTTCGCCGATAAGCCTTTTGATATCATCCTGGCTAAATACCTTTCCGTCTCCCCTTTTGTGAGTAAATTCTGTCATACGCCCCTCTTTTCTTTTCGTCTGAATAAAACTACTGACAAATTGTCATCCTGAACTTGTTTCAGGTTCTATATATTAAATTTACCTATATAGCATAAAATTTTATTGCCAAAAGGTCAAGTAAAGATTATGTAAAGGGAAAATATATTTATTAATTCTTATTTTACGATTTTATTATTATCATCAACAATAACAATAGTCGGTTTGTGGCTTTTGGCTTCTGTTTCGTCCATTTGGGCATAAGTCACAATGATAACCTTATCACCTTTTTGAACTTTTCTTGCTGCCGCACCGTTCAAGCATATACAACCCGAATTTTCTTCCCCTGAAATTATATAAGTCTGAAATCTCTCCCCGTTATTGACATCCAAAATTTCAACTTTTTGCCATTCTTTCATATTTGCGGCATCTAAAAGAGCCTTATCAATAGTTATTGAACCGACATAATTCAGATTTGCATCCGTTACTGTCGCTCTGTGTATTTTTGAATATAAAAATTCTAATTGCATATCTATACCTCATAATAAATATTATATAACAAACATAAATTATTATGATTTTGTTTCTATAATATCAGTATTTAGCGTGTATTGAGGGGTCTCTTCTTCGCTAATATTTATATTATTGACAATATTAGCACGCTTTTTGCGGAAAAGCATATCAACAAATGCTTCAAGTCTTGTTACAAATCCCGCTTCACCTGTCTGTTCGTCAATTGTAAGATTTAATAAAGGTTTACTAAACTGTTTTGCTTTTCTTGTAATTCTTTCAATCATAAGTGAATCCGGTCCGCAGCCAAATGCCGTAACAGTAACTATACCGTCAATTTTGTTATCTTTTAAATAATGACCTGCCGTGCCAGTCATTTCATCTTCATTAGCCCAATACTTTTCGTTGCCGAGAGTTAAAATACCTTCGTCAAGTTGTTCTGATGAAAGTTGAAGGGCTGTGCAAACTTTTACATCCATTTTTTCGAGTTTATCAACAATTTTCATACAAACTCTTTCATCATAAATATTGTATCCGTGACCGACAAGTGCAATAGAAATGGGGTATTCTTTAGTATTATTTTCAATCACAACTTTACCTTGCAGTGCATAACTCAAAGCTTTTGAATAAGGCATACCGGATTTTGTCATAACATGAAAATTGTTATAACATCTCCAACCTGCCTTTGATGCTTTTTTAATAAGTTTTTTATCTGTTATGCCAAATGGTGCGACACATTCAGCCAAAAATTCATACAAACCCTGTTTTTTTTCTGATTTATCAAGTGTTGCTTCTATCATATTAAAATCTTCTTTTACGACATTTCTGATTAAATCAGGCAACCCTCTGATTTTAGAGCAGTTATAGATTTTTGTGTCAATAGACTGCAACGATGGAACAAAAATATTTTGAACCCCTTTTTTTATTAGGTTTAAGATATGTCCGACATAAACTTTTATAGGCAGGCATGTTTCTGTTACAACAAGTCCTGCGCCTTCTGACATTGTTTGTTTTGTTGTTACATCCGACAAAACAATTTTTATTCCCAAGTCGTTAAAAAATCCGAAATAAAACGGATAATTACCGTAAAAAGACATTGCTCGGGGTATTCCAATAATTTTTTCTTCTTTTAAATTAGCCATGACACACATCCTAATTTTCTACTAAGTGTATAATAACACGAAAATTTATTTTTTTGCCATTGTATAAAAAGATTATTTACACATCGTTAATAAGTTATTTTTCCCATAACCACTCTTTTCTTTGCGCCTGTGCAGCAGGGTAAATTATTAGGGATTCCGTAATAAGTACAGTAACCTAAAAGTGCAAAAGCCATTACTTCTTTAAAATTATTTGAAATTCCATAATCCTCGCAGGTCTTTAATTCAATGTATGACGGCAGATAAGAACGCAAAAATTTCATAAGAGTTTTGTTGTATGCCCCACCTCCGCAAATTACTACTTCGTGTATTCCGACATTCGGATAAATAAATCTTTCATAGGCTTCTGCTATTGTTTTTGCCGTCAGAGCGGTTACCGTTGCAAGAATATCTTTAGAATCTTTAGGGGCATATTTGAGTGCATTTTCTATATATTTCGGATTAAAATATTCTCTGCCGGTTGATTTTGGGGGTTCAACAAAATAATATTCGTCCTGCAAAAGACATTCGAGCCAACTGTCTGATACTATGCCTTCTGATGCGATTTGTCCGTCTTTATCATAAGGAAGTGAGAAATATTTGTTGGCGCAATAATCTATCATTATATTGCCTAAACCTGTGTCAAATCCAAAGGTGTCGTAATCCTGTGATACCACTGTAACATTAGATATTCCGCCGATATTTTGAATCGCATAATTTTTTTTACCCTCTTCATAAGGCAGATGGGAAATATTGCGAAACCATTTTTCGTCTGCAAAGCAAACTAAAGGGGCGCCCTGTCCGCCTTGCGCTATATCAGCTTCTCTGAAGTTTGAAACAACCATGCAGCCTGTTTTTTGTGCAATAACAGAACTTTCTCCGATTTGCAAAGTGCTTTTTAGTGAAATATTATCAATTTTTTCATCAAACGGGTAATGAAATATTGTCTGCCCATGACTTGAAATAAAATCAGGCTTGCCAAATTCTTCTATCAAAATGTTTGCGGCATTGGCAAAACATTCTCCGATTGCAAAGTTCATCTGACAAATATCTGATACGGAGGCTTCGTTTCTGAAAATCTGAAAGATTTTTTCCTTTATATGAACAGGATATTTGTAATTTATCCCCTTAATAAGTTTTACAGTCATATCCGGATAAACTTCGCACAATCCAGCATCAATGCTGTCGCATGAGGTCCCTGACATTAGTCCTATTACTCTTTTTACTTCAAGTTCATTCATAAAATCTCCGATATAAGTATATTATATCGGAGATTTTATGTCTATAAATTTACTTAGCCTTTGCGAATTGATGCGAGAATATCATTAATTTGCTGTTCGGCTCTGTCTGCATTGGCAAGAGCCATATCGGCAGCAGTCGGGTCTAAACCCTGAACCATTGAAACCGGAGATGGAATATATGTTCTGACAGGCTCCTGTAATCTACCCTGTTCATCTTTTGTCGGATTATTTATGTTTTGTGTTGTTGTCGTTGTTGAATTTGTGTTATTAGGGTCGTTTATATACTGACCGTTGATTGTTTGTTTAATTAAGTTTGTATCAGGCAAAGTATTCGGGTCCTTAACAGGAGTTTGCGCATTGTTAATCTGGTCTTGAATTTGTTCGTTGTTTTCTTCTTCCTCATCTTCGTCAAGAACTGAATGTGTCGGACGGCCAAAGATTGCATGAACAGTCTTTGTTGCGGCTTTTACTATAATCGGAGTGATTACCGCCATGCCAAGCCAAATTCTTAACGGTACACCAATGAGGTTTTTGTTTGCAATTTTTCTCAATACGTTCATAACTTTAGCGTTCGGATTATTCCATGTCCCACCGTATTCGTTACCAAGATTTACAAATAATGCGGCCTTTTGCCAAATTTTCTGATACCATTTTAGACCGTCAACATTTAGGTGCGCGTTGACACTTTTTAGGCTGTCTTTAAATGCCTTTTTAGTTAAGAATGCGCCTGCTTTATTTAATTCTTTGTGTACTTTTAATGCTGCTCTGTATGCTTCTCTGCCTGCATTGTCAGTTCCGATATATTTACCGCCGCCGATTTTGTGGATACCCATTAAACCGAGAGTCATAGCGGCAAAGTAAGAAAAGTCGTTTACAAATCTTTCAATTAAAGTTTTGCCATGTTCTCCTTTTGGTGCTTTTGCCGTGTGGTATGCCATATCTGCGAAAATGAATGCCTGCATAAACGGTGCAAGTTTACCACCTGCAAATCTGTTTGTGCAGCCTTCTACAAGCCAACCCAATGCTTTTGGTAATGCTCTGCCAAGGTGAGTTGCGTTACCTTTGCCTAAAGTTGCTTTGTATTTATTTAAGTATTCACTAATACTTACTTTTCTTCCAAAGAAATGAGATTTGAGTTTTCCTAAAAATCCTGAACCAGTACCTCTGCCTATTGAAATATGCAAATCTTGTCCGCCTGCAGTTGCTTTTTCAAATGCCTGCATAATTTCTTTTGGATGACCGACAACATCTTTCATTACGGTATCAAATTCCGCAACCGAATTAAATCCGAGTTTTTTTGTAATTTTTAATTCTCTTGCAGTTGATTGTAATTCTTCTAAAGTCTTTGAGGCATCAACATTTCTTACACCCAAAAGTTCAAGTTCTTTTATCTGTAGCGCTTTAGCCTGTTCAAGAAATGTTTTTCCATTGAGGCTGTTTTTAAAGTTCTTAATAGCATCTTCACTCAAACCGTACTGTTCAAGTTTGCTGAAATCATTTTTACTGCTTCTTGGTATAAATCCTAAAAATTTGCGCTCAACATTAGATATTGGTTTTGTATAATTTTCCAAAACCGTGTGCGTGTCCATAGACAAAAATCCGTGCAATCCGTGGAAAGGCATTTTTGCAAACTGCCATTCCGGTTGTGTTGAGTGGTTTCTCAGTGTATAGACAATTCTGCTTTTGTGAGAAAGTTGTTCCCACTTTGTACTCATTTTATTTAATTGTTTTTCAATAAATCTTCCGACTTTTGTATTTCGGGAAAATTTATCTCCCCAAGAACCGAGTTTACCAAGTATTGTTTGTTCGTATTTGCCTTCGCATTTCGGACCAAAGTAGTCCATTCCTTGCCCTATACCATAGCCGATAGCGGTGGTCAAACCTAATGTTGTAAGCGGATCTGCATCTTTTGAAGCATTTAGACGATTATTAACATAACCTGCTCCGGATGCCTGCGTAGCCTGTGCAACCGCATCATTTCCCCCCTGCATAGAAGGGTCGTTAGCCGTAAAATTGGGACGTTTTTGTACAAAATTATTGAATAAATTAATTCCCTGTTCGGACATTCTACTTCCTTTTCCTATACCTATATATTAATAAAAACAATTTATTTTGAAAATTTGCTAAAATATTAACTTTTAATTTGTTTTATTAAGAATTGTAACAAAACTACAGAAGTGTGAAATTTTAGTTTGAGTATATACTTTATATATACAAGAGAGAGATAACACGAGGTCAAGATTATGGCTTTAAAGAATTTGAAAAAAATTGATTCAAAGTTGCAGGACATTTACAAGGACCAGGTAACGACAACAGTTGCAGTTCAACCTCAGCCGTTTGTTGATCGTTCGGATTTGTTGTTTGAACAGATGAATTTTATTGCGGCGTATAACAAATCGTTGTTACACATAGCGTAATATTTAATTCTGAGCAAGGCGATGAATCTCAAATATAGTAAAAGTTTATTTTTATATTAATTCCAATTTAATTTTTCCCCTACAATTTTATCCCTGATTTCACCCGAAATCAGGTTTTTTTTGCGAATTTTGACAATAGTAGAGAGAGTGTCAAGTTACACAATAAAAAGTTTGCGAAAAAATCAGGCTGTTCGCAGGACAAAAGAGCAAACTTTTTTGAG
>CADAYE010000032.1 GCA_902792085.1 uncultured bacterium | reverse complement strand
CAAAAAGTTTTCTATTGAAAAACTTGTTACATTTGCGCTATACGGACTTGACGCGTTTGCACCTTTTACATTCCCATATTTACCAAGATAAGTCTGACCTGCAAGCGTGTTATTAAACAAGCCGCAAAAGTTGTATTGTCCGCCTGCGAGTGTATCGCTTTTGCAGGTGGTATCATCATTAATTTGTGTTAACAGTGAATAATCCAAATCATACTGAGCCTGCGCACCAATTGCAGCCTGATTTAGGGTAGATAATGATTTTTTAAACTGTGTTGTAAACTTTTTACTGTTTGAATTTTGTATCAAAAGAGGTATAGTAAGCGCCGCAACTACCCCGATTATGCCTATAGTAATAATTATTTCTGCGAGAGTAAATGCTTTTTTGAAATCTTTTGTTAACCATGAAACGCTGTCACTGAGCAGGTTACCCACCCCCAAAAAGTTAAAATGGTTATTATTATTAAATTTTGGCATCTTTTTGCTCCTTAAAAAATTATAAACTCTTACTATTATACAATATTTTTTGCTTTGGTCAATATGAGTATATAATTCCTAATAATTCATCATAAGATGCAATTTGAGTTATTGCACTATTTGAGAACAATTTTTCTTTGGTAACATCAAGTTCTGTTTTGTTTTCTTTTACTGTATAAACATTTATGCCATTTTTTAACGCTTCGAACACAGGCGCTGAACCAAGACAGTCATAAGGCATTACAAGATAATCCAAATCTTTTATATTGATTCCCTTTGTTAAATCTGTTGTAATTTTCGGGGCATTAGAAAGTCCGATTAAAATACAGGGTAAAAATGTCGGTGTAATATATTCTGACGCTGATTTTGGATTAACAAGTTCTGGATAAATCTGATAATCGGCAAAAGCAGGAGAATGAGCGCAGGGAATTTTAAATTTTTTGGAAATATCATGCGAAATTATTGCCTCAACCCCTCCGACAGGGTCAACACCTACTCCGTTTGAATAATCTTCATTATCACTTTCAGGTTCATCAAACATACAAACTATCGCTATTGCTTCACACCCTTTATCAATAAGATTTTTGCATGATTTTTCAAGTGTTGAAATATTTTTTACATTCCCAACAGATATACCTTCGTCATTAACAAAAAATTCAACTCCAACTTCTTCATCAGTTTCTTCAAATTCGCAAAGATTTATACCATAAACTGTTTTTACGGCATTTTGGGTATTTATGTGAACATTTAACACATCATTTGGAATTGCTTTGTCATATACTATGCCAATTTTGTTATCTTTTGACGGTATAAGATTAATTTCACCTTTAAAAAAACTGTCTAAAGAATAACCTTCAACATAGAGCATATTGTCGGTTATACCTGAAAAACCGCCTGCATTGACAACATTTGGATTTACGATAAGTTTCGATATCTGCGCAAATTTTCGTGCATAATAACTTGCATCTCCCGCATAGCCGCCAATACTTGCACCGACACCTGTCGGAACAACAAATGCCCCTAATTTTTCTCCGTTATATGTCATCTTGTCTTAAATACCTCTCCAAACCAACAATTATACCGTCCGTTATTTTATTTTGAAAATCATTATCTATAATTTTTGAATTATCATCAGGATTAATCATATACCCGACTTCAATCAAAACTGCAATGCTTTGTGTATTACGAATTACGGCAAAACTTTTCCCTCTTTGCCCTCCGTTTTTAAATCCTGTTTTATCAGAAATTGATTTTGCAAGAATTTTTGCAAGTTCTTTGGATTGAGGATAAAAATAATATGTTTCCGTACCTGTCGCATCTCTATCAGCCATAGAATCTGATAATGAATTATTGTGAATACTCAGGAAAATATCTGCACCAAAATAATTTGATTTTTCTACTCTTTCATTTAATTCGACATAAGAATCATCATCTCTTGTCATAAATACCTTAGCGCCGCGATTTTCAAGTTTATTTCTCAGATTTTGCGCAATTTGCAAATTTACATCTTTTTCTTTTGTACCCAAACAACCGATAGCACCTGTTTCACTTCCTCCATGACCAGCATCTATCGTTATTTTTATATTTCGAAGCGATTCATGCGGATTGACTTTTGGAAATTCTTTCATTGAAACAATCAATGCTCCGTCAGTATTGTAGTAACTCGAATATCCAAAGGGTTTACCTTCGATAAAATCGTCATACTTTTGAGACATATAATTATCAACATTATAAACAGATATATCAAGTCCTGTACCAATATCCGTAACAGAATACGGTACTTTTCGGTCAAGGAATAATTCAAGAAACTTCTCATTTTTCCCGTGCCGGTGTGTACTACATCGGATATTTGCATAATCCGTTTTATTTTTATCGGTTCTTACGGCAGAATCCTTTGAGACAAATCCAAACCCATCACGCCCTAACTTAACTTTATAAAAACCCCGTTCTTCACCGATTGCTTCAAATTCAAGTCCTCTTGGCAAATGCTGAAGTCTGTTTAATCCGGCATCGACAGGAGTTGAACGCAACGGAACATTGTCTTTTGAAAGCATAATTACAACAGGATTATCATAAATAATCGGTTTTACAACTACTCCGTTTGTACCGACAACAGTTTGCGGTCTTGTAATTTTATAAGTTTTTTGTTCAGTTCCATTATCGATAACAAAAGTATTAAGCCCCGAATTTAGTTTTACAACATGTTTAAACCCTCCCGAAGGATGAAGATTTACAATTTCGCCGTTAATTTTTAAAACTTTATCAGTCTGCTCATTTCCGACAAAGAATGTTTTATCCGCTTTAATAGTTACATTTTGGCTTTTAGGATAAACTATTTGCGCACCATAAGACACATTCCCGATAACCAAAGCCATTGCAACAAGTAAAATTTCTCTCATCTTCATAATCTTATTTTACAACATCATATTATATGTTCAACTTTTTAAACGATTTCAAAATGGTGCTTATCAAAATATAATAAAAAACAAAAGGAGAATATTATGGATACACTTGAAACAATAAAATGCCCTGCTTGCGGCAAGGAAATGGAAAAAGTGTTTATTCCGTCAGAAGGAATAAATATTGATATTTGCGCAAAAGGTTGCGGAGGAATTTTCTTTGATAACCGTGAATTTGATAAATTTAATGAAGAACATGAAGATATTTCCGTTATTGAAGAAGCATTAAAGGGTAAAACATTTGATGCTGTTAATGATAATGCAGATAGGACCTGCCCCGCCTGCGGAGCAAAAATGGTCAAGAATACAACCAAAACAGGCGGAAGTGTTAAAATTGATGACTGTTATATCTGCGGAGGAAAATTTCTTGACTACGGAGAACTTCAAAAAATAAGAGAAGAATATTCTACAGATGAAGCAAGAGAAAACAGTGCGATGGAATTTTTGTATAAAAAAGTCGGGAATGAACTGAGACATATTGACGAAGAAACTGCAAAAAGGAAAATGAATAAAACTGTTGCTCAAAAATTATTCTATTCACTTTTGGATATAAACGAATAATAAACCTTCTGCAACTCTTTATAGTATCCGCTATCTAACAGTTCACAAAAGCGTTTGTAACAATTCGGTGCAATTATTTTTGTTTGCTCTTCATCTATATATAAACCCTCAACAAACCTTGCAAATAGTTCAGTCGGTTTTGAA
The DNA here is from genome assembly GCA_902792085.1 of uncultured bacterium. GTDB lineage: Bacteria > Cyanobacteriota > Vampirovibrionia > Gastranaerophilales > Gastranaerophilaceae > Zag111. The sequence continues at coordinate 4,943 of CADAYE010000032.1, read as the reverse complement.
TAATATTTGTTCATTTTATTAATCTTTGCACTTATTCTTGATTGTTTTTTCTGACATGATTTCAGTCTGATATATGCGCAAAACTCTTTTGGCATGTCTGTAAAATCACTTTCTATATTGTCTATTGAATAAATGTCAATTTTTTTTGAAAAACCTTTTGAAATAAGTTTTACCCTGTCATATTTTAGCAGATATTTTGCATTTGAGCCTTTAATATATTTGTTAAATTCGGGGAATTTTTTAGAACGCTGAAAATTCGGATATTTTTCTTTAATTATCTGCTCATAATCAGAAATTTTATCTTTTATAATATTCTTATGCGTCAGCAATTTTTCACATTTTGAGTTTTTGTCAACAAACTTGGTAACCTCAAGGAGTTCATTTTGATAAAATTTTGGAGTATCATCATCAAAAATAACTTCAATACTCCCGCCCGTTCTTTCCATAAACGGTTCCACACGGGAATGAATATAATGAGCAAACTCATGAATTAGTGTCGGAATAAGCCGTTCGGGAGCAATATTTTTTGAAATATCGATTCTGTTTTTTATATAAAATCCTTGATTTCCCCTCGCTTTGGTTGATGTATGAACATCTAAACCTATACTTCTTAAATAGCTGATTAAATCTTTTGCATTTTTTTCCATAAAAATATTATACAAAAAATAAGCCGATATATTTCTATAACGGCTTATTTAATATTTGTTTATTTATGCTTGTTCAAATTGGTCTTTGCCAACACCGCAAAGAGGGCAAACCCAATCATCAGGCAAATCTTCAAATGCTACATTTCCGTTTTCTGCCGGATCATATTCGTAACCGCAAACACTGCATACCCATTTAGTCATAATAAAACTCCTTTCTTAAATGATTTCTAAATTATAACATAATAAGAAATTTAAGCAATACAAAAGAACATTAAGCCTGTTGTTCTAATTTTGCTTCAACATCTTTTTTAACCTGATAATCTTTATTATCTCCAAAATATCTGACAGCAAGCATTATTGCAGGAGCAAGAACACCTAACGCACCTATACATGCTCCGATATTTTTGATAACTGATGCTCTTTTAAGTTTTCTTACTGATTTGAAGAAAGTATCAATATCTTCGCCGGATTTTTCGTATTGATGCAACAATTTTTCAACTTTTGAACCGATTTCTTTTAAATCGTCCAAATTTATATATTTTCTTGTATCCACAATTGTCGGGTGTTTTTTAAATGGTGCAATTTCAAGTCTTGGAATTATATCAGATTCCTTCGCCATTTTTACAATAAGATTTTCATTATTTTCAGGATTGACTGCAAATTTATATAAATAAGAATCAGAAATATTTTTATTTTCAGTAAAATCTTTTAGATGTTCTTTTATAGAACCGTCTTTGAACGCATTTTTAAAATCTTCATTTTCAATTACTCTTGCATCCAAATCAATAGATTTGTTATGGAATTTTTCACTGTGTTTTTCTAATGCCTTTGAAATTAATGGACCTGCAAAATACATAAACGCCCAAAAACTTCCTTCTTTAATGACATAGCCCATAAAATCCTGTGGATTTCTTGAATGAGAGAGTCTTTCGCCCGTGATTACACCATCAACTATCATAAGGTTTTTAACAGGGTTAAACATAAAATCCTGCAAACCGCCGGTAAAAGATACCTGAGAATTTTTCTTGTCTTTATGTACCGCAGAAAATTTTGATGAGAACGGAATCTCTCTTGATCCAAAACTTTCTGCAATATGCTTTCTATTTTCAAAATAATCTTTTTTAATCTGATTTTCTGTATATTTATGCCTGAATTTTGTCAGACCGAAATATGATAATGCAGTCAAAGCCGTTGATGCAACAAATTTAGCCATAGTAAGCGATTTGAACAACTTTTGATTTTTTGATGCATTTACAATGCTTTGTTTAATTTCTTCAGACGGTGCAAACTGTTTTGCAAGTGTAAGAATTTTCTTATCTTTGAAAAGTCTTACATCAACCTGCGGGTCTAATTTTGAATGTCTGAAAATTGTTTTATCAAGAATATATTTATAAGCCGGAATCCCCCCAAGCCAGATAGCCTGAGTACCAAACTCATCAATAAATCTGTCTTTGCCCTCTACTTTGTCGCCTGCAATATAGGAAGCCGCGGTAAGACCGCAACTGTTTGCGACATCTTTAATCCCTAACGGAATAAGTGAACTGTTATTTCCTAATGTTGAATATATTGTACTTGCTGTTAATTTTGAAATCATTTTCTTTTCCTTTTGCCCTCGCCCTCTTTCTTTGTGAGAGGGCTGATTTTCTATTTGGGGCATATTGCCGAAAATCAGAAAATCGTGAAAGGGTCACTCAATCATGTATTACAATCCCCATACCAAATTCATTAATCTGACTAACGGGGCATTAGCCTTTATGATTGAGTTTCGTCGTAAATTTTTATTTTTCATAATACTTTTCACCTTTTATTTAAGTTGCGTAAAAATGATAATTGCCTGAAATTTGTTGCATTTTTACTTTTTGTTACATTTTCCCATTTTCCCCTCTACCTTTGGGAGAGGGTTGAATTTCAATGCGAGGAACGAGCATTAGAAATTCGGGTGAGGTTTCATATTCCCCTTATATTTCCCCTCGCCCACAGTATCACTTGGGTGGGAGAGGGTTGAATTTCAATGCGAGGAACGAGCATTAGAAATTCGGGTGAGGTTTCATATTCCCCTTATATTTTCCCTCGCCCACAGTATCACTTGGGTGGGAGAGGGTTGAATTTCAATGCGAGGAACAAGCATTAGAAATTCGGGTGAGGGTAAAAAAAGAACCTCAGAAATCTCTCAGGCTCTTTTTAAATTTATTTTCAACACGACGCGATGTTTGTTTTAAATTTAAAACAAGCCCATTTGATTTCGTCTGCTGCGTCGCAATTGTTTTGTCATCTTCTAACCTCTTTTACAAGTGTAATAGTAACACGATTAAATTTAAAATGCAATAGTATAATAAATACTTACATTTAATAAATTATGGTAACTATATAGGAGTTACCACAAAAATAGGTTAAAATCAGCACCCACCCCAACCCTCCCTCGTGAGGGAGGGTTGGGGTGGGTGATTCCCCGTTAGGGATATCCGTTTTGCCAAAATTTTGTGGTAAATAATATTTAATTGCCTAAATTATTAAGAAATATAAATATATATTGAAATAAAAGGCAATTTTCATGAATGAATAAACTTTATATACATGAGGAAATATTAAACGAGGATTTGTGATGAGCGTACAAATTACAAGAAATGTCAATATCAACGGATGTGGGATGCCAATGATGCCTATGATGTCAATGGGCGGGTGCTGCACACCTGCAATGCCAATATTTGGCACCTGCTGCACTCCTGTTCCCGTTATGGGTTGCGGTATCATGAATAATGATATGGCGGCAGGATATTGTGTTGGTACGGCTTTGGCAACCCCCGGAGTATTGCAGACAATCGGTTCAGGATTAAAATGGGGGTATAATCATATAATCCAACCTGTTTGGAATGGGGTAATTAAACCGGTTGGAAACTGGATATATGGTAATATTTTAAAACCTATCGGCTCAGGCTTGAAATGGGTTTGGGATCATACATTAGGCTGGGTTCTTAAAAAAATTGGAGAAGCTACAAGCAAGAAATCTTCAAAACCACAAGAAACAGCTTCTCAAGGCACTCCTGAAACGACAGATGCTGAAGCATAAATATAAAATTTATAAACGGGATAAATTCAATATCCCGTTTTTTGATTAATTTAAAAATTTAGGTAATTATATACTATTTTACAGTAACTATCACATTAGTTCAAAATCGTTCAATTGTTGATTTGATGTGATTACTACTCAAACTGCGTTTGCTCGTAATTGTGCATGTCAAGCAATGACATGTTATTTTGTCCGGCAATTGCCTGACATACACTGCTATCAATTCGGTGCGCATAAATGCACCCGAGCAGCGCATTATAGTTCAAGAATATATTTATTTTATACGACTAAGATTTTCATCATATATATTATTCCCGAATTGATACAATCCGTCATCTCGTTTGATGTAGGTGCGTCCACTATTATAATCAACTAAATTTCCATTTGAATCTTTTTTTAAATAGGTATTGACACTACCCTTATAATAATCATACCACTGACCATCTGTCCAAGTCATACCAATATTATTTAAGTCATTATCATATTTATAAGTGACCACACCACTTTTACTTTCATATCCATCAGAGACTTTTGTGTAAGTTTTTCCCCATGGATCTACAAGATTACCATCACCGGCGTCGCGAACAGGGGTACCTTTATAATTATACCACCGACCATCATTCCAAGCGACACCTATAATATTTAAGTCATTATCATATTTAAAGGTCCCTAGTGAACTTGAGACTTCATACCCATCAGAGGTTTTAGTATATACAGAATAACCAGTAGTCGTTAAAATATTTCCATTAGCATCTTCACGAACAAAACCAACTGGGCTATACTCATACACATAACCATCTTTAGCCACACTAATCTGGTTCATATCATTATCAAATTTGTAAAGCATTCCGTTATTAGAATTTCGTTCATACCCATCAGCAGTCTTTGTATATGTAGTACCTCCACTGTTCACTAAATTTCCGTTAGAATCTTCATGGTACCACGCACCATTTAAGAATTTATACTCTACGCCATCTATATTCACTGTTCTCGGACCGGAAGAATTTGAAGAAGATGAATCATTAACACCGCTATCTTTCCCGTTTCCGCCTAAAAAGGCAGCCAAAGAAGCATTTGTTGCTGGTTCAACTGCGCCATCGTGAAATACCACAGGAAATATATCCCCCATTGAGCCATTTGTTACCTTACAAGTAGTATTGGCACTGATTGTCGTTGTACCCTCTGCACATTGTACTTCTTTATTTGGAGGTGTAGGTCCGTTTACATCG
>CADAYE010000031.1 GCA_902792085.1 uncultured bacterium | reverse complement strand
CAGATGTAATTCGCTTTGCTCAAACATCTGCGCCCTCTCCTAAATCTTTCAGGAGAGGGAAATATTTTTATTTCTTGGCTAATTAAGTATATAAATACCAAAAAAATAAGTTAAAATATGCACCCACCCCAACCCTCCCTCGTGAGGGAGGGAGAAATTTCAAATTTAACAGAAGGTGAAATTTAGAAATTTGGGTGGGTGATTCCCTGTTAGGGATATCCGTTTTGCTAAAATTTTGTGGTAAATAATATATAATTGCTTTATTTTTTATATATTTTATTAAGAAATTACCCAAGGGATGAAAAAGTGTTATAATTTCAGAAAAAGGAGTGTTTTATGAATATTAAAATTGTAGAAAATGTAAAAGATACTGAATGTGATGTTTTAATTATCAATAAATTTGAGGATAAACAAACAACTTGTGATTTAGTAAATCAGTTTTTGCCTTCTGAATTTAGCGGAAAAAGGGGAGAAACTTTTGTTCTTCACACGCACAAACAAAGACCTGCAAAAAATATTTTGGTATTAGGGCTTGGCAAAGAAGAAGAAATTTCTAATAATGTAATCAGAGAAAGTGTTGCAAAAGCAATCAAAAAATGTGGTGAATTAAAGGCTAAAAAAGTCGGAATTTGTTTTGCAACCGATTTTAATTATGGCGGACCTGCCGTTTTGGGCGCTAAAATCTCTGATTATCGTTTTGATAAATACAAAACCAAAAAAGATTTTCACATTGAAGAACTTTATCTTTCAAATGTTGATAATGAACTTGTTAATAAAGCAATTGTTGTTGCAGATTCTATGGAACTTTCAAGAAATTTGGCAAATGAGCCAGCCGCTTATGCAACACCGACAAAACTTGCTCAAATTGCTCAAAGTCTTGAAGGGATAGAAACAAAAGTTTTTGACCATAATCAAATTGAACAAATGGGAATGGGCGCATATTTAGCAGTTGCAAAAGGCAGTATTGAACCGCCAAAATTTATCCACATGAAATATACTCCGCAAAATCCTAAAAAAAGAATTGCAATTATCGGAAAAGGACTTTGCTTTGACAGTGGCGGATTAGACTTAAAGCCTGCAAATTCTATGCTTACAATGAGAGATGACATGTCAGGTTCGGCAGTTGTAATCGGTATTATGAAAGCAATGGCTGAATTGAAACCTGATGTCGAAGTTCACGGAATCATCGCAGCATGCGAAAATATGCCGGGAATGGGTGCATATAAACCGGGTGACATATTAACCGCTATGAACGGTAAAACAATTGAAGTTGATAATACCGATGCAGAAGGTCGTTTGACACTTGCTGATGCTCTTTGTTATGCGTGTAAACTTGATGTAGATGAAGTTGTTGATATAGCAACACTTACAGGTGCTTGTATGGTGGCATTAGGTACCGCAGCATCTGGTATTATGGGTAACAATGAAGAATTTGTTTCTAAAATCATTGCAACAGGAAAAGTTTCGGGTGAAAAATTCTGGGAACTTCCTATGTGGCAGGAATACAGAGATAATATGGACAGTGACATTGCAGATATGAAAAATACCGGAACCCGTTATGGCGGAGCATCTGCTGCAGGAATGTTCTTAAAAGAATTTGTTACCGATAATGTAAAATGGGCACATCTTGATATTGCAGGAACGGCATTTTTGGAAAAACCGCAGAAAGAATTTTTCTGCAAAGGTTCAACTGCCTGCGGTATCAGAACTCTGATTAAATATATTACTGAATAATATATTTAGGTAACTATATTAGAGTTACAAAAAAAAATAAGTTAAAATCAGCACCCACCACAACCCTCCCTCGTGAGGGAGGGAGAAATTTCAAATTTAACAGAATGTGAAATTTAGAAATTTGGGTGGGTGATTCCCCGTGAGGGATATCCGTTTTGCTAAAATTTTGTGGTAAATAATATATAATTGCCTATATTTATTTTTCAAAAATAAAGGACAAGGGAAATACTCTCTTGTCCTTAAAAATTGCTTTTATTATGTATATTTAATTACTTTTTTACATCTTCTTTTACAACAATCAAATTATTCATAATTTTCATTGCAGTCGTAGGAAGAACAACATGCTCCAAACCATCTGCAATACTAATGATTTTGCCTGCACCCAAAACTACTTCTTCCCCTTTGTAAATAAATTTGTAATCTGTTTCTCTGTCTGAACGAATTGTAATTTGTGTTGTCATTTCTTTTCCTTTCCAAATCGGTTAACAGTGTTTATTATAAGCGATATTTCCCCTTTTTGCAAGCAGATATTTTATGCAAATATATCTAATATTTTTTTGTCCTGTTCCTTTGACAAATCAGAAATTGATGGTTTTGTTAAGATTCTTTTATCCCAAAATTCTTTATCAAACGGGTTTTCACTTTCATCCGTAAAAGAATCAGTTATATCCGGGACATTTGATATATCATCCCAATCTCCGGCAGATTTTTTTATACTGCCATGTAAATAATCACTTAATATTTTTTGAACTTTCATTTTATATTTTCTGCTGTGTTTTTTCTATCTATGGTAATTTGTTCGCCTGTTTTCAAATTTTTTACTGAAACTTTATTCTTTTCAATCTCATCTTCGCCTAAGATTATTGCATAATTTGCTAATTTTGAAGCCTTTTCAAGTTGTTTAGTAAACTTTTTATTTGCCAAATCAATTTCTATATTAAAACCCTGCAAACGAAGTTCCTGTGCAAGTTTTAATGCTTCTGTCGTATTGTTTGAAACAATATAACCATCAAGTTTTGAACATTCTTTTTCTTTAAGTAAAGATATAAGTCTTTCCATTCCCATTGCAAAACCGATTGCAGGAGTAGGTTCTCCGCCAAGTTCTGCTACAAGGTTATCATATCTTCCGCCGCCGCATACGGCATTTTGTGAACCCAAATTATTTGATTTTATCTCAAAAACAGTTCTTGTATAATAGTCTAAACCTCTTACAAGGAGTTTATTTTCGCTGTATTTTACATTTAATTCGTCTAAATAATTTTTTAATTGTTCATAATGTTCACGGCATTCATCACACAAAAAATCTGATGTTATAACTTTTTGTATTTCCGGTTTTGAAAATATTTCCTGACAAGACGGAACTTTGCAGTCTAATAGTCTTAACGGATTTTTTTCAAATCTTGACTGACAATCTTCACACAAATCATTTAGGTAAGGTCTTATTACATTTTTAAGATTTTCTTTAAATTCTGCACGGCATTTCGGACAACCGAGAGAATTTATTTCAACATCCAAATCATCAAGTCCGATTGATTTTAAGAAATTTTCTGCCATTAAAATAATTTCTGCATCAGCAGAGGGTTGAGAAACACCAAACATTTCTACCCCAACCTGATGAAATTGTCTTTGGCGTCCTGCCTGTGGGCGTTCATAACGAAACATCGGACCTTTATACCAAAGTTTTACCGGTGCCGGCAATCTGTGCATCCCGTTTTCTATATATGAACGAACTACACCTGCCGTATTTTCAGGACGCAATGTTATTGAGCGTTCACTTTTTTCAAATGTATACATTTCTTTATTTACAATATCCGTTGTTTCACCAACTCCTCGCTGAAATAAATCAGTACTTTCTATAATCGGTGTTCTTATTTCTTTCACTCCGAATGAAGAAAATGTTTTCAGGGCATTTTCTTCTACAAAATGCCACATTTCTATATCTTGAGGTAAGATGTCTTTTGTTCCTTTTAAAACTTTTATTATATTTGCCATGATTTGATTATATTATAAATATAAAAGAATTACATTTATTTTTCTTCTATAAATTCTATTTTGTAACCTAATATTTTTATAATATTTTTAAATTCTGTAAAGGATAGTGTATCTCTATTTATTTTTCCATATAGCATTGCTGAAGTATATTTCTTTTTTGTTTCTTTTGTAAGAAGTTGTGCTAATTTCTCCATAGAAACATGTTTCATTGTTAAAAATATTTTTAACTGCGTTTTTGTATCCATAAAATTATCATATTCATATTTGACAAAAAAAACTAATTTTGTATAATTATTATTGTATATGATAATAATTATTATATATGATATTTTTGTTATGAGGTTTTTATGGATTTTTTAGAAATATTTTCAGAAAATTTGAGAAAAATAAGAAAAGAAAAAGGTATTTCAATTAAAGAAATGGCAAAGATTACAGGTATTTCAGAACAATTCCTTAAAAAAATTGATAATCTTTCTGCTAAAAGAATTAAACTTTTTCATTTGGAAAAACTTTGTAAAACATTAAATACAGATATTAAAAATTTGTTTTATAATAAATAAAAAAGGAGAGTATAAATGAAATTTTTGCATGCAATGATTAGAGTAAAAGATATTCAAAAAAGTCTGGATTTTTATCAGAATTTATTCAGTATGGAACTCTGTAAAAAGAAAAGATTAGACGATTGCGAACTGTATTTTTTGGAAGATAAAGAAACTGGTTTTCAGATTGAATTAACCTACAACGACCAAACACCAAAAGACGGATACGAAATAGGAACAGGATTCGGGCATTTTGCTTTTGGAGTAAAATCAATGGATGAATTTTCCAGAAAATTAAAATCTTTGAACTATGAATTTTTATATGAACCTTATGATTTAACAGGAAAAGGATCAAAAATTGCATTTGTAAAAGACCCTGACGGATATGAAATAGAACTTATTGAAAAAGTTGTTTGGTAAATGTTTTTGAAAAATTTATAATACTATATATTAATTAATTAAATTATTAATTAATAATAAATAATGATAGTAATAACAAAAATTAATTGTCGAAAACTTCGGAAATAAAGACAATAAAATAATTTCGACAAGTATAAAAAATGTAGAAAAAAAACAGAAAAAAACAAAAAATTGTTGAAAAATAAAAAAAGAATTGTGTATATTAAAAAAAATAAAACTTTTCGACAAAAAAGAAAGAAAAAATGTTCAAAACATATCAAAAGTTTATACAAGATTTTGACAACGCATTAAAACCAATATTTGAAGCCCAGAAAAAATATATCAAATGTAAAAAAGGTTGTGCAGGATGTTGTTCCAAAGGAGATTATCCGTTTTCGCAAACAGAATTTGCATACCTGACACAAGGGTATATAAATCTTGACGATAAAACAAAACAAATTGTTCAAAACAACATAAAAGAATTATTACACCAAAAACAAAATTCAAAAGAACAAAGATTTGAACACAAATGTCCGTTTTTAATAAACAATGAATGTTGTGTTTATGAATATCGCGGAATAATTTGCCGAACTTTCGGAGTTTGTTATTATGATGACAAAGAGGGTTATGTAAGGCTTCCTGATTGTGTATTTGGCGGTCTGAATTATAGTGAATATTTTGACACCAAAACAAACACATTAAACATAAAAGATGTTCCGATGGTAAATTTAAGAATAGACAGAGTTTTAAATAGTGAACTTGCCCAAAAGTACAATATCGAATGTGGTGAAATTCGTCCTATGTTAGATTGGATTTTGGATAAATAATAAAGGCTTGTTCTATAGAACAAGCCTTTATATAATGACTATTTACTTATGCAGAAAGTTTTATTTTTTCGTTTTCATGAATTACAACAACTCTTTTTCTGCTGTCTGAAGGAAGTGGTTTTTTAAACTCTTTGTTGTTTAATCTCATCAATTCTTCAGTTTTTTCTAAAATTTCTTTGTTTGTTGGTTTGTAATTAGGATCGTCTTTATGCAAATCCTTTAAATATTGTTTTGCAATATTCCAGAGATTATCACCTTTTTTAACTGTATATTCTGTCGGAACAGTTGGTTTTGCCGGTTCTGTTGGTTTTGTTGGAGCCGGTGTTGGTGTTGGATTTACCGGTTGATTTGCCTGCGCTTGATTATCTTTGTATTTTTTGTATAAGTAAACACCTGCGCCAATTAAACCCGCAATGCCTAAACCAATAAGCCCCCATTTTGCAAATTTTTTCCATGTTTTTGGTTTTTTTACAACTTTTTCTGCAGTTTGTTCAATAACAGTCGGAAGAGTTTTTTGATAGTGGCTAATTGGTACCGGTAATTTTTCGGCTCTTTTTGCTGCTAATTCTGCTGCGGAAGCAAATTTTCCTGTTCCAAGATTTCTAAAACCATAAGGTGTGCGAACATAACTGTCAATTTTACTAATGTTAACCATTCTTAATTCCTCCTTAAACTTTCCCTAAATTGTTTTGTATCCCCTATGTCTTATTAAAAAATTTTTGCAATTGAAAATTGCCTTTCAGTATTTACGGAATATATACTATATGTTACAAAAGTTAATATGATGGTAAAATTACCCGTTTTTTCAACCTTTTGGTGTATGTAATCCGCAAGCAGAAAATATATAATAAGAAAAAATAAAGGGGAGAGGATTATGATTTCAAAAACATTGGATGAATCAATGGCAAAGGCTATGAAGTTTGAAAATTTGACTAAAGCGTCAAAATTTGGGGATGTTTTTAAAGGTTACAAAACAGAAAAAACTGCCGATAAAGAAATTGAAATGCTTGAAAAAATTTCGCAATATGTAAAGGTTGAACCTGAATCTGCTATTGCCGATGATGAAGTTTTGGAGTACATTACAGAAAATCCGGATGAAATTGTTCCGATTTTTGATAATACAAATCATATATCAACGGGCTTACCGTTTTTTAAATCAATAGATTATAAATTGTCTGAAGTTTTTGGTGTATAATACTTTTGTATTAACAAAATATATAGAGGTGAAAGATGTTTCAGGTATATACTGCAAAAGACAAATCAGAATTATCAAAAAATTTAATCGGTGAATTTAAAGAATATGATGAAGCAATGGACTGTGCCGAAAAAGCAATCGAAGGTCACAGTGATTTAAGATATATTGTTGAAGAAACAAACGGCTGTGTTGACAGTTACGGCGAACTTATTGCAACTGTTGTAGCAGAAAGCGACTAATTTATTTACAATCCCTTTGTTTTGTAATACTATTTTTATATGAGTACTCCCCTTGCCTAAAACATCATTAGGGTGGGATACAAAGCGAAGCACCGCAGTAAAGCGAGGATGACTGAGCCTGTATGCCGAAAGGCTGAGGGAAGAAAATCGAGTTGAGTTTACGAAACTTAGATTTTCGGGTGAGGGAATAAATAGCAAAATAAGTTCGGCATAATAATGCCGAAAAAGCGAGGGAATAAATAATGCAAATATCATTGAATTGGTTGAATGAATTAGTTGATTTATCTGATAAAGAACCGCTTCAGATTGCTCATGAACTTACAATGAGCGGATTAGAAGTTGAAGCAATAGAAGATTTAAAACCGTCTTTTACGGATATAAAAACGGTAAAAATAGAAAAAATTGACAATCATCCAAATTCTGACCATTTGCATTTGGTTACGGTAAATACGGGAACAGGAATTAAAACGGTTGTTTGCGGTGCGCAAAATATAAAAGAAGGTCAGATAGTTCCTTATGCAAGTGTTGGTTCAAAAGTTTTGGACAGAAAAACCGGAGAACAGTTTGAACTTACTCCTGCAGTTATTCGTGGAGTTGAATCTCAGGGGATGTTATGTTCGGCTGATGAACTCGGGGTTTCTGACAGAAATTATCAGGAAGAAGACGGAATTTTGGTTTTGAACAGAATTTTTCCGGATGTTCAAATAGGTGTTGATGTAAAAGATGTTTTAGGTTTTGAAAAGGACACTATTATTGATGTTGCACCAACGGCAAATCGAGGAGACCAGGACCAGATGTCTGTTATCGGGGTTGCAAGAGAACTTTGTGCATTGTTTGATAAACCTTTAAAATTTAGTCAGGTAGAGTGTACAAAAGATTTAACAACAGACAAATTCAAGGTTGAAATAATTGACAAAGATGTTTGTAAATATTATTCGGTCGGACTTTTGAAGAATATAAAAATCAAAAAATCTCCTGACTGGATGCAGAAAAGACTGATTGCATCAGGCATGCGTCCTATTAATAATGTTGTTGATATTACAAACTATGTAATGCTTGAATACGGTTGTCCGTTGCACGCATTTGATTTTGACAAATTAGACGGATATTTGTGTGTAAGACGCGCAAAAGAAGGCGAAAAACTGACAACATTAGACAGCATTGAAAGAGAATTGACAACCGATAGTGTTTTAATAGCCACAAAAGATAAAGGTGTATGCTTGGCAGGCGTATTTGGCGGTGAAAATTCCGAAATTGATAACAATACAACATCTATGGCATTAGAGGCCGCATATTTTACCCCTGTAACAAACAGAAAATCGGCAAGAAGTGTGGGTTACCGCAGTGAAGCAAGTGCAAGATTTGAAAGAGGAATTGATATTGAAGCCGTAAAACCTGCCCTGATGCGTGCAATGCAACTTTTGGTTGAATACGCAGATGCAGAAGTTATTGGTGTTGTTGAAGACGGAGAAAACAAACTGCCTGAAAATAATATAACCTTGCGTTATGCACAAATAAAAAGAATTTTGGGTTGTGAAATAGAACCGGAAAAATGTATAAATATTCTTGAAAAGCTCGGATTTGAAAAATTGGGTGGAAATGAACTTGCTGCGAAATTTGCCGTACCGAGTTTCAGAGCCGGTGATGTTTCAAGAGAAATAGATTTAATAGAAGAGATTGCGAGAATAAACGGTTATGATAAGATTTCTCCTTCGTTACCGTCAAAAACAGAACTGCCTGAAATTTCGCTTGAAGAAAAAGTTATTGCAAAAGTCAGAGATATTATGCAAAGCGCAGGACTTAACGAAATTCAGACAAGTTCATTAATTGGAAAATCTTTATTAGACAAATTCAAAATGACTTATGATGATGAAAATGCTATAAAAGTTGCCAACCCTGCAAGTGAAGAATTTTCAATGCTAAGACAAAATCTTGCCGTCAGCGTTCTGAATTGCATGAAAACAAATTTTGATAACGGTCAAAAAACATTTTGGGCTTATGAAATCGGCAAAACTTATATAAAAGTCGGTCAGGCTGATGAAAAGCACACAGGCGTAAAAGAAACAAGAGTATTAGAAGGTATAATAACAGGCGAAGTACAAAATTCAAAATGGGAAGTAAAAACGGAAACAGGTTTTTATTATGTAAAAGGTATTATTGAAAACTTGTTCAATGAACTTGAAGTTTCAAGAAGAATTAAATTTGTAGCATTAGACCAAACCGAACTTGCTCAATCTCATAATGTTCTGCACCCATACAGAACGGGTGTAATTATGCTATTGGGCAAAAAACCGACACCTATCGGGTATTTTGGTCAGTTGCATCCGACAGTTGAGGATAAATTGAAATTAAATCAAAAAGCATATTTGTTTAAAGTTGATTTGAACGAACTTATCGGTGCCGTAAAAGAGTCAGTGCCGAGATTTAAACATATACCGCAATTCCCTGAAGTTCGCAGAGATATTGCATTTATCATTAATGAAGATGTAACCTGTGAGGATATTCAAAAGGTTATCAAAGGTTCTGTTAAACAAAATATATTTAAAGGCTCTGAAATCTTTGATATTTATAAGGGTGAGCATGTTGAAGACGGCTTTAAATCTGTTGCGTTCAGAATAAAAATGCAGGATGAAAATGCAACATTGACAGATGAAATTATTGAACAACAAATGCAATCTGTTCGAGAAAAACTCCAAAAAACTTATGCACAGATTAGTTTCAGAGAGTAGTTTATAACTTGAAAAATACAGAATAATAGTTTGTAGATCAGGCAATTGCCTGACACAAAATAAAATTTAGGGCGGAGGTATCAACTCCGCTTTTTAAAATGTTTTTCTTTCCCAAGGGAGATAGTAAGTTAAAATCAGCACCCACCCCAACCCTCCCTCGTGAGGGAGGGAGAAATTTCAAATTGAACAGAATGTGAAATTTAGAAATTTGGGTGGGTGATTCTCCGTCAGGGATTACCGTTTTGCCAAAATTTTGTGGTAAATAATATATAATTGCCAAAAAAAATTACTCTCCTCCAAGAGAGATAGGATAAACCCTCTCTTAGATTTCTAACTTTCGGCAGAGCCTCAAGTTGAAATCTTTTTCTCCCCGCAGGGGAGATAGAGTTAGGCATACTTGTTCAACACAAGGTATTTTTTGATTCTTGTATTTTTTTTTATAATAACTATAATAATATTGGCGACTATATTATTTTATAGTAAAAGCAGTAAGAATGTTGTCATACTGAGCCTTTAGGCGAAGTATCTCCTAATTCACAAATCGGGCGATTTTTCGGGCTTATGCCCTCAAAATGACACTATTTTCAAAACAGAGGGCAAATAAATGAAAAAAATATTTTTATCAATATTAATGGTTTTTGTAGTGGCTTTAGGCTGTTTTGCAAAGGACATCATTCCTGTAACGCCGTCAATGGATGGGGTTCGTACAGTCGGGTTGTATCAGGTTAAAGACGATATAAATGTTTATAAATTTCCTGACGAAGATGCACAAATTCTTTACCGTATCCGCTGGAATAAAGAAGAATTTTTCCCCGAAAGTATTGGTGCAGATAATTTCTTTGCGTTATTTATAACCAAAAAAGATTTGGCTTATGTCAATGTTGTTGATATTGTTGATGGTTGGGTTGAAATTGTTTATGACAATTCAAAAGGTTTGACAGGCTGGATAAAAGAAGATGATCCGTACAAATTTATGACTTGGACAAATTTTTATAATACTTACGGTAAAAAATACGGTTTGACTATGCTAAAAGGTGCACCGTCAATTTGTAAAGACTTGAAGGGTTCGCCTGATGATTTATCTCAAACAATTTCTACAATGAATATGCCGCAAAAAATTCATTTGAATATTATCAGAGGAAATTTTGCGCTTGTTAGTGTTATGGATTTGGATAAAACTCCAAAAACCGGCTATGTCAGATGGCGCAGTGATAATGGGGTCAGATATTTCTTTCCCGCAATAAAGTAGTTAATTATTTAGACAATTCTGCAAATATTGTTTGTATTCCTTTTGGAGTGATTTTGGTGAGAGAATTTTACACCCTTCACCCCATCTGAAAACATGCCAAATAATTTCTTTATCTCCGCTGGCTCTGAATGTCACGGTATAAGTACCATCTTCATTGAATTTTCCCTTTTGTGTGGGGTGAAAATTAAAATTGTTTGCTTCCTGTGCAAGTTCTTTTGAGAAAAGCAGTTTAACATTCAAAATTTCACCGTGATAGACTCCAAAAGATTCTTTTGCATATTCGTGCAAATTGAAATTTCCTTTGTCAAAAGTTTTTTCTGTCAGTTTTAGATCTGAAAATTTGTGCAAAAGATAGTTATAAATTCCGTCACCTTTTGCTTTTTCTCTTGCAATCAAATAAATTTTCGCTCCGTAAATCATTCCCAAAGGTTCAATTGTACGGTGTTTATCATGATAAATTCCTGTTACTTTTTTTGAAGTCTGAAGTGCTTTTCTTATAATATCTAAAGTTTTTAAATCAATAGTATATTGCGGCATTTGGCGAACGGCATAACCTTCTGTCTGCATAAAAAGTTCAATATTTTCTTCCGCATTTGTTTGGCGTTTGTTTGTCAGTGCCTTAATTTTGGTAATTGTGTCAGTAAGTTCATTTTTGAGTTCTTTGTTTGTTGTACGACGTTGCATTTGTTCCAAATTGGCAATTTCTTTGGGCTTAAAACTGATTAAACTTGAAATTACATTGTTTGTAAATCCCCAGTGTTTATAATTGTCGCTTGCTTCAATTTCATCAATTTCGGGAAAAATATTCATAAGACTGTCACGCATGCGCTCTGATGTTCTGCGTGAAACATTATATCTTTCCATAATATCACCTATAGTAATTCCCTGAACTTTAGATGCCATATAAGTAGCAAGGTCAATAATATCTGAAACCCTTGAATATCTTGGCTTATCTAACATTTTATACTCCTTAAATTTATATAACCGTTTTTGACGCATTCACATAATAACATAAAAATATCGAAATTGGAAAAGAAATTAAAGGAGAGAAAAAATGAAAAATTTATTGTATCTTTTGACAATGTTATTTAATGCGTTAGGATTTTTATTCAGTTTGTCATTAGTTTTTTATATAAATCTTGATAATATATTATTTTTGCCAATAATTGCTTTGAGTTGTTTTATTTTTGGAATTTCATTTGCTTTAACGACTGCCGATTTTATTCATTCCAAAAATTCGGCAAGACAAAAAAGACTCTCTCATTATGTTCCTCAAAATAATAAAGTAGTCATTGATTACAAAGACTACTTTACTTCTCAAAAATCTGATTTTATTATAGGGTAATTATTTCTAAATACCCAAAAACATTCTTACATTAGCATTTTTATTTATTAGTAAAATAAATTTTTTACCTAAATACAGTGAAAGCATAGAAAGTACTGTGACTCCGAAAAATCTGATAAACACTATACCTAAAACACTTATATAATTATTATCAATAATCGGAATAACTTTTTCTAAACCAAAAATTTGATTATAAATGAAGAACCAATACCAATGAACAAAAAATAATCCAAAAGAATATTTTGCCGTAATATCAAGGACTTTATTCAGTGTTTCTTTTTTCATAATCCATTCATCATAATGTTTCAGATAACCTAAAATAAGCATTGTAAGGATTGTTTTTGAGATTGTAAAACTTGAATAAATACCCTTATAAGACAAGTATATATTTACTCCTGCTAACACAAGCATCAATACCCAAAGGATAAATCTTTTGTTATAAAAAGTATCAATAACTTCTTTGTATTTTGAGCAAAACATTCCAAAAACATACAAAGAAAAGAAATGTATAAAACCGTTAAATATGTACCCTAAACAAGCAAGATATTTTTGAGTATATGTTAAATTCATTATTGAATTGTAATCAACATCATTTCTGGGACAAATCAATGTTATTAAAAACATAAACGGTAATAATTTGTATAACCATCCTTTTTGTTCTAATTTCAGCAAAATCCATGAGCAGATAAAAAATAAAATTATCATTGGAATAAACCATGTCGGAGTATTGTGTATTCTGCCTGTTGTTAAAAACATCGGTATTTGAATAAACGTATTTAAACCGTCAAAAGAATTTCCGTAAATTTGGGGGTAAATAAAACAAAATATAATACCGACTATTGATGTTATAAAGTATGGCAAGACCACATTAGTCCATTTTTTTGAAAGATAGTTTTTATATTCAAATTTATATGAAAGGTGCTGAAAAAGAAATCCGGAAATAAATATAAATAAAGTAGTTCCGCCGCAAATTATTTCGCAATTGATTTTGTGTATTAAACTTGAATTTTCTCCGAACTGCATTGTATGTCCTGCAATTATCAAAAGAATTGCAAGTCCTCTAAATATATTTATATAATTTAAAAATTGTTTTTTATGTTGTATTTCCATTATCTATTCCTACAATTCAAGCCATACAACTTGGTATGGCGATAATCTTAAATGCATTGTACGATTAGTTGTTGATATGTTTACTTTTATATTATCTTTGTTAATAAGGTTTTTTAAACGAGTTATTTTTCCCTGTTTTTTTAATACTAAATTTATCGGTAAAGTAATTTCTGCAATTAATTTTTCTTTGGATAGATTATTTATTACAAGTATTTGTTGTTCTTTATTTTTTCTGATATATGCAAAATTGTGAGGAGAATTTGTTTTTAATATTTCAAAATCTCCGTTTACAAGAGCCGAATTATTTTTTCTTATATTAATCAGATTTTTTGTGATATTGTAAATTTTTGAATTAAATTTATAATATCCTTTTGTCGAACCATAAAAAAGTTTTTTAGGTACATTTCCACGATTTATGTCACGAGAATCAAAAAAAGATAATAATTTTAAAAATTTATTTTTATTTTTTCTTTTTTGAGCGGATTTTTTAGCATTTTCAAAATTATTTGTAACACCAATTTCATCTCCGTAATAAATAATCGGAATACCGGGAATGGAAAATAGTATTCCAAAAGCCTCTTGTATTTTGCTGGGATTTTTATCCAAAAAATTTGCCAACCTGCCGCTAACACCAAAACCGTTTCTAAAACCGGCTCCTTTTGGTTCCAGGTCTTCAAATATAAGATTTCTGACTTCCGGTGATACCATTTCAAGTGTTAATTCATCATGTACTCGTAAAAATATTCCCCAGGATGTATTTTTAGGAATATTTGGTGTTTTTTTATAGGTCTCAATAAAATATTTTTTATCTTCAGAAATTAAACTTGCCCAAATAGCATTCATATAAGGGAAATTATATGCAATTTGTGCTTCTGAGGTTCTAAAAAGTTCCTTTTTATTTTCTAAAATATCAACTTCTACATTTCTTGTTTTGCCAAAATATGGAATAATATCTTTTGGTTGTTGGCATGCTTCAACCTGAATAACGGATGACGGAGCCGTTAATTGTAAATAATTACTCAATATATTAATTATAGAATGTGTTTTGGGTTGATTTTCAGCATTTGTTCCTTCTTCTTTTGATAAATAAGGTATTGCGTCCATTCTAAAAATATCTACTCCCAAATTTGCCCATGTTGTAATGGTGTCAAGCATATAATAAAGAACTTCAGGATTTTCCCAATTTATATCAAGTTGAAACGGGTAAAATGTATGATAAAGATAAAATGTTTTTGTTTCGTTTTCACCATTTTCATTTTTTATGTTTATTTCTACTTCTCGCCAATTTGTTTCGGTATTTTCAGGGAAAATTAATCTTCGTTTGGAAACTGTTCCGTTATCTTCTGTATATTCGATTATTGTTCCGAGTTTTTCATCGGTATATTTTTGATACTCCGGCATTTTATCTCGCCATATAAAATAATCTAAATAGGATAAATCGCCGTTTTTTAATTTTTGAAACCAATCATGCTTATCTGATAAATGATTTAAAACTAAATCGGATTTTATTTTAAATCCTTTTTCTTTGGCAGTTTTAATAAAATTTTTAAATTGTTCCATTCCGCCTAAATCATTACGCACATTCTGCGGATTTTTGACATCAAAACCGGAATCTTCCATTGGACTATCTACAAAAGGTAATAAATAAAGAGTTGTAACTCCTAAATTTTGTAAATAGTCAAGCATTTCTTTCGTATTGTCAAAAGTATTGTCTTTATCATTTTGAATAACACCAAATTGATTTACATAAAACATATAAATAATTTCATCTTTAAACCAATTGGAATGTCTGTTTAAATCTTGTTGTTTTAAACTTTGCGGTCTGTTTTCGATAGAAATTTGAGCATGTTTAATTATATTATCATATATATCTTGAACATTATCTTGTCCATAAACATTTTGAATGGAATTTTTTAATTCTCTTTTTATTCGAGAATCTACAAATAAATATTCTTCTTTAGTATTTATATCTTGATTCTCAGAACTCTCTACAGATGTAGAATCCAAAACATCGCTATAATTATCCTGTGCCATTGCACAGTTACCGATAATAAGTACTAAAATAAGAAAGATTTTTATTATTATCTTTTTCATAATTTAAATATTAGCAAGTTCATGTTCAAGAGCCGAAACGGTTGATTCTAATGATTCTTTATCGTAAACATTGTAGGTTTTTACTTCAGGATTAATTTTTCTGTTTAAACCTGCAAGCACTTTCCCCGGCCCAAATTCAACAAAAGTATCAACACCGTTTTTGACCATATTTTCAATGGTTTGAGTCCAATGAACAGATGAACAAATCTGACGAGGCATTTTGTTTCTGAAATCTTCTGCGCTGATTGTTGCTGATGCATCCACATTTGTAACAACAGGAACTGATGCGCTTGATAAATCTAATTCCTTTGCAAATTCGCCAAATTCTTTACTTGCTTCATTTAAGTATTTTGAGTGGAAAGCACCTGAAACTGCAAGAGGAACAAATCTTCTTGCTCCTGCTTGGGTAAGAATTTCACCGGCTTTATTTACTGCTTTTTCATCACCTGTTAAAACAACCTGAACAGGTGAATTGTAGTTTGCAACATCTACATAACCCTCTTTTGAAGCCTCTTTTAATGCTTTTTCAATACTTCCTTCAGGTGCATTTAAAACAGCAGCCATCATACCTTTATTGACTTTATTCATCAATGTTGCGCGTTTTTGGATTGCCAAAAGTGTTGTTTTAAGATTCATAACGCCTGAACAAAACATTGCACAATATTCACCCAAACTATGTCCTGCCGTAAAATGCGGAGTAAGATTTAGTTTTGATTTAAATGCTTCAAGTGCCGCAATAGACATTGTAACTATTGCAGGCTGAGTGTTTATTGTTTGTTTAAGGTCATCTTCCGGACCTTCAAAACACATTTTTGTAACCTTTTTGCCTAATACTTCATCAGCGGTATCAAAAACTTTTTTTGCAGCAGGGTAGTGTTCATACAAATCTTTTCCCATTCCGACAACCTGAGCTCCTTGCCCCGGGAAGATAAATGCTAATTTATTCATAATAATATCCCTCTTAATTCTAAATTTCTCTCAATATGATTATTATAATATAAAAATATAGATTATTGCAGATTAAATTTCAAAGTTAAAATATTGCTGTCATTTGTGTATTCGTATTGAATATCATCAGCCATTTCTTTAACCATAAATATTCCTAATCCTCCGAGCGGTCTTTGTTCCGGCGGAAGTGTAATGTCAGGGTCAGGTTTTTCTAAAGGATTATAAGGAATACCATCATCTGCAAATTTCAATGTAATCTGTGTTTCGTCTTTTAAAATTGCAACACGAATATCCCCTTCGGTTTTAGGATAAGCGTAAAATGCAATATTTGCATATATTTCTTCTCCACACATATCAAGTTTGTTTTTCAGTTCATCATTAATTTGCCACTGATTACAAATATTATGAAGCCATTTGTAAAAATCCTTGTAGTTTTCCTGTGAAGCAGGCGCTTTATAAATAGTTTTGCGCATATTATTATGTTTATTTTTGTATTTGAAAATTACAAGAGTAATATCATCACTGCGTTCAATTTTTTCGCTGTATTTAATAACATCATTTTTCATATCAGATGCCATTGTATAAATATCATCATTATCAAATTTATTAATTTTTTCAAGCAGTCTTTCTTCACCATACATTTCATTATTTTGGTTTGTCGCTTCCGTCATTCCGTCGGTATATAAGCAAATTGTATCGCCAACTTCAAGTTTTGACTGGAAAATTTTGAAATCAAAATCTTCAAATGCACCGAGTACAATATTTGAATCACATTCCAAATATTTGTATTCATCTGTGCCTGATTTAATTAACGGTGCATTGTGACCGCAATTTATATAAGTAATGTCGCCTGTTTCAACATCAACTATGCCGGCAAACATTGTAACAAAAAATCCCTGTTTGTTGCTTTGGCAAATCTTGTTATTAATTACTTTTATCAATTCCTGTGGTTCATAACCGACTTGGGAAAGGTTATTTATAAGTGTTTTAACTGTCATCATAAATAATGCCGCAGGTACACCTTTGCCTGAAACATCAGCAATCAAAAACATAAAACGATTTTCGTCTATAAAATAAAAATCGTAAAAATCCCCGCCAACCTCTTTAGCAGGCTCCATAAATGCATAAATATCAAATTCATCTCTGTCAGGAAATGGTGGAAATACATCAGGCAAACTTGATGCCTGAATAGATTTTGCGATATTAAGTTCGGAATTTATATGTTCTTTTTCTTTCGTAATAGTTTTCAAATCTTTTGTCATTGTGTCAAAAGTTGAGGCAAGTTGTGCAAATTCTGCAGGTTTATCAATTTTGATATTTATATCTTTTCCGTCACTGATTTTATGTGCGATATTAATAAGTTTATCAATAGGATTTATAATATAGCGGTTTATTCCAAAATATACACGCACAAATATCATAAAAATAAACAAAAGTATTATTGCTGTAAATGGAAAATAAAACATATTTACATTTATAAACATTTCTGTTTTCGGCAGACATATTACCAAAACCATTCCGTTACGCAGTTTTCTCCAAAATGGAATATATTTTTTACCGTGATATGTAATATATGTTTTCCAATATAAATCCGATGCATACCATGGAATTTCTTTTAATGAATGACCGCCAAGAGAATCCCCGTCAAGATACGGGTCATTTGTGGCAATTATATAATCATCATCAGCATGTCCCAATAAAACAAAACTGTTTTTGATTTTTTTACCTTTTTTATACATAGAAAAAGTCATGGTATGAGGTTTCATTTTTGAAATATTATCAATAACCGAACTTATTTCCCAATCGACAGTTGCAATACCAACAAGTTTTCCGTTGGCATATATGCCTGTACCTGCAGTAACCATTTTGGTTGTACTACCGATTTTTTCATAGTAAGGTTTAGACCAAACAATATTGCGTTTCGGGGTAACTTTTGAAATTATTTCTTTATACCATTGTTGGTTTGGATAGTCATATTCCGCACTTGCAAAATTTTTATCAAGTACAACTTTATTATCTTTATTTCGGTATGCATAAAAACAATTATATTTTTTATTATCACCAAAAATATAAGGTTTAAACCAAATTCCGCCACCTAATGTATTAGGATAATTGCGGAAAATTCTTATTACAACTTCATCTGTAAGTTCATCACTACGGCTGGTTCTGTAATGTAATCCGCCGATTAGTGCCAAACTTTTAAGATTATCTTCCAATGTCATTATGTTGTCATTAATATCATCAACAAACGCTGCATCAATAGAATAACCGTAATTTTGCACCATAAGTTGTTTGGTGAACATTCTTGACTGAATTGCAAAAAATACAAACACAGACATCAACAATGTCAACATTACAAACGAAGTAAAAATAATTTTCGATTTTAAAGTTTTAAACATTAATCTAAATCTAAAAATTTATCAAATCCAACCATTTTAAAAGAATTTTTGAGTTGTTCTGGTATATCTTTTAACTTCAATGTACCCTGTTTTGCCTGCATTTCTTTATACAATTCCAAAACAACCTTTAATCCGAAACTTGAAATAAAAGTAATTTCTGAAAAATCAAGCACTAATTCTTTTATATCTTCTGATGCATCCGTCAGTGCATCTTTGATTGCCACACCATATTCTACCGCAGAATCCAAATCCAATCTGCCTGAGGTTTTTGCATACAATCCGTCTATTCCGGTATTTCTTATTTCAATTTCCATATTAAAAGCCCTCTTATAAGAATATACTTATATTTTAACACTTCTAATATCTCATATTTTAAAAATCTTGTCAAATAAATACAATATATTAATTTTTGGCAATTATATATTATTTACCACAAAATTTTGGCAAAACGGATATCCCTAACGGGGAATCACCCACCCAAATTTCTAAATTTCACATTCTGTTCAATTT
>CADAYE010000030.1 GCA_902792085.1 uncultured bacterium | reverse complement strand
GCGGTAGCCGACAGACAAAACTTGATTTGATAGAAATAAATAATCCGAATTGGAATGATTTATATTATGAAATAATATAAAATGGCTGGATTGCTTCGCCCTGACGGGCTCGCAATGACATGGTGTTACCGGATTGCTTCACTTCGTTCGCAATGACATGATGCATGTCGTTGCGAGGAGGGCAAAAGATTGACCGACGAAGCAACCCAGCCTATAATACGGTTATGAGCGTATCAAATCAATATTATGTTTATATTTTATTCAGATTGTAAGTTAGGTGAAACAAAACAATTAATAAATGCAGATTGTAGGAAACGTATGCGTGCCCATCATTTTAAATGGCTGGATTGCCACGCCCTAACGGGCTCGCAATGACATGGTGTTACGGCTAAATTGCTTCGCTATCGTTCGCAATGACATGGTGCATGTCGTTGCGAGGAGGGCAAAAGATTGACCGACGAAGCAACCCAGCAGAGTAAAATCTATTTTGGCTAATTAAATATATAAATCCCATTAATAATTATATATATCATTTTTGATTTGTTCTTTTAGTTCTTCAATATTTTTAAATTTTTGTTCTTTACGAATAAACTTTGAAAAATTAATTTTTATTTTCTGACCGTATATGTCTTCGCTAAAACCATTTAAAATGTGAGTTTCAAGTGTTTTTTGCATAGTGTCATTAACCGTCGGTTTTGTCCCAAAATTTGCAATTCCTTTTAACACTCTGCCGTCAGATAACTCAACATTCACTCCGTAAACACCGTTTGGAACCTCAACAATATTATCGGGATAATTTATATTTGCAGTAGGAAAACTGATTGTCCTGCCTATTTTATTTCCCTCAACAACAGTTCCGTCAACACAAAACTCTCTGCCAAGCATTAAATTTGCATCTTCAATTTGTCCTGATTCAAGGAATTTTCTTATTGCAGAACTGCTGATTAAATTTCCGTTCATTTTTTGAGAAGGCAAAGCCTCAAAATGATAGTTAAATTCAGACTGATATTTTTCCAAAAACTCGCAATTCCCTTCTCTGTTATGCCCAAAATGATGATTAAATCCGGTAAAAATGCCAACAGGTGAAAAGTTTTTGACTAAAACATTATTCAGATATTCAAAAGATGTCATGTCTGAAACTTCATCAAAATCGAGTTCAAAAAGATTATCCACTCCCAAATGTTCAATAAGATTGTAACTATACTCCCTTGAAGAAATGTACTTTGGCACAATATGATTTAAATAACAATACGGCTGTTGTTTAAGAGTAATTACAGCAGATTTTATATTATTTTTTTTGGCAAAATCAACGGCATTTTTAATAAGTTTTTGATGTGCGACATGTACTCCGTCAAAAAAACCTAAAGCAAGTGACAAATTTGGTATATCTATAATTTTTTTTATAATTTTCATAGAAAAATTTTAGCACAAAACAGTGTAAGTTTTAAAAGGTCAATTCATCATTCAAAATTTACATAAATCAGAACAAAATTCCGACAATAGCGGCAGACATATATCCGGTTAAAGTACCGCAAATCAATGCCCTGACACCAAGTCTTGCCAAATTTTTTCTCTGGTTAGGTGCAAGTTCACCTATACCGCCTAACTGAATAGCAACAGAGCCAAAGTTTGAAAAATTGCACAGCGCAAAACTTGCAATTAAAAACGCCTTATCAGACAAACCTTTTATATGAACCAGATCAAAAAATGCAACCATTTCATTTAATACAAGTTTTGTACCCATAACACCGCCAACTGCAGTTGATTCTTTTAAAGGTACACCGATTAAAAATGCAAATACCGCAAAAGCCTTACCCAAGATATATTTTAATGACAGATGACTTAACGCATAAAACCCTAAAACACCTTTATGCAGATGAAATAATTTAACACAAAAACCGCCAAATATTCCCAAAAACCAATCTATCATAGCAACAAGTGCAACAAGTGCAAGAATCATTGCTATAACATTAAGAGCAACCTTCATACCTTCTGAAGCACCGCTCGAAATTGCATCAAAAACATTGATATAAGGTTTTTTGCGTTTGTTATACTGAATAGAAAAATTCTCGCTTGTTTCCTGCGGTTTTGTTTCCGGATAAATAATTTTAGATATAACAAAAGCCCCCGGTACTGCCATAATTGAAGATGCCAGAGCATAAGTAGCAGGAATTCCCATACCTATATAAATCGGCATTGTTGCGCCTGAAATACAAGCCATAGAACCTGCCATTGAAGCAAGAAGTTCCGAGCGTGTAAGTTTTTCAAGATATGGTCTTATCATAATTTGTGCAGAAATTTGACCTACAAAAGCACTTGCAACATTTGATAATGCTTCTGCACCGCTTACGCTCATCAACTTATTCATAGCCTTGCCCAAAACCGGAATAATTCTTTGTATAACCCCGTAATAATAAAGAATATTTACAAGAATCATCATAAATATCAAAGATGCGACAAGTTGCAGCGCAAAAATATTAGCATCACTTCCCCAAACAAGCGCAAGTTTGACTTTTTCCATCAAAGGACCGAATACAAACGAGCCGCCGTCACTTGCAAAATCAAGAATTTTAGTAATAAAATTACCCAAAGTCATAAATATTTTTTGCCCTAAAGAAACCTTAAAAATAAATACCGCAAATACAATCTGCAATATAAAACCTACTCCGATAGTCTTATAATTTATCGCTTTTCTGTTATTTGACATCAAAAAAGCAATTCCAAAAATAACTAAAATACCTAAAATTCCAATCAATCTGCCCATTTATCGTAATTCCTTTTTAATATAAAAATTTGGTAACTATATACAATGTCACAGTAAATATGTCTGTCATTGCGAGGAGCGACAGCGACGCGACAATCCATTTCACTAACGACAGCCAAACACAAACGGCTGGATTGTTTCACTTCGTTCGCAATGACATGTTACTATAAAATAGTATATAATTACCAAAAATTTTACCATGAATATAGGAATTTATAATGTAAAATATTTACTTAAATTAAAAAATAGTGTAAAATTAACAGGTAAAACAGTTATTATTGAGGGAAAAATGAAAGTCCTTTTATTTAACGGAAGCAGCAACCATAAAGGATGCACATATACTGCTTTATCTGAAGTTGAGAAAGTATTAAACGCAAAAGATATTGAAACAGAAATGATACAAATAGGCAATAGTCCTATTGCAGACTGTACGGGTTGTCAGTATTGCAGAAAAACCGGTAACGGTAAATGCGTACTTGATGACATTGTAAATATTTGTATAGAAAAATGTAAAGAAGCAGACGGGTTTGTATTCGGCTCACCTGTATATTACGCTCATCCGGCAGGAAGACTTTTATCATTTATGGACAGGCTTTCTTATGCCGGCGGATACGCACTAAAATATAAACCTGCAGCAGCGGTAGTATCAGCAAGGCGCGCAGGAACAACAGCCGCTCTTGACCCGATAATAAAACATTTAACAATTAATAACATGCCTGTTGTTCCGTCAAATTATTGGACCATGGTTCACGGAAGGATGAATTCTCCGCATGAAGTTATGCAGGATGAAGAAGGCGTACAGATTATGCAAGTTTTAGGACTTAATATGGCATGGATGTTACATTGTATAGAAGAAGGTAAAAAAGCAGGATTTATACCTGAAAAAATTGAAAAAATACACACGAATTTTATAAAATAAAGGAGAAAATATGGACAAAAAGAAATTAGTATTATTTATGACTATAGGAATTTTATTACTTTTTTTGGTTATCATCGGATTTTTGATATATTCACATCAAATTTATAAACCGGGTGTTGAAAAACTTACAAAAGAAAAAATCGGAGTTATTTATTGTTCATACAACAATGACGGGGTTAAAGATATAGTCGATATTATTACCAGAACGATTAAAGCAGAAGTAATTGAACTAAAACCTGCAGTCGCATATCCGACAAATGAAGATGAATTTTCAAAAAGGATTGAGTCTGAAAATGCAGATATTAGTAAAGTTGTTTTAGACAACAAAGTTATTGATTTGCGAAAATAT
Organism: uncultured bacterium; assembly: GCA_902792085.1. Classification (GTDB taxonomy): domain Bacteria; phylum Cyanobacteriota; class Vampirovibrionia; order Gastranaerophilales; family Gastranaerophilaceae; genus Zag111. The sequence goes on along the minus strand of CADAYE010000030.1, from coordinate 9,934 downwards.
AAACTTATAATTTTTGCAACTCCTGTACTGCAAAATAAAACATGCCCGGTTTTACATAAATTTATTGATGAAAATGCCCCTCGTATTGCCCATAAACCTGTTGCAGCAGTAGTTAGATATGAAAAAACAGACAAAAACATAAGAGAAACTCTTGATTATTTATATTACAGATTACATGGCGGTAAACAAAAACCAAACTTTATTACATACTCAAGAGATAAAAATCAACTCGAATATGAAATTAATCTTTGGTTTAACGAAATGGAATTTGAAAGAGGGGATTTAAGGTAATCCTAAGTAAGTTTGAATAAAAGGACATTGAAATCAATGTCCTTTTTTGTTGACAAAAAAACAATTATGTTCTATTAAACTTGTATGATTAAAGATACTCAAAACGGCTTATTAGTTACGATTAAAATATCCCCTAATTCAAGAACTAACGAAATTATAAAAACTGAAACTGAAACAAAAATTAAAATTACGGCTCAACCAATAGACGGAAAAGCAAATAAAGGTTTAGTTGAATTTTTATCAAAAAAATTTAGAATTCCAAAGACTTCGATACAGATAGTAAAAGGCGAAACTTCAAAAGAAAAAACCGTCCTTTTTATAACTTCTGATGATGATAAAATTAATTTGCTTAAAGAAACTTTATAAATTTCAAATTTAGTAGCAAAAAAAATTTTTACGACTTTTATTGTAATCATTACAGTAAAAGAAAGGTAGTAAACATGACTTTATCAGTTCAACCGGCATTAAAAACTTCTTATACCGAAAGAGGTAACGAATACAAAGAATCAAACATCGGCAAATACGCAGCGGGCGCATGCGCTGTCGGTTCGACAGCGTTTTATGGCGCTAAATACGGTGTTAAGGGTGCTAAAAAATTATACGGTAAAGCAAAAACTATAAAAATGGATATTCCTAAAATCCAAAAACCAAATTTTGAAGCAATAAAAACGTCTGCAAAAAATCTTAAAAACAAAGTACCTACAATGCAAGCAGTCAAAAACTTTGTAAAAACCATTCCTGCAAAAATGATGGAATTTTTAAAAGCATCTGCGGAATTTATAAAAAGTACCGCTAAAAAAGTTAATATGACAAATATTAAAAAAGCAATTCAACCTGCAATTGATTTTGCTAAAAAACCATCTGTTAAATACGGCGCAGGTGTTGCTGCAGGAATCATTGGTGTTGTTGCATTAGGTTTTGTCGCAGATGCAATTGCAAATAAAATCAGTCAATACAAAGCAGACCACCAAAACATTCTTCTAAAATAAGACATTGAACTTTACATAAGAATTTATTTATGTATAATAAAGAAGGAAAGATAAAATTTATGAGAAATTATTTACAAAAACATCATCATACTCATCATATCAACCCGTAGAGGCTGTAAGAGTTGTGATGTGCTTGTAAAATATAATCAATTCTGTTAAATAACCTCTTCGGGATAATCAAGCCTAAAGAGGTTATTTTTTACCCTCCCAAAATACAGATGGATTTATCGGATGACACAGAATTGAGGAAAAACAAATGATTACGAATATTATATCGGCAATAGGAAACAACCGAAGCGTATACCCTTTAATATTAAGAGATTGCGGGATAGAAGTACCGTCAAAAATATACATTACACGCAAGGAAAATCTAAAAGAATCAAAAACAAAGGCAAATGACGCAACAAGAGAAAAGTTTATTGATGAATACACAACTTCATCATTGTGGTTGGGCGGAATTCCTTTTGTTGAAAAAGTTTATAACAAATTGATAAAATCAAAAGGGTTTAATCCTAATACTGACATCAAATTATTCAAAGAAAACGAATTTCAGGGAATAGAATACAATATTAAAAAATTCAAAAATATCGCGTCAAAAGAAGTTGAAGAACTTGAAAAAATAAAAAACAACCGCAAAATTTTTGAAAAACTTATTGCAGGGAAGTTTGCATCTGCTATTATTATTCCGACAGCACTAATGGGTTTTATACTGCCAAAACTGAATTTTGCATTGACTAAAAAAATTAAAGAAAGCAGAAAGCAACAAAACAATTATAACACCCCAAATATCACATTTCGTCAATCTTTTACCGCATTTAAGTCAGGGAAAAATGTAAGTTTTACAGGAAATTTTGTTAGCGCAATAGCAAATATGAAAACCGTTGACAAAATGGCAATAACAGACGGCGGTTTAACTGTTGGGAGAGTTTCAACCTCAAGAAACAAAGACGAAGCATGCGTTAATGCTTTCAGAATGATAGGTTCAATGATATTAAATTTTGTTACCCCTATTTATATAGCAAAATTTCTTGACAAATGTGCAAATAAAGTTTTTGGTCTTAATGTCAATCTTGACCCGCTTATTATGAATAATAAAGAATTCATTAAAGCAATAAAAGAAGATAAAATTGAACTACCCAAATCAAACAGTGCAAAAGATATTTTTGAATTTATTGACACAAAACCGAAAAGCCTGTTTTCGAAATTTGCAAGTATGCAGGGTAAAGTTTCATATCTTGAAAACGGCATAAGAGACCCGAGAAAATATGTTGATGTAAAAGATTTGGCGAATTTTAAAACAGAATTTGAAAACTTTATCAAATCTGCAAACGAATCTTCTGACATCACAAAATTTGTTAAAAAAGCAAAATTTGTAAAAGGAATAAATATCTTATCAAATGTCGCAATAAGCAGTGCATTGCTTGCGGTAGTTTTGCCAAAACTTCAGTACGGCTTTAATAAACTCGTAACAGGTTCATACTCAGACCCTGGGTTAAGAGATAATTAAAACTTGTGTTTTAAAAGCGCATAGACATCATTAAAAATTATCAGAATCATAAGTAAAATAAGTAATAAGAAAAATATATTGCTTATTTTTTCGATATTTTCCTGATTCAGCGGTTTTCCTCGGAGTTTTTCGATAAGTAAAAACATAAAATGACCACCGTCTAATGCCGGAATCGGCAGGAAGTTTATTAATGCCAAATCCATTGAAATCATTGCAGTCAATAATAATCCTGAAAACATTCCGCTGTTTTTTATTACATCACCGCCGATTTTTGCGATAACAACAATTCCGTGTAAATCTTTAGCAGGGATTTTACCGCTAAACAACTGCCACAAGCCGTAAACAAGCATATATGTTTGTTCCCAAATGTATTTACAACTTTCCGTAAATATTTTTGCGGGAGTTTTTGTTACCGTCAAATCCTGCTTCGCAGCCATAGAAATACCGATTATACCGTCTTTATTAGGATAAATCGGATTTAACTCAACAACTTTACCGTTTCTCAAAACAGTAATTTCAACAGGCTTTAAACCGTCAGATAAAGCATAAGCCAAATCTTTAAGAGTATAAGTACCATCTGATACATAAGTCCCGTTTTTAATAGAATTTCTTAATTTTATCTGCTCTTTTGATAATTGAATTTCATCATTTTTATAAGGAGCATAACCTTTTAATTCTTCGTCTTTTATAACAATTTTCGGTTCAATTACTTCATCAGAACCGATATTTACTATTACACCTTTTTTAATTATTTTTTCAGCTTCTAAGGACGGATTAAGTTTTTGCAATTTGGCAAGATTTTCGGACGCAAATTTTTCATTCACACGCCCGTCAAATTTTGCACTGTTTTTGGAATAAAGTGAAATTGCATAAGTTGAATGAATATCAGAACCGTTAATTTTTATAATCCTGTCATTTTTTTGTAAACCACTTTGCCATACGGATTCTGTTTTTTCTGCCGTAATTGAATTTATAAATACCTGATAATTTCCTGACGGGAGTTTACCCCAAATTGTAGCGGTAAACATAACAAGCAAAATTGCCGTTATAACATTTGCAATAACACCTGCGCTTATAACAATCATTCTTTGCCAAACAGGGCGGTTTACAAACCTGTCTTTTGAGTCGGCAGGCAAATTTGATTCTTTATCGTCATCAGGGAATGCAACATACCCTCCCAACAGGCATGCATGAACCAAAACTTCTACATCTCCGACTTTTTTACTCCATAAAGTAGGGCCTATCGGCAGACCAAACCCAAATTTATCAACCTTGATTCCCAACATTCTGGCTGCCATAAAATGTCCCGCCTCATGAACAAGAATCAGAAAACTGAGCAATAAAATCATTATTATAATTGACATTTAAATACCCTCTCTTGAATTTCCATATTCGCTTTGCTTACTAAGAAATTTTTCTCTTCACGGGAGAAATTTTTTCTACTTAAACTGTGCTGTAAATCTTACATCATTATTAAAGAACAAACGAATATCATCAACCGCATATTTTAGCATCGCAAGTCTTTCAACCCCGACACCAAACGCAAAACCTGAATAAACATCAGGGTCAATATCAACCCCTCTTAATACATTGGGGTCAACCATGCCTGCGCCCAATATTTCTAACCAGCCTGTACCTGAACAAGTTCTGCAGCCTTTTCCCTGACACATTATACACTGAACATCCACTTCAGCTGACGGTTCAGTAAACGGAAAGAAACTGTTACGAAATCTTGTAGGACGACTTTCTCCAAAGTATATTCTTATAAATTCATTTAGAACACCTTTCAAATCTCCGAAAGTAATACCTTTATCAACATAAAGTCCTTCAATTTGGTGGAAAAAGTTATTTTTTCTTGAATTAATATTTTCGTTACGATAAACACGTCCCGGCGCAATAATTCTAATCGGAGGTTTTTTGGCTTCCATAGCGTGAATTTGCGCTCCGGAAGTTTGACTTCTCAAAACAACATTTGGTGCCACATTTGTAAAGAATGTATCCTGAACATCACGGGCAGGATGGTCTTTTGGAACATTTAGCATATCAAAATTATAATATTCGGTTTCAACTTCCGGAGCAAACTCATCTTCAACTACGCTAAAGCCGAGACTTCTGAATATTGAACAAATTTCTTCTGTTGTAGAAGTCAAAAGGTGAGTATGACCCTTTGGAATAAATTGTCCGGGCATAGTCACATCAAGCCTTTCTTTTCGCAATTTTGCATTTAATTCTTTTTCGTAAAACAGTTTGAATTTATCAGCAATAGCACCTTCAAGTTTTTGGGTAATTTCGTTTGCAAGTGCACCCACAATTTTCTTATCCTCAATAGATAAATCTTTCAAGCCTTTTTTAATTTCGTTAAACTCACCTTTACGGCTCAAATATTTATTTTTAATATCTTCCAAATCTTTTGTAGTAACGGCTTTTTCTATATCAGCCGAAGCATCCGAGTAAATTTTTTCCAATTGTTCTTTCATAATTTTTTCCTTTTCTTTCATTGTCCCCTCTACCTGTGGGAGAGGGTAGAATTTCAACTTGAGCAAAAAGCGAAAGTTAGAAATTCGGGTGAGGGTTATACCACCTCATTATATTTTTTTTCATAACCTATGGTTGTTTCAGGCCCGTGGCCGCAATATACTATCGTATCATCAGGCAGTTTAAAAAGTTTTTCTATAACACTGTGTTTTATCTGTTCAAAACTTCCGCCCATAAAATCAGTTCTGCCGACACTTCTTTTAAACATGGTATCCCCACTAAAGAGTCTGCCGTCATTTGTATAATAACACATTCCGCCTTTTGTGTGTCCGGGAGTCGAAATAGCAGTAAGTTCCAAATCGCTTATTTTGAATTTGTCACCTTCATGGACTTTGTTATGAACACTTGTTACCTCGGGAATCTGTACTCCACCTAAAACCATAGTCATTTGTGGGGCATACGCAATTTGTTCCAAATCATCTTCCGAAACATAAATATCACACCCAAATTCATCTGCGAACCTGTTACAACCTAAAATATGGTCAAAATGCCCATGAGTGAGCAAAATCTTATTTAGATTTACACCAAGTTTTTTTATCTCATTAATATAATCATCATCAGGACTTGAACAGTCAATCAAGATTGCATCTTTTGTATTTTCATCAATTAAAAGATAATTATTGGCATCAATAGGTCCCTGAACAAATGTAATCATTTCAACCATTTAATCAAGACCCCTTACGAGTTTAAATATCTTATTGCAAATATCAAATAATTCTTTAGCATCTTTTAGAGCAACCATATTAGCCCCGTCACAAAGCGCTTTATCAGGTTCAGGATGAATTTCAAAAAAGAGAACGTCCGCCCCTGATGCCATGGCAGATTTTGCCAAAGTCGGAACAAATCGTCTGTCACCACCCGAACTTGTACCGTTTGCACCGGGAAGTTGTACACTGTGAGTTGCATCAAAAACTACAGGATAGCCAAATTCCTTCATAATAGGAATTCCACGAAAATCCACGACCAAATTGTTATAACCAAAAGTCGTACCTCTGTCTGTTACCATAATATTTTTATTACCGGCATCTTCGACTTTTTTAATCAAAGATTTCATTTGTTCAGGTGCAAGGAACTGACCTTTTTTGATATTAATAATCTTATTAGTCTTACCTGCAGACACAAGCAAATCGGTTTGACGACATAAAAAAGCAGGTATCTGAATGATATCGGCAACTTTTGCAACCTCTTTTGCCTGAGCCGGTTCATGAATATCTGTTACTATTGGCAAATCAAATTTTTCTTTGATTTGTGATAACATTTTCAAACCTTTTTCCATACCGGGACCTCTAAACGAGGTCAAAGATGAACGGTTTGCTTTGTCAAAAGAAGATTTAAACACAAAATTTATGTCTAATTCTTTCGTAATTTCTTTTAATCCTTGTGCTGTTTCATCCAAAATTTCCTGACTTTCAATAGCGCATGGACCAGCAAGGATAGTCAATTTATCCCCGCCAATTTCAAAATCCCTTAATTTAATTTTCTCTATACTCATACACGAATTATAAAAAAAATACATTTAAAATACAAGGTTTAAAATAAACTCTGTTGATTAGAGTTTGCTGTTTTATAGCCCAAATGTCTGTATGTTTCCGGAGTTACTTTTCTTCCTCTTGGGGTTCTTTGCAAAAGTCCACACTGCAAGAGATATGGTTCGCAGACATCTTCCAATGTCCGTGAATCTTCTCCGATTGCGGCACTTATTGTTTCAATCCCGACAGGACCGCCGTCATATTTTTCGATGATAAGTTTTAACAAATTTCTGTCTGTATTATCCAAACCAAATTCATCAATTTCAAGAATATCAAGAGATTTATTTGCGATTTCCTCAGTTATTTTACCGTCATTTTTTACTATGGCATAATCACTTACACGCTTGATTAGTCTGTTTGCTATACGAGGTGTACCTCTTGAACGCTTTGCAATCGCATAAGCAGATTTTTCATCAATTTCTATATCAAGAAGTTCGGCCGTTCTTGTTATAACATGTGAGAGTTCTTCAGGGGTATAAAATTCAAGTCGGTGAACGATCCCGAATCTGTCGCGCAACGGACCTGAAAGTTCACCTGCTTTAGTTGTCGCACCTATTAGCGTAAATTTTGGCAAAGGGATACGCAAAGTCTTTACTGTCTGTGCTTTACCAGTTGTCATATCAAGAAAAAAATCTTCCATAGCAGGATACAAAATTTCTTCCGCAACCTTATTCAAACGATGAATTTCATCAATAAATAAAATTTGATTTTCTTCTAAAGACATCAAAATCCCGATAATATCACGCGGTCTTTCCAGCGCAGGCGCAGAAGTGATTTTAACAGGAACACCCATTTCATTTCCTATAACCCCAGCAAGAGTAGTCTTGCCTAACCCCGGAGGGCCATAAAACAAAATGTGATCTAAGACTTTGTTTCGTTTTTTTGACGCTTCAATGGTAATTTTTAAGTGTTTTAGTAAATTGCTTTGACCAATATAAGAATCAAAATCCTTCGGGCGAATACTATTTTCAAATGCTCTGTCATTATCATTTGCATCAGTTTTGACAACAGGATTTTTCTTTTCCTGAGGTTTTGTATTCAAAAAATCATTATCATCAGCAATTATGCTCAAAATATTACTCCCTTAAAAGAATAATACCACAAGTTTATTGATACATCAAATTGATAAAACAACGAACCTACCACTCAATCTGCCATCCTAAGCTTTTGAGCGAACAATCGCATTACATTTTGTATTTTACATTTGGCGATTCTTCGGTCGTTTCACTTCCTCAGAATGACATTTGATTTTGTCATCCTGAGCCTTTTGGAGAAGGATGACCTTACAGTTAGTAATTAGGTGATTCTTCGGTCGTTTCACTTCCTCAGAATGACATTTGATTTTGTCATCCTGAGCCTTTTGGAGAAGGATGACCTTACAGTTAGTATTTTACATTTGTTCAATTAGGCGATTCTTCGGTCGTTTCACTTCCTCAGAATGACATTTGATTTTGTCATCCTGAGCCTTCAGGCGAAGGATCGCCTTAATTCTCAAATTATGCTATCATATAAATCTTCCCATTTAGGATTAAATTTTTCGATTAATTCATTTTTAAACTTTCTTGTCTTACCTTTTAAATATTTTTCCCTATTTATTGCTGTTTCAATATCATCAATTATTTCATAATAAACCAATTTATTTAGATTATAAGTTTTACTGAAACCATCTATAACATGATTCTTATGTTCCCATATTCTTTTTATAAGGTTTGAAGTAACACCTATATAAAGTGTTGTATTATATTGATTAGTAATTATATATGTATAACCTTTTTTGTTCATAATTTGTTTTATTAGGCGATTCTTCGGGCATCGCCCTCGGAATGACATTTTTTATCTAATTATATTATAAATATTATTATTTAACACTTAAACTTCTTGTTAAATTGTAAATAATTCCAAGTTTTTCGGGGTTATCACCAATTTGTGCGATATTTTTATTTATCATTTTTAATAATTCCGAAGTTTCTTTGAGGTGATTTGTAAAAAAAAGTTCTTCGGCAGTAATATTAAGTGCTACAAGCAATTTATCCAATGTTTCTGCCTTCAAAAAATTCTCACCAACCTCAATACTACTCAACGCCTTTTGGGATATATCGATTAGTTCTGCTAATTTTTCCTGAGTAAAGCCTTTTTCTAATCTTATTCTTTTTATTTTTTTGCCGATTTCTTTTTTAATACCCATAACTACAATTTAAAATTCTTTATTACAAATTTTTACTATCCACAGGTATTATATATTAAGTTATGTAAACCTCGAACCACTTATTAACACTACATTATAGATATTTAGAATTATAAATTCTTTAATTTTAGCAATTTTGTTTTAAAATATGTTTTTATATAAAAGTAAGCGAAATTGTGCTTAAAGAGTATAAAATGAAAGGAGTTTATTATGGCTTTAGACGGTATTAATGGAATACCTCCCAAAGGTATTGAAGTAATTAACATGACTACAGGTGAAAAAGCAACAGCATATGAGCCTATAGGTTTTCCAAAAGGCGGAGTTGCACAAAGAAAGGTTACACAACAAGTAATTGAGAAAGCACTTAATGAACCAAGTTCGCACAAAGCACTTAAAACTTTGCTTGCTAACAGTCCTGTAGGTTTTGGAAATCAATCAACCAAAACAGAACTTGAAAGTTTGGGGTATTTAGACAGCGGAATAAGACAAAGTCACCTAGGGGCCCCAATTTGGTATGATTCAAAAGATGGGGGTACAGTTACTGTTTATGATGATACAAGAGGACCTAACGGAAAAACTGATGCCGGTCCAAGAACAACTATTTATAAAAACGGTAATTTTGAACAAACTATGATTTATGACGAAAACGGTAAATTAACAGGCGGCAAAATTGTTATTAAAGATCAGGTTGCAGGTTTTACCGAAAGACAAATTGATTTCACCGTAACTGCAGACGGTAAAATTGCAACAGTTGAATAATATGTAAATTGGCATACATTTAATGCTGATATGCATAAATATGTAAACTGTCATTCTGAGGGCAAAGCCCGAAGAATCGCCAAATCAAACAAGTTTAAAATACGAACTGTAAGGCGATCCTTCGCTATTGCTCAGGATG
>CADAYE010000029.1:37904-51135 GCA_902792085.1 uncultured bacterium | reverse complement strand
TCGCCGACACATACAGGCTCACAAGGCTCATTATTATTTCGCCTGTTCGCTTTGTATCGCAATGACATGCTACTGTAAAATAGTATATAATTACCAAATATTAAGTATTGTAAAAATGCGTTTGTAGAATGTCAATAAAAATATTTATAGACATTATGCAAAATATCAAATTATACGATACGGAGAAAAATAAAATGATTGTAAACAGTATCAATAATTCAAATTCAACTACATTTGGAGCGAGATTTAAAATTAACTGTAACAAAACTTTTAAAGAACCTGACAAATATTTTGAAGAATGGTTAGCAGAAAAACAGAAAAAATGGGCTCAGGAGGCGAGATGGATAGGTTCTGATAAGGACAGAATAACAATTAATCTCGGTAAAAATGATATAAAAACTCAAAGAGCATCATCTATATTCAGAAAACAAAATGTTACCGCTGAATCAAAAATCAACGGGATAAAAATAAAAAATGATGATTTGAAATTTGAATATACAAAAATAGGCGATAGTATAGATAGATATTATTATAATTTAGAAGAAAGAATTGAAGAATATATTAAATTTATAAAAAGATTAGCAAGTAGCAAAATTAGTAAATAAATATAGTTACAAAAATATATTTAATTCTTTACGATTTTTATAAATTTAATGTGTGTAAAAAAAGTTCTGCAACTTTTTTATTATATTCTCTGCCGTCATCTTTGGCAAAAAGATTTTCCCAATGACTTTGCGGTGTTTCGTCTGTTGAATAAGACGGATTACACATCATAAGATGGTGCGTGTTTGTATCATATCTTAAGGGAAACAAGTCTTCCATCTGCATAAAACTTGCGAGTTTATCACTCGGATATTCATAGGCAAATATTGAGTTATGAATTCTGTGCAATCGTTGTTCATAGGTTCTGCCGCCTAAATCATTATCATTAGAAATTTCAATACCCGGAGAATAATTTTTTGAATATTTATAATTTATTGCAACATCTTTGACCGTATGAAAATCATCCGGCTCAATAAAGCCTGTACCTGTTGATAATCCAAGGTTTTCGTAACGGGCGAAATCTCCTGTGCTTTTTTCTCCGACAAAACTTAAATGAGTTTTACCGCTTTGACTTCTGATTTCGTGGATAATATACTGCATTTGTTCATAACTTGGCAATGCCCCAACACCTGTATAATTAACCATATCATACCCGCCGATATGCTTTGCACTGTCTATAAAAATTGCTTCAAATCCCATATTAATAAGTTCTATATGTGAATTTAAAAACAAATCAAAATGTTCCGGATTATTCCAGTCAAAAGTTACATCACTACCGTCTTTTTGTACAACTTTAATTTGGTCTGCAGAAATTACTGTACGAAACCCTGTCTTTAACCCGTGGAAATGAGCCATATCATTAAAGGCTTCAAATTGTTCTGCAGGGTTTATTTTATCTGCAATATCATAATTTATAATATTTTTACTAAAACCGTTATTTAATTTTATTCCGTAAATAGAGTTTTCTTCATTCACCGCTTTACTATAACCGTCACCGTAAATATTAGGAAAAATTTGAGATAAAATTATACAATTTGCCCAACTTTTTGCACTTGGTACTATTGCAGGCAGAAGTTTCATTGTACTTTGTAAACCGTTTCGGCAGATGTGTTCACCGCTTTCATTTACTTTCATCTCCGCAATTGCACGGTTATTAATTTCAATATAATTTGCATTGACACCCCATTTATCACCATAATCAGGCGTCAGAATATTATCAGGAAATGTTTTGTAAAAATTTCCGTCTTGATTTAATGTCATTAAGGAATTTAGTGTATCCTTTATGCTTCTGGATAAAAGTTCTGACGGTACGATATTTGCAACCCATTTTTTCATTCCGGCAATTATTTGATGTTCAATTGTCCAATCATCAACACTGAGTTCGGTTGTTTCATTCAAAGCATTTAATAATTTATTTACATTGTTCATACATCAAATATTGCAAAAAGCCGTAAAATACCACATTCCACAAAAGGATATATAAATGTCTAAAAATTAAAAAAATAATTATTTTTCTTTTATAACAAGTTCATAACCAAGAAAGTCAAGAATTAACTGTACTTCATTAAATCTTACTGTTTTTTTGTTAAATTTGTTTGATAAGCCGCCATCTTTTGGTATTTTATTAAAACCTTTTTCGCGTAAAATTTTTGCAACTTTACGCATGGATAAACCTTTTCGTAGTAATAATATCCTGACTTCTTCGTATATATCTATCATAAGAATAGTGTATTCTATTTTATATCATTGACAAATATATAAACCGCTGTTATATTATATTCTACAATGTTACTATATAATGACAAATATTAAAATGAATAATGATAATAATGATATAAATGTTTTAGAATTTTATGATTCAGAAGATGATATAATTTTACCCGATACGATATTGGGGGAATTGTATTATATATATTGCAATTTAGAAGATATTATTTTTAACCGGTGTGACAGAAAAAAAGAATGGTTTAATTTAAAAAGACAAATCAAAATATATATAAAATGGTACAAAAATAAATAATATATGTATTTTTTCCAAATTATATATCCCAAATTATATACTATTATTGAATTAGAGAAAATTTTTTTTTAAAAACACTTGACAGTAAAAGGTAAAGTGCTATAATTAGCCTGTCGATTATACAAAACTGCGGAAATGGTTTCCCGTGGTATTAGGAAGAAGGAGGTTCATAATGAACAAAGAAGAATTAGTAAAGGAAATTTCAAAAAAATCAAAAGTTTCACAAAAAGCAGTTGCTAGCATTTTGGCTGCAACATTAGACACTATTGAAAAAACAGTTAAAAAAGGCGGTAAAGTAACTTTAGTTGGTTTCGGTACTTTCGAATCTCGCAAGAGAGCTGCAAGAACAGGAAGAAACCCTCAAACAGGTGCTACTTTGAAAATTGCTGCTAAAAAAGTTCCTGCTTTCTCTGCTGGTAAAAAATTCAAAGAACTTGTAAAATAGTTTCTTTATAAAGAATTTTTAAAAAGGGAGTCTTAATTACTTGTTAATTAAGACTCTTTTTTTACTTTAAATTTACAATTTGCCAAAAATTTTACAAAATATAAAATAGAAGTATGGGAAAAGTGTTGATTTTAAGTGAAAATGACTCTTTAATTGAAAAATATTCCAAAATCTTTGAAGGAAAATTTTTTAGTTACGAAGTATGTAAAACGGAGAAACAATTTCAGGACATAACTGAAAACAATTTTTTTGACATTTATCTTGCGGATGAAAATATAGTTTCTTGCAATTTAAAACAAATACTTCAGAGAATTAAAAATGTATCAGAAAATTCCCGCATATTACTTGTAAGTCAATCGGGGAATGATGATAGCGAAATATTGTCAAATATTGACGGATATATTCTTGAAAATTATTCGGATAAAATGATTGTAAACACAATAAATACTGCCCTTAAAACAAAGTCTAAACTTGATAAACTGACGACACGCAACAATGATATGGCTGAAAGCCTTTATCGTTTAAATGTTTTATACAATACAAGTTCACAATTTGCAGGAACACTTGATACCAAAGAACTTTTAAATTATATGGCTGAAGGATTAGAAAAATCTTTGAGTTATGATTTGGCATGCATAATTTCTTTTGGTTTTGAAAATGAACCTGTTTTAATTATTGATTCAATCTATGATGTATCCGAAGAATTGACTAATGCGCTAAAATTCAGAGCTGTTTTGAATTACAAATCATTATTTGAAGCAAAAGAAATTCCTTTTGAAATTGATGATACAAAATTGAAAATTATTAAAAACATAAAAAATCCGCACGAAAAATTATCTTTTTCAGTATTTCAATACGATAACATGTTCGTCCCTATTGATTTGGGTGATCAATTTTTCGGTTGTATTGAAATATTTAAAAACAAACCGTTTTCAACTGATGACGCAGCATATTTTCAAACCATTGTCAGACAAGTTTCTTTGCCGTTAAAAAGTGCCGGATTATATAAAGAAATTAAAGAAAAAAATATTGAACTTGAAAAATTAGAGCGTATAAAATCAAATTTTGTATCTATTGTTTCACACGAATTAAGAACCCCTATTACACCGCTAAAAAATGCACTGTCTATCCTTTCAAGCGGAAGATGCGGAGACTTGAACAACGACGGAAAACATTTTCTTGATATGGCAAAAAGGAATGTAAATCAACTTATTAATATAATCAATGATATTCTTGACCTGAATAAAATTGAAGCAGGAATGATGATTTTCACTTATAAAAAAATGAATATTCACAGTATAATTGAAAATGTCAAAAATAATTTTATAAATGTTGCAAAAGAGAATCACATTGAATTTAGTGCTGTTGAACAGGATAATTTGCCTGATATTTACGGTGACAGCCAAAGATTAGAACAGATTTTAACAAATCTTGTTTCAAACGCAATGAAATTTACTCCGGAAAATAAAAGTATAACAATAACATCCGAATTAAAAAATGCTCAAGATATTGCACTATGCAAGCATTTTGAAAATGAAATAAATTCACTAAACGGCAATTATGTTGTTGTCAGCGTTCGTGATGAGGGTATTGGAATAAAAGACGAAAATATTTTAAAGGCATTTGAGATGTTTTCACAAATTGAAAATTCTCTGACAAGAAAAGTCGGCGGAACAGGTTTGGGATTACCGATTGTAAAAGGTATGGTCAAAGCCCATAAAGGCGCAATTTGGTGTGAAAGTGAAGAAGGTAAAGGTTCCTGCTTTTATTTTGCAATTCCTGTTTGCAGTGAAAATACCGAAATAAAAACAGTTCAAAAAGAAATAGTATAATTGTAAATTTTTCTTAATATTATTTTTAAAACAGGCAATTTTGATTTTCAGGTAATTTTATGTAAGAGAAAATTACCCAAAATCTTGAAAGGAGTTTTTAATGAATATTGGTTCAATAGGTTATAACCCACAATGCAACTGTCCAAACGGAAGAAATAACACTTTGTCATTTGGCTCAATTAGGTTTACTGAAAAAGGTATGAGAGCATTAAAAGCACAAATAATCGACAGAGCAGGTAATGTTGATTTGTTTGTAAAAGAAGTAAAACCTTTAATCAATCATGCTGAAAAAAATCCTATCCATGTAATTGTAGATGCAAATCCTGATGGCGCAGACAAATTGTTTGCAAAAGTTGAAGACAGGAAACTCAATTTTGGATATGATGCTTCTACAACATATCCTCAAGATGACAAATATTCATTTGATTTTCTTGCTGACGCGGTAACAAAAGCAGAAAATCTAAACAAATTAAATAAAGAACTTGACGGAATTTCGAAAAATACAATTAAATAATAACTCATATTAATAAATACACTACAGTAAAGACTGTCTTAAAATAAGGCAGTCTTTTACTTATATTGCACTTCATTCAAAAATAGGTTAAAATTAGAATATAAACACGCGGAGTAATATATGTTTAATTTTATAAAATATATGAAAAGGACTGCATTTACACTGACGGAATTGTTAATTGCACTTGGCGTAATAGGTGTTTTGACAGCAATAGTTATGCCAATTGTTTTTAGTTTGGCTCCTGACCAAAATGCACTGATGGCAAAGCGTGCATTTTATACAACAGAAACAGTTATAAGCGATTTATTAAATGATAGTTATTGTTATCCCAAAATATTATCAAGAGCAGGACTTGATGACGGTTTGGGGTATGCAAAATGTAAAAAATGGGGCGGTGAAGAAAATGTTGAGGCTCAAACAAATCCGGATGCCGCATCAAAACTTCTTACATTGTTTATGGATAGACTTGATATAAAAGGGACTTTAAAAAGTGAAAACGGAAAGAAAATTTTTCAAACTAAAGATGGAATGATATGGACTTTTTCACATTTTAATTTTGTAGATAACAAACCTGATTCTTATGTGCTGTTAACAGTTGATGTTAATGGAGATAAAGACCCTAATTGCGGACAATCAGCACAATCGGGACAATGTGAGGACAAAAACAGAAAGCAGGGATTTGACCGTCTTACAATGAGAATATTTGCAAGAGGAAGAATTCAGATTATAGACTGTTGGGGAATTTTAGCCGCAAAGGTTGATAAAAAACTTGTCGGCAAAGAAGATGCCATTTGCAACGAGCAAGATAGCGGAACAGTAGAAGAAGAATGTGCCGAAGCCCCGACAAGTCCTGATGATTTTTGCTGTAATGATGATAAATGGAAAAATGCTGATGTATGTAACTCTTGTATTGCAACCCCAACAAGTGCGGATGATTATTGTTGTCAGGAAGCCTCAGGTTCATCTTGGGTAGGTACACTGGCATGTGACCCATGCACATATACAACACCATCAAGTCCTGATGATTCTTGTTGTCAATCAGGGCATAAATGGAACGGGACACCTGTTTGTGATGTTTGTGCCAGCCCATATTCGATTGCATGTTGTTTAACAAAAAAGAGTTCAATAGAATATGGTGACAAATGCTGTGACCACACTGAAGTAAAAGATCAGGTTCCTGCATGCAGAAATGAAAATATTACTATTACTTCAAAATTCTATATTTCTGCACAAAAACCAAAAGATTCAGATAACTGGGGTGCAACAAAGATTACATCCGAATCTACAATAGACAAAACTCTGCCATTTGACCTTGAAATAAAATATATAAGAGGTTGCCCTGGCAGTATTGGCTGCGGGAGTTACGGAGCAGGAATGTCCTGCATTGTAGGTACCGGACAAACAAATTGTACCGCAAGTGAAAATATTACAGGTTCATTCCCTTATAAATTTGAACTTACAAAAGCAGATAAAGATAAAGGCGGATTAACAGGGTTTAAGCCGACTTATGATATGCCGAGCAGTTACAAAAACAATTATTCTGTAAAATTTAAGTTCTCAGGTAATCTTGATATGTATTAACAAAAAAATATCCGTCTTTTATTTTAAAAGACGGATATTTTAAATTTGGTATTGAATAGTTAATTATTCAACTTCGATAGCGCCAACAGGGCAAGCATCTGCTGCTTCTTTAACGCTGTCAATGTTATCTGCAACTGCTGCTGCGTTTACAACTGCCTTATCTTCAATTGAAAATACTTCTGAACAAATTGATTCGCAAGCACCGCATGCAATACAAGAATCATTAACTGTAACTGCCATTTTAATTTCTCCTTATTATTATTTAACCACGCGAAATAATTTCGCAAAACAATTATATAACAAATTATAAAAAATTTCTACTATTTTAAAGAGTATCTTTTATATTTTGAACAATATAATCAAAGCCCAAAATTTCGCCTAAATTTAATCCGCCTTCTTTTGGAACGGTTTTCTTGCCATAGAATAAGAACGGAACTTTTTCTCTTGTGTGATCGGTACCCGGAACACATGGGTCACAACCGTGGTCTGCAGTTATAATCAAAGCATCATATTCACCCATTGCTTCAATTATCGGGGCAACATAAGTATCAATCTCTTCTATCGCCCTGCCATAACCTTTTGCATCATTTCTGTGACCGTAAAGCATATCCGTATCAACAAGATTAGTAAAAATTAAAGTCTTATCGTTATATTGCTTACCTTTTTCATAAGCAATATCTTCAAGCGGAAGTTCCCCTTTAACTGCTTTCAAAGTAAGTTCCAAACCCTCTTTATTAGAGCCTGTGTGAATAGCGTGAGTAATACCTGATTTTGAAAAAATATCTTCAATTTTACCGATACCGACAACTTTGTCGCCTCGTTCTTTTAATACATTTAGGATTGTGCGCTTTGGCACCATTGAATAATCTCGTCTGTCTTTGGAAATTCTTGTCGGTTTGCCGTCAATAATTTTATAAGGTCTTGCAATTACTCTTGCAACATTATATCCGCCTTCATCAAGAAGTCTGCGCGCAATTTCACACCATTTGTAAAGTGTTTCTAACGGTATCATATCAGTATCAAGCGCAATTTGGAATACGCTGTCAGCGGATGTGTAAATTATCGGAAATTTTGTTTTGTGATGTTCGTCATTAAGCTCTTCAATGATTTTTGTACCGCTTGCGGGAATATTTGCTAAAATACCGCCACAGCCTGTTTCTTCAATAAATTTGTCTATTAATTCTTTGGGAAAACCGTCAGGAAAAGTTGAAAACGGCTTATCTGAAACAAGTCCGGCGATTTCCCAGTGACCTGTTGTAGTATCCTTTCCTTTTGATTTTTCAATCAAAGTTGCACAATATCCTTTTTGATGTTCAACTTTTGCAATACCTTTAAAATCCCCTAAATTCCCGAGTCCTAATGCTTCCATATTAGGAACATTCAGACCGTTGTTAAATTCGCATACATGCTTTAGGGTATTACATTCGGGAATATCGCCAAAATCTGCGCAATCAGGCATCGCACCTATTCCCATTGAATCTATAACCATTATAATTACTTTAACATCCATAACATACTCCCTTTATTTATGCAAATATTTTAGCACAATTTTGAATATAGTAAAAATTATTAACCCTCTCCCGTTTTTCTGATACTCAAACAAGTTTTCGTATCGAAAAACTGCCCTCTCACAGTGAGAGAGGGCAGAATTTCAATATATTTTTGTAATAAATATGTTATAATAAAAAATATGAACAGGCACTACCTGAGAAAATCACTAAATAATGCAAAAGATTTAAGAAGTAACCAGACAGATTGCGAAAATATTTTATGGAATAATATCAGAGCAAAAAGACTTAATAATATCAAATTTCGCAGGCAAGTACCAATAGGAAAATATATTGTTGATTTTATAAATCTGCAGACAAAACTTATAATTGAACTCGATGGTTCACAACATATTGAAGAAAAAAATATAGAATATGATAATATCAGAAAAAATTTTTTGAATAAAAACGGTTACACAATCATTAGATTTTTTAATAATGAAATAATTGAAAATTTAGACAATGTTTTAAATGTAATTGTTGAAGAATATGAAAAATTAGTTACCAAATAGCCCTCTCTCTTTGTGAGAGGGCAGAATTTCAATGCGAGTGCACGAGCATTAGAAATTCGGGAGAGGGTAATTTATGCCAAAAACTCTGCAAGAATTGTATTACTGACCAAAACACCATTCGGAGTTAGTTTATATCCACATGGAGTTTTTTCAAGTAATTTTAACCCCTCATATTTTTTTAGAATTTTCAAATATTTTTCCTCAAAATCTATCCCGTATTTTGAATTAATCTGCTCGATATTTATTCCGCTCATTTTGCGAAACCCCAAAAAAATTTCTTCCTCAAGTTTGTCCTTTTCTGTTTCAAATCTATCTTCTAAGCGTTCGAGCGGATTTTTCAGATAATCTTCTATAGTAATTTTATTTCCGTATCTGATATCATTAAGATAACCGTGAGCGGAAACACCAAAACCATAGTATTCCGCATTGTTCCAATAATTTAGATTATGCTTTGATTCAAAACCCTCTTTTGCAAAATTACTTATTTCATAATGATTAAAACCAGATTCAGAAAGAAATTTCACCGCTTCAAGATACATATCTGCCTGTTCATCTTCATCTGCGAGATTTTGAGGACGATTTTTGGCAAAATAACAACCTTGTTCTATAGATAAACCGTAAAGCGAAATATGTTGAATATCAAGATTAACGGCTTTTTTTAAATCGTTCCAAAACATATCCGATGTCTGATTTGGCAAACCGTATATAAAATCAAGACTGATATTTTTAAACCCCGCATTTTTTGCATTTTCAACAGATTTCAAAACCTGTTTTGAATCATGCCTGCGATTTATCTGTTTTAAAATATCATCATCAAAACTCTGAACACCAAGACTGATACGATTTATACCAATATCATATAAACTTCTCAAATAGTTAAATGATAAATCATCAGGATTCAGTTCGGCAGTAACTTCAGTTGAATTTGTAATATTAAAATGTCTGATAATATTATAAAATTCTTCCGGTTCTAAAAGTGACGGAGTTCCGCCGCCAAAATATAGAGTTTTCAACGATTCGCCGCCATAAACAGAATTAATTTCCTGTTCTAATGCTTTCAGATACCCTTTTTTTAGTTCCAATTTCGGATAAGAAATAAACGAACAGTAATGACATTTTGACCTGCAAAACGGTATATGTATATAAACACTTTTTGGCATAAAATCATTATAACACTATAATTTTACAAATTGCTCATTAGACTATAATGCTTTATAATTTCTTGTATGAAGAAGTTTGATTTTTTTAAACAATTTCCAACACCTGTAATAGTAATAAAAGATTATGATAATGTTGTTTTTAAAAACAATACTTTTTGCCGAATATTCAATCAATTTACGGACATAAAACGATTTGCCCACAAAGTAACTTTTGAATTTTGTCCGATGGATAGCGAAAATGCAGATTTATATTCCCCGATTTTTCAGGCTATAACTTCCAAAGAGAATTTTTTTGCAAGAATTTCGTATACAAACAATTCAGGACAAATATTTTATTACGACATGATAACCGCAAAACGCGGAACATACACAATATTTTTCTTTACTGATGTAAGTTCTGATATTTTGCTCAAAGACAATGAAAAAGAACAACAAATTTATCGGGAGAAACTGAAAAAACTTGAAAACGAAAATGATGAACTCCAAAAAATCAGACAAAATGCACAAACTCAAGCCTTCAAAATTGCCCTGATAAACAAAGTTTCAAATATAATCCGAGAATCAATGGATATTTCTGTTATTCTCAATTCCGTACTGAAAGAATTGTCTTTGATGTTTGGTTGTTTCAAATCTTATTATGCCGAAAGAAAAAATGGTTCTTTTACAATAATTGAATCTTATGGAGAGAATAATATAAATAAAGAAATTCCTATTAAATTTGACAATATTGTCATGTCAAAACTTGAAAATCAGGAAATTTCAATTGGTTACTCTTTATCCGAATATATTGGTGCAACACCTTTTAAACAATCTGTTTTAAAAATAGTTGTTCCTATATATCATTTGCAAAAAATAACAGGTGTTCTAGTACTTTTGAGTTATCAAAAACGAGAACTCAACGAAGAAATCGAAATTCTCGATGCGGTATCATCCCAACTGGGAAACGCAATTATAAGAGCCGAACTCTATAATAAAAATGTTCAAAATGTCAAAGAATTAAAACTGGCTCTTGATGAATTGAAAGAAACACAAATTCAACTTATCAACTCGGAAAAAATGGCATCATTAGGTCAACTTGTCGCAGGTATCGCACACGAAATCAATACTCCGGTAGCTTCTATAAAATCAAACAACAGTATGCTTTCAAAATTGATTTCAAAACTTGAAGACAATGATATAAAAGAAATGTTTAAACAAATCAATGACATTGATAAGGAAGCAATTGAGCGTATCAGCAAAATTGTGACTTCGCTCAAAAAATTCGTCAGACTTGATGAAGCAGAATTACAAGAAGCGAATATCAACAACGAAATAGACCTGACCCTTGAAATTATCCGTCACGAAACCAAAAACAAAGTAGAAATTGAAAAACACTATGGAGAAATTCCGCTTATAAAATGCTACCCTAATATGCTGAATCAGGTTTTCACAAATATACTTGTAAACGCATGCCAAGCAATTGAAAAAACAGGGAAAATTACTATTTCTACCGAAATGAAAGAAAAAAATCTTGAAATAAAAATAAAAGATAACGGAAAAGGAATACCTAAAGAAAACCTGCAAAATATTTTTACGGCTGGATTTACTACAAAAGGTGTAGGAGTCGGTACAGGTTTAGGGCTTGCAATCAGTCAAAAAATAATAGATAAGCATAACGGTAAAATCAGCGTCATTAGTGAAGTAGGGATTGGTTCTGAATTTATTATTACTATCCCTTGTGAGTAGTAATTTGTTAAGAAATTGTAAAAATAATTTTAAGGTATAACTGTATTATAAGTATTTTTATATAAACAATTAGAAAAATTTGTAAAATATTTTTATTCAACTGATGAATTAAATATAAATATGTATTATAATAAAAATACTGAAGGAATAAGTGTCAGTGTTACCCTTAATAAATTTCTGACCCAAAACGCAGTAGGTAAAGGAAATATACAGAAATAATTTTATGAATTGTAAAAAAAGTTAACATAAATTTTAAGAAAAAGGCAATTTTATTCACTAAAAATTTTTTATATAGAGGTAAGTAGTGTGAATATTATTGTAGTGTCGGAGGAAAATAATGACAATTAGTGTGAACGGTAGCAAGAAAAAACAAGTTAAAAAGACATTTGAAGAATTATTAAACGATTTAACAGGAAGTAATTCAGAAAAGGTTCGTTACAATGCAGCCCGCATTTTAGGAGAAATGGGCGATTCAAAAGCAGTTGAACCTTTGATTGATGTTTTGAAACACGATAAAAACGGTTCTGTAAGACTTTATGCTGCAAGAGCATTAGGTGAATTAGGTGATTGTAAAGCAACAACTCACTTGATTGAATCTTTGCGTGAAGACAGAAATGTTGATGTTCGTGTTCGTGCAGCAAGAGCATTAGGTCGTTTGGGAGGTGCAATTGTTGTTGAACCTTTGGTTGAAGCATTGAATGACGAAAACCCTCAGGTTTGTATTACTGCAACTGATGCTTTAATTGAAATTGGTGATGTTGCAACAGATGCCTTAATTGAATCATTAGACCACGAAAAAGTTAATGTAAGATGTGATGCAACAAGGGCGTTAGGCGAAATTGGAAACAAAAAAGCAGTTGATAAAGTTATCAATATGTTGTATGACGAATGGGTAAATGTAAGAATTTATGCAGTAACATCTTTAGGTAAATTAAACGACCCTAAAGCAGTTCCTGCATTGATTGATGTTATGAAAAACCGTAATGAAAATGAACTTGTAAGAGCAGGTGCAGCAGCAGCGTTGGGTGTTTTGCGTGACACAAGAGCGTTGATGCCGTTAAGAGAACTTATTATGGAAGCAGAAGAATTGGGTGAATTGGAAGACACTGCATTAAAATCTTTCAAAAAGATTATGGCAGCAAATTGGCAATCAATTCCGGGTGCTGCTCCGGTTAAAAAACCTGCAACAGCAACTTTATAATAAGTGCAAAAATAAAAGATTTAAAAAGGTGCGAAAGATATTTCGCATCTTTTTTAGGTAACTATATACAATGTTACAGTAAATATGTCTGTCATTGCGAGGAGGAAATGGCTTTCCGACGAAGCAATCCAGTTATTTCATCATTATCGAC
>CADAYE010000029.1:0-37850 GCA_902792085.1 uncultured bacterium | reverse complement strand
ACCACAAAATTTTGGCAAAACGGATATCCCTAACGGGGAATCACCCACCCAAATTTCTAAATTTCACATTCTGTTCAATTTGAAATTTCTCCCTCCCTCGTGAGGGAGGGTTGGGGTGGGTGCTGATTTTAACCTATTTTTGTGGTAACTCCTATATAGTTACCTAAAATTAAAATATGGCAAATAGCACGATAGAAATATTCAGAAATAACCTTAAATATTATCGCAATAAAAAAGATTTTACTCAGGATAAATTGAGCGAAATCACCGGTATAAGCAGTGACTATTTGTCAGAAATTGAAAGAGGAAAGAAAACACCAAGTTTTAAAAGAATGTTATTAATTGCCAAAGCATTAGATATTGAAGTTTACAAATTATTTAAACCAATTAGTTAATCTGTATTTAGGCTTTGTGTCATACATTACATTGATATTTTGAGATATAAACCCCAATTTACTTATTTAGTATCTGAAACCGTCTGTTTTCATTCGATCGATTACTTCCTGCAATTTTTCATCAGAGCATACATAAGAAATTCTGAAATAACCTTCGCCGTACGTACCAAATGCCGTCCCCGGAACAACTACTATACCGGATTTTTCAAGCATATCCTGACAGAATTTTACACTTGAATCATATTTTCTTGGTATTGGCATCCACAAATAGAATGTTGTGTGAGGAATTTTGCTATCATCAATTTCCCAGCCGAGTTCTCTCAGACCTTTTACCAAAATGCTCTGTTTTCTTTTGTAATCGATATTTCCCTGCTTAATATAATCATCACCGTCAGGAGAAGTCATAATATAAGCACATGCTTTTTGCAATGCTTTGAACATCCCATTATCAATTGTTGATTTGCCTTTTGCAAATCTTGAAACAACTTCACTGTTTCCGCAAATCCAGCCCAAACGCCAGCCTGTAACGGCATAAGGTTTAGAAAGCGTAAACATTTCAACCGCAATATCTTTTGCATCTTTTAGTTCAAATACACTAAAAGGCTTTTGGTCTTCATCAAAATACATATCGCAATAAGCAGCATCAGAAATCAGCAAAATATCTTTCTTTTTACAAAAATCAATTACACTTTGAACGTATTCTTTTGTTGCAGTCACACCAAGCGGATTGTTCGGATAATTTATAACCACTGCTTTGACTTTATTTTCATCATATCCGTCATTTTTTAACTGTTCCCAAACCTGCTCCATGTCAGGCTGATAATTATTTTCCGGAGTCAAAGCCATAGGATAAGCCTTACCGCCTGAACAACCAACCATTTGAGAGTATGAAGCATACCCCGGATCAGGGATTAGAATAATATCTTTTTTAAATTCATCATGTTCGGGATAAATAATAAATCTGATTAAATTTGCAAGTCCGTCTTTTGAACCCAAAACAGAACAAACTTCCGTATCGGCATTTAATTCTACACCAAAACGGTCTTTCATTCTTTGCGCACATGCTTCTCTAAAATATTTTTCCCCTCGTGTAACAGAATAAGAATGAATACTGTCTTCAGTTAAAAATTCTTTAAGTTTTTCTATAAGTGAAGCAGGCGGTGCAGATGTCGGAGCACCCATTGAAAGCATTATCGGGGTTCTGTTTTTCTTTATCAAAGAATCTTTTAACTGTGCTGTTTTCTCTTTTAATCTTACCATTATATAAGTATCTAAAGCCATTACATCTTCGTTAAATAAATTTTCCATTTTCATATTTCATACCTCGTAACAAGTATTATATAATAAACATAAATTTATTCCGTTATTTTTTGAAAAATATAATAAGTAAAATTATCTTTTTTATAAGATTTTAGAAAAATAAAGTTCATATTAAGCATTGCAATCGTATCGCACATATATTTTTTGAACAAAGAATCAAGAATGTTTTTTTCATTCACTTCTTTTATTTGTTTTCTTAAAACATTTATATCAATTATTGCATTGTTATCTGTATCATACATAGCAAGCAGAACATATCTGCCTTTTGGCACTATCGCAGTTACATTTTGGGTAAAATAGTCAAAATATTTTTGTGAAAAAACTTTATCTTCATTAATTTTGTCAAAAATAAGTTTATATTTGCCTTTCCCTGCCATAGTTTTGCTGTCACCGGAATCATAATATAAACCGTAAGGATTTCTTGCGGTTTTATGAAAATCTGAATTAAAAACTCTCGGTCTTGTCAGACTTCTGAAATAATAAGGAGCGTCTGCTCCAAACGGCAGAATTACAATATCATCAGTACTCAGGCCCAATTCATCAGATTCAATTGCAGGACTCTCAAGCGCAAGTGATTTATTTTTGCGTATAACAAACGAATTTTGAACATTAAAAATTCCGCACGCAAGAATAAATAAAATTAAAAATGTTTTAAAATGTTTTACGCTGAATTTTTCGCTCAAACCGATTACAGAAAGCATAATAACAGGCGGAAGCAAATACAAAATATATCTTGATGTAAAAACATTTACCTTAAATATCGCAAAAATTACTGCAAAAACAAAATTACATAACAAAATTGTACTCAGGGTTTTTATAAATTTGTTTTCACTTTTTAATGCTTTGATAAACCCGATTACAAAATAAATGCAAGGAATTATAACAAGCAGTGCAAATTTGAAATTTATATTATAACTTCCGTCAGATACCCAATAAATGTTGGTTTCTATCGTTGCACCGAAGAAATTTCTGATTGCATCTATAACGTGTGCAAACTTTAATATCCCCTCATGACTTATAACAAAGATACTGCGTAATTTTGCATAATGAGAAATCAAAAGAAAATAAGGAATTAAAAATGAAAATTCAATCGCCTCAAAACTTAAATACTGTTTGAATTTGTCCTTTTTATTATTCAATAAATAAACTGAATAACAGATAAACAAAGACAAATTATATAAAATTCCGCCGACAAAAGTGTATGGAATTAAAATATTTATTCCGACAAGTTTTAAAAGTGATTTTTTATCCCCTTTTTGTTCGTAATCAATTAAAAAATTTATTGATAACAAGACCAAAAATACCACAAGAGAGTACATTCTGACTTCTGATGAAAACAAAACCAAAAGCGGACTGACAGCACAAACCATTGATGAAAATATTGCATTTTTGGATATCTTATTACCCACGATATATGAAAATGGTACGGTTAAAGCACCGAAAATCAGAGATAATGAACGCATAGCAGTTTCGCTCTGACCGAAAATTTTTATCCAAAATTTCAACAAAACGAAATAAAGCGGGGTATGCTGCAAATCTACATTGAGCAAATTGTGCATAATTCCTGCATTGTCGGTTGCCGTAGCCCAGGAACACGCTTCATCATACCAAAGAGCATTATCCATATATAAAAATCTAAAGCCTAAAGCAATTATAAATAATATAAGAATCAATATAATATTTTTTTTCACAATATTATCCTCACTTATTTATAATACTATAAAATTTTTGAGATAATATTAAATTATGAGATTTTAAACAGGAGAGAGAAAAATGGACAAATATTCACATAATTACAATGTAATTTTAGATAATATGGACTTAAATGAATACAGGCTAAGACCTATTTCTGCCATAATGTATCTGCAAGATGCTTTTGCAAGGTTTTGTGCAACAAAAAAAATGGCTGCTTACGATTTGTTTCCAAAAAATTTATATTGGATTGTTTCAGAATTTAATATTGAATTTTGTGATAATTCACCATTTTGGTCAGAAGAAATTACAACTGAAATTTGGATTTCAGAAATTACCAAACTAAAAATATTCACAGATTTTAAACTATATTATAACGGCAAAGAATTTGCCAAAGGAAACGGATGCTGGTTTATTCTTGACCAAATTACAAAACGTCCTGCAAAAACAGATATTATAACCGAACACTTTAACATCTGCCCCGAACTTGTGCTTGGCGAACACAAAAAATTTACGCTTGAAGAACAAACCGAAAAAGTCAGCGAAATTACTCACAAAAATAACTTGTCTGACTTGGATTTTAATAACCATGTTAATAACAAAAGTTATATAAATATTGTAGAAGCATCAGCGACGGATGAATTCAGAAAAACTCGTACACTCAAAACTCTTAATATAAAATTTAATAAAGAATCATTCCTTGATGATATTTTAATCTGCTCTACATTCAAAACAAATTCTCCTGATACTTATGTTCACAGGATAACCAAAGATGGCGATAGTGTTTGTGATATTCAGACTTGTTGGACAGATAAAAAAATCTCTCAGGATATCTTGAATTATGATTTGAAAGTTAAATCAGAAAAATAATTATTTTACGATAACAAGGAGAAAAATATGGATTTAATTACACGCAATAAAGAATTAATGAAAAAATTTGAAACAATGATTAATACTGCAGATGAAAAACTTGCAGATGAATTAGTTGCAGGTGATGCGGCATTTTATACCCCTGCAAGCCCCGAAGCATTGTACGGCGGTAAGGGTTATTTATCTGTTGTATATTGGATGAGAAAAGGGTTTAGTGATGTGCAGTGGCATATAACAGATATGGTTGCAGACGAGGAAAAAGCAGCAGTCAAATGGGATTTGACAGGAACTCATGACGGGGAGTTTTTGGGTATCAAACCAACAGGAAAAAAAATCAGCGTTTGTGTTATGAATTTTTATTATTTTAACCAAGACGGCAAAGTTACAAATGATATTGCAGCCGAAGGTATGATAGGTATTTTACGCGGTATCGGTGCCATAAGTTAAATACTACAAAGAGCGTTTCATAATAAAATCAAATGCTTTTTCAGGCAGTACAGCGTGTAAAAATACAAGCAGTTTTGCACAAAATCCGGCAAGATATCTTGCTTTTGGTTTTTTGGTATTTACTGCTTTTGAAACAATTTTTGCTATCAAAGCCGGTTTTGATGCCAATTTGCAGTTATAAAACTTTTTCATTCCGCTTATAACTTTTAAGGCGGAATTTTTATATGCACTGTTTTGGCAGCATTGGTCAAGATTATCAAGTGCGATACTGTCCCAGCAGGTCTTTATTATTCCCGGTTCGATTAAAACTACATCTATTCCAAACTCCGAAACTTCCATTCTCAAAGCATCACTCAAGGCTTCAACCGCATATTTACTTGCGTGGTACCAACCGCCGAAATAACTGACAAATTTACCTCCCATTGAAGATATATTTATTATTCTTCCATTTTTATTTTCTCTCATATAAGGAAGAATCTTTTTTGTCAAATTCGCAAGTCCAAATACATTTACTTCAAACTGTTTTCTCGCTTCGTCAAGTGTTACATCTTCTATTGCACCAAAAGAACCGTAACCCGCATTATTAATTAAAACATCAATTTTTCCTTCTTTTTCAATTATTGTCTTTACTATATCTGTGCAGGATTGTTCGTTTGTTACATCCAAATACAAAGGTATTACTCCAAAGTCTTTGAGCGATTCCATTTTATCTAAACTTCTTGCTCCGCCGTAAACAATATGTCCTTCTTTTGCCAGAAGTTTTGCACTTTCATAACCCATTCCGCTTGATGCACCGGTAATCAGTATAACTTTTTTATCTTTCATATTAAACTTTCTGCCTTTTGTGACCTGTTAATATTAGCATAAAATAGAATTACTTTATATTTTGTCCTTTTATGCTAATATTTTGTTATGAAATATTGTATAGAATGTGGAAAAGAACTGATATTAAAAGAAAATTTTAATTGCGGTGTAAGTGAAGGTTTAGTGCCATATTGCACAAACTGTGAAGAATTTCGCTTTCCGCAGTTTAATACATCTGTCAGTATGGTTGTTTTTAACAAAGATTATTCAAAAATTTTGTTAATTCAGCAATACGGCAGAGGAGTAAATATTCTTGTTGCCGGTTATGTTACAAAAGGCGAGTGTTTAGAACAAACCCTAAGGCGTGAACTCAAAGAGGAAGTAAATTTAGACCTGCTGTCTTTTGAATTTAACGCAAGCAGTTATTTTGAAAAAACAAATTCACTTATCTGTAATTTTATTGTTCAAACAGAAAACGAAGATTTTGAAATTAACCCCGAAGTTGACTATGCACAGTGGTATTCAATAGAGCAGGCAAAAGAGGTTATATACCAAAGCAGTCTTGCTCAGGAATTTTTACTCAAAGCACTTGAAAAAATCAAAATTCCCGCTATGCTAAAGCGTTAATCCATTTTTCAATTTCACTATCCTTTGCGCTGTTTTCGTAAGTCGTAAACCCGACCTTTACATCCGAATCAGGACAAATTTTTTCAATATCCGTATAAGTTGCAGACGCACCGCCACCTCCATGAGTACAGAATGGCATAATTGTTTTGTCTGTAAAATCATTTTCACTTAAAAAAGTTCTTACAGGACTTGCAAAAGTGTACCACCAAACAGGTGTCCCGATATAAATTGTTTCATATTGAGAAATATCAATTTTATCTGTCAATTCAGGTAAATAACCCTGTTCTTTTTCTTTTTGTGCCTGATTTACAACATCAGTATAATTTCTCGGATATTCATTGACAGGTTTAATCTCAAACAAATCACCACCGGTAATTTCTTTGATTTTTTCTGCTACCGCTTTTGTATTTCCCGAATAAGAATAATAAGCAATTAATACTTTGTTGTCTGACATTGTAACTCTCCTAAAAAATATAAATCGTATATTAATTATAACATATTTTTTAAAAATTGAAAAAAATTGAACAGAATGTGAAATTTAGAAATTTGGGTGGGTGATTCCCCGTTAGGGATATTCGTTTTGCTAAAATTTTGTGGTAAATAATATATAATTGCCATTTATTATTTGAAACAAGACTAAATTAACTATAAGATAGAGTTTTTAAAATTTAAACTTTACTTTTTCAGTATTTTATAATATAAAAATGATGAATTGTTTGGGGGATAATTAAATGAAAAAGTTTATACTATTAACACTGGTTTTATTATTAAATTTTATTACGGTACAACCTGTATTTGCGGAATTAAATGACACTCAAGAATTGAGTTCTCCTGTTTTTTCGGCTTCAGTTGAAGAAGAAAAAGTATTTTTAAGCCCTAAAAGTACTTTTATTCTTGAATTAGAATCAGATATTGATGTAAATGAAACAAAATTAAAAGATGAAGTATTTTTTACATTGGTTTCAAAAGTAACAACGTCTAATGGTATGGTTTTACCGGAGCATACACGTTTTGCAGGGAAGTTTGTAAAAATAAAAAAAAGTGAACCTATGTTTAAAAGAGCAAGGGCATATATCATTATAGATAAAATTATTTTTCCAAATGAACAATCTTACACAGTGAGAATGGAACCTAAAAAAGGAAGTGACTTAAAATCTCCTCAAATTTTAAATGCTTTAAGAGTTATTCCTGCAGGTATAGGGGTTGTAACATTTTCTATTATAAGTGTTGCTGTAGTCGCAATAGAATCAGTAAGTATTGTTGGTCTTGTTGTAGTTCCAAGAACATGCAAAGGTTTTGGAATATTAATTAGTTCATTGGCAAAAGGCTTGAATTATAAATTAAAAGCCGGAAGTAAGATTCAATTTAAATTGGATACTCCTGTATATATTAAAGCAAGTGATATATTATCAAAATAAAAAACTGTAATATATAATAGACGGTGGGGGTATCTTGCTCGTTCGCTATAAACGGCATTACGCATTTTGGCTTTTGTGCCATCAGGCACAAGCCAAAATTTGCTTCAGCCTCGGCTCACTCCCGCTCGAACCACAGACAAACCTCTCGGTTTGTTGGGTTCTCCATACGTTCACATATCATACTCTTACCAAAATACAGGACACGACAAGCGTATCCTGTATTTTGGTGGAGACGGTGGGAGTTGTCTTGACCTGTTCGCATTAAACGTGACTTCGCTTGAAGGCTTTAATAAAAAATATTTTTAAAGCCTTCAATGCTCCGCACTATGCTCACAGGTCGCCGAACCCACAAAAATGTTTTCTTCGCAACACTCATCAAACTAAAAAAGAGGACAAGGTAAACCTGTCCTCTTTTTTAGTGGAGACGGTGGGAGTCGAACCCACGTCCAAAATGGATGACAACATACTTCTACGAGTGTAGGCTATTTTTTGCTCAACTGATTCAGGAAAATGTCTAAACCATACAAATCAGCCCAAGGTTTTATTTAAAGGAAACTCTAAACCTTGCAAAGTTGTCTTGATGTATCTACTTTGCATCAATACACTGCCGCTTGCATAATGGACTTATACAGCCGGCAAGCTGGGCCATATAAGTGGCTAATCATAGACTACGCTGCCAAAGCATATGCTTGTGCAAAGTCTACTTTTCTTACATTGTTAGCACTTAATTTGTTTTGCTCGTTGATGACGGAGAACAGCGCTCCGACCCGCCGCATATTACCACCAAACATCCTGTCAAATACCAGAACGTCCCCATATAAAAAATGTAAATGTACTATTAATACCATTATAATTGATTTTTAACCTTTTTCAATCCTTATTGTAACGAAATGTTACAAACATACCTAAAAACATTAAAGTTCATGCATTCATCTGCCGACATGAAGAATAACGAAAGAATAAGACGAAAGGAAAAACTGTCATGGGAATGTCAGCATCACAAGCAAGATTTTTAAGTTTAACAGCAAGAAAAAACAATGTTGAATTTGAAGGACAACAGATTAATCAACAAAGAACAACCTTGTCTAACGAATCAGCAAGTTATTATAGCGAATTGTGTAATATGGCTGTTCCAACACCTCCATCAATTGATGACTATACAAAAGTTTCTTACACCTTTAATGATGGTGCGATGACTAACACACTTATTTCATTATTGCCGGATACTACTGCTGATGGCAGAGCAAATAACAGATATGTAGTTAATTATGTTGAAGAATGGCAGGATGATTACGCAATTGTTCCTGCCTCTTCAAGTTTAGTTGAAGTTGATAACCCTGATAATCCGACTGAATTTTCAATCGGTTCTACAAAACTAAGACTTATCACTCCTAATAATGCTGCATTTTCATCAGGCAGTACCGTAACCAGATATTATAAATATACTACCGCAGATGGCAGAGAAACATATTATCAGGCAAATTCCAAAACCGGTGTTCAAATTGTTACAAGAGAAGAAGATGTTGAAGTTCCTTCTACTGCAACAATAAATACAACTACAAACAAAGCATATATTGATTCAAATGCTCCTGTAGATGTAACACTGGGTACAGATGGAAAATATTACTACAAAAAAGAAGTAGAACATGCTATTGCTCCTTTAACACAGTGGCAAATAGATAATTCTATTGCAACCGATGCAACAAGTGGCAAAAAATATATTGAAATTCCAAATCAAAGCGGTACCCTTGAAAGATATTATATATTCACCAATGCCGATGGCAGTGAATATGGCGGCGGCGGATACATTGATTTGGTTGATCCTTCAACAAATGAGCCAAAAACTACATATAACAGATTACTTGTTGACGGAGAAGCAGATGTTGCTCAATCATCTCTGCGTGCATCAGGAGGCTCTGTTGTAACTGATTTCTCGGGCTATGAATATGAAGGAAGTCTTTCTGCAGAGCAACAACAGGCATTATTAAAAAATGAACAGTACTTGTTAAAAATGGCTCAAGAAAAAACCGGTGATAACGGTAATTTCTACATCAGATATATTAAAAACACTACAACAGGTAACTATGAACCATATTTATATGCAGAAAGCGAATTAACTCAAAGCCAAAAATACAATAACAAAAACTTGGGCAGCATTCCTTGCTATTCGCTTGGTTCAACAAGACAAACAAGAGAAATTTTGCACAAAGAAGCAACTGTCGAAAAAGATTCATCAGGAAGATATGTAGCAATTACAATCAATCTTGGAACAGATGATCAAGGTAATAAAATAGAGCGTACTTATGCCCTGACAACAACTACAACAACAGATGAAGAAGCATATAACGATGCAATGAACCAATACAACTACGCACAACACGAATATGACCACAAAATTCAGGAAATCAACTCAAAACTTGAAATCGTTCAACAACAAGATAAACAATTAGAATTGAAACTTAAACAACTTGATACCGAAGAAAATGCTATTTCAACAGAAATGGATGCAGTCAAAAAAGTTATATCCAAAAACGTTGAATCTTCATTCAAAACATTCAATGCTTAAGAAATGAATGAAAACACTTATTAAGACCTGTCATAAAGACAGGTCTTTTTTGTTAGTTAAAACCCTCCCTTAATCCCTCCCTATTTAGGGAGGGAAACTTATTCCGACCCTGTACAGGGGAGAGAATAAAAATTCCTCCCCTTGGTAGGGGAGGTAGGTGGGGTTTGAATTTCTATTGTAAAATAATTGATATGGATAATTTAAAAATAAATGCAAGAAACTTAAGAAATAATATGACAAAGCAAGAAAAGAAAATATGGTCAATTATAAGAAACAGACAATTTTATGGTTTTAGATTTTTAAGACAATGTATTATAGGAAATTATATTGTTGATTTTCTTTGTAAAGTAAAAAAAATAATTGTTGAGATTGATGGTGGACAACATAATGAGAATAAAAATATATCATATGATAATGAAAGAACAAAATATTTTGAGTCAAAAGGGTATAAAGTTATAAGATTTTGGAATAATGAAATTGATAACGATATAGATGGTGTTTATTTAAAACTAAAAGAGATTTTTAATATTAAAGACTAAAACCCTCCCTTAATCCCTCCCTATTTAGGGAGGGAAACTTATTTCTCCCTTATTTAGGGAAGAGAATCAACTGTTTTAATTTTTAATTTACTTTTCCCACTATGCAAAAGTCGGTTTTTTTGCTATACTTACTGTTATAAAGAAAGGTGGTTATTATGAAATTTATTTGTACAGTATGCGGTTGGTCAACAGAATCTGACACGATGCCTGATAAATGCCCTATTTGCGGGGCTACAACATTTAAAGCACTTGATTCTGAAGGTAAAGTTTATGCCTGCGAACATCATGTAGGAGACGGCAAAGTTGAAGATGCTCAAGTAATGGAAGGTTTGAGAGCAAACTTTGCAGGAGAATGTTCTGAAGTTGGTATGTATCTTGCAATGTCAAGAGTAGCAGAAAGAGAAGGTTATCCTGAAGTTGCGGAAGCGTACAAAAGATATGCTTTTGAAGAAGCAGAACACGCTGCAAAATTTGCTGAATTATTAGGTGAAGTTTTGACAGATTCTACAAAGAAAAATCTTGAACTCCGTGCTGAAGCAGAATTTGGTGCATGTGACGGTAAATTACAACTTGCCAAAAGAGCAAAAGAACTCGGATATGATGCAATCCATGATACCGTTCACGAAATGGCTAAAGACGAAGCACGCCACGGAAAAGGCTTTGACGGTCTATTGAAAAGATATTTTTCATAAAAAGTTTAAAATAACAGAATGAGTAAGATAAGTTTGATATGTTGTTAACTTGCAAACTTATCTTACTTCAACTATTTATATGATTACACAATTTAAAAATTTATGGTAAGTTATAGTTATGAGAAACAGAAAATCAAGCAACGGACAATTAAAAATTTTATTATTTGCAGGCGTAATACTTTTAGCATTAGGGCTTGCGGTATTTGGATTATCAAAAGTAAAAGTTGATGAATTTCATAAAGCTTCGGTCATATTTATTGTGGATTCTTCGGCTTCAAATGCAAAGGAATTACCGCAACAAACAGCGACTTTAAAGCAGTTGTGTTCGATGCTTGACCCTGAAGACCATATCAAGATTTTACGAGTTTCTGAAAAATCATATATTATTTATGAGGGTTCTCCGCAATCGACATCCGAAATTCGCAAAGCCCTCAAAGAATTTACTAAAATTGACGGTGATGAATTTGGGACTGCATACGGACTTGCTATTCAGAAAGCATTTAATCATTCAGTAAACTTATACAAAAACGGTTATATTCCCGCAATTGTAGTTATGGGTGATTTGGAAAATGAAGGGAAATATGAAAACCAAATTCATTGGGATTCTTTCCCGTCTGAAGTTCAAAAAGTTCAAAAAGAAACAGGTGATAAACTTGCAATGATGTTTTTATATGCTTCACCTGTAAAATTAGATTATGTCAAAGAAAAATTAGGTCCTGTATTGGGAGAAGACAAACTTATTATAGGTAACAAAACAGGTGCGGCAAGAGTACTGAGCAAGTTTCTCGGTGCAATTGGCAGATAACAGTTTGCAATAGAGAGAAAAAATTAAATGAATGTAGAAATTAAATTCGGAAGCAACACTCAGGTTTTTGAAGATAAACAAAACATAGTCATCGGTACAACCCCTGACTGTGATTTTTTAATTGACGGAACTGATGAAGTTATAAATGTAAAAATGGTGTTTTCATCAAAATATAACAGTTATGTACTTGTTAATTCAGATGAAAACAGTGAGGTTTTGTTTAATAATAAAACTTTCAAAAAAGTTCTTGTCCCAAGACATTTTTCTATCGGGCATACTGCGTTAAAAGAGAGTGTTTTGGTTGTTGTTAATATAGAATCAAACAAGAATGTATCAGCTGATACAGACAATACGGTACTAAAAACAGCAGGTGCATCTTCAACTGCAACTGCAACAACTGAAAGGGCGGCAACTCAAGTGCAAAACAACAGAATGGTAAACAGAGATAAAAAAGATATTTTTAACGGAAATATTGAAAATAACAGAATTGCTATTGTAAAAGAAGTCGGATATAAAATTCAGGCTCTCAAAAATCAAATATCTTCTTTAAGCAAAGTTTCATTTGTCGCAAATGCTGCAATTTTGGTTTTATCAATAATTTGTTCTTTTGGTATGACAAACTTTATTTTGCACCTGCCTATTGATACAAGTAAAGGTGTTCTTAATTTAACAACAAATTATGGCTTTTTGATTGCAATTTCACTTATCGTATTTGCGGTGTCTTTTGCAATGAAACAATCGGTTTTCTCGCTTATTGAATCGAGCCAGAATAAAAGATACGGCGAAAATAATGATATACAAAGACTTATGGTTTACGCTTCATGCGTATTTATGCTTGTAATTTATGCAATTAATCTGTTCTACTATAAAGATATTGCATTTGTTGCATCAATCTTTGTATCTTTACTGTTTGTCGGTGCGCTTGCAATAGTTTCTGCCGCATCAGGATATTTCAAATATCAGTTGAAAACTGCAAATTATCAATTGATGAATGTTGAATACAGAGAAGATTTTGAAACAACCCTTAAAGGTTATCGTTCTTTAATTTCTCAATATATTAACAGTTTAAGTGACAATAAATTAGACTCAATCAAAGATAGTCTTTTGAATACACAAATAAAAATGTCGGGTGAAATTTTAATCGGTATGCTGACTGCGCCGTTCCTTGCTTATGGTGTATCAAACACTTTGGCAAGTTGTTTCCCTGAAGCAGCAGGATGGATAAGAATTTCAGGTTTAAGATTCAGCCCTATTTTCCTTGTACTTGCAACATTTTTGATTATTTTTGCATTCTTTTCATTTGTAAGAGCATTTACTATAGGCAAACAAATTAAGGCATCAGAAATTATCAAATTTGATGGTTTCCATGATTATGCAAGCCACGGTGTTAATATTCTTGGTTTAGACGCTATTAAAGGACTTCATAAAGAAAAGAATATTACAATGGCTATTGCTTGCGTAATCGTTGCAATTGAATTTACAATGAACGTTTCATACTTCATTCAGGAAATCGGCGGAGATATTTCAGGTATGTTTATCAGTTCAATGGCAGCGTTTGTACCGACTGCATTATTGATTGCAGAAACAATGATGTTGAGCGGAACAATGCATAAAATAAACAATTACAATGAAGTGTTCCAAACATTAGACTAATCTTTAAGATTTAAACATGAGAAGTAAAAAACATAATCCCAAAGTACCTATAATCCTTGGTGTTGCCTTATTTATCGGCATATCTGTTGTAGTTATTAATGCAAAAGATATGCAGACAATTTCAAGAGTAAAAGTCAGTAATCAGCAAATTGTTATTAATCAGGGTAATACGGGATTTTCAAATACTGATGTCGGATTTAATAATTCCGGTAATTTGAGTAACCAAAATACTAATATCGGAAATCAGGGGAATTTCTCTAATACCGGCGGAGGGGTAAATAATACAGGCAACTTTACTAACCAAAACACAGGTTTTGGTAATCAGGGCGGGTTAAGTAATACCGGCGGAGGGATAAATAATACAGGCAACTTTAATAACCAAAATACAGGTTTTGGTAATCAGGGCGGATTAAATAATACCGGCGGAAGTTTTAATAATCAGGGCGGTTTGTTTAATAATGAAAACGGGGATATTGGCAGTTATAATGTCGGTTTTGGCAATAAAGACTATCGTTCTGATATGGATAAGTACAAATATCAGGATATTGACTGGAGTACATGGAAAAGTAATTTCGTAAACAGAATACTTGATGACAGTATGTATATAAAAAGTCTTGACCTTTACGGATTGGGAACTTGGTTTTATTATTCTTTCAATGTAACTGATAAAGGTGAAATCAAGGATGTATTTGTTTTTTCAATATATTTGAATGATAAAGATAAAAAACAGATAAGAGATTTGATAAGAAGTTATGCACATCAACCTATCACAATTTTCCCGAAAGATTCACAGCGTAAAAAGGCAAAAGTTAAGGCTATTATGTTGTTAGGGGATACCGAATCCAAATCTAACGCATCTAACTTTAACGATATTGAAAAGATTAAGATTAAATATTAATCTTCTTTTTAAGCATCATAGCAGGAGCATATTGAGGCAAAATATCAAGACAGGTGTCAATTTCTCTGATGCAATTTTTGATATCTTTATTCGTGTAATTAATATACGCTAAAAGATAATGTAATTCAGGATCTTTATACAAATTATCCTGCGCTTTTTGCAGAAAAAACATTGCCGGAGTCATAAAGTTATGAGCCCAAAACGCACGCCCTATAAATTTGTAACACTCCATATTATAAAAAGCCATAAAATCTGCGTATTTTATAATCTGTTGAACAATATCACCTTTGCGGTAGGTTATAAATATGTCCAAATCAGTTTCAAGAAAATTTCTTACTTCAAAATAGGTAGGAGACATTGAAATTTTTTCTTCAATCATTTGTAAAAGCATTAAACCCCAATGTCCTCGAATATTATCAACTTTTGCTTTTTCAAATTGTTCTTTCGCTTTTGCAAAATTATCAAGAACCATGTAACAATAACCTGTTTCAAGCGGATAGTTATGAGCTTCAAAATAATCACGACAGCCCTTTAATCTGCCTGATAAAAAATCCTGCTTAACCTGTTGATATTTTGATGTCATATATTTTTTTAAAGAACCTTTTAATGCAAATTAAAATCCTGAAGAATTTGTATCAATGATATTTGGCATAACTGTCTGCATCATCATCATTTGAACAACTTCAGGGGGAACATTTTGTCCGTCTTTTGCAAGTTGAGGAAGCATAGTTGTTATATCAGATGATGAATCACTTGTGCCATAATCTCCAAACATCATTTTTATTTCATCAAGTTCTTTTTTATTTTGGATATATTCAGGATTTTTTAAAATATCTTCAACATCCATTTTGTCTGCAAGTGCAAGTTTTACTGTTTCTTCTCCCTCAGATTTGTTTTTGTCAAAATTTTTGATATCTCTGATATTTTGGAAATATTTACCCGGTGCATTATCTTCATCACGGTTAATTTGTTGCTGCAGTTTTTTAAGTTGCAGTTGTTTATATTCCTGTTCAAGTTCCGGAGAGAAACCTGTGCCGTATGGAGCATTGATAAATTTGTCTAAAGAATCGTCTTGATTTTGGAACGGCAAAATAATTTTGTTCTGATTTTCCTGACCATTTTTGTTTTCCTGACCATTTTGGTTTTCCTGACCGGGTTCAACAAAAGAAGTATTCGGATTGAGTCTTTGTTGAAGTTCTGTCAGATTTCTGTTTATCAAATCCTCTGGATTAACAGGTGTTAAGCCGATATCTTGTGCCATATCTCTGTATGGGTACAAATATTCAGGCTCATTAACATTCTGAAAACATTTTGCCTCGTCCTCATTACCAATGACACAATTTCTGCCGTTTGTTGCATATTTTACTATCATAGGATTGTTATTCAGGTTTATAACTCTTTCGTATGCAAGAATTGCATCTTCTTTTTTCCCGCATTTGGCATAACTCATTGCAAGATAATAATATCCCAATGTATCGTTAGGATGAGATTGAACATAGGCTTCACATTCTTGCATACAGCCTGCAAAATTACTCAGATGATATTTTTTCTTAATACTTTCTAAATTTGGCGCATCATAAAAATAAGGTTTTTTAGTCCAATTCCCTGTCCCTGTACCGAAAATTTTTCTTGAGGATTCTCTTAAATAATCGTTTCTTCTTTGCGGAATTTCGACATTAACCTCAACACCACCTTCTTCGGTTGTTGGAACTTGTTGCGGTGGTTTGTTTGTTGTGGGTGAATTTTGCGCATTATTGGTGTAATACATTTCACTCATAACATTATCACGGGGAGAATTGTCATTGTGCGTATCAGCGTATAAATCGTAGTTTTTTAGCGGATTCACAAAACCGTAAGAAATTTGTGGTATGACACCTGCTAATATTATTGCTGTGAGTATAAGGCTTATTTTCTTTTTCATTATTTTACCCCTCATATACGAGTGAATATTCTATATCAAAGTTATTATATGATATATATTAATGTGCGTCATAATCCAAATGTATGAGATTATTTTACAAATTTAGGTCAGGTTAACGATTTCATGTATTCTTATAAGGATACCGAATAAAATTTCAGGTAATTATATACTATTTTACAGTAGCATGTCATTGCGAGCCCGTCGATAATGATGAAATAACTGGATTGCTTCGTCGGAAAGCCATTTCCTCCTCGCAATGACAGACATATTTACTGTAACATTGTATATAGTTACCAAATTTCAAATAATAAAATTTGTAAATAACCCCATTTAAGTATTTATTTTTATTTAAAAAAAATGTATAATCTTTACAAGAGAGTGTTTTTAGTTTACAAATATCTTATAAAAAGGAAATAAAAAATTGCTTAATAATTTTGAAAGTTTTGACAATTCCGAAACTGCAACCAAAAAAGATATAGTAATACAAGACAGAGTTGAACTTCTTTCAACCCATATGTATAAGCAATTTTTGAATTATCAGCACGCAACTGTCAACACAAATGAAGTGTTTTCAAGAATGATAGATTGCCTAAATATTGTTTCAGATAATATGAAACAATCGTTTTCATCAAGAGGAGTTTCAACCCAAAATATTTATGTTGAGTCTGATGCGGTTAAATCAGTGGCGGTAATAAATATTTTGTGGAAAACAATAAGTTTTACAACCCGATGCAATTTTGAGCCTCAGGTGCTTTCAAGAGATGATGGCAGAAATATTCCTTCAAACAGAATTATGGCACTAAAGGGAAATTATAACGAAATTATGCAGGGCGTAAAAGACCATGAAGAAGAAATGACAAGACTTTTAGAAAATGAAATTGCGTCGTTATTTATTCCGCCGGATGAAACTCAAAAATGTATTTTTAAAATCAAATTCACAGGGCAGGAATTTACACTCAATCAAACGGATGCACCAAGAGAATTTGTCCTTAAAGTCGTTGAAAATGTCTGCGGGCCGAACGAATATCACAAAGAAGGCTATCCGAGAACATTTACCGCTTAAATTAATAAATTGACTTGAGAGAAAAAATAATTATGATGTTATTGTAGAGGGGTACGAATGAAACTCATAAATAAACTAAAGGCGTTTGAAAACCAATATGCTTATATGAAATGGGCAATGGGCGGAGAATACGGAAAAATTAAATATGTCGGGGAAGATTATGTTGAATTTGACATAATAGATGTTGATACAATGGCATATCAGGAAACCGTATTTATTGCTTCACATTTGATTTTGGAAGTCAGTGTCGGCGGAGCGGACATTTTCCGTATTGTTGCAGAAATTTCTTCACAGTTATAATTTACCGCCTATACAGTTACATGGAATATGTTTAAAATTCAATTAATTTCATTTTAATAATTTTTAAAATAGCGTGAGGAAGTGTAAAAGCCTCAAGTTTTTCTAATAATCTCATTGATACGGTATTAAAAGTTTCAGTTTCGGAAAAATTTTTTATAATGCTATTTATTTCCTCGAAACTTTTCCCATCTGCTAATCCTTTTAAAAAACCTATTTCTAAATTGTCTAAAATTACATTGGGCAAACTATCTTTATTTCCATTTTGATTGTAAATAGAGTCTATTAAATCATCAATATCATAATCTACCATATATTTACCTCTTATTAAATTTATTTTATATAATGGAATATTATTCCTGTTAATTAATAGAATGATATTCCATAATTGAGGCATGAGTCAATTAGCCAGAAAGATAATATCTGATAATATAAAAAAATACAGAGAAAAATCAGGATTAAAAAGAGAAGAACTCTCGCTTAAATTAGGTTGTGATAATTCTTACATTTCTAAATTAGAGAGATATAAAGTAAATATTCCTATTGATAAAATTGAACAAATTGCATCTATTCTTAATGTAAATATAATTGATTTATTTAAATAATGTGGGTTAAGTTTTGATAGAATTTAAGCAATAAAAAAGGTACGAAATATCGTACCTTTTTCAAACTTTTTACCAGGAGCCTCCGCCCCCGCCGCCACCTCCGCCGCCGGAGTGACCTCCTCCGCCTGAGGATGATGATATCCCACCATTAGAACTTGACGGAATTGAAACAGAACTCATATTATTTGCGAATGTGTTGAAATTATGGACATTCAATACATTTCCGCTATACCATTCCGGCTGAAGTGTCATTATACTTTCAAATTGTTTTATCCACTTTTCAGAAACATCTAACACATAAGCATAAGGCAAAACATCATACACATAAGACGGATTTTCCGCTAATAATTTTTCAAGACGATGTTTTTCCGCAACTTCAATAAAATGTTTCAAACCCAAAACTTCGCCAAGCATTTTGTTACCGAAATCATTTCTCTGAGGCAGATGATAAAGACATACTGATGAAACCACAAGACCAATTATCCCCGTAAATATCGCAGGTATTGTTGATGAATTTATTACAATGCTTGGTAAAAGTGCCAAAAATGGCACTCCGCCAAAAAAGGATGACCAAATTATAATAAAAATACCCGTAAAAATATTTTTTCTCCTTGATACAAAAAATGCAATTAATACACAGATTGCAATCAAAGGAAATAACATTACAAAACCCATTGATATTATTCTGAATATATTAAAATTAAACAATGAAAATAATGTCAGTGCGCCTATACCCAAAAGACATAATGACATTAAAAATATCAGTCCCGGACTTATTGAATCTTTTACAAATATTTTATTTCTTACTTTGTTTATATTATCTATAATAATCTGACATTGTTTATAAAAAGTTCTTGAAACGGATAATTCTATTTGAGAAGTTTTTTGTCCCGGAATTAGCGCATTCATAAAAGCCTTTTCAACAGGATTATTTCCGTCATATTCTTTGACTTTTTCAATTTCAAAGCCAAACATACTATCAGAAATTTTCAAATAACCTTTATTAGCAAGGTAAAAAATCAAAGATACAAGACTTTTTTCACTTGCTTTACCCTTATACATCAATTCAACTTCCGCACTGTTATAATTTTTGGGCGGATAAAAAGTTACAACCGGAATTACAGGTTTGTCTTTTCCGTAAGTAAACCATATAAACCAACTGACTACTGTTAATGCAAGCATTATTGATATAACAATCATCGGAACATAATTTGTTTTATGATTAAAATAACCCTTTGGCACTTCAACTCTTAAAGTAATACCGTTATAAGCAGGCAAAGTTTGAGTTGTATAACCGGAAAGAGTATTTTCGTTTACAAAAAACTGCGCTCCGCCGTTAAAACCTTTTGTTCCCTCTCTGCCTATAGAAAGTCCTGCTTTTGAAGAATCAAATTTTTCAGGCATTGTTACACTAAAACTTGCTTTTCGGATTTCTGTTCCCCATTGTGTGCCGATTATATTGAAATAAAATTCGTTTTTATTATCTAAAAAATTGTAATCATAAGATATTTGATAATGTTTAGGACCATTTACATAAACATCAGGATCTCCTATTTTAATTTTTTGAGAATCACC
The DNA here is from genome assembly GCA_902792085.1 of uncultured bacterium. Classification (GTDB taxonomy): domain Bacteria; phylum Cyanobacteriota; class Vampirovibrionia; order Gastranaerophilales; family Gastranaerophilaceae; genus Zag111. The sequence continues at coordinate 17,663 of CADAYE010000029.1, read as the reverse complement.
TTCAATACTTTCACTAAATCTTGTAGGATAAACACGAATATTTGTAATAGTGTTGCCTTTTAGAGGTATTGTTCGGTAAATTCCGTGAGAAGAAACCGTAAAATTCACATCAATTTCTTCAGTAACATGCGCCGTTTTGTCTTTATCAACATTAATATTTACATCATAATTTGTGATATAAAAATTTTCCGCAAATGCAGGTACTGCAACAAAAATACAAATTAATAAACCAAAAATCAAACCAAAAAACTTTTTCATTTAAAACTCCGCTTTTATATTTTGTCTTTCACCTTCCGTTATTTCAAACATTTTTGCACTTTTAATTCCAAATAACCCCGCAATCAGACTTGTAGGGAATATTTCAACCGTATTATTTAAAATTCTAACGCAACCATTATAATATTTTCTTGAATTAGCAATATCATTTTCAACGGATGTCAATTCTTCCATCAGTTTTGTGTAATGTTCATTTGCTTTCAAATCAGGGTAATTTTCAACAACGGCAATAATTTGTGATAAACTTTCGCCGAGTTTTTTATTTGTGTCGATTTTATCATTGTCAGACATATCGGCATAATTGCCAGAACGAAGTTTTGCCACATCTTCGAGTAAACTTTTTTCGTGTTCTGCGTATGCTTTAACAATTTCAATAAGATTTGGCACCAAATCCCAGCGTTTTTTGAGGTAAACATCCATTGTAGAAAACGCTTCTTTTACATAATTACGCAAAGTTACAAGCCTGTTATAAATTATTATAACAAACAAAACCAAAACTATGGCAACTACTGCCAAAATTGTACTATTCATAATTAATTATCCTTATTCGGAATTAGTCATTAGCACTTGTTAAGAAATTAACAAGCCCTTGCAACCCGAGTTTATAACTGTCGATTTTAAATCCGCAAATCTGACCTACACAAACATCGGCAAACATTGATTCGTGTCTGAATTCTTCGCGTCTGTATATATTTGAAATATGAATTTCAACGGTCGGAATTTTTACTGCAAGTAAAGCATCACGAATAGCAACACTTGTATGAGTGTAAGCACCGGCGTTAATAACTATACCGTCAAAGTTACCGAGTGCATATTGGATTTTGTCAACAATTTCACCCTCACAGTTGCTTTGAAAAATTTCAATATTTATTCCGAGTTCAAAGGAATATTCATGAAGTTCCATCTCAATATCTTTGTAAGATTTTGAGCCGTACTGTTCGGGTTCTCTAACTCCTAACATATTGATGTTCGGACCATTAATGATAAGTATGTTTAAATCCTTCTCCATGCCCGTAATTATAGCACAAAAGATTTTAAATGTAAATTTTTGTTACAATATTGATTTAGAAATGTTACAAACTTGACATGTTATTATATCATGCATGTACAAACTATCCCAAAATCTCCTCCCAAGATTATTGTTCAAGTCGCAAAAAGTTGTGACTTTTTTTTTAGCCCGAGCAGAGGAATGAGCATTAGCGAAAGGTGAGCAATTATGCCAATAATGAATATTTTGGCTAATTGCGAACGGTTCCGTTTATTGCGAGGGCGTAGCAGATTTTGACGAGAGTGGAGTGAGCGGTAAATTACACCACAAAAAGTTTGCGAAAATATCACGCTTTTCGCAGGAATATGAGCAAACTTTTTCGTTGAGTTATAACAAAGATATAAGCGAACGGAACTATTATGGTGAAAGGTTTTATGAAGCGACTGTTTATGCTTTAGCATAAACAAAGCGAAATGCTAAAACCTTGAACTGTCAAAATTTAAGACACGATTTAGCACAGGCAGAATAAATCTATAGCAAAAAATTATAATGTTGATGTTTTAATAAATAATACATCTTATACCTTATTTAAGAATTAAATCAACATTTTCTAAAAATTTTTCTTTACGAGCATTTAATATTTTTTTTCTAGATTTTATTGTACTAATAATTTTTTCTTTATTAATCAATATATCATTAAAAAGTAACATAAATTGCTCATAGTAGCCATTTTCTTCAAGATTTACAGAAAATTTTTCTAATCCATATTGAGAAAGTGCACCAACATTTTTATGTTTATAATAATGTGAAAAATATAAACCTATTGTCGGAACATCTTCTCCCATAGCAAAAATAATAGGATGATGTTTCATTGTTATACACATTTTTGAATCCGCTATTACACGACGAATTTTTCTGAAATCCAAATTAAATTCATATACCATTATCCTGTCATTAGGATATTTTTTTAAATAATCATCAAAAGAATCCGTATCCGTCGGGGTCATTGGAATAAAAACAATATTATAGTTCGTGTTATCAATTATATAATTTACAATTTTATTTATTTTATCAATATAAATTTCTCTTTGTTTTCTTTTCATACCCCAATAATGAAAATGCACTACAACATAATTATTATCATTAATTATTTTGTATTCGGATTTATCACAGTATAATGCATCATCATGAGTTGCAAAACAATGTTCACCTTTTATTCCTATTTTTTCCAAATCATTGAGAGAAAATTCCTCATCTCTTACTGTTATAATTTTAACTGATTTAAATGCCCATTTCGCAAGAATTTCATTAAATTTATTGTGCCATAAACCAATTGTTTGCCCACTCATAACAACCGGAGTATCAAAAATTTCACATAATTTACAAAATACAAAACCATCCCATAATCTTGATAAAGTATGACCTGTCAAACATCCACAACCACAAAAATAAAATAAATCGGCATCATTCAGTTCAACTAAATATTTTACCGCTTTTGCATTTAATAAAAAAGTCGGAAGTTCAAATTTTACAAGATACGCATTAAAAAAAACCAATATTGCTTTAAACCAAAAGAAAGGAACTCTCCATATTTTAGTAATAGATTTACCTATTGAAAATAAATCAAAAAACTCATTTTGATTGAATAATGCAACTCTTGATGCTAAATCATGAAAAAACTCCGGATGTAGTTTTTTAGATTGTTCAATATTAGGAGTAAGATTAATTATTCTGCAATTAGGATATCTATTAGTTAATATTTTTAATGTTTCTGCACATTGTGCTTCATCTCCCAGATTATTGCCACCATATCCTCCTGCAACTAAAATAGTTTTTACTTTTTGCATAATATTTCCTTCTTTAAATATGTATACTATTGGAAACATGTTACACTAAAAAAAATGTTTGTAAACAGTAAATAATAAGTAATAAATAAAGTTTCTATTTAGATATAGTATAAAATTAGTAAACAATTCATAATATGTGTGTTATGAAAAAAAATATTACAAGAAAAAATAAGATTCTAAAGCACCTTGGAATAAATATAAAATTTTATCGAAAAAAACTTAATCTGACTCAAGAACAAATTGCAGAATTAATTGATGTAGAACGGTCATATATAACTGCTATTGAAAATGGAACAAAAAGCCCGTCAATATATTTTATTTACGAACTTTCCCGTGCTTTAAATATTAATTTGAAAGAATTGATGGATATAAACATAGAATAATACTTAAAGAGAATATAATCGTCATCTTACAAATTTTTTACTAATATTTCTTTATTCCGTAATTTTTCTGAAGTTTTTGTAAAGTACCGTTTCTTGATGCTTCTTCAATTACATCATTCACCACTCTTAATAAATCTTCGGATTCTTGTCCTTTTCTGAGTGCAACTGCATAGGGTTCTCTTGAATATCGTTTTGGTAAAAGTACAAGACTGCCGTCTTTTAATGATAAGCCTATTAAAATTGTATCGTCAGAAACTATGGCATCTGCTTTGCCTTGTTTCAGACCTTTTACGGCTTCGGCATAGGTTTTATAACCGATTATGCTAACATTTGGCACCGCAGCACGCAGACTTGACTCACTTGAAGTTCCAAAAACAATAATTGCTTTTCTCCCGTTAAGGTCCCGAAGTCCTTTAATTTTGCTTCCTTTTCTTACCAAAAGTGATTCTCCTGCAATATAATATGGATTAGAAAAATCCAAAATTTGAAGTCTTGATGGTGTAACAGACATTGTTGCAATAATCATATCCACATCTTCGGTAAAAAGTTTCATCATTCTGTCTGATGCCGTTACAGGTACAAACTTAACTTTTCCCTTTTCCCCAAAAATCTTTTCCCCTATCATGTTGGCTAAATCAACATCATAACCTGCATATTTGCCGTTTTTATCTTTAAATCCGAACGGATAGGTGTCTGTTTTAACCCCGATTATTACACTCCCACGCTTCATTATGGTATCTAATGTACTTGCTATAGGTTCTTTTTGGGGTTTTGCACAACCACATAATATAAACATTACAAAAATCAATAACAAAAATTTTTTTTTATACATAAAAAATCCTTTTAATATGCTCATTATAAAATCAATTAAATATTAAGGCAATATTTGATTAACCGATTTGAATATATGCTTTGAGAATTTTATTTTCAAGTGTATCATTGATTGCCTTTTGCACCTGCTCGAGCGGATAATATGTAGAAAGTCCTTTAACTTTCACCTCTTTATTTTTAAGAAGTTCATAAGAATCTTTCAAATCTGCAGGTGAAGGTGAATAACTACCCAAAACTGTCAACTCACGATAATAAATTTCATTATTAGCATAACCCGTATTTTGCGGAGTGCTTGAAAATACAAGTATTTTTCCTCCGTCACGAACATATTTTAATGCGGTAGGCAAAGCTTTGTCCGAGCCTGAAGTCATAAATATCCCGTCCGCATTGATACTTTCGCACATTTCACTGACATTAAACGCCTCTATACCAAGATTTTTTAAAAGTTCCACCCTTGAATTAAGCAAATCACACCCGATAACTTTCATTCCAAAAGCACGCAAAGCCTGTGCCATCAAAATTCCGACAGAACCAAGACCGATTACAAGGGCTGTTGAATTTTTGTTTAAATTTGCTCGTTTTACGGCACGAATACAACATCCTAACGGTTCGTAAAACACCGCTTCATCATAAGATAAATTTTCAGGCTTTATGTAGGCAACATTTTGCAAATGTTCTTCCGATACAAAAACAAATTCACTGAAACCTCCGGGTTTGATATTTGTTTCTTTAAAATGACGGCACATAGACACATTCCCGTTTTTGCAATATTCGCATTTACCGCACGGAATATGGTGAGATGTAATAATTACATCACCGTTTTTAAAACTTGTATCAGAATTAATATCAACAATCTGACCGACAATTTCGTGTCCCAAAACTGTTCCGTCTTTGCTTATGTGTTGAGTTAGTTTGACTATATCCGAACCGCATAACCCACAGCCCAAAACTTTTAACAACGCACCTTTGCGCTCGTCTAAAGTTTCATTTTTTCTCTGTTTTATAACAAGATTATTATTTTCTATTTGTGCAACTTTCATAAAACCCTCTTTTCAGGTTAATATTAACACAAATTTGAGAAAGCAGTAAGGAAATTAAGTTGTTTTTTGCAATTTTATTTATTTTAACAAATGTAAAAAAATTGACTTTTTATCATGACAAAAATCTTTAATCATTCTAATATAATTTTGTGGAGGGAACATGTTAGACATGATAGAAAATAAAGCAAATATTGATTTAACTTCAAAAAGCGCATTCTCAAGCGAAAACGATACATTTACATCACGTTCGGTCGCCGCTTTACTTGCAAAAAACACTGTTCCTCTATCTCATAAAAGAATTGCAGATAATTATTTGATTATAAAACAAATTTTCAAATTTCAGGTTAGTTTGAGTAGAATTACAAATGTCGAAAAAGCATTGTTAGAGAAGTATGACTTTAATACTTTAGAATTTACAACAATGCAGCAAATGTATAATGAACTTGTTCTTTTACAAAAATGGTCTGAATCCGATGATAAAAAATTAAGACAAGATTCTGATGATATTTTGCAAATCAGAGTTGCAGAACTCAAATATCTTGAAGCAAGTTCTTATGCAACTGTATCCAATGAAATATACAATGGCTATAAAGCATTATTACAGTATTTGAAAGAAATAAGCAATGTGCAAACCGGTTACGGTTATTAATTTTGTTTCTTGCAAATAATATTTTACGAATTTATAATTCTGTATGGTCAGACATCATATAGTATTGATGTTTTCGTGTAAAAATAAGAAAGGAGAGTTATATGTGGGAAAAAGATATTAACATTAGTGAAGTGAAAGAAATCAGAACCCGTACAAATGTTTATTTTGGTGTGGGTGCTATCCAAAAAATTCACGATATTGCAAAAGATATTAAATCAAAAGGAATAGATAAAGTTATCGTTATGTCAGGTCGCAATGCTTATAAAGCAACCGGTGCGTGGGATGTAGTTGAAAGCGCATTAAAAAATAACGGTATCGGTTATATAAATTTTGATCAGGTTACCCCAAACCCGAATACGCATCATGTTAATGATGCCGTGAAAATGGCAAGAGATTTTGGAGCAAAAGGTGTTATTGCAATCGGTGGCGGTTCACCGACAGATGCAGGAAAATCGGTTGCAATTTTATTAAAATATCCTGATAAAACCGCAGAAGAATTATTTGATTTCACATTTACACCTGAATGTGCTGTACCAATTATTTCAATAAATTTAACACACGGAACGGGAACAGAAACAAACAGATTTGCGGTTGTAACTAATTTGGAAAAGAATTTCAAACCGGCAATTGCCTATGATTGCATTTATCCAATGTATGCGATAGATGATCCGCAACTTATGACAAAACTTTCTCCAAAACAAACAAGATATGTATCTATTGATGCGGTAAACCATGTTATTGAGGCTGCAACATCAAAAGTTGCATCACCTTATTCAATATCTTTGGCAAAAGATGTAATAGAATTGGTTGCAAAATATTTGCCTAAAGCGATAGCAAATCCTGAGGATTTAGAGGCAAGATATTTCTTGGCTTATGCGGCATTGATGGGCGGTGTAAGTTTTGATAACGGATTGTTACATTATACGCATGCTTTGGAACATCCTTTGAGTGCCGTTAAACCGGAACTTGCGCATGGTTTAGGCTTGGCAATATTATTACCTGCTGTTGTAAAAGCCATTTATAAAGATAAATCTGCAACATTGGCAGATATTTTAGCCCCGATTGTTTCTGATTTAAAGGGAACGCCTGATGAAGCACAAAAGGCTTCTGACGGAGTTTATGCGTGGTTAAAATCTGTTGATGTTGGTCAAAAACTTGAAGATGAAGGTTTTAGTGCAAGTGATGTTGATAAATTGACGGATTTAGCGTTTACAACCCCGTCATTAGACGGTTTAATCGGAATCGGACCGAGTGGAAATTCAAAAGAATTGGTGAGAAATATTTATCAGGAATCTTTGAAAGCATAAATGATTATAAAAATAGGGTGCGAGGTATCGCACCTTGTTTTTTAAAAAATTTTAAATTACCTCTTTACAAAAAAAATTTTTCATGTAGAATGAATAATACGAGCGGTTGAAAGACTGTTCGCCCAAGACAACTTGGGGGATTAGCTCAGTTGGTAGAGCGCCTGCTTTGCACGCAGGATGTCAGGAGTTCGAGTCCCCTATCCTCCAAAAAATAGAACATAGAACTAAATCTATGTTCTATTTTTTTTGTAGTTGTTCTATATCATGGATTTTGACATAAAAGAACGCGAGTTTGACATGCAAGTCGGAAGTGTTTCTATAATTTTTGAATTTGTTGTAATTTTTCTAATCCCGATACAAAGTAAATAGTTTGTTCAATATTTTCTGCATTAAGTGTTGTTTTGGTTGCTAAAAATTCTCTAAATTCTTGTTCAAATGTTTTCTCGTCTTTTTCTATATATGTTGGGTCAGAAAAAATGTCAGCTAATACAAATAGTTCTTTATCAAATTTCAGTGCATTACTAAGTTGTTTAATAGTCAATGCTTTTGGGAAATTTGCCATTTTACCGTTCTCAAGTTTTGTAATTAGTGCTGCACTAACATTAGACATTTTTTCAACATCTCTAAGACTTAAATTTAGTGCCTGACGTCTATTCTTTAATGCTATTCCGAATTTAATAAGTTGTTCTTGTTTATTCATACACCTATTCTAAACGAAATAAAATAAAAAATCAATTAGTGTTGACAAATATTTAAAATAATGATAATATTATATTTATCAACATTTATTTATAAATATACAACAACCAAAGGAGAAATATAAATGGCAAACTTAAAAGATTTTTTCAACAAAGTTTCAAATAACAACAAAATATTTACAGCTGAAGACATTGGCGAAATGTCAGGCAATGAGTATCAACAAAATGAAAAAGCTATTTTTCATCAATTAAAAAATTTAGGAATTCCAAGACAAAGCCAACTCAATGGAAATCCGGATGTAATTTATGTTCATTCGTATACCAAGGCAGATGGGACACAAGTTAAAGCACATTATCGTTCAAGAAATGGTAGTTCAATGACTGGTACTGCGGCGAATTTTAACAACAGCAATGCTAATAATTTTACATTATATGGATCAGTAAGTAAGGATGATAATGGCTTAAATGTAAATGCCATATCGGATTATTTATTAGGAATGTTTAATGATTATAAAAGTATTGAAGATCCTCTAAATGCTGCAGCATACACATTAGGTAGCTTTTTGACCAATTATATAGAGATGAAAGATGCAGATACCCATGGCGCTGATAAATATTTTCACGCTAGAGCTAATTACAATGCAGCTCAACAAGGTATTGTAGGAAGTGTTATTGCAAAAATGATAAGTGATTTAAGAGAATGGACTGATAATTATCGTAATATTAATGAAAAAGGTTATGATTCTGCATTTAGTTTAAAAGATATAAATGAAGATCAACAAGCCAATGAAGAAGGTCGGGAGCTTGGTCGGAGATTCCCAACATCATCAGCTTACGAAAAATTAAAATATCTTATGCCTAAAGGATTCCCTGAAAGATATAAACGGAAATAATTGTGGTAAAATAAAAATATGAAAGAAAAAAAACTTATAAAAATTAGTATAATATTTTTTAGCATTATTATTGTTATTCTAATAATTTTGGCTTTAATGTTGTTTAAAAGTATTTACAACTCAGATATAGATTCTTGTCTTGATAAAGGATATTGTTGGGATTATATTAGAAATCGTTGTGAAGAAAAAAACCAGGGTTTTTGTGTCAGAGATGAGCAAGATTGTACAGATAGACATGGTAAATGGTTAGAAGATAAAAAATATTGTTCATTGCAATAAAATGTTTGTTATTGTGACATAAATCATTTAAAAATGATAATGATCGCCGATTCAGAAAGAGACCAAGTTGCTAATAGACTAGGTAGAGAACGAGGCAGGAAATACCCATATTGTGATTGCTCGATCCTTATGTACGACTTATTGCCCGATTATAAAAAATAATAATTATATTAATGGATTCATAAGAGAGCCAACAAGACAAGTCGTAATTAATCCAAAAAATAATATCGATAAAAAATTTATTAATATAATTATCCAATCTTTTAGCATTTTGTTTTTGGAAATTATTTTAATACTTAAAACAATAATTTGTGTAATGATACAAATTGGCAATATAAACAAAACTACTATATTTATAATATAATTAGATATTTTAAACAAATCATTTAAATAAATTACCGGTATTCCTACTGTTAATAAAAATACTATTACTAAATTTATTAACATTATTATTAACGATATAAAAAAACATTTATCTACTCTATTAAACATATATGCATTATAGCATTAATTTAGGTTTAATAAAAAATAACATTATATTAAGACAAAATCAAACAAGCAAGAGAAAAATAGACATATTTTAACACATATATAAGAAAACACTTGATATTCTTTCAATACAGAGTTAAATTGTGAATAACAATGAAATATTAGGTCGAGAGTTCCAATTTCTCAACATATACCATTAAATACATGTCCACTTTTTCGGGTACAGTTTACATTGTATCAGGGATTTTGACATAAAGTATCGCAAGTTTGACATGCAAGTCGGAAGTTTTTCTATAATTTTTGAATTTGCTGCAATTTTTCTAAACCGGATACAAAATAAATAGTTTGTTCGATATTTTCAGCATTAAGAGTGGTTTTTGTAGCTAAAAATTCTCTAAATTCCTGTTCAAATGTCTTTTCGGATTTTTCTATAAATGTTGGATCCGAAAAAATATCAGCTAGAATAAATAATTCATTATTAAATTTCAATGCATTACTCAACTGTTTTATAGTTAATGCTTTTGGAAAGTTTGCCATCTTTCCGTTTTCAAGTTTAGTAATTAATGCTGCACTAACATTAGACATTTTTTCAACATCTCTTAGGCTCAAATTTAGGGCCTGACGTCTGCTTTTTAACGCTATTCCGAATTTAATAAGTTGTTCTTGTTTATCCATTTTATCCTCTATTAACACTTTACAATAATTAGTAGTAAATGTCAATTACTGTTGACAAATATTTAAAATAATGATATTATTATACTACTCAACACTAATTTATAAATACACATTTACCAAAGGAGAAATATAAATGGCAAACTTAAAAGAAAAAATTCTGCAATCATTGAAAAATACAAAACAAGTCGAAACTACGCTAAATACAATTGCAAAGTCTCAAGAAAATTTATTGAAAAATTATTCTAATCCTGTTTTTAATAAGAAGGATAAAAACAAGATTTTAAAAAGTTATTCCAATTTACAAAATCTTGGAAAATCATTGTATCGTTATTCGACACTAAAAGATAACAACTATCTTGCAGATGCTCAAGAAGAACAGAATGAAATTGAAGATACAGTTTTAAAAGGTGGTGTGGTTTATTATCATTATGTTTGGCATTCTGAAAATGGTGAAAACACTTGTGATGAGTGTAAAAAACTTGATGGACAAGTGTTTGAAATGGACGAAGAAATCCCTGAACGCCCACATCCAAATTGTCGATGCACTGTTGAAATTGTAGAAGGCGAAATTGAAACAGACGGTGAAGAACCGCAGGAGGGTAAAGATAAAATTCCTCCTCGTGTGCCAACACCACAACCTCCGAATCCAAAACCCACACCAAAACCCACACCAAAACCCGAACCAAGTCCTCAACCTAAACCCAAAAAGACACTTGAAATGTTAGTTGTTGATTATGTTTATAATTATTTACAAGATAACAATGGACAGATACCTAATACAAAAATTACTGCTAATATTTCTTGGAAAGAAATGATAGGTAATAATAATACAAATGCAGAACGAAAGAGTGAATGTACCAAAGAAGTATTAACAAATGTTTATCGAACGGCTCAACAATTACAAAATATTCATGACACATATTGGAATGGACGTTCTATGATAATCTCCAGTGGATGGCGTTCTGTTCGCAATAATAAAAATTGTGGAGGTGCCGCACGCAGTCGGCATTTGTATGGTAAAGCCGTGGATTTTAATTTAGGATTACCGACAATAAAAATAGATTTTAATACAATGCAGAAAAATTGGAAAGGTTATGTGTTATTTGAAGGAACATGGATACATGCACAAATGGATTAATAAAGAACTTATAATTTTACATATAGTACATTTTATGTTAGAGTTTGTATAGTATTATAGGTATTTATGCATTTTAGGTTTAATAGTAGAAAAAATACAAGTAACGTAAATAAGAGTAAAAATATATTATTTTATATGTTTTTTGCTATATTTTTATGTTTATTTATAAGTTATTTTTGCGTAAACAAAAATATAAATATTATGCACTGTACTGAACGAATTATTAGCAAAATAATACTTCCAAAATTTCTTGCTGGTAAAATGCAAAACTCTTATATTTATAATGACAAAGAGTTACAAAAAGAAATAGATGCAGATAAAAGTTACTATGAGAGTATATGTAATGACTGTATTTACCACAAGGATAAAATAGAACAAAATATTAAAGAAGGTGCAGATGCAGATTGGTGGAATTATATGTGTTCTGATTTTTGTAAAGAATATGCACAAATTCAAAATTAAAACTATAGCTTTTGGGGCATGATTTTTCCATAATTATTGAAGATCCCGTTTTTATTTGGTATAAATTTATTACGATGAATTTAAAATCAATTAAAAAATATGTATCCTCTGTAATACTTTTAATTGTATCTTTTGGTATTATTACAAATATATCAAATGCTACTGTTAAATCCATAGAGAATAAAGATTTATATCCTATTTTGAACGATAGTAAACAGTTATCATATATTAATGAAAACGGAGAAATTATAGTCAAATTTAAGCCATCTGAATTTGATTATTGGGGCAATTTTTCGGAAGGTAAAGTGTTTTTAGTAAAGAAAATAAAAAGATTATATGGGGAAGGGGTTTTTGAGTATTTATTGGCAAAGTTATATATCATGGATAATAAGGGTAAAATTATTAAAAAAATTCCTTATGATTCGATTATTGGTATTAATGAAGATTTGGGTGAACATGACATTCCTGAATTTTATAATGATAAAGCAATTATAAAACTTAAACATAACCACATCTTAATAGTAAATAATGCCGGAGATGTTATTTTAAAAAACAAAAAAGATAATTTTACAGATGACAGACCAAATATAAATATTGACTATATAAATGCAAATAAAAAAATGACAAGTAAGTGGTTTTCCCCAAATGCAAAATATAAAATGGACGAAGATGGTCCGTTCCCTTTCCATATAGATAAAGATGTTGATGGCTGTAATTGTTCGCTCGGTTGTATAAATTATAAAAATAAAAATGGTAAAACTATAATTAATTTAAATACATGTGACCCTGGTGGAAGTGGAGATTTAACGAGTGATCCATATTTTTATAATGGTGTCGCAATGGTTTTTGGGGATATTCCTGACCCAACAAGAAGATTTATCAATAACAAAGGCGAATATATAAATAACGAAATATATCAAAGTGCTACACCATTTTGGAAAAAACTCGCAGGAGTAGTGAAATTAAATGAGGATTTCGGATACATTAATGCTAATGGAGAAGAAATTAAAATAATCAAAAAGTAGCAATTTATCCTTACTATTCATTTATGTAATAAGGAATAATATATTCTATTTCCACATCATAATTTGAACTATATTGAGTGCCAAACTTTTTCAAAACATCTTTATTGAAATAATTTAACCAATGCTTTAAATCTTTAATATAATTTGCGTTGTTATTATAATAGATATCTAAGTAATTTATGTGATGCGAAATAGGTTTGCCATTCTCATATTTTACAATATCTTCACTTGATACAAAACCTTTATATGTCGCCTTAAATTTCTTAGGAAAAGGTTTATAAATTAGCGAAAATATTAGATGAGTAATATTCCCTCTATCGAAAGGACATTTGTTACAAACGTCTAAGTCGGTAGAGGGATCTCTATCTACTAAAACATCAACACTATAAGTATTTGTTTTCTTATCATGCTTATATGAACCTAAATCATAATAATGATATGCCCCAAAACCAACAAACTTTTTATTTTTTACTTCAATAATATTGGCATTTAAACTATAACATTCTTTTTCACTAAAACATAGAAATTGTAAATCATAATCAATATCATTTTTTATATAATATTTTTTTGCTGCAAAAGTAGGAAGACAAACAAAAATAATCAAAATTAGTGCAAAAACTATTTTTTTCATAATGTAATTCTACTTATAAATATATATAAGTCAATTGAATTTCATATGACTTATTGATAAAAAATAACATTATATTAAGACAAAATCAAACAAGCAAGAGAAAAATAGACATATTTTAACACATATATAAGAAAACACTTGATATTCTTTCAATAGAGAGTTAAATTGTGAATGACAATTAAATATTAGGTCGAGAGTTCGAGTCTCTTAACTTATACCATAAAATACATGTCCACTTTTTCGGGTACAGTTCAGTAAACAATAATAAAACGGCTATTTATTATCAGGGATTTTGACATAATGTATCGCAAGTTTGACATTTTAGTCGGAAATTTTTATAAAAAATTTAGTATAATTATATAGAGGGATTAAATTATAGTTAAAGAAAGGGAATAAAAAGTATGGAACTCAAAAATTTACCAATACCACAAGTACTATATCATTATACAAGTTGGGATACTTTTGAAAAAATTGTAAAAAATCACACATGGAGATTTTCAAGCATTAATGGGACTAATGATCTTTCAGAAGATTTAAATTTATATGTAAAACAATTATTAGATGATAAAGACTTAGTAAGTAATATTGCTCCTAGCATTAAACAAGATATTTTGGATCAGATAGATACAGATAATTATTATGGGTTTAAAAACTATTTTATTGCTTGTTTTTCATCTGTGTACGATGACTTAGGACAATGGCGGACTTCTTATGGGGATTATGGCAGAGGTGTGTGTATAGGTATTAATCCGACATTTTTCACAAAAAATTTATATCTAAATAATCAAGATCAACTTGGCTGGGTAAAAATCGCTTATGAAATACAATCACAAAAACAGAGATTATCAAACATAACTTCAAAGCTTGAACCACCTGATGAATATTGGGGTATAGACAATTCCGATTTATTGGCTCATGACATTCGTGATATTGCAATGACAATGAAGCACAGAGCTTTTCATATAGAAAATGAGTGGCGCATGATTGTATCTATGATTGATGATCAGATTCTTGACGAAAATTTTCATTCTCTTGAAGAAGATTATGCAAAACCAGAGAATAAAAGAATGTATTTTGTAAGAAATACGAATCCAAATATTCAAGAAGAATTCATTGTTAAATACTTAGATTATGATTTAAATTCATATGCACGAGAAGGAGAGGGTGAGCTATTTTGTTCAGTATTACTTGGTAAAGAATGTTTGCACAGCGTAGATGATGTCAAAAAATTATTATCTAATAATGGTTTTGACGATTCTATCGATATCTGTAAATCAAATATTCCGTATAGATTTTCGGACGATAGGGAAAAATGTAAAAATAAAAAATAGAATAATAATTGTGTCAAAATGATACAATTATTTACTTAAATGCTTGATATTACTTCAATACAGAGTTAAATTGTGTATGACAATTAAATATCAGGTCAGGAGTTCCAATCTCCTAACCAAGGTCGCGAGTTTGACATGCAAGTCGGAAGTGTTTTGGGATTTATAAAAAAATTTAAACGGCATTTAAATGCCGTTTAAAAGGGGTTTTATAGTAGTTCAAAGTTTTATATTATAACATTGACAAATTCTTTATCGGTGTGAATTGTAGCCGTTTTTTTATCTTTATTTATAAAATTTAATCCTATATTTGTTGAGATTCTTTGTTCTGATGGCGTCATTAGATATATTTGTCCGTTTATATCCACATTTTTTGTCACACATTCATATGCTCTTTGCCTTTTTTGTTCAGGTGTTAATGTCATCCATTCAAAGCTCTCAACAAATAATTTTTTATTGTTTTGGCTGACTTCATCCCGTGAAAAGAAGTGTTGACCTCTGCCTTTGTTTTCAATTAGGTTTGATTCTTTATGTCGTGTTACAAAGTTCGGATTTAACCGTTCATAATCAGAAAGATTTGAGTCGGTTATTTCTTGCAACTTCAAATATATTTCATCGTAGAGCTTTCTTGCTGCCAATTCTCCTGTTATTTCTGCATCTTTCCCATTTGGATAATTGTGTTTGAATAATGTTGAACCGACTTCTGTCCCATTTTTAAATAGTGGAAGAAACGTTTTAAGAGCATTTGCAACCTTTTCTATATATTTTTCTCTTGAACCATAGAAAAACGGATTAACTGATACTGCAAATTCTCTTGCACATTCAGGATTTTTGCTTACATATTCGCATAATTCTTCAGCAGTCTTTTGTGCAAATTTATCGTTTATATTCCATCCTGATGTTACAAAAACTAACTCCTTTATACTTGTTATAAAACTCGTAAAAATAAAATTTGCTATCTCCCTATTTAATTAGCAAAAAATATTTTTTTCAGTTTTAATATATAAATAAAGGAGTATTCCAACTGTGCAAATAAATAAAATTAGTATAAATAATAATCAATTAAGTTTCAAAGCCAATTATTTTAGGGTTGATAAACTTGGCAGACATACCTTATAAACAAAATGATTAAACACGATGTGAATAAAGATGTAATAAATAATACTGTAAATCTTCAAACAACTGCAACAAAACCGGTACGAATGGAAGATTTTATTAAAAGGGTAAATAAATAATAATTTTGTTTAACGACTTAATATATTGCATATTTTATTAGCAAAAAATATTCTTTACGAGTTTTAATTTCAAGTATGAAGGTTAGCCGATTTCAGAATAATATCGATATTCACAATAAAACCAATGAGCCAAATTTCAAAGGAAACCCTATTGTAGGTTTGGCAACATATCTTGATGAGAGAGTTTTATTAGGGAAAGCCGTTTTAGATGTTACTGCTCTTGATGCACCTCAAATTATTATGGCTAATAACGGTCAAGAACGCAGAGAAAAGTTTAACAAAGCCTCATTCAGTTTTGCACTTGGTTATCTTTCACCGCTTGTTACTCTACCTTTAACGAACAGACTTGGCATGAAATACATTGCTAAATTGACTAAAAGTTTTACCGCTAAAGATGCTAACCTTATTCAACTTTCAAATAAATATTTAGTCAATACAGAGGAAACTAAAAAAGGAATTGAATTATTATCTAAAAAACTGAAAACAGATTATAAACCTATATTAGATAAAGTTGGCGGAAATTACGAGATATTAAGAAAGAAACTTATAAATGCTAAAAACTCTGTTTTAGCATTTGATTTATTATTTACATCAGCATCAATCGGATGTGTAGGATTTTTCAATAATTGGCAAACCAAACGCAAAACAAAACAAGACGGATATTCAGCAGAATTCAGCATGGCTGATAAAGATATTGTTGAAAAAAGAGCAGAAAGTTACAAGAAGAAAGAACCTTTAAGAAAAGCGGCTTGGCTTGGAATTTTGACTGCACTAACATTAAGTCCGTTATTAATCAAAAAGGGCTTAACCTCTCAAAACGCAACTAAATTCAACAATTACATCAAAAAAATTGCACCTAAATTTGATTATACTGACGGAATATTCATGAGCCGTCTGCCGTTTTTTATGAGTGCAATCGGTTTATATTCAGGCATAACTCTTGCATCACGAAATCAAACAGAATTAAAAGATACAACTATCAGAAGTACAGCATCAACAATAGCATATTTTGGCGGTGATATTCTTATCGGTAGCATTTTAGGCAGACTTTCAGATAAATATTTAAAAACTGATTTGATGAAAAAAGATATTGAAAAATCGTTCTTGAACAAACTAATACCGCCAACAAAACGATTAAGAGATTTAAGTCCGAGAGATAAGAAAATCGGTGCGGCATTATATTGGATAAATCTTGCAATGTTAAGTGCTTGTATGGGTTTTGGTATTCCGTATCTTATAAACAAAATGATTAGGCACGATGTTGAAAAAGATGTTCAGGCACAAAATAAAAATACTGCAAAAACAACACCTTCTAATTTACCCCCAACAAAACCGATACGAATGGAAGATTTTATTAAAAGGGTAAATGAACAATAATTTTGTTTAATGACTTAATATATTGCATATTTTGGATAAATCTATATAATTAAACATGTTTAGTTAAGAAAGGGGACATTATGAACAAAGAAGAATTAGTAGCAGAAATTGC
>CADAYE010000028.1:19425-20857 GCA_902792085.1 uncultured bacterium | reverse complement strand
AGTTAAAGCTGAAACAAACAGAGTTAATAAACCTGATGATTTGGTAATCAACTATGCCGCAATTGATTCGGATATGAATATTGATACTATTAAGGCTGATGGCAGAGTAATCTTAACTGTTGACGATGATTACGGCTACAATAATACAGGTGCAAAACGCTATAACATGGTTAATGCAAGGAGCGATAATTCCGACACCAATATTGAGGGCACAGGTATATCATTGATAGCAAACGGCAGTATCGGTACAAAAGATAATGCTGTAACATTCATCCAAACAGGCGCTCAGCAAGGTTACAGTATGGATGTACTCGCTGAAAACAATATTTATTTAAAAGAAAACAGTTTCAACGATTCCGATTACGGTCGTGAAAAAGAAGTTACTACAAACAGGGCTTGTACAATAATTGCAAGAAAAGGTGATTTAGATATTGAATTTGCCGGAAATACAACTATTGACAATATCACTGCGGAAGGTGATTTGAAAGTTGTAACAAGAGGTAAAACGCTTGAGATTAAGAATTTGGGCCATATTACTGATCAATCTGTAATACCGAATGATTATCTCGGGCCAAGAGATTACGGTCAACAAGACGGCGGTTATACAAAACCTGATTATAGAGATGAGGCACTTCCAAATCATGCTACTGTTAAAGCTCTTGATATTAACCATAATATCAGACCTACAGAACAACTTGTTGATGGTGGTCATGAAGCATGGGCAGGTTCAAGTGTAAGAATTGATAATGCCGTATTAGATCACGGAACACTTGATATTACTGCCGATAATATTTACGCGAATGGTGTTGCTACTCATTTTGGGAAAGATGGTTTCTCAAAAACAGTTGACCCTTCAACAAATAAAGTGCAAGGTGTATATGTAGAAAATGGTCCTGATATCCCAACCGGGCATGCCGTCAGACCTGACGATGTTGAAGATACAGGTCGTGATGAACTTGAAAGAAATTACTACTACCACGATGGTGATGGGGATGGTACGTTTGGCGGAGAAGATTCTCATGTCGATGATGATGATAATATCATTGATGATACTCCGTTAGAAATAACAGATACTCCAACAGATCCTCCAACGGATCCTCCGACAGATCCTCCAACGGATCCTCCAACAGATCCTCCAACAGATCCTCCAACAGATCCTCCAACGGATCCACCGACAGATCCTCCAACGGATCCACCGACAGATCCTCCAACGGATCCACCGACAGACCCTCCAACGGATCCACCGACAGATCCACCGACAGATCCTCCAACGGATCCACCAACAGATCCTCCAACGGATCCTCCAACGGATCCACCGACAGATCCTCCAACAGATCCACCGACAGATCCTCCAACGGATCCACCGACAGATCCTCCAACGGATCCACCGACAGATCCTCCAACGGATCCACCGACAGATCCTCCAACGGAT
>CADAYE010000028.1:0-19417 GCA_902792085.1 uncultured bacterium | reverse complement strand
GATCCACCGACAGATCCTCCAACGGATCCACCGACAGATCCTCCAACGGATCCACCGACAGATCCTCCAACGGATCCACCGACAGATCCTCCAACGGATAAGCCGACAGATATGCCAACGGATGAGCCGACGGATCCACCTACAGACCCACCAACGGATCCACCGACAGATCCTCCAACGGAGGGACCAACAATAACTCCGGATGATGATCAACTCAAACAGTTATACAATAACCGAATTGATGATGATAATCTGGATACAATCGATAAACGCCAATATGTAAGGTATAACGTCAATAATACCCCAATACCTGTATCAATGGAAAGAGTCGATAATGTTGACAGTCTGATAGATGTATCAAGAGGCGGGGTCGCTCTAAAACACAACAATACATTAAAAAATGGTGATATAATCCCAATTCACCTCAAATATGGTAATCTTGAAATTAATGCAAATGCCGAAGTGGTAGCTGCAACAACTTCAAGAGCCGGAGCAAGATTCGTAAATCTTGATCAGGCAACGGCAAATCAATTATTATATCTGAATATGTTACTTGATGGCGGTCAGAATATATCATTTAAATAATTGATGCAGATAGTATAAAAGGTCCTGTATTTTACAGGGCCTTTTATTTTTGCTTTATTTAAATTTTTAAGATATGTAACAAAATGATAATAATATTTAATAAATTCTGAACTTTTTTTGGGAATCTCTTGTAGGTTTGTTATTTGAGTGTTATGTTGCAAAATGTAAATAAATATTTTTTGAATTTATGCAATTAATAGCAAATTATTTTTTTCTTAAGTTTTTATTGTCATGCGATTATTTGTATTTTAAATAGCAAGTAATTAAATCGAAAATAATGATGCATTATATATATGAAAGGATAGAAATATGAAAAATTTCCGTAAAAATTCAAGACGCGCAATCTCTACAATGCTAACTGCACTTTTTTTGAGCCAACAAACTATGATTATGGCGGCATTTGCAACAAATATTACCAATGTTCAAGGTAATAATGGTGTTTATGACATTAACCCTACAGCAGTACTTAAAAACTCTGATATAGGTTTAAGAAAGTATGAAAGATTTGAATTGAGTAAAGGTGATATTGCTAATCTTATTTATAAGTATGGCAACAAAGATGTTAGTACTTTTCTTAATTTAGTAGATAATACGATACAAATTAATGGTATTGTTAATACAATGAGAAACGGTAATTTCTATAATGGGAAAGCAGTTTTCGTTTCTCCTAACGGTATGGTAGTCGGCGCTTCAGGTGTGTTGAATGTCGGCTCTTTAGGCGTTTATACTCCTAATAATGATGTTTATAATCGTTTTAAAAATAATCCGAGCAAAGATTTAAGTGTATTGTCGGATAAAAATAATGTAGGTAGCGGTTCTGTAAAAATTGACGGGCATGTTTTTGCGGCTAACGATATCGATGTTGTTTCAAGTCGTATTCATGTTCCTGGCAAAGTTCTTGCCGGAACAGGTTATAATTCAGTCTATGATGGTCGTCAAAGAGCAGATGAATTATTTAATTCAATAGTAAATACTTCTAAAATAACAAGTGCGAATAAAATGACATCGAAAAATGGCGTCATTTCATTTACTTCAACTGTTGGTACTGCTGTTACAGGTGATATACAAAATTTAGGTACAGGCAGTACAAATATTACTAACACTGGTTCTAAGGGTGTTTATATATCAGGTAATATTATTAACAGAAATGGTGATTTAAATATCAACAACTCTGCCGGAAGTGTATATGGAGCAAAAACATCAAATCTTGAAAATCACGGTGGAACTCTAAAAATTGTTAATACAGGTAAAGGTATATATTTTGTAAAAGATTCTCAAATTACAAATGATAATAGTCTTGTTATGAATAATACAGGCGCTGAAGGTACAATATTAGCAGGAAATGTCAATAATAAAGGTAATGCTTTAATTGAAAACAAAGCAGGAGTTTTAAGTGTTGCAGGGAACTTCGATAATAATGGGAATGCAACATTTAACAATAGCGGAACACAATTAAATGTTTCAGGCAATATTACTAACAAAAGCGGAATATTAAAATTAAATAATAGTGGTGCAGATGGTTTGAATATTATTTCAACAGGTTCAATTTCTTCTGAAGGCTTAGAAGTCGAGAATACAGGTACTAAAGGTCTAAATGTAAACGGTACGGTTACCAATAAAGGGAATGCATCTTTTACAAACTCCGGTGCTGCAGGCTTAAATGTAGGTAAAAATGCACAAATTACTTCTAAAAATATTTACAAAGACAGTTTAAGTATGCATAATACGGGTAATGGCGGACTAAATATCAGTGGCAATATCAAAACATTAGGTAATGCAACTTATACTAATACCGAAACCGGAGCAAAAGGCCTCAATATTTATGGTAAAACTCATACCGAAAACGGTAATACTACATTTGCCAATGACGGTAAAGGTGGCTTAAATATATACGGAGAGACAAGAAATACTGTTGGTGTTACAACAATGACCAATAATGGAGCCAACGGATTAAATGTTAAATCCGGAGGTTTAGTTTTTGCAGATAATGCAAATATTACAAATAACGGCTATGCCGGTTTAAATGTTGCCGGAGTCGCAAAAATTGGTATTAACGGTAATCTTGTAAATAACGGTGAAGGCGGTTTGAATGTATATGGTATAGTTGACCACGGTATTGTTGATTCCCATGCTCCTCAGGGTACATTAAATATAGTAAATAATGGTACCAATGGTCTTAATGTCAGAGAAAACGGTAAAGTTATTTCAACAAGTACTAAACCTCTTGCATTGAGTATGGAAAATAACGGCGCTGAAGGACTTAATATTCTTGGTGATGTTAATGTCAACGGTAATACAAAAATTGTTAATAATGCAGGTGGTCGTGATGGCTTAAATGTTGCAGGTAACCTGACTGATAAATACGGTAAATTGACTATGCTTAATGATGGTTCAAGAGGAATAAATATAACCAAAACAGGTAGCATAAATGCTCAAGGTATAGAAATGGTCAATAACGGTGTAACCGGCTTGAATGTCTGGGGTACCGTTAATAATACAGGGGATGGAATTTACACCAACAATGCAGGTTCTTTGGATGTAAAAGAATCAGGTAAGATGTCAAATAAAGGCGGAACTGCAAATTATTACAACAATGGTAAATACGGTCTTGTTATTTCAGGAGAAGTAAATAACGAAGGCACAACAATAGTAAACAATGAAAATGGTCCGTTAAGTATTGGTGGTAAATTTACTAATAAAGGTAATTCCACTTTCACTAACAGTGGCGAACAGTTAAATATTTCAGGTACTGTTGATAATGATGGTAAATTGATTTTAACTAATAGCGGTGCAAAAGGTCTAAATATTATTTCTACCGCAAATGTCAGTGCAAAAGATACTGAAATGACTAATACAGGTACAAAGGGTTTAAATATAAACGGAACTGTTAAAATTGACGGTGATGGTAAAATCTCTAATACCGGCGCTTACGGTTTAAATATTTCAGGGAAAGTAGACCAGGGTATGAATGGTAATGGTTCATTAAGTCTTACAAATGACGGTCAAAACGGTTTGAATATCGGTAAAGCAGCAGTTGTAAACTCAAAAAACATTTATGTTGAAAATAATGGTCGCCAAGGATTAAATGTAGCCGGTACTGTTAATAATAATGGTAATGCATTATTTAAAAATAATGAAAATGCAAGAAACGGATTCAATATTACAGGTACAATCAATAATGAAAACGGCAGACTTGAACTTCTTAATGACGGTTTCATCGGACTTCAGGTAAGAGAAGGTGGTGTCGTCAGCGCTAAAGGTCTGAAAATGGTTAACAACGGTGAAAATGGTATGCATGTCAAAGGTACCGTAAATAATCAAGGTAATGGTATTTATACTAACAATGCTGGAACATTAAAAGTTTCAGAAACCGGTAAATTCTCAAACAAAGGCGGAACTGCTGATTTTTATAATAATGGCGTAAACGGCTTTGTTGTTGCAGGTACAATTGATAACGAAGGTACTACAAATGTTGTTAATGACAACGGAGTATTGAGTATTGGTGGAACTTTGACAAATAAAGGCAATACTACTCTTACAAATAACGGTTCACAATTAAATATTCACGGTACCGTAAATAATACTAATGGTGAATTGACTCTTAACAATACAAAAGGCGATATTCAGGTTGTTCATACCGGAGTTGTAAATTCTGAAGGTTTGAAGATTAACAACACAGGTTCTGAAGGCATTAATGTATATGGTAAAGTATTGAATAAAGGAGCAGCAGACATTAAAAATAGTGCAGATGGAGTTAAAGGCATAAATGTTTATGGCACTGTTTCGAATGAAGGTAATTTGAATATTACAAATGACGGAGCCGATGGTGTGAATGTATTTGGTAATTTATCAAATTCAAATGGCAAAGCAATTATTGTAAATAACGGCGCAAAGGGCTTAAATGTATCACCTGCAGGTGAAATAAATGCTAAAGGTCTTGAACTGGTTAATAACGGTGAAAAAGGTATGAATATCTGGGGTACTGTTAATAATCAGGGGGATGGTACATATACAAATAATGCAGGCTCTTTAGATGTAAAAGAATCCGGTAAGATGTCAAATATTGGCGGAACTGCTACTTACTATAACAATGGTAAGTATGGACTTGTAATTTCAGGTGAAGTCAATAACGAAGGCACTACAGTCGCTATTAATGATAACGGACCTTTAAGTATTGGTGGTAAATTTACTAACAAAGGCAATGCTAAATTCACAAACGCTAAAGGTGAACAATTAAATATTTCAGGTTCAGTAACAAATACTGAAGGTAAATTGATTCTTAATAATGCTGGCGAAAAAGGTTTGAATATTATTTCAACTGGTAAAGTAAATGCTCAGGATGTTGAAATGATTAATTCAGGTGAAGCAGGCTTAAATATTAGAGGTGATGTAAATGCATCAAGAAATATTGATATTGTTAATACCAATGCCGGTAAAGGCGGTTTAAATATCGGTGGAAATATTACTCAAGGTAATAGCAATAGTGAAACGACAGGTCATGTAAACCTTTCAAATAGTGCTGAAGGCGGCATGAATATCTATGGTACAATTAGTGCTTTAGATTCCGTAACATCCTTAAATACCGGAGCTAAAGGTACATATATTGCTCCTAAAGCAAAAGTAACAAGTGGTGCTGATATTACAATCAGTGATGTTTCAACTGAAAGAATCAAAGTCAGAGGTCTTGTTGACGCAAGTGGTGATGTAAATATTACTGAAGTTGATGGTACAATTGGTGAAGAACTTACTAACGCAAAAGATTTTAGAAAACCGCTTAATGCCAATATAAAAGCCAATGTTAATGAGCCAACCGATGATTCTGCCGTAATGTCAGAAAAAGATTTAGTAATCAACTATGCTGCTATTGATTCTGATATGAATATTGATACTATTAAATCAGACGGTAAAGTAATCTTAACTGTCGAAGATGATTTCGGAGAAACAAACGATGGTGTTCGTTATAATATGGTAAATGTAAAAACTGATACCAAAACAACTAATATTGAAGATAGTGGAATTTCATTATTTTCTAACGGGCTCTATTGATATACCCGAAACAACAGTTGATGGCTCCGAAATAACTATGTCTGTTACATTTATTCAGACTGGGGCAAGGTTATACAATGGATACTTTAGCAAAATAAATTGGCTAATAAATAATCATTTCAAAAGTCCGACAGACAAATTCTGTCGGACTTTTGTTTATAATTAATTTTAGGTAATTATATACTATTTTACAGTAGCATGTCATTGCGATACAAAGCGAACAGGCAAAATGACAATGAGCCTTGTGAGCCTGTATGGTCGATAATGATGAAATAACTGGATTGCTTCGTCGGAAAGCCATTTCCTCCTCGCAATGACAGACATATTTACTGTAACATTGTATATAGTTACCTAATTTTAAGCACATTATTTTTTGAGTTTTTTCATTATTTTAGTAAAAAATGGTTTTTGCATATTTTGATTTGTTATATTATTTTTCGTGTTTAATTTTTTGGAGTAAAATTCTTTTACTTTGTTAATTTTATCTTCATTCATTATTTAATTTTTCCTAATTCCAAGATTATTGTTAGTTTTTAAACAGTTTCCATCGGTTCTGTTTCACAATCTATTATATAAGTGCCTATGGATTTAAATGCTTTTTCGAAAGCGTTTTCTATATCATTAGAGTTGTTTACTTTTATTGCATCAATACCAAAACTTTGTGAAAGTTTTACAAAGTCAGGGTTTGAAATTTTGGTTTGTGAGTATCTCTCCCCAAAATTATTTTGCTGAAGTTGTCTTACCATCCCTAAATATCCGTTGTTTAATATTATTATTTTAATGTTAAGCCCATAGTCTTTGCATACCGCAAGTTCCCCAATACTCATTTGAAATGAACCGTCACCTGTAATACAAACTACAGTTTTGTCAGGTATTGCAACACTTGCACCTATGGCAGCCGGAAGACCGAACCCCATGGTACCTGAGCCTCCCGAAACAAAAATTTTTCTGTTAGGATTAAATGACAATTCCTTTACTGCCCAGAGTTGATGCTGTCCTACTTCGCTGGTAAATATTACATTTTTATCTTTTGTAAATTCTTGCAATTTCTGCATAATTTCAAAAGAATGAAGCATATTTGTCTGCTTTTTAGAAGGCTTATTTAGACATTTTAATTTTTTAACATTCAGATTATAGTCAATAAACTTTTCTTTGATAATAGAGGCATTTAAAGAGTTCATTTGTGATAAAAAATCTTTTATATCACCTATTATATAATCTTTGGGTTTTATATTATTTGCAATTTCTTCTGGGTTAATTTCAATTTGAATAATTTTGTTTCTGAGTTCATCATTTTTAAACATACAGGTAATTCTGTCATTAAATCTTGCACCGAGAGAAATAATCAAATCTGAATGTTTCAAAATTTCATTTGCACTGTTATCCCCAAAAATTCCGACCATTCCAAAGTATAAAGGATTTTTACGTTCAATAGCACCAAGTCCCATCATTGTTGAAACAACAGGAATATTATAATTTGAAACAAATTGTTGAAGTTCATTATAACAAGCGCTGTGATTTACTCCACCGCCTAAAACAACGACCGGTCTTTCACAGTTTAGGATTCTGTTATAGATTCTTTCAATATCAATATTGTTAATTAAATTAATGTTCAAATCTTTTGATTCTATGTTTGCATCGTACTGTACATTTTCAGTAAAAATATTTTTTGCCATATCAATTACAACAGGGCCTTTTTTCCCTTTGGTTGCAATTTTATGTGCTTTTATTATTGTTTTTTGTATATCTTTTGCATTAGTAATTTGAAATACTGCTTTTGTGCAGGATTTTGTAATTTCGCATATATTTGCTTCCTGAAAGGCATTTTTGCCTATCAAATTTTTATCAACTTGCCCTGTCAGAATAATTAGCGGATAACCGTCATGATATGCATTCACGATACCTGTCACTGTATTTGTGGCACCGGGGCCTGAGGTTACAAGTACGATTCCGCACTTGCCTGTTGCTCTCGCATAACCTTCTGCTGCATGAACTGCCGCTTGTTCGTGTCTTACAAGAATGTGCTTAACATCTTGGCACTTGTATATTTCATCATACAAATCAAGAACTATTCCCCCTGGATAGCCGAATATCGTATCAACACCGAGAAATTTTAGGGTATTGATAACAGATTTTGCTCCTGTTACTGTCTGTATATTATTTTTAATTAACATGCTAATTATATCCCTTGTGACTAAATAATACTAACACAAAAAGACTGAAACTCATAATGAGTTTCAGTCATTCTGCATATTTGTTAATATTTACTATTTTTTGAAAGTAAATAAATCTTTCCAAAATTTCTTTTGGTTATTCCAAAATGTTTTTTGTTCATTTACAGATTTTGTGTATGCTGCTTTTTGGTCAGCAATTGCTTTTTCTTGTGCTTTTCTTTGTTTTTCAATTTCTTTTTGTCTTTTTTCAGCAGCCTTTTGCGCTTCTTTTTGTCTTTTTTCTGCTGCTTTTTGCGCATTTTCTTGTGCTTTTAATGCATCATTTTCTGCCTTTGTAATTTTGTTTGCAGTATTTGTAATAGCATTAGATGCCTTGTTTAATGCATTAGTTACAGCATTTGCGCTGAATGACGGCGCGCCGATTGCAATAATTGATAATGCAATTAAAGATACTAATAATTTTTTCATTTTAGGATTCTCCTTTCTTTCCCTCTGAGTTTAACTCTTCTAATTTCTTTTTCTTTAGTTCCAATCTTTCGTTATAAAATTCAAGATTTCTTTCTTTTATTCTTTTACTATTTTTTTGCCTGTCAACAGTTTTGAGATATCTTACATATTTATTTCTGTTTTTGCGTTTTGCTTTTGCAGGATTTTTGTCGTTTTTTGATTTAACAATTTTTTGTGATGTCTCTGCATTTACTTCAACTCCTTGAGTAGAGGTAACTTCCGGTTCTTTTGCTTTTTTAGATTTTGCAAAAGTGCAGCAAGATGCCATTAACACAAAAACAATACCATAAACTAAAACTTTTTTCATAGCAATAATTTACTCCAAAGTCGGATATTTTTCAATAATTTCTTTAATACCTTTTTTTGCAATGTCAAAAATTTCAATCATTTGTTCGTATTTATACGGCTCTCCTTCTGCAGTAGTCTGAAATTCTATAATTTTGCCGCTTTGAGTCAGGACAACATTTGAATCTACCTGAGCATGTGAATCTTCTTCATAATTCAGGTCAAGTTTTACTTCTCCGTCAATTATTCCCGCAGAAATTGCTCCGACAGGTTCGATAATCGGGTTTTGGGTTAATATTCCGTCTTTTAACAATTTTTTAACTGCAATAGAAAGGGCTACAAAGCCACCGCAAATACTTGCTGTTCTTGTCCCTCCGTCAGCCTGAATTACATCAGCATCAATTGTTATTGTAAGGTCGGGCATTTTTGTCAAATCAATGCATGCTCTCAGACTTCTGCCGATAAGCCTTTGAATTTCCTGTGTTCTGCCTGAAATTTTTGTCCGCTCTCTTTGACATCTTGTTGAAGTAGAAGATGGTAAAAGTGAATATTCTGCAGTCAGCCAGCCTCGTGGGTCTTCTTTATCCATCCATTTGGGCTTACCTTGTTCAACGCTTGCCGTCGTAATTACTTTTGTGTCTCCAAATTCAACCAAAACCGAACCAAGTGCATGTTTGGTAAAATCTGTTGTAAATTTTATTTGTCTTGTCTGATTATTTTCTCTGTTTTCTAATCTCATATTACCCCCTGTATTCGTAGTCCCATGTGTAAATTTGTCCGCAATATCTGCATACTGCGTGTTCATTCATAAATTGTAAATCAGGGATAAATGTATAACCGTCAACGGTTATTTCTATATCCCCTTTTTCGTTGTATTTTTGCGAAAAATTCTTATCACCCATATAATCAGGCGAGAACATTAGTTCAAATTTATCTATTGATTTACAATTTTTGCAAATAAACATTTATAATTATTCCGAACTTGTTTCAGAATCTCCTGTTATTCATCTTCTTCTTTCTTAGATTTCTTTTGTCTTTTTGGTTTTGGTTCTGCGGTTTTACCGTCTTTTATACTGCTCATAGACTTATACCAAAGTGTATAGCAAATGCTCCTGATTGGCAGGCTCAAACCTGCAACTATTGTGCTTAATACTGACATAAATATAACTTTTGAAATCAAATTAACCGTGATTTCAGGCATTTTTGCATAGCGCAATGCTTTGTTAAAATATTCTAAAGGTATACTGTTGCCGATAAAGTCAAATAATGAACATATCTTATCTGTTAAATGCAGGCAGTCAAATACGACAGAAACACCTTCCGTTATAATGTATATTGAGAAAAATCCCAAAATTATCATCAGCATAAATGTTCTTGCCCAATCGCCTTTTATGAGTATAAAACTTCTTTTGAAACATTCTTTTACTGTTAATTCTTCCTCAAATGTGAATACCTGATATACAAGTACAAAAAATACCCAAAATATCAATGGCGGTATCAATCCTAAAAGCGGAACGATTGAAAATGCTATGGCTACAAGTGATAAAATTCCGACTACAAACAAAAATCCTATATATTTGAATGCTCTGCGTGTTGCAACTTGTCGGTGTGACTGAAAATCATAAACATGCCCTGTTGTTAATGCGCCTTCAGTCATTGAGTTTAGCGCAACATAGGCGACCATATAATCCCAAAATGCTTTTAAGAATATCAAAAGCCCGGGAATTGCAAGCAAAAGTATTATAGCCATTGCACTGTTTAGTGAATGTGCTTTTTGTGCTACTCTGTCTGCAAGTCCTATTGTCAGCCCAAATGTGAGCAGCAGTCCGATTATTTGACCGAAAACAGGAAATAACATAAACAAAATGAATTTGTCTATGTTTGAAAAATATATCTTTAATCCGTCAAAAATAACAAACCAAATACTGTTTTTAATCTTTTCCTTAGCCATGCAGTCTCCTTTATTGTATAATTTTAATACAAATAGAGGGAAATTTAAATAAATGCCGGTACTTTATAAAGATATTATTTCGGAATTTACTGCTGAAGATTATGCAAAAAACAGGATTAATCTGCATATTCATACTACTTATTCCGATGGCTTGGCAGATTACAGGACAATAGTAAATCAGGCAAAGGCAAAAGGGTATTCAAAAATTGCAATAACCGATCATAATACCGTGCAGGGGCATATAGATAACTCTGATTTGATTGGTTTTGTCATTCCTGCTGTTGAATTTGATGTTTGGTACAAATATATTTTTCTTCATTTGTTGGCTTACGGTATTGATGTAAATGCAAAGTGTATGCAAAAATTTTATGCAAAAACAAAGACTGAAACCGAAAAAGATATAGTAAGAATTTTGCCTAAACGCAATATAAAAGAACTTATAAACGCGATTCATGATGCTGGAGGAATTGCAGTAATTGCTCATCCTGCCTGTTGCTGGGCTTTAAATATGGATAAATTTATTAAAGATTTGGTGGGTATTGGTTTAGATGGTATCGAAATATATTACCCATACCCAAGATGGCGCAAATATGTGAAATTCGCTCCGCTTGAAGAAATTGAACAAATTGCAGATAAATATAACCTAATAAAAACAGGCGGAACAGATTTACATGATACGATTTTGTAGTTTATTGCGCCTGTTTTTTATTATAAATAATTGATGAAATTAGAGAAGCAACTATAAATACAAGCCCTATCAAGCCTGTAACGACTTCAGGAACTTCTTTTACGGTTGTTACAAGCATTATTATCGCTAACGCCCCGATTGCCCAATGCGCACCGTGTTCTAAATATCTGAATTTTGCAAGTGTTTTGGTATCAACAATAAGCAGGGTCAATGACCTTACAAACATTGCACCTATTCCTAAACCTACTGCAATTATTATGACATCATTACTCAGTGCAAATGCACCCAAAACCCCGTCTAAAGAGAATGAAGCATCTATTAGTTCAAGATACAGAAAACTTACAAAACCTGTGCAGGCAACTGCGTTTGTAGCGCATTGAGCCATTCTTTCCCTGTCGTGTTTTTCAAGAAAATGTGAAATTCCGTCTATCGCAAGATAGGTAATTATTCCCGTTATCCCCGCTAAAAGAACGGCAACTTTCTGTTCTTGCGGAATAAAATTATTTAATATGATTAAAACAATAAGAGAAATTACAATCTCAATACCTCTAATGTGGTCAAGATAAGAGATTGGTGCTTCAATGCACTCTATCCAGTGAACATCTTTTTCGTGGTTGAAAAAGTAGTTAAGAAAGAGCATTATCAAAAATATTCCGCCAAAGGTTACAATCGGAGCATGAGACAGTTCAAGATAATGAGCGTATTTCATTGAATCAGTAAGTGCAATATTTGTAACCGTCAGCATATCTAAATGCGCAAATACCGAAACAACAAGTATCGGGAACAAAAATCTCATCCCGAATACAGCAATTGCAATACCCCAGGTTAAAAATCTTTTTTGCCAAACTTTTGACATGTGCTCAAGTTTCATGGCATTAACAACTGCATTGTCAAAAGATAAACTTATTTCAAGGATAGCCAAAATTCCTGCAATAAAGACCGCAAGAAGTCCGCTTCCGGGTTTTACATGTTCTCCCCAAAAATATGCTGTTGCTATTCCGCATACAGTTACTATTATTGAATCAATAAAATATTTAATCATACTCCCTCTTATTTAGGCATAGTAAAGGCGGGATATTTTACCCGCCTTACATTATGAACTTATTATCTGTTAATATCGCTTGAACTTGGGACATAATATTGGAAAGTATCAGGTCCGTTTTCAGGGAATACTAACAAGAATGGTTGGTTTTGTCTGATTATACCGTTGCCACCTTTGTATGTTGCAGAAAATTCCTTTTTAATAGGTACTTGTTCTTCTTGGAAATTAACAAAAGCGATAGGTGTGAATGTAAAACCGCCGTTTGCCTGTGCGATTCTGCCTGCTACCTGATAGCCCTGAAATAACATTACATCATAATCAAGTCTTGTATTTGCGTTCATTTGAACATGCAAAACTTGAGGAGGATTAGCGGTATTAAAATCTTCCAATGCAGAAACCTGAACTGTCTTTGCCTGAACCGCTCCTACTGTTGCAAATGCAAGAACTAAACCTACTGCTGCACTTAATAATTTTTTCATTTTATATTACTCCTTTACTGTTTATTTCTGAGTCTTATCTTTTTTATTTGGAAATTTTAAATAAAAAATTTCATTTTCGTTTACTACAATATCTTGTCCTTTTTCTGAATAAGAAAGAGGTGACGCTTCATAAACTGATTTTGCGCCGGATTTGAGTCGGTTACCTTCCTCATTTTCTACTGCGCCTTCAACTGCCGCAACTCCCATACTCAAACCTTTAACAAAATGATTCCCGACACCTAAAACTGCCTTTTTAGCAAGTTGTCCTTTATTTAAGGTTGTTGTATATGTAGCTTTTACAGTTTCGTTCAAACTATGTTTTGAACCGTTTGTATCAATGTACCATTCGGGTTTAAAAGAAAATTTTGCATTTCTTTTAAGTCTTTTGGGACTAACCACATCAACAAGTTTCCCGCCCATTTCCGAACCTACAGGAATTGTTGTATTTGTAAGTTCAAGAATATCAAGCAATTTTATTCTTATTGATGATGGAGGATTTGCTGTTGAAAAACTGCCAAGAGAGGCAACTTCAACTGTTTTGGAATATGCACAGGTGCATAAACCCGTTATTGCAAATACAAGAAAACCTAAAAATAAATTTTTTTGCATTTTTTTATAAATCCTCAAGGATATATTAGCAGATTTTTACAAAAATGGCAAGATTTTACTGTTTATTCAAATATTTTTTTAGATATTTGCCTGTATAAGAGTTTTTGCATTTCATAATTTCTGGTAGTGTTCCTTGTGCTACAACGCTTCCGCCGTCGTTTCCGCCTTCGGGTCCAAGGTCGATAATATGGTCTGCAATTTTAATCAAATCAAGATTATGTTCAATCATAAGTATTGTATTCCCTTGATCAGCAAGAGCCTGAAGAATTTTTGCAAGTTTATCCAAATCGTACCAGTGTAACCCGACTGACGGTTCATCAAGCAGATAAAGAGTCTTGCCTGTTGAGCGTTTATTAAGTTCCGAGGCAAGTTTAATTCTTTGCGCTTCTCCGCCTGACAATGTTGTTGAACTTTGACCGAGTTTCATATATTCAAGTCCGACATCATTGAGGGTTTGGAGTTTTCTTTGAATTGACGGAATATTTTCAAAAAACTCAAGAGCTTCTTTGACGCTCATATCGAGTACATCAGAAATTGTTTTGCCTTTATATTTAACCTCAAGAGTTTCTCTGTTGTAGCGTTTCCCTTTGCAGACATCACATTTGACATAAACATCAGATAAAAAGTTCATTTCAATTTTGACAAGCCCGTCACCTTTGCACGCTTCACATCTTCCGCCTTTTACATTAAAACTGAATCTCCCCGGAGTATAGCCTCTGACTTTTGCTTCATTTGTTTTAGCATAAAGAGTTCTTATGTGTGAAAATACATCAGTATAAGTCGCAGGGTTTGAACGAGGAGTTCGTCCTATAGGTGATTGGTCTATATTGATAACTTTGTCTATATTCTCAAATCCTAAAATATCATCAACCCCTTGAGGTTTTGGTTTATTTCTTCTTAATTTATGTATTGCAAATTCGTATAACAAATCCTGCATAAGTGATGATTTACCACTACCTGAAACCCCTGTTAAAACAACAATTTTTCCAAGCGGAATATTAACATCAATATTTTTAAGATTATTCAGATGTGCATTTTTTATTTGCAGAAAATTTCCGTTTCCTTCCCTGATTGTTTTTGGAAGCGGAATAAATTTTTCACCGCTTAAATATTTACCTGTAATTGAATTTTTTGCCTTAATAATATCATCAACACTTCCCTGTGCAATTATTTTACCGCCGGATTCCCCTGCTTTTGGACCGATATCAACTATATAATCCGCACTTCTGATTGTATCTTCATCGTGTTCTACAACTATCAGTGTGTTGCCAAGGTTTCTCAATTTAAACAGGGTTTTTATGAGCATGTCGTTATCACGCTGATGAAGTCCGATAGAAGGTTCATCAAGAACATACAAAACACCGCTCAAACCGCTTCCTATTTGAGAAGCAAGCCTGATTCTTTGTGCTTCGCCGCCTGATAGTGTCCCAGCCATTCTTGAAAGATTTAGATATTGTAAACCTACATCTATTAGAAATTTTAGCCTTGCTCTGATTTCGTCAAGAATTTGTTTCCCTATTTTTAATTGATATTCAGAAAGTTCTAAATACAAATCTGTAATAAAGCTAAATTCCTCATCAATCGGCATTTGGGTAAATTCAAAAATGTTTTTGTCTTTAATTCTTACTGCAAGCGGAAATTCTTTCAGTCTTGCGCCGTGGCATGAAGGACAAGGTTTTGCAACCATAAACGGTTCAATTTCTTCACGCCAGTAGTCGCCGTTTGTTTCATTGTACCTTTTTTCAAGAAAAGGAATTACTCCGACAAAAGGAATATTTCTTGTTACATATCTGCTTGTTCCAAAGTCTTTTATACGCATTTTTATCGGTTCATCAGAACCGTATAAAAGTATTTTTTTGTGTTCATCAGGCAAATCCTGATAAGGCTTATCCATGTCGATATCATAGGCACTGCAGACTGAAGATAGCATATCTTTGTAATATGTTGTTGCAGGTCTGTCCCAAGCATAGATTGCGTTTTCATTAATAGATTTTGTTTTGTCCGGTACAACTAAATCAGGATCAATTGTAAAATCCGCACCTAAACCTCCACACCTTTCACACGCTCCGTATGGTGCATTAAATGAAAAGATACGAGGAGTAAGTTCTTCAAAACTTAAATTGCAATCGGGACATGCAAGTTTTTCGCTGAAAATTATTTCTTTTCCGCCTATAACATCTACATTAACAATTCCGTCTGCTCTTTTTAGGGCGGTCTGAACGCTGTCTGCTATTCTTGAGATTGCACTTTCTTTTACGACAATTCTGTCAACTACTATACTTATGTCATGTTTTTTGTTTTTTTCTAAAGTTATTTCATCTTCATCAAGACTGTATATTTCCCCGTCAACTTTTACCCTGACAAAACCTTCATGTGAAAGTTCTTTAAAAGTAGAAGAATATTCGCCCTTTTTCCCCCTAACAATCGGTGAAAGTATTTGAATTTTAGTTCCGTCACCAAGTTGCATTATTTTATTAACTATTTCGTCTAAGGTTTGCGGTTTAATTTTCCGACCGCATTTGGGACAATAAGGAGTGCCTATCCTTGCATACATTAGCCTTAAATAATCGTAAATTTCCGTTATTGTTCCGACAGTTGAACGAGGATTGTTGCTTGTTGATTTTTGATCTATTGAGATTGCGGGTGACAATCCGTCAATGTATTCAACATCCGGTTTATCTAATTGCCCCAAAAATTGTCGAGCATAAGTTGAAAGACTTTCTACATAGCGTCTTTGCCCTTCTGCGAAAATTGTATCAAATGCAAGTGAACTCTTCCCTGAGCCTGAAACTCCCGTAAAAACTACAAGTTCATTTTTAGGTATCTCAAGAGATACATTTTTTAGGTTATGTTCTTTTGCTCCCGATATTTTTATAAACTCTGCCATAATTAATATTATTATTCAAGAAAATTATTTTTCAAATAAATGTTAAGTTAATCTTATTTAGCATTTTTATGCTTGGTTAACTTTTAAAACCGTGATATAATAATATTAGTTTCGTTATAGCATATATGTTGTTGTCCTTTGCTTTTTGGAAAGGATAATATCATGGGAAAATCATCAAAGTATCCGTCTTATTCGGGTGGTAAGGTAAATATCAACGGTACTAATGTCTCAAAAACATCAAGGTCAGGCAATTCTGTTAATTCTGACTATACAATGAATTCAAATGAAAAGAAAATTTACAATTCCGTTCAGAATAATATGGCAAATGTTCTTCAGGATTTATTTACTATTTCTGCTCCTGAGCGTACGGAGTGGCAAAATCAGTTATCAGCAATGAAAAATGTCGGAATTCAGAAGATTAATGACATATTTAATCCGCTTCAAATCAGTCTGAAAAATGATGTAGCATCAAGATTTGGGAATCTTGATAATTCAGTATTTCTTGACCGATTGAGTTCAATTACAGATAGCAAATCAAAGGCTGTTGCAGATTTATCCAATAATCTTGCTCTTGCTCAAAATGATTTGTATAATCAGGAAATTCAAAACCGATTGAACTTACTTGCTTTGCTTGACGGTTTAAACAATTCTATTAATAATAACATTTTGAGTTATCTTGGTTTGGCTAATCAAAATTCAAATTCAGGTAATCAGTACAATAATC
The DNA here is from genome assembly GCA_902792085.1 of uncultured bacterium. Lineage (GTDB taxonomy): Bacteria > Cyanobacteriota > Vampirovibrionia > Gastranaerophilales > Gastranaerophilaceae > Zag111. Next base: position 2,440 of record CADAYE010000028.1, on the reverse strand, counting down.
TTGCTTATAAAGCAAATTCTTATAATCAGGGAAATCTTCTCGGTTCTGTTGCAAGAGGGATTACAGGTTCATATTTTTCTTAACCTGTATAATGTGTAATTACGTTTATAATTATATATCTTAAAGGTGTGAGGAAACTCGCACCTTTAATTTACATAACAATCTTTATTTGTTATAATTATACTATGGAAAATGATAATCAAGATTATGAAGATTTTATTTCAACGGTAAGCCATGAATTGAGAACTCCGCTTACATCAATTAAGGGCTTTTCTCAAACTATGCTTGCATCTTGGGATAAACTTGATGATGAAAATAAAAAAAAGTTTATTAAAATAATTGAACAGCAATCTCAAAGACTTATAAATCTTGTTGAAAATATGCTTGCGGTTACAAAGTTACATTCAAAAAACATCTTTGTATATAATCCTGCAGATATTAAGCCTTTAATAGAACAGACGATAACAATTGTAAAAAGCAAATATCCTGACAAGAATTTTAAATTTGTTTGTAACTCTAATGTTTCACAAATATTTGTTGATAAGGATAAGTTTGTACAAATTATGACAAATTTGATAGAAAACGGGGCCAAGTATTCTATTGACGATTCAGATGTTAAGATAAGTGCTGATCCAAAGGGCGATAATGTTGAAATTAAAGTTTCAAATATCGGTATCGGTATTGAGCAAAAGGATTATGAAAAGATATTTACTAAGTTTTCAAGAATTGATAATCCTTTGACAAGAAAAGTTCAGGGCAGTGGTTTGGGTTTGTTTATTACAAAATCTCTTGTAGAAAAAATGGGGGGGAGTATTTCGGTAAAATCTCAAAAAATTGTAGGAAGCGAATATTCTGATATTACCTTTACATTATTTATGCCTGTAAAAAATATCGAGGAGCAGACAAGGATAAAATGCGGACAGTAACACTTTTGATAGACAAACGACTTGAAATGTCCATAAAGTACAAAAAACTTTTGGAATCAGAAACAAATAAAGTTCTGATTTCAAAGAATATGCTTGAATCTATAAAGATAATAAAAGATAATGCCCCTGATTTGATAATTATTTCAGATAGTTTTGATGATGATTTGGGAGATTTTTGTAAACAAGTCAGAGCGTTGACTTATAATATGCGTCCTGTTATTGTTGCATTGTCAAAATCTGCTGACATAAACGATAGAATCAAAGTTCTAAACAGCGGAGCGGATGATTTTTTGTCTGAACCTGTTAATTTGAACGAGTTTAAGGTCCGTATTGAAGCTCATTTGAGGAGAGAATACGAATCTAATCTTGATGCTAAACAAATTTTGCCAAATAAAAAAAACTATTCACTCAGAGCAATTAAACGCGCGATGTGTTCCGATAGTATTTGGTCAATGCTTTATATAAGAATAGAAAATTTTGAAGATTATAAGCAGGCATATACCGAACTCGCTTCTGACAAACTTTTACAGACTTATAGCGCAATAATAAAGGCATCACTTACTGATAATGATTATGTGGGGAAGCTTGAAGATAATTCATTCCTTGTTATTACTGATAATATAAAAGCGGAAAGTGTCGCAAGATTTCTTACTTTTGCATTTGATTCTGTAGTAAATAAGTTTTATGCAGAACATGATTTAAGCAGAGGTTATATGATATTGCAGGGTGATGAATTTGCAGGGAAAAGGGCTAATTTTGCTCACTTAACTATAAGCGTTATATCGAATGAAACAACTGTATACAATAGCGACAGCCAGATTTTAACTACTTTGATGCGCCTTTGTTCTATGGCAAATTTACCCAATAAATCAAACTATATTATCGACAGGACAAAAATTTCAGGAGAAATATCTTTTGCTCAGCAAAAATTCAACAACAATATATATATTTATGAATCAGATGAAGCATTATCAACACTTTTATATACCATTCTTGATCTTCAAGGATATGATGTAAAGATTATGAATACATATAAACTCCCAAAGGATTGTGATATTCCTGCTTTGTTTATTATAGATGTGGGCGATATTGGAAAGAAAAATGGTCTGAATTTATGCTATAAACTCAAAAATGACGCAAACTTTATTAAAAGTAAGATAATTGTGACTTCTGTTATTCATGAAAAAGAACTTGTGCTGAATACAGGTGCAGATCTTTATTTACCGAAACCGTATGAAATCCCAGCGCTTATAAAATGGGTGGATGGACTTATTAAAGAGTTTAATCAGTAAATAATGTAGATAATTATTCTTTGTAGTAAGTCGTAACATGTTACAATGCAGATATTGTGTGCGTTTTCAGGTTTAATGTAACAAAATCTTAACAAAAACAAATCAATTATTAAAGTTCTCACACATGGCTGCCGACATGCAAAGTATAGGAAACAAAACAAGAAAGGACAGTCATTATGGGAATGAGTGCTTCTCAGGCAAGATTTCTTAGCTTGACGGCGC
>CADAYE010000027.1 GCA_902792085.1 uncultured bacterium | reverse complement strand
AGCCGATGTGGAGTGCCGGTGTCGGCTTGCGATGAGCAAGACGAGCAGGGCACGAAACTTGATACCACCGCCGTTGAGAGCGAAACGAAAGAGAAGCGAACGAAGCAATCTTTGATTGCACAGGCGGGAAAAAGCCCGAGCAGAGCCACGACTCTGAGTGTAACGAAGAGGAGAGACGAAAAACAATAATCGTAAAATGAATATTTTTCGATTTTGTTTTGAGCGGTGGCATTTAATGCGAGGGCGTAAATTGTTTGCGTAAGCCGATGTGGAGTGCCGGTGTCGGCTTGCGATGAGCAAGACGAGCAATAAAAGTTTCCAACACAAATAAAAGCCCCCGATTACTCGGAGGCTTTTATAATATGTTTCCCAAATCTGATAGTTTTTCCTTAAACCTTTTTTCCTGTTGCTATCCCAACAAACTTTCAAGTAAATCAGCATTTTTCAATGCGCCTGTTGATTCTTTAATCTTTTGTTTGTAAATGTAAGTTCTTAACGCTTCTCTGATAAGTTCACTTCTCGAACGATTTTCACCTGTTGCAACCTGATCAATTCTGTTCAAAAATTCTTCAGGCATTGAAATCAAAACTCTTGCCATATATTCTCCTTTTCAAATTCATACTCTGTCCTATATATTAATAAACAAATTTACTTCAAAAAAAGTGCTAAATTTTATATAACAAATATATACTATAAATCGTAAAGCATTGATTTTATTAAGTTACAAGGTTTAAATTTGTTTTAATATTTCGTAATATTTTATGATATCATCAGTGCAAAACAAATTGAGAGCATGAACCAAGTTGAAATATTTCGCGCAAACATGAATCGTAAAAAGAATGAAGCATTTGGAGTCTGCTTAACCTGTTCCCAATTTTCAAGCGGATAATGCCACGGTTGAGCGTAGGGAAGTATAGTTTTATCTTCATTATAGAGTTTTAAGAGTTCAAACAATTCAACAACTAACGGCAAAGTTAATAAAGACAAAAGATACCAATAATTTTGAGTTTTAACAGATAGAATAACAACCGAAAAATATCCGGTAATATAAAACACAGACATAAATTTTAACGCTTTTTTCTTTGTTTTCAAAATTGTGCAAAGTGTCCGTTTTGAAGAACATACATCTTCGTCAAAATCCATTAACATGTGTGCATAAAGGACAGTATTAACAAACATTGAACAGGCAATTGACAGTATTAAAACATCCCACGAAAGAGTTTTTGTCATGACATAATAAACGCCCTCAAACATCAACGGTCCATAGGCAAGTATCACAGACAAATCACCAAATCCTTTACTTGAAAATTTTGAGTATAAAAGGGCAATAGGCAAAACGGCAAAGGCAAATAATACAACATACCAACCGGACAAGAAAAATAAAATTGCACCGCAAATTCCTGCAATCGAAAGCATAAGAATTATAACATTTCTCAAATCTTTTATTGTTGCCTGACCGTTTCTTAAATATCGGCATTTAATTTCCTTCGAATTATTTAAAAATTCTTCATCACAGGAAAGTCTTTGGTAATCAAAGTAATCATCACTCAAATTTGTTGCAAGGTGTACAAGCGAAATGCCAATCAGCGCAATTAGTCCGCAAATAATATTACCACCTTGTTTTGCACTGTAACAAAAAATTACAAGCCAACTCAAAAAAGTCATAGGTATTGAATATGGTCTTGCATTATTTATCCAAAATTTTATAGAATCGATTATTTTCATTTAAGTAAATATATTTTTTATTGCAACAACTGTTTCATAACTTGCACCGGATTCAAGCAATTCTTCAGCACTCAATCCAAACATTGTAATATAGTACTTTGCACCTGCAATATCGCCCTTTTCGAGATTATCTACAACAAAAGATATAGCACCATTACGACTAATTTTAGGCAATTGATCGTTTATACCTTTTCTGAAAATTCTTGCTTTTGACTTACCCATTATACTGCTCCTTTTTCAAAAGCAAGCAATGCAGCACCTATCATGCCTGAATAATTGCCTGCAGTCGCTTTTTTGACTTCTATCGGAGTTGTTATAATTTCTTTATTGGCATTATCCTGGATTTTTTGAACATCAACAAACTGTGCCATTGAACCGGATAAAACGACACAATCAGGGTCAAAAATATTTGAAAGACCTATTATGCCGTTTGTAATATCATTTTGCCATCTGTCAAAAATTTCAATCATCTGATTGTCATTATTTCGGACACCTTCTATAACATCATAAGTTGTAATATCAGAATTGTGAGATATTTCTTCAGCAGTAATTTTTAAACCTTTTCCTGATGCATAAATTTCAAAACAGTCCCAATTTCCGCAGGTACATTTTCTTCGTTTATCAGAATACATTTTAAAATGCATTTCGCCTGCTGCGCCATTTTGTCCTTTCAAAAGTTGATTATTAATTATTATACCACCCCCGACACCTGTGCCGAGAGTAAGCATAACAGATACTTTACTCCCTTTTGATGCCCCGATTTTATACTCAGCCCACGCTGCACAATTTGCGTCATTTTCAACAAACACAGGTTTTGAAGATAATTCTTTGAACTGCATATCAGGATAGCCTTTTGCAATATTACCAGTTGAACCTAAAATATGATTATTCTCATTATTTACAGCCCCGCAAGTTGAAAATGCAATAACATCAACATCTTTTTCATGTTTTGCTATTATTTTTTCAAACAAAGATTTTATTTCATCAAAAGTTTTCGGAGTCGGATTTTTTTCTATATCAGAAATTATCTGACCGTTTTCATCTATAATCGCAGAATAAATCTTTGTTCCGCCAACATCAATTGATAGAGCCTTTTTTACCATATAATCTCCTTAACCCTGATACAATTTTTTCATTATTTTTTCTCCCGAAATACAAATCTTTTTGTAATAAGTTGCGGTCTTGTAATTGCTGAACCTATAACAACAGCATGCGCACCAAGTTCAAATGCTTTATCAACCTGCCATGGCTCCCATATTCTACCTTCTAAAATCACAGGCAAGTCAGACTGTTTTACAAGTTCTTCCAACAATTTAAAATCCGGCTCATCTGTAGGTGAAGAAGCAGATTCAAGAGTATAGCCTGCAAGGGTTGTAGATAAAACATCTGCACCGGACTCCTGAGCCGCAAGACCTTCCTCCATGGTACTTATATCAGCCATCGCAACTCTCTTATTAATATGAATATATTTTATTAAATCTTTTATTTTTTCGTCATGAGGACGTTTTCTTTGAGTACCGTCAAATGCAACTATATCCGCACCTGCATGAATTACGTCCAAAACATCTTTTATAGTTGGTGTAATATAAACGATTTCTTTGTAATTTGCAGGTATTTTTTCCGGCTTTGTTATTCCTATTACAGGAACTTTTGAAAGTTTTTTGGCATTTTCAATATCCCGCACTCCTGCTACACGAAGTCCACCGGCTCCGCCATTCAGCGCACTTTTCATCATAGCAGCCATACACCGCTCATGATATAAAGGTTCTGACGGCATCGCTTGTACTGAAACCACAACTGTTCCCTTTATTCTTTCCAAAACATTTTCCATATCGGAATTATAAGAGAAACAAAAGTTTTAAACAACCGATTTTAACACTTCTTCAATAAAGGTTAATTTATCAGTCAAACTATATGGAATTTCAACATATTTTTGGGTTTTTACTTTTTTGTCAAAATATTTGCTTATCATTTTTTCCTGAGATTTCATAGAAAATTCTGTCCAATAAGGAGTATTTTTTATTTTATTTACAAGTTGCATCGCCAAATCTTCAAACTTATTAACTCTTTCGATTTTTGAATTTATGGAAACTATATTTGTTGCAACCGGTTCATTTATATAATTAAATTCTTCATAAACCTCAACAGGTTTATCATTTTGTACAACTTGTGCCTCACAATCGAAAGATTCTTCTTTTTTAAAAAAATTTGTTTCGCTTAATGTCTTTTTTAATTTATCAGCAATACTCATTTATACTCCTTAATTATTTAAAATATTCTCAAATCGTTCTTCCATATTTATTCTGTAAAGATTATCAGACATATATTTTGCAAGCTCACGATAACTTTGCGCAACATTTGTGGAAGTATTTATTTCGCTGACAGGAATACCTTTGTTAATCGCACTCATAATAGCAAAATAATTATTCGGAACTTTCCAGAATATGTCTTTTGACAGCACTTTTTTTACATCATCTTCTTTAATTTCATCATTGTCCATATAACGATTTACAACAATTTTGGTTTTATCCCTGTCATACCCAAGTTTATCAAACAATTCAAGACATCTTTGGGTATTTCTCAGTGCAGGTAAATTCGCAACCGTAACAAGCAAAATTACATCCGAATTATCAAGTGCCGCAATATTTTTTCCCTCAAAACTTGCCTCAACATCAACAACAATATATGAAAATGTGTCTTTTAGGGTGTTAAAAAGTTTTGTAATTTGCGCAGGTTTGATATTGTCCGCCTGCTTGAAATACGGAGGATCTGCAAGAACATAAAGACTTGTTCTTTTATATCTTTCCAATGTACTTAATAAAAATGTTTCATTGATTTTGTCAATATTTTCGAGCATATACGATATATTAAATGATGGTTTTAAATCAAGAAATGTGGTAATATCTCCCGTCTGAAAATTCAAATCAATGAGTGCAATATTTTCTTTGGTAACTTTTGCAAGTTCCAGAGCCAGATTTGTAGCCAAAGAAGTTTTACCAATACCACCTTTATTTGAAAATACTGATATAATTTTACATCTGCTATTTTTATTTGTTTGTGAGTTTTCTGATAAAATTTTATTCATACTGTCTGAAAATTCATTTTTTATAAGGGGTAAAGGCAAAAATTCTCGTGCTCCGGAGCGCATAACTTCAACAATCAGATTTACTGAAGGGTTATCAGAAAGTGCAAGGATTTTACAACCGCTAATATTTGCCCCGACTTTTGATATAAGTTGAATTTTTTCGAATTTATTATCGGACAAATCTACAATTAAAACGGAAGATTCATTTGCAGAATTAATCTGCTCATATGCATCTTCACAGGAATTGCAGACAGATAACCGTTCAAAATCAAACTCAGAGCAATAAAGTTTTAAGACTTCTGATGTTGAAAATTCGTCTGATAATATAAAAACCTGAACTTTGCTCATACCAATCCCTACATCCTAAATATACCATGCTTTTTAAGGTCTGGCAACAATGTTGCATTTAAACAAAAATATTTATGGTAGAATCATTGTTAAAGGACAAATATATGGAAATATTATCTGGATTAAATTTGGAAGAATTTGAAGCGCTGACAGAAAAACTTGGGGCATCAAAATTTCGTGCAAGACAAATTCACAATTGGATATATTTAAAATCTGTCAAAGAAATTGATGAAATGACCGATTTATCAGTGAAATTCAGAGAACAATTAAAAGAAGTTGCGAAAGTTACCGATACAAAAATTAAAGTAAAACAGACAAGTTCTGACGGAACAATAAAATATCTGCTTGAATACCCTGACGGAGAATGTGTAGAAACCGTATTGATGAGATTTGATAACAGGGCAAATTTGACAGCCTGTGTAAGCAGTCAAGTCGGATGCGCCGTAAATTGTTCATTTTGCGCAACAGGTAAAAGAGGATTTATCAGAAATCTTAACTACAAAGAAATTATTGAACAAGTTTTGACAATTCAGAGAGATACAGGGTTAAAAGTTACAAATATCGTGTTTATGGGGCAGGGAGAACCGCTTTTAAATCTTGATAATGTATTGAAAGCGATGAAGATTTTTAATGAGGATTTTCAAATAGGTGCGAGGAGATTGACTGTTTCAACCTCTGGTATTATCCCGCAGATTAATAAACTTGCACAACTTGATATGCAATCAACTCTTGCGCTCTCACTACACGCATCAAACCACGAAACAAGAGCAAAACTTATGCAGATAGAAAATAAATACCCCATGGATGAACTTCATAAGGCTCTGAAAAAATATACAGATAAAACCGGAAGAAGAATAACCATAGAATATCTGCTTATTAAAGATTTGAATGATACGGCACAATGCGCAAAAGAACTTGCTTGGTACCTAAAAGATATAAAATGCAATATAAATTTAATTCCGTATAATCCGACTGAAAAAAACGATTACCAACGGCCTTCCAATAATTCAATAATGAAATTTAAGTATCTTATGGAACATTCCGGCAAGAAAGTTACAATAAGACTTGAACGGGGAGCAGATATAGATGCAGCCTGCGGTCAGTTGAGAGGAAAAATTAAATAACTTGTCCATACCTGAAATATATGCTAAAATTCTCTTTATAAGAGGTTGGAGTTTTGGAAGAGTTATTAAATTTCAAAGGCAAAATAGGCAGACTTGAATATTTTCAGGTGTCAATTCTATGTTATCTGATACTATTTGCATTTATATTAACTGTATCAGCCCTGTTTAAACCCGGATCGCCTAATGCTGCATTGTGGCTGCTTATTATGGCACTGATACTTGTCGGATGTGTAGTTGCAATAAAACTTGCAGCAGTAGCAAAAAGATTAAACGATATAGGACTAAATCCGTCATTAACACTTTTGATATTTGTACCTGTTTTGAATATCATTTTTTCCCTCTTTTTACTTTTTGCAAAGGAAAAGAAGAATGATACAGATTTAAATACCGAACCTGAAGAAAAATCAGAAGTTAAAATTTGCACATACTGTTGTGCAAAAATTCCTGCGCATGCAAAAAAATGTATGTACTGCGGAGAGTGGGTTGATTTTTCCGCATTGGAGGAAGAAGAAAACAAACCACGTTCATATTGGACCATTAATATAATTTTGTCTGTTTTGATTGTCGGTTTGTGCATATATTGTTCAAATACACAAACAACCAACATCTTCTCAAAAGATATTTTTAAAGCAAAAAATATTGAAGATTATTATAAAGATGCGCAAAAATTCTGCAATAAATTTGATTTCAAAACAGGGGTACAAAAATTTAACTGCATATACACTTATATAGAAGATAATGCCCCGAGTAAAATTAACAAAGAACTTTCAAGAATAAACCATAATTGCAGGGCATCTCATTACACGGAACCGGAATTTATGAAATGCGTTCAACGCGCAATAAAAAAATAAGGTGAAATATTATTGTACTATTTTACAATAATATTTCATTACTGAACCTGTCAAGCAATTGTTTATGTGAATATTTATACTAAAATTATGTTATGGAGCACAAATTATTTAAACTTGTTTCAAAATACAAACCTTCAGGCGACCAGCCAAAAGCGATAGAAAAACTTGTTAAAGGCATAGAATGCGGATATGATACCCAAACTCTGCTTGGTATTACGGGTTCAGGTAAAACATTTACCATTGCAAATGTCATTGAAAAAGTTCAGCGACCGACTCTTATTATTGCTCACAACAAAACCCTTGCAGCGCAATTATATAACGAATTTAAAGAACTTTTCCCCAATAATGCAGTTGAATACTTTATCAGTTATTACGACTATTATCAGCCTGAAGCCTATATACCGCGAACTGACACATATATAGAAAAATCTTCGAGTATAAATGAAGAAATCGACAGACTTCGACACAATACCACTCGTAGCCTTTATGAACGGGATGATGTGATTGTTGTATCGTCTGTCAGTTGTATTTACGGTTTAGGAGTCCCTGAAAATTATTTTAAAGGAACAATAACTCTGCATAAAGGCGACGATATAGACAGAGATGCGCTGTTGAAATATCTTGTGGAAATTCGTTACGAAAGAAATGATGTTGAACTAAAATACTCAACTTTCAGAGTCAGAGGAGATATTGTTGAAATTATGCCTCCGTATGAAAAGATCGTTACAAGGCTTTATTTCTTTGGAGATGAATTAGAAAAAATAGTTAAAATTGACCAAATTTCAGGCGAAATTATCGATACCCCAAACGAAATTGTCATATATCCTGCGGTTCACTATATAACTGATGATGAAAATCAGGAAGAAACATTAAAAATGATAAGGCAGGAACTTTCTACCAGACTTGTTGAACTTAATGACCAAAATAAACTTGTAGAAGCACAAAGACTTGAGCAACGGGTTAAATATGATATTGAAATGATAAAAGAAATGGGATACTGTACCGGAATAGAAAATTATTCAAGAATTTTGGAACGCAGAGCCCCCGGAACAGCACCTGCAACATTATTAGATTATTTCCCCGATAATTTTTTAACCATTGTTGATGAATCACACCAAACACTCCCGCAAATAAACGGTATGAGTCATGGTGATGCTTCAAGGAAACAGGTTCTGGTTGATTACGGTTTCAGACTGCCTTGTGCAAAAGACAACAGACCGCTTAAAAATGAAGAGTTTTACGCAAAAGTAGGGCAGAAAATTTATATTTCTGCTACTCCTGCGGAATTTGAAAGACAAACATCATCACAAATTGTTGAACAAATCATACGACCTACAGGACTTTTAGACCCAAAGATTTCAGTAAGACCTATTGATAGTCAGATTTCTGATTTAAAATCCGAAATAAAAAAACGCGCAGATAAAGATGAAAGAATTTTAATTACAACACTTACAAAACGAATGGCTGAAGACTTAACAGATTTCTTTATACAAGAAGGTATAAGAGTTCGCTATCTGCACAGCGAAGTAAAATCTATTGAAAGAGTTGAAATTTTAAGAGATTTCAGACTCGGAGAATTTGATGTTCTGATTGGGGTAAACCTTTTAAGAGAAGGTTTAGATATTCCGGAAGTTTCGCTTGTTGCAATTATGGATGCGGATAAAGAGGGATTTTTACGCTCAGAAACAAGTTTAATTCAGACAATCGGGCGTGCGGCAAGAAATGCCTGCGGAGAAGTTATTATGTACGCAGACAGAATGACTGATTCTATGAAAAATGCAATAAAAGAAACAGAACGCAGAAGAAAAATTCAAATTGAATATAACAAAAAATATGGCATAATTCCTCAAACAATCAAAAAACCGATTGAAAATAACCTGTTATCACTCATCGCAAGTTACCGAAATTTTGAAGATGTTGTTGCAGAAGAAATGGTAGAACACAATATTGAGAAAAAAGACCTGCCAAAACTTATTTCAAAACTTGAAAAAGACATGCACAAAGCTGCAAAAATACTTGATTTTGAACGTGCAGCAGAAATCCGTGACCAATTGAAAAAATTAAGAGATATAAAAGACTAAATTACTTTTTTTTATTATAATTCATTGCGCCTTTTATATAATAATTGTCTTGATATTCGCTATCTTTGCCTTTTATAAGTTCATAAGATGCTTGCGCATAATAACTTGACAGAGCAGAAATATTAAGTATTCCAACACAAGAACAATAGAAAATAAACAACGGATTATTAATAGTAATATGAAATGCAAAAAATAAATACCAAACAGAACCGACTAATATTCCATTTGCAATCAAAAGTTGCGGTATTAAGAATAAAAAATTTGCAAAAACATCTATTGAAGCCTCGGATATAATTTTTACATTATAAGCATCAATAACATTCAAAGTTTTGGAAAATGCAAGATATGAAGTAAATATAACTGAAAACACAATCAATGCAACAATACAATTAAAAATCAAGATAAAATATGGAATATCAAAAGGGAACTTAATAAATGTTATGATGCAATACCCGCCCAAAAGCATAACACAAGAAATTGGAAGGACTGCAAGGAGCAATTTAATAATAACAGACACAAGCGATATAACATTGAATGTTAAAATTTCACGCTTATTTGAACGAATATTACATATTCCATTGCTCATTAAGCCTGCAAGCAGAATCAGAGTAGGTATTGCCAAAAAGGAACCGACGACAAAATTTTTTGCCAAAAATAAATTTATACAAATAAAAACAGGAATAGCATACACGAAGATTTTTATAATTGCCATATCTTCGCCAAGCGCATCACTAAAAGCATCGATTAATGAAGCCATTAGCCCTCCATATGTTTTGTACTATCGTTTTAACAGTCTTTGCAATTCTGCAGTTTTTGAAGATTTTGCCATTGCATTTTCAACAGTAACAAGGCCACTGTTTACAAGATTTGCAAGAGCCGCTTCGAGAGTCTGCATACCGCTTTCGGAACTTGTCTGAATAGTTGAATAAATTTGAGCTGCCTTTGATTCTCTGATTAAGTTTGCAATAGCAGGAGTCACTATCATTATTTCCTGTGCCATTACACGACCTTTGGAAGTCCCATCAGGCAACTGTTTTGGCAAAAGAGTTTGCGCAAAAACCGCCACAAGAGAGTTCGCAAGTTGAACTCGAATTTGCTGTTGCTGCCCCTGGGGAAAAACATCAATAATACGGTCAATCGTTTGAGATGCAGAAGAAGTGTGCAAAGTTCCAAAGACCAAGTGACCAGTTTCAGCGGCAGTTAGAGCCAACGCTATAGTCTCATGGTCACGCATTTCGCCTACCAGAATAATATCAGGGTCTTCACGGAGGGCAGATTTTAGGGCATTAGCAAATGAACGGGTATCCATACCCAATTCACGCTGGTGAATAACACTCATTTTAGACTTATGCACAAATTCGATAGGGTCTTCGATAGTTAATATGTGTTCGGCTCTTGTTCTGTTGATATAATCAATCATTGCAGCAAGAGTAGTAGATTTACCTGAACCGGTCGGACCTGTAACAAGAACAAGCCCCCTTGGTTTTTGGGCGACCTCCGTAACTATCGGAGGCATATTCATATTTTCCAATGTCGGCGCTTCTGATGTAATAGTACGAAATGCAGCCGCATATGAGCCTTTATCCTTATAGAAATTTACACGGAAACGCCCCATGTCTCTAATACCGTAAGAAAAGTCAAGTTCCCAATCCTGCTCAAGACGACGCCGCTGATCATTTGACATCATGGGAAATAACAACTGTTCAACCTGCTCAGATGTCAATGGCGGATATTCCATTCTGACTAAATTACCATCAACACGCTTTACGGGAGGCAAACCGCTTGAAATATGTAAATCGGAGCCTCTGCTTTCAACCAATTCTTTTAATAAATCTTCTATAATCATTATAAAACCTCTAAATTATTCAGTGTAATTTAGCAACGCATCATTTTCTTTGTCAGCCTTTTCAAGCATAACATAAGACATATAAGCCCCAAGTGCTATTGCTTTGGGGTCTAAATCAGTTTTATTAGCCGCTTCTATAATCGCCGAATTTATTTCAGGATTCTCATCCTTTATATAATGAATCATTTTTTTACGCCATTGTGGCATATCTACAAATATTTCATCAAAAATACTTTGCGAAATTTCTTCAGTTATTACAGGCAACATATAAAAATCCTTTATTATATATATCCAACCTACTTTATTATACACTATAAAGTCCGTAAAGTCCATATTTGAGCAAAAATCATTTATTTAAAGTATAATAATATTTATGAAACTAAATAATCTTATACTGACAAATTACAGAAATTGTCAAAACATAAAATTAGATTTTGAAAAGAATAAAACACTAATTATAGGGAAAAATGCGCAAGGGAAAACTAATATACTTGAAAGCATTTATTTTTTATCAACCCTTAAAAGTCCGAGGACTTCAAATAATACGGATTTGATAAAATTTGGGGCAAGTTCATTTACAACAGAAGCCCAACTTATAAAACATGACACAAATATTGAGATGTATTACCGCTTCGGACAGGATAAAAAACGGGAACTAAAATTAAACGGAGTGAAATCAACCATAAAGGATTTTAAAAGCACCCTAAAATGCGTTCTTTTTTCAACTTCAGATTTGCTTTTATTAAGAGGTACACCCCAAGACAGACGAGATTGGCTTGACAGAGCAATTGCCCAAATTTATCCTGCTTATGATGACAGACTTTCCAAATACGAAAAAATTCGTATTCAAAAAAATAATTACTTCAAAGAATGTGCCAAAACATGCAATTATGACAACGCTCTGCTTGATGTGCTTAACGAACAACTCTCAGTTACAGGCAGCAATATTATTTTTATCAGAAAAAAATACCTGAAAGAAATTGAAAAAATTGCAAAACAAAAGCATAAGACCATCAGTGAAACAGAAGAACTTTCGATAAATTATGACTGCTCATTTATCGATGAAGAATCTATTGATGACATAAATGATATTCAAACCATATTCAAAGAATCTTTAGAAGAACGAAAAAACGAAGAAATTCGCAGATGCCAGGCTTGTATAGGTCCACACAGAGATGACATTAATTTTTTCATAAACGGACTTGACGGAACGAAATTCGCATCCCAAGGTCAGCAAAGAACAATCGTTCTTGCGCTCAAACTTTCGGAACTTGATATAATAACAGACAAAACAGGAGATGAACCGGTTTTGCTTTTAGATGATGTACTCGCGGAACTTGACGATTTAAGGCAAAATTATCTTCTAAAATCAATATCAGACACAACACAAACAATAATAACATCTGTAGATACAATTCTTTTTGAAGATGAATTTTTAAAAGATGTTCAGATTTATAAAATTGAAAACGGGGAAATTATAAAATAGGATGCGATAATTCGCATCCTACAAAATTAAAACAAAAAATTTTAAAATCCCATCATTTTTAATTGTTCCGGATTGAATTGTTGTTTTAACAATGCCAATTCTCTTTGCGCATTTTGAAGTTCAGCCACAACAACATTTCTTTGAACCTGTGTCATTTCTTTGTTCGGGACATGATTATCGGAATCATTCAAAGTGTTTTGCAAAAATTGAACTTTTAATCCTGCTTGCTGCAATTTGATTTCAGAATTAACTTTTGCTCTAAATTGTTCTGCTTCCGGATTTGTATGATTTTCATACATAGTCGGATAGATAGCCGGATAAGCACCGGGATATACACCATAATTTTGAGGGACAGAATTTATCATAACAATTTCTCCTTTATTTTAATATATTTCTAACCTAAAAAATCTTTTTTACATTTTTCAAAATATTCTTGCCCTTTTTGAGCAACTTCTTCCCAAATTCCTGTTTTTGGATTATATTTTTTATGTATTACTTCATCTGACAAAACAGGTTTGGGAAGTTGAGGGGCACCATTACCCAACACAATCGGTTTTGTATCAAGAGATTTTAAAATTTTTTGCGGATACGCACTCTCCCGAACCAATCGGCCTAAGCCTTCAGCACCAAAGCGTCCAAATTCTAAACTTGACATAATATTATCACCTTTCACACTGAATACACATGTCAATAAAAACATTAAAGATAAAAAAATTGCCGAAAACTACAAATTCAACTTCACAATTATTAATATTATAAATAGGTAACTATATACAATATTTCATCATTATCGACAAATTAAACGGCTGGATTGCCACGCCCTAACGGGAAGTTAACGGCTTCGCCGACACATAAAGGCTCACAAGGCTCATTATTATTATTTCGCCTGTTCGCTTTGTATCGCAATGACATGCTACTGTAAAATAGTATATAATTACCTATAAATATTTATTTAATTAGCCTCTGTATTTGAAAGATTATCCAAAATAAACTTTCCGATTTTGCCTTCTCTGAAATCTTTTAAAACATAACCTGCAGTGCGTTCAATATCAGGCTCCTGACCTCTTATAAGCCATTTACGATTCAGCGCAATATTTTCAAGAGTCAACTCATTATCTCCAAGAGCATAATATTCTTTGAAAACTTTGACTTGTTTATCATTTAGCACATTTAAAAGTTCTTTAGCCACAAAATCGTTTGAATACGCATTATCGCCGACAGAATTTACAAACGCAAGTTTTACGGCTCGGTCCTGATCTTCCTGTTTCATTGGTATAATCCCCGGAGTATCAAGAAGTTCAAGTTGCGGATTAATTCTTACCCACTGTTGTTGTCTTGTCACCCCTGCTTTTGCACCTGTCTTTGTCTTTGAGGAACGGGTCAATTTATTTATAATACTTGATTTGCCGACATTTGGAAGTCCGACAACCATAATTCTTGCAGGTCTGCGCAAAAGACCTTTTGCCATAATCGCGGCAATACGAGGTTCAGATAATTTTACAGCCTCTTTTACAATAACATTGAGGTCTTTATTTGATTTTGCACTTGTCGGGATAACAGAGGTTTCTGTTTCTTTCTTTAAAATTTCTATATATTTATCAAGTTCGTTTTTATCGACCAAATCGGATTTATTGACAAGCAAAAAACGGGGCTTCTGATTTAGAAGTCCCGTAATATTGTCATATCTGCTTGATAAAGGTATTCTCGCATCAATCACTTCTATTACGGCATCCACAAGCGAAAGTTGTTCTTTGAGTTTCCTTTCGGCTTTGGCTATATGCCCCGGATACCAGTGAATATGTGTTTTATTTTTTTTCAATTTTTTCCTTAATACGAGTTGCCTTACCTGAACGTTCTCTCAAGTAGTATAGTTTAGAGCGTTTTACATCACCGCGTCTTAACACATCAATTTTGTCAATACGAGGTGAGTTGATTAAGAATACACGTTCTACACCAACACCTTGGAATACTTTTCTAACAGTAATTGTTTTATTCAGACCGGCACCGTGAATTTTAATAATAGTACCTTCAAATGCCTGGATTCTTTCTTTGTTACCTTCAACAATTTTTACAAATACTTTTACTGTATCACCTGCGTTGAAAGTAGGTAAAGAATCTTTTAAATATCCTTTTTCTAATTCGTCGATAACAGGGTTAATCATTTTTGTTTTCCTTTATATTTTAATTATTGCTACTTACAATTCCTTAATTCGTGTTAAAAGATTTTTTCCACATAAAAATCACACGAACGCACGCTTGTATATTTGATAGTATAATAAACATTTTTTATTTGCAAGCGGGTAAATGTAGTTTAAAGATTTGTTAAATTTAATAATTACATAATGCATATTATTTTTGTGTTATATTTACCACTATGAGCGGAGATTACAAAAAACTTTTAAACAAGAAAAAGAAAAAATATTGCGACACAAAAACTATGGGCATAAATATTGATAAAAATGAGTATTACGAGATTATACTCTCAAACTCTGCCCACCCCGAAAATATTAAAAAATAACGGTAACTAAATAGGAGTAACCCAAAAAAATAGGTTAAAATCAGCACCCACCCCAACCCTCCCTCGTGAGGGAGCACCCACCCCAACCCTCCCTCGTGAGGGAGGGAGAAATTTCAAATTGAACAGAATGTGAAATTTAGAAATTTGGGTGGGTGATTCCCCGTTAGGGATTACCGTTTTGCCAAAATTTTGTGGTAAATAATTTATAATTGCCTAAATAACTAAAGTGAAACGGTAATTTTAAAGGTCGTTTCGTTCTTATTTGATTTTACAAGTTCTATATCTGCATTCTGACTGTTCAAATACTTTTTACAGATATACAGACCATAGCCTGAACCTGATTGTTTTGAAGTATAACCACAGTCAAAAATTTTGTTTTGCTTATCAATTGGTACTGGTTTTCCGTTATTAGAAATTTTCAAAACCGCACAATTATCCCTCACTTCACCTATAACAGAAATTTTACCCCGAATTTCTATTGATTCAATTGCATTTTTAATTATATTCACTATACAAGACATAAAACGATTTTCATCAATTTTTATTTTGACGGTATTTTTAATGAAAACATCAAATTCAATATCCTTATCTTCTACATAGGCTTTTGAAAGTTCAACTGATTTTTCGGCACTTGTTTTAAAGTCAATTTCGACAGGTTCGTTTACATTAACGGATTTCAAATCAGTAACATTCATAGAAATAATCTGAAGCGACTGTGATATACAATTCAGCGCATTTAAAACCGAAGGATTTTTATATCCGTCTTTTTCAAGATATTTTTTGATAATCTGCGAATACATATCACAAACAGAAATATGATTTCTGATTTCGTGAGAAACAAATCTGATTTTATTATCAATCTCTGAAGTTTTTACGGGTTGCATTTTTACTCCTTTGAAAAGAAAGGGTTCTGTTGAAATTTACAGAACCCTTTTTAAACTTTTGGTTATAAACTATGCAGCAGTCTTTTCTGCCTGCATTGAAGAAGGCTTAAAGCCGTGAGTCAATGCATATAAAACAGCATTCGTTCTGTCACCGACCTGTAATTTCTGGAAAATGTTATTTACATGAGTTTTAACAGTAGTTTCCGAAATAATCAGTTGTTGTGCAATCCCCTTGTAGTTAATCCCTTGAGTTAATAAATCCAAAACTTCATTTTCTCTACCGGTTAATGTAGTAAGCAGATTTTCGCCGGAAGCCATCTTTGATTCTTCTTTTGCACTGTTTTGGAAGTATTCAAAAAATCTTGTTGTAAGGACTGACGGAAGATAAATTTTACCATCAGCAACAGTTTCAATTGCATCAATAAGTTTTGAAGATGCCATAGTTTTTAAAACATAACCTCTTGCACCAAGTTTCATAGCGCGATAAATTAAATCAGAATCATCATACCCACTTAATATAACCACATTAGTTGAAATACCTGATTTATTTATCGCCTGAATAGTTTGTAAACCATCTTTTTCAGGCATATTAATGTCCATTAAAACAATATCAGGACGATATTTTTTTATTAAACTTAAACCCAAATTAGCATTTCTTGTTGCACCCACAACATTGTAACTTGTTTCGAGACTAATAAGTTCTTTAATCCCTCTCAAGTGATTAGCATTATCATCAATTAGTAACACTCTCAATTTTTTAGTAAAATCTCTCATCTTATTCCCCCGTTTGTTAATTGCTTTCTACACCATATATACTACACTTTTTAGACGGGCTTTTAATCCATGGAACGATTGATAAATCATGACTGCAAGATTGAAACAATTATCTAAATCGAAAGGTTGAGAAAAATCCTCAACCATGCTCTACACCATGCTCTCGCCGCATGGTTGAGCGAAATTGTAAATTACACTATAAATATGATTATTGAAAGTTAATAAAAATTTACTGCAAAAGGGCGTTTCTCTTGTATTTTAAAATTGAGCATATTAATATAAAGAAAAGATAGTAGTATAAGGGATAGTAATGATAGAGTTAGATTTCAGAGGAGCAGACTCAAAATTTTTGGGGAATGAAAACGGTCTTGATATAGCCCAAGAATTTGAGAATTACAAAGACAGAATTGCCGAAATTATTACGAATTTATACAAAAACAAAGATGCTGATGGAGAGGGATTACGCTGGATGGATCTTGGTTACAGTCAGGAAACTTCTTGGTATGTAAAAGAATATGCAGCACTTGTAGAAAACAGATTTGATAATATTCTTGTTCTCGGTATAGGCGGCAGTGCATTAGGCGGACTTGCGGTAACAAACGCATTGTTAACTCCGTATTGGAATATGCTGTCAAAAGAAGAAAGAAACGGGTATCCGCGAATATTCTTCCTTGACAACATCGACCCAGATGAAATGAATGCGCTGTTAAATATCCTTAATTTGAGCAAAACACTTGTAAATGTAATCACAAAATCAGGTGATACAGCAGAAACAATGGCTCAATATATGGTATTGAAAGACAGACTTGAACAGGAACTCGGGGATGATTACAGAAAAAATATTATTGTAACAACAGACAAAAAAACAGGAATATTAAGACAAATATCAGAGCAGGAAGGTTATAAGGCATTTGTAGTTCCTGATGATGTCGGGGGAAGATTTTCTGTTTTTACAGCCGTAGGGCTGCTGCCGTTCGCTCTCACAGGAATTGACATTGATAAAATAACATCAGGCATAAAAGATATGGACAGCGCTCTGCAGAATCCCAATATATATGAAAATATTTCTGCGCAAAATGCACTTATTCATTATCTTATGGATACAAAACTCGGTAAAAACATAACGGTTATGATGCCTTATTCACAAAAACTTAAATATGTCGCAGATTGGTTTATACAACTTTGGGCCGAATCTTTAGGCAAAAATCAAAAACTTGACGGTTCGCCGACCTGTACAGGTCCTACACCTGTTAAGGCCATAGGTGCAACCGACCAGCACACACAGATTCAATTATTTAATCAGGGACCTAATAACAAAATTATTAACTTTATAAGAGTTGGGGAATTTGAAACAACACTAAATATTCCTCAGATTTTTCAATATACGGGAATCGGATATTTAGGCGGAAAGACCATTAACGAACTTATCAATGCTGAAGCGGATTCTACACTTGTTTCGCTTATCGACTATTCAAGACCAACTGTTACAATAAAGATTCCAAAAATTGACGGCTACCATATAGGTCAATTACTTTATATGTTAGAAATGCAGACTGCAATAGCAGGTGCATTGTATAATGTTAATGCCTGCGAACAGCAATCAGGTTCACAGGCGAGAAACTACACTTATGCTCTTATGGGCAGAAAAGGATACGAAGAATCAGCAAAAGCACTGCGCGAAAAAATGCTTACGGTTTAGAAAGGATTATAAGATGAAAGTTTTGGTAGGTTTATCAGGCGGAGTAGATTCATCAGTTGCGGCTTTGATATTAAAACAACAGGGTTATGAAGTTATAGGTGCAACAATGTCCATTTGGGGAAAACAAGGTTTGGCGATTCAAGAAGGTAAACACAATGCCTGCTACGGTCCTGATGAAGTTGAAGATATAGAAGCAGCTCAAAATCTTGCCAACCAACTTGGGATTGATTATCATGTCGTAGATTGTGTTACTAAATACGAAGATATAGTTATCAAAAATTTTAAAAAAGAATACCTTGACGGTCACACTCCAAATCCTTGTGTATGGTGTAATGCACTTATAAAATTTGGGGTTTTACCTGAGATTGCAAGACTAAACGGGGTAGAATTTGACAAATTTGCAACAGGGCACTATGCAAAAGTAGAAGAAGAAAACGGTAGATATATTCTAAAGCGTGGAATTGCCCCTCATAAAGACCAGTCTTATTTCTTATACAGATTAAAACAGGAGCAATTAAAAAATATTATCCTGCCGTTAGGAAATTACACTAAGGACCAAATCAGACAAATTGCAAAAGAAAACGGTTTGCAGGCAGCTGATAAACCAGACAGTCAGGATTTTTACGGCGGAGACTACAACGAACTTTTGGGGGTTGAAGATAAAATCGGCAATATTGTTGATTTAGACGGAAAAGTTTTAGGGCAGCATAAAGGCATTTGGAATTATACAATAGGACAAAGAAAAGGTATAGGTGTTTCAGCATCGGAGCCGTTATATGTACTTGAACTTCGCAAAAATACAAATGAAGTTGTTATAGGTCCTGCGGATAAAACATTTAAAAAATCTCTGATAGCAAATGATTTGAATTGGATAGCAATAGACGGATTAACCGGCGCAATAAAATGTCAGGCAAAAATTCGTTCGACTCAACAACCCACCCCTGTTGAAATCAGACCAAACGGACAGGATGAAGTGGAAGTTATTTTTGAAGATATGCAAAAATCTATTGCAATAGGACAATCTGCCGTATTTTATGATGGGGACAAAGTTTTGGGCGGCGGTGTGATAAAATCTGTATATTAATTCAGGCGATTATATATTATTTACCACAAATCACATTCTGTTCAATTTGAAATTTCTCCCTCCCTCACGAGGGAGGGTTGGGGTGGGTGCTGATTTTAACTTATTTTTGTGGTAACTCCTATATAGTTATCTTAATTTAAATAAAAATAAGCCCCATTTAAATATGTTGCAAACAAAATCCATACAATATACGGAAACAATAGCATTGCGCTGAATTTTGACACCTTATAAAATTCTTTAACAGTCATTATCGCAAAAATATCAAGTAATACTATTATCAAAAATGCGAATCCTATATTTTGGAGCAGAAAAAATATCGGACTCCAAATCAGGTTAAAAAACAATTGTATGCCAAAATATAAATAACCGCGCATTTTCGATTTATCTGTTTTTTCTAAAACAAATAAGATTATACTCAATACCATCATTGAATAAAGAACAACCCATACCGGCTGAAAAAGGGCTGATGGCGGATTTAGTAGCGGCTTATTTAAAGTATCAAACCAATCTGAATTATACATACAATTATTATCAAATCATTTAAAATATTTTGTATTGATATACAGGGGTAGAATAAGAGATAATATTATATTATAATAGATAGTATGATAAATTATAAATTTTATTTGGATAATGGAATTGCGGATTTTCAGCGCAGACAGTTTGAAAGCGCAATAGAACATATTACAAAATCTATTGAAATGAAAAACGATTTTGCCGTGTCATATTTTTACAGAGGGGCATGTTATCATTCTTTGGAAGAGTATGATGAAGCAATGATGGATTATACAAAAGCGATTAGTCTTGATAACAAAATGACTGATGCATATTACAACAGGGCAAAAATAATTCTTACAAGAAAAGATATTGATAACCCCAAAATTGAAAATGCAATAAAAGATTTGGAAAAAGCGATAGAATTAGACCCAAATTTTCAGGATGCTCTTTATGCTATGGCTGCCGCATATAAAAAACTCGGGGATTACCATAAGACATTAGAATATCTTGAAAAACTTTTAGTGGTAGAACCTCAGCATATATACGGCAGAGCATTAAAAAAACTTATTTTGCAAAAATATATTATATAATATTAATATTTACTTTACAATATTCCGTGTTTAAGTTAAAATCGCACTTGAAGCGAGAGGGATATTAGTTAATGAAATATAAACGAATTTTGTTAAAGATTAGCGGGGAAGCATTGTTAGGAGATCAGCAGTTTGGTATTGCACCGGAACCCGTTACTATGATGGCTAATGAGATTAAAAAAGCAGTTGATATGGGCGCACAGGTTGCGGTTGTTGTCGGTGGCGGAAATATTTTCAGAGGAATGAAAAACAGTACCAAGATCGGTTTGGACAGAGCAACAGGTGATTATGTCGGTATGCTCGCTACTGTTATGAACGGAATAACTTTGCAAAGCGCATTAATTCAAATCGGAGTTGATTGCCGTGTTCAAAGTGCGATAACAATGAAGCAAATTGCAGAACCATATATTCGCCACAGGGCAATCAGACATTTGGAAAAAGGCAGAGTTGTTATATTTGTCGCCGGAACAGGAAATCCATTCTTTACAACCGATACGGCTTCTGCTCTAAGAGCATCTGAAATCAATGCACAAGCAATGTTGATGGCTAAAAACGGTGTTGACGGTGTTTACACGGCAGACCCCAATGTTGACCATAATGCTAAAAAGATTGATGAAATGCACTATGATGATATCATTGTTAACGGTCTGAAGGTTATGGATACATCTGCGTGTGACTTGTGTAAACAAAATAATATTCCGATTATTGTATTTGATTTTAAAAAAGAAAACGGAATAAAAGACATTCTCAATGGTGAAAAATTAGGAACTTATATAAATTAGAAAGAGGTAAAAAATGTCAGAAGCATTAGATGAAATGTATTTATTCGGCGAAGAAAAAATGGAAAAAGCCGTTGCACAGTTGCATAAAGAATTTGCATCTGTCCGCTCCGGACGCGCAAATCCTGCAATTTTAGATAAAGTTATTGTTGAATACTACGGGGCTCCTACACCTTTAAGACAAATGTCACAGGTTACTGTCCAAGATGGTACCACTCTTGTTATCACTCCTTATGATAAAACAATTATGAAAGACATTGAAAAGGGTATAATTAAGGCTGAAATCGGTATTACTCCAAATTCTGACGGAACTTGTATTCGTTTACCGTTCCCGCCTTTAACAGAAGACAGACGCCGTGAAATTGCAAAAGATGTTAAAAAATTAGGCGAAGATGCAAAGGTTGCAATCAGAAATATTCGCCGTGATATGGTTGATAAATTAAAGAAAATTGAAAAGGACGAAAATCTTCCTGAAGATGCTGTAAAAGATAATCAGGACAAAATTCAAAAAATTACCGATAAATATACTGATAATATAGATAAGGCGGTAGTAGATAAAGAAAAAGAGGTTATGACCGTATAATGAAACTTGATCTCGGTTTAAACAAAAATGCAATAAGAATGTTGACAGGCTTTATAATGGGTACAATTGTTATGTTGTGCATTATGGCAGGCGGACTTGTACTGTTAGGCTTGTTAGCAGTTGTTCTTGCTTTTGTATCAAGAGAATATGTAAAAATACTTAATCACAAAGGGTTTTACCCGAGTTTAAAAGTTATTTATATAACCGAAGCGGTTTTAGCAGCAATTGTTTATTTTGAAAGGTTTGATTTAGTTGCCGCAACTCTCACAATTTGCGCTATGGCATCATTTATGTGGGTATTGTTTGTCGGGCGTCAGCCGTATATTGCGAATGTTGCCACAACAATTTTTGGAATGGTTTATTGCGGTTGGTTTCCTTTACATCTCATATTTTTCAGAAATCTTCATAATGGCATTTATGACAGTGGCTTAGGTTTTGTAGTATTAATGATAGCATCAGTTATTGCAACAGATGTCGGGTGCTATTATGTCGGTTCAAAATGGGGAAAACATAAACTTGCGCCAACTGTAAGTCCTAATAAAACTATTGAAGGTGCATTAGGCGGGGTTTTGGGCTCTGTAATATTTGCCGAAATATTCGGGCTATATTTGGGAATCGGTTGGTTCTGGTCTTTGGTTGCAGGCTTGTTATGCACGACTTTTGCTCAAATCGGTGATTTATGCGAATCATTGTTAAAGCGCGATGCAGGGGTAAAAGATTCAGGAGATACTCTCCCCGGGCATGGCGGATTTTTAGACAGAACGGATAGTTTTGCTTTCACTATTCCTATTGCTTATTATTTCTTTAAATATTTTGTATTTAAAACAGAATGGATGACAACAGTTGTGGATTTTGTTAAAGGTATATTCTAATGAAATCAATTGAAAAAATTTTTGGGATAAAGATTGTTGATTTTGATTTATTTAAGAAAGCATTGACACATCCGTCTTACACGCAGGATTTGAATTTAGATTATACAGAATCTTATGAACGGTTGGAATTTTTGGGAGATGCAGTTTTAAAACTCACTGTTTCTGATGTTTTATATAATATGTATCCGCAAAGTACCGAAGGCGAAATGTCAAAAATTCGCTCTATTGTGGTTTCGGATAATACGCTTGCTCAAATAGCAAAGGGAAATGGTTTATCAGAACTAATAATTTTAAGTAAACATGACGAAAAGCAGGGCGCAAGAAATTTGAATTCTATTTGTGCCTGCGCTTTTGAGTCAATTTTGGGCGCATATTATCTTGACGGTAAATATAAGCAAGTCAGAAAATATATTGAAAAAACTTTAACTCCATATATAAAAGATGTAAAAGATAATTTTGCAAAATATAATTCAAAAGAGATTCTGCAGGAATACACCCAAGGTTTAGATAAAAATCGCCCTGTTTATAAAGTTGTAAATGAATCAGGTCCTGCGCATAAAAGAATTTTTGAAGTCGAAGTTTCCTATAATGGCGAAGTTTTGGCGACTGAAAAAGGTTTATCAAAAAAAGATGCCGAACAGAAAGCGGCTTATAGTGCCTGTGAAAAATTGGAGATTATATAATTATTTTCTATAGTTATCCATAATCATTTTTCGGTAATATACTTTTCTCAATTTTAGCATATATTTTGTCACTAATTGAGCACAAAATAATAAAGACATGTGATTCTCCGCTTGTTCTCTTGTGAAATTCCCTGAATAAATTCCATCTTCATTTGCATTGTAAATTATTATATCTAATAAGGTATCAAGTGCTTTTATAGGCTTATATGCCTCTGCCAAATAATCTTCTAACATTTTTACCCTCTTGATTTGTAACTTACTATGGACTTACGTCGTAAACTATACTACAAATGATTTATAATGTAAAGTATAAGTAAGGCAAATGTAATAGATTGTAAAGGATTTAAAATGATAAGAAGATTACAAAAGAGTGGTAATGGTTGGGCAATATTTTTACCAAAACCGTTGTTAGAACTCTTGAAAGTCAATCCTGAAAAGGACAAGGTTGAACTTGAATTTGAAGGCGAAGTTTTAAAAGTAAAAAAACATAAAGAAGAAGCATAATATGACAGAACAAAAAATTTTTATTTCACCATCTATTTTATCTGCGGATTTTGCTAATCTTGAACGTGATATAAAAAAAGTTGAAGATTGCGGTGCGGATTGGGTGCATGTTGATGTTATGGACGGACATTTTGTACCGAATATTACAATTGGTGTTCCTGTTGTAAAATCACTTAAAAAAATCACAAATTTGCCGCTTGATGTTCATTTGATGATAGAAAATCCCGATAAGTATGTTGAACCGTTTGCAAAATCGGGTGCGGATATTGTGACTTTTCATTACGAAGCTGTTATTAAAAAACCTCTACCATCGGGAGAGGGATCATTTGTATGCGAGAGTACGAGCATTACAAATGCGGGTGAGGGTTTGATTTATAACATTATAAAACATATTAAATCATTTGGTATAAAAGCCGGTATTTCTATCAAGCCGAAAACAAGACCGGATGTGCTGTTACCTTATCTTGATATTGTTGATATGGTTCTTGTTATGACGGTTGAACCGGGGTTTGGCGGTCAGTCGTTTATGAGTGATTGTGCCGAAAAAATTAAATTTATAAGACAAAATGCTCCTGAAGATTTAATTATTCAGGTAGATGGCGGAATTAACGCTCAAACAGGTAAAATTTGCAAAGATTTTGGCGCAAATTCACTTGTTGCAGGCAGTTATATTTACGGGGCAAGTGATATTAAACAAGCGATTGATTCTTTAAGATAGCGCAAGTTATATATTATCTTACCGTAAATATTTGTCATACTGAGCGATAGCGAAGTATCCCTTATTATTACGAAATATGAGATTCTTCGGGCAAAACCCTCAGAATGACGTTAAGCGTCTTTTGCGTATTCACCACGTCGGACTTTGCGCTTAACAAGTTCATCAAGATTGATATTTAATTTATCGGTTGTATCTGTACCATCATTTGATGCCGTTTTGACATCTTTATCTGCTTCTTTTTCTTTGCCTGTTATCGGGTCTTGTTCGGAAGCATTACCTTGGCTTTTTGCATTTTGTGCATCTACCCCTGTTTTATCGGTCACGCTTGTTTTTAATTCCGGAACTCTGCCAATGTTTGCGTTGTTTGTATCTTGCGCGGAATTTACGGCATTTTCTCCTTCTTGTGCTATTCTTATTGTACTGTTACCGGTATTAACGGCTTTTTGACCTATCATTCTGTCAATACTGAACCACCATAAGGCCCCGACTGTTGATAATAATTCGTTACCTACATCAACTGTTTCAGTCCCAAAATCTGCAGCATTAAGCATTATAGCCTGTCCGGCATTTATATCGGAACTGTAACCTCTTAATGTTCCTTCGCTTTGCGCTATTTGATTTTGTCCGGACATTCCGAGTTGTTCAAGTTCTTTTTGTAATTTTTCAATTCTTGCAAAGGTAGAACTGTCACTTTTTTCGTTATTTATTGCATCAACATTTTGACGAAGTTCTTGTTGTTTTGCATCCGCTTCGGCTATAAGTTCTTTCATTGCGCCTTCAAGTTCTGCAATTTCATTATTCGAACTGCTTTCAATATTTTCAATAACACTTATTTCAGATGAAGCCTCACTTCCGTATGTTTGACTGTCTTGAGTAAAAGATATTGCCTGTTTTCTAAGTCCTACGCCTTTATCCTGAAAATCTTTGCGTTTTATTTGGGCTGCTGTCAGTTGTATTGCTTCAGTTCCGTCATCTGTTGAAGGGCTTTCGGAGTTACCTGAATCGGTAGAAATATTCGCATTTTCTACCGCAAGTGCAGCATCTTCTTCTGAGGTTTGGTCTTCTGCTTCTTTTGGTTTATCCAAATCTCTTACTTTTATATTTGCTCCGCTTCTTGAATTTTCGTTTGTTTTTGCTTCGTTACTTTGATGCCTTGTTATCGCTTTTGCATTTTCGTAAGTAACTTCATCATTATCGTATTTTTGCACATTTTGCAAAAAATTATGTGCCCACTGTACATATACATCAGGGACTTCTATTCCTTGTTTTTCGTATTTAAGAATTTCTTTGGCGGTCATATTGCGCCAATTGATTTTATTCGGATTATACGCTTCTATTCTTGATACATCCATAGTTCACCCTTGGTTGTAAATTTACATTCTTATAATCGGCAAATATACTTGAAAACTTTAGAAATTTTAAGATAAATTAAGGTAATTATATACTATTTTACAGTAGCATGTCATTGCGAACGAAGTGAAGCAATCCAGTCGTTTGTGTTTGGCTGTCGTTAGTATAATGGATTGCCGCGTCGCTGTCGCTCCTCGCAATGACAGATATATTTACTGTAACATTGTATATAGTTACCTAAATTAATTCATTCATACATTCAAGGGATTAAATTTTTATTGAAAGTTATATAATTTTTAATAAAAAGGTAATAATTATGACTTATGAAAAATTGATGCAAAAAGCAAAAGATACGGCAAAAAATGCTTATTGCCCTTATTCAAAATTCCCTGTTGGCGCCTGTGTAATGACGGATGATGGCTCAATTTATACAGGGTGCAATTTTGAAAATTCAAGTTTTGGCATGACAATTTGTGCGGAAAGAAATGCCATAGGGTCTGCAATTGCTGAAGGTAAAAGAAAAATTAAAGCCGTTGCAATTTATTCTCCCGTTCAGGATAATTGCGTGCCTTGCGGTGCTTGCAGGCAGGTTATACATGAGTTTTGCGATAATGATGAAGATGTTGATATTATTTTACAAAACGGAAATGAGTTAAAGATATTTACTCTTGCACAGTTGTTACCCGAAAGTTTTAATTTGTAATGTATATTTTTGAATGGATTACTAAATTCATAAAAGGCAAAACTTATAAGCCGTCTGTCCGAACGGATTATATTCCGTCAGACGGTGAAGATTTGCTTGAAAATCCTGATGAATGTGAACATGTTTTTATGCCTTTAGATTCAAGTGAAGAACTTTTTGCTTGTAAATATTGCGGAATTGTTGTATCAAAAGAAAATTTAAAATAATATTTATGTTATTATAAACCTATGAAAAATAAGATAGGTTTTTGGGGGTATCCTCATCCGAAAGTTATAGAAAGAGTAAAGTCTGAATATCCTATGGCGACTTGGTTTGATTTGGATTTTGATTTTTCGCATAAAGTGCCTGAGTCAAATATCTTGCCGGAGAGTTATTGTAAAATTATCAAGCAGATTATAAATAATTCACTTTATTTTAAAGATGAAATCATAAAAATAGTTGCACCGATAGGAAAAGACAAATGTGACAGCGGCTGGTTTGCAGCACAGTTATTAAAAGATATGGGATTTGATGTTGAAGAAACAAAGTTTGAATCTTTTGAATACCGCAAGCCTGTTGTGATTTCAACTTCCAATATGCCTTTATATGACAAAGTTACCGCAATTACTGCTAATATTGTTGAGGGAAAGCCAAATGATAATATAGTCCAATGTAAACCAAAATTTGGTTTTTGGGGAGTTCCGCCTAATGACCTTGAGGTGTTAAAGTTATTCCCTGATGAAACGCATGTTTACGGCTGGACAAGATGTGTGGAAGCAAATGTACCGGCAGACATTGAGTTAGAAATGTATGTAGAACCTGATGTGCCGACAGTTTTTTATGCACAGGCATTTTGTTCAAAAACTCAACTCGCAAAATATCTTGCAAATAAATACAACGGACTTTATATCGATATAGACGATTATGCTACAAACTCAGTTAAAGCAAAAATTGAAGCATTTTTGCGCTTGAGATAATGATTTATTTTATGGAACTTATATACTCAATTTATAAGTTGGGCTTTAAGACTAACAATCAATGATTTACGCAAATGATTAAATAAATTAATGATTAATTGCTCAAATCACCAACACAAACAACCCTGAAGCTCGAATAGTTGCGGCTGCTGTGGTCCCAGTTCGAGTACGTACGTCCAAAGCTCCGGCGGTACGCGTTGCTGGAACTGTACTCACTACCTGACCACAAGTCATACCAAGAGGAGCCTAAGCCTGAAAAACTCTCATTTAGTTGACTAAAATCCGGAGTGCCGGTACATTTCTTTATGGTATCATCACAATCTGGATACATTTTCTTTGCTAGTTCATACAAATCATCTTCGGTAGGAAGGTTTTGTACTCCGCCACATTTTTCAGCTGCGGCTGCAAAATAATCATTGCCTCCGGATCTGCAGTTTTGTATGCCCAAAGATTCCTTTTTAGCTTCACAATCCGCTTTTGACATCGGAGTTGTGATGGATTCTGCAACCCATTTGTCAAATTGGCGGCGTTTGGCTAACTTTTCTTCTTCTGTCAACTCTCTTGGTTTGTCCTCTGCTGTTGCACTTTCTTCTTTCCCGTTAGCGCCCAAAAAGGCAGCCAAAGAAGCATTT
>CADAYE010000026.1:46342-68951 GCA_902792085.1 uncultured bacterium | reverse complement strand
ACCATGCAAGAATCTTGCAGTGGTTCTTGCGCCCTCGCATTAAACGGCATCGCCTCCAATTAGCAAGAATATTCATTCTTGCATAATTGTCGGTCTGATTGTATTTTTTATGTCCGTTTTAAGTTAACAATATCCATGTCATTGCGAAAGCGAATTCCCAAAGCAATCCGGCTTTTGCTGATTAAATAAGGTCGGAAGCCGCTTTATTCAAAATGTCCGGTCCGATTGGGTAACATAAATGTCCGTATATTTGCACTTTTTGTACTTGAAAATTGCACTCAAAAGGAGGGTTGACCTTAGTCAACCATTTAAAGATATTTGGTAGACTGAAGTCTACCCTACTGCTTACACAAAAATTGCTCTATTGTTATGAAAATACAACAAGTCAATTGACTTTGTGTGGTAAATTTGCTACACTATAATTATGAAACAGTTAGAATATTACACAACTGATAATGGCAAGTGTCCATATACCGAATGGCTTGAAGAACTAAGTCCTGTATATCAAGTTAAAGTTTTAACCAGACTTGACAGACTAGCTGAAGGCAACAAGGGTGATTGGAAACCGTTACAAAATAGTAAACTTTCTGAATTAAGGCTACACTTTGGTAGCGGTTACAGAATATATTTTAGAGAACTTGATGATGTAATTGTTCTAATTGTTGCAGGAAGTGATAAATCAAACCAAAAGCAAACTATCAAAAAGGCAAATGAATATTATCAAGACTATTTAGAAAGGAATGATAAAAATGACAATTAAACATGAAGATTATATCAATCAAAGATTACAAGACAGTGAATTTCAACAATTATATTTAAAAGAAAGCATATTAGCATATGCAGAAGATGGAGATTACTGTGCCTTTTATCGTGCTTTAGAGCAAGTTATAAAGGCAAGAACAACAGTAAAAGAATTTGCAGAGCAAATAGGTATGCACAGAGCAAACCTTGTTGATATTTTGCATGGTAAAACTAAAGCCCCTACTTTACCAACAATATCAAAAATATTAGATGGACTAGGCTACACACTCAGTTTAGATTTAAAAGCATCATAATAGTCAAAATTTCTGTAAAAAATAATCAAATCTACTGTTCTTATACACTGATACTGCGTATCTGCCTCTGCTCGGGCTTATCCTTCTCCGTGAGAATAAAAAACAGATACCCCCCATTGCATCTGCTCTTTATTAGATTTATCGGCTGGACATCGGAGCTTGAAGAACAATTCAATGAAAAAATTGCAAGTATGCTTGGATGGAATAAGACTTATTAACTATTTTCTGTTATCTTTAAAAGGATTAGAAACTTTTTGAACTCGAATCATTTCGTCTAAATCACGTTCGATTTTTTCTTCCTGTTCTTCTATTGCAGGTTTACGTTTGTTTGAATTTATGATATTTGCAACATTCATCATTGCAAGAGAATTTAAAGATGCCCTCAGTACTGCACTTTGATCCATATAACGAGGTTCTTGAGCATTAGTATTTTCATCTTCTTCTGCTTTTTGCTGTGCAAAATACTCTCCACCTTGCCCCATTTTATCGTCTGATAATTTTGCGGCAGTTCCTGATATATCTCCGCTTTTAAAATTAAATGCCCCGCCTATACCGAAAAATCCGGCAGACCTGTTATCGACCATAAACTTACCTTTGCTTGATCATTCATGAACACCGTAGCCGATTTGCGTCAGCAACTTATTCAGAATATCCGTGTTTATACTTTCTCTTCATGTATTCTAAAATACATGACAAAATATTAACTCATATAAATATATTATTTTGCTACTTTGTTAATAAAAGTTTACATATCTTGTCGGGTGTATTTTTCAAACGATATTATAGCATTTCGTATTGAAAAATACAATGTCACATTGTATAATTACAAAGGATATAGAGAAAGGAATATAAATATGAAAATAAAAGCGTTTACATTGACCGAATTACTGATTGCATTGGCTGTAATAGGTATACTTATCGCAATATTACTACCTGTAATTTTTAATATTATGCCTGACCAAAACGCATTGATGGCAAAGCGTGCATATTATGCAATACAAACAGTGACAGGACAACTTATAAATGATGAGTCTTGTTATCCTAACAAGACTCAGGCACTTGAAGCAGATGTAAGAGATGGGTTTGATGACGGTTACGGATATGCAGATTGTATAATGTGGGGCGGAAAGTTTAATGAAAGTTACATTGATAACGAAGATGCAAATTCAAAATTTCTCACACTTTTCGTAAATAAACTTGACTTAAAAAACAATAATACCGACAATTCTGTCAATTTAGGCGGAGACACCACCTACGAATTTCAAACAAAAGACAGTATGGTATGGACGGCACAAAATATGGAACTTGAACATTCCAACACAAATCCGTCAATAGAATTTATGATAGATGTAAACGGACCTGATAAACCAAATTGCAAAAGTCCTACAGATACAGACGGTACAAACTGCGACAAGAAAAAAGATTTTGACAGATTTACCGCAAAAATATATGCTGACGGGAAAATTGATATACTTGAAGAATGGGCTCAAAAAGCAGTGGGCATTGACTTTGATATCACAGGTTCAGACAAATAGTACATTATAACAAAAAATGAAGCAGTCGGATAATCGCGCTTGGCATAACCAGGTGAGGAAAGTCCGTGCATCCAAGAACAGGCATCCGGAGAAACTCCGGGCGGTGTGAGCCGGCGGATAGTGCCACAGAAATGCAGACTGCCAATGGATTTTATATCACAGGCGATGGTGCAACGGTGAGGTAAGAGCATCACCAGCATAATCGGAAGGTTATGGCTAGGTAAACCCATGTCGGATGCAAGGTTGAGTTCGGGGCTATAAAGGTTGTTCGCCAACCCGAGAAAGAACCGCTTGAGCCTGAGAGCAATCTCAGGACCAGACAGATGATTATCTAAAACAGAACACGGCTTACGGACTGCTTTATTTTTTTTATTTCAATTTTGTAAACAATTTGTCTGAAACGGTTTAATAATATATGATATAGTTATGAGTTTAGGGAAAATATTATATGTCGATGATGACAAGTTGTTAACTTCGACCTTTTCAACCTTGATGAAGGTTGAAGGGTTTAGTGATGTTGTCATATATAATAATCCTTTGGAAGCATTGGAATATCTGAAACTTGAATCACCTGATTTGATTATTTCGGATTTTTTGATGCCAGAAATGAACGGTCTTGAATTTTTAAGAGAAGCAAAAAAACTATACCCGGAAACAAGTATGATTTTGCTCACGGCTTATGCCGATAAAGAAAACGCAATTGCCACCATAAACGAAATCGGAGTATATAAATACATTGAAAAACCGTGGGATAATGATGATTTGATAATGAATATCAAAAACGGGATTGAAAGAAGTCATTTGCTTGCAGATTTGCGAGATAAAATTGAAAAACTTGAAGTTGCTCAAAACGAACTCAAAAAATATTCTCAAAAACTTGAAGAACTTGTTGAAGAACGAACAAAAGAACTTGTAGTTGCCAATGACAAATTGTCAGGTATTATAAACTACTGCGCTGACGGAATTATTATTATTGATAAGCAGGGCAATATTGAACAGGTTAATCCTGCTTGCGAAAATCTTACAGGTTTATCCCAAGATACGCTTTGCTCTATGACAATTCAGCAAATTGCTTATACCGATAATCCTGCATTAAATAAAGTCCCGAAATCGGAAGTGCAAACATCTATTCTTGGTTTGGCGGAAGAACAGGCAGAATTTTTGCTCCGGGATTTGTACATAAGAAATTCCTTGAGCGGAGAGTATATTCCTGCAGAAATCAATTTTGCATCTTTGTCTGACGGAGAAAGATTTGTCGGAGTTATAAGGAACTTTACAGCGCAAAAAGAAACAGAACGGTTAAGAGATGATTTTATTGCGACCTTAACTCACGATTTGAGAACACCATTAACTGCATCAATTAAAACACTAAACTTCTTTCTTGACGGGTCTTTGGGCGAGATTAATGAACAGCAGAAAGTTATGCTCACTACAATGATGCAAAGCAACGAAGATTTGCTCGGACTTGTAAATGCGTTACTTGAAGTTTACAGGTTTGAAAGCGGCAAACTAAATTTATATAAAACGGTGTTTGACATTAACTCGTTATTAAGGCAGTGTTATGATGAACTTTCACCTCTTGCAAAGAGCAAAAATATTGATTTGAATGTTCACAGCGATTTTAATGAAGAAATGCTCATTGATGCCGACAGAGCGGAAATTAAGCGTGTAATAATGAATTTATGTGGGAATGCGCTGAATTATACAAATAAAAACGGGCAGATAGATTTATATATAAAACTTCAAAACGGAGATTTGATATTTTCTGTTGCAGATAATGGAAATGGTATTCCAAAAGAGGATATCCCTAATTTATTTAAAAGATTTTCGCAAGGAACAAGCAAAAAGCGTTCTACAGGAACGGGTTTGGGATTATATTTATCAAGACAGATTATTGAAGCGCATGGCGGAAAAATCTGGGTGGAAAGCAAAGTTAATAAAGGCAGTGAATTTTCGTTTTTATTAACCGATGTCGCTGCAGTATCAAGGGTGGTTTAGTTATGGAAAAGAAGATAAAAGTTACAATAGTTGAAGACCATGACATGACAAGGATGGGTTTATCTTTTGCTCTGTCAAACAGCGGGATTATAGATGTTGTCGGAACAAGCGCAGACGGTCAGGAAGGTGTTGAACAGGCTCTTGAATTAAGACCTGATTTGGTTGTAATGGACATTGGAGTTCCGACAATAGACGGGATTGAAGCAACAAGAAAAATTAAAAATGCCGTACCGGAAATAAAAGTTTTGATGAATACATCAAGAGATGACGAAAACGATATTCTTGATTCTTTTGCGGCAGGTGCAGACGGATACATTACAAAAGGCGCAACATCAGAACAAACCATTACTGCAATACAGGCGGTAAGTGAAGGGGTTGGCTGGCTTGACCCTGCAATTGCAAGAGTTGTTCTGTCTAATATCCGCAAAACATCTTCAACAGATGAGCCCATCGGCGAAATTAATTATAAAAAAGGTAAAAATTTATACGGTTTAACCGAAAGAGAAATGGAAGTTTTAGCACTTTTAGTTGAGGGATTAAATAATCCGCAAATTTCACAAAAACTTGTCATTACTATTGCAACTACAAAAACTCATGTTCATAACATTTTGCAAAAACTTTATGTAAAAACAAGAGCAAAAGCAGTTGCAACTGCAATGAAAGACGGGCTTGTTTAATTGACTTTATAAATAATTAAATTAAAACTTATAAATAAGGAGATTCTGAATCAAGTTCAGAATGACATTTATGAAAAAGATTTTTATAACATTGTTAATATTATCATTCGGGCTTGGAGTATTTGCTTACACCCCAAAAACAAAAGTGTCAAAATTCCGCAATCCGTTTGGCAAAAAAGATTACAGGGCGAAAGAAATACAATACATTTACGAGGTTCAAAAAGACGATTTAAAATATAAAAGAGATAAAAGAGTTTTAGACAGAGAAGATTCCGGTTATATGACGGTAGAAGAATACGAAAAGCGTTCTGAATACAAAGAACCGTCAACCTTTGAAGTTCAGACTCCAAAAATTGAAAAACCGTCAGATTTCAAATATGTTCCTCAACCGCTATTCAAAATCGTAAAATATAATGACCCTCCTGGGGGTGTTGAATTGCAATTAGGCAGGAAATTGTTTTTTAACAGGCAGGTAAACGGTCCGGGGGTTACATCTCCTGATTTGACCAAATTGGTTTATCCTGCAATATATTACTACAATGATTCAGGGTCAGTCGGAGCGGATTTGTTTGTTATACCGTTAGATCAAAAAGAGAATAA
This sequence comes from uncultured bacterium, assembly GCA_902792085.1. GTDB lineage: Bacteria > Cyanobacteriota > Vampirovibrionia > Gastranaerophilales > Gastranaerophilaceae > Zag111. The sequence continues at coordinate 63,086 of CADAYE010000026.1, read as the reverse complement.
TATGAATAAAATTCTCAAGGCAAATACTTCTCACAGAGAAGAAAATCCTATTCTTTCAACAGACAAAGCGATAGATAATTATGCAATTTACCGTACCTTAACCCCTGTTGATTTCAACGCCGACGGTACAAAATTGTTAGCCAAAGAAAAAATCGGGAGCGGAGAAGACGGCATTTGGGAAACAAGAATTTATATCTACGATTTTAAAACAAAAAAGAGTTATGATTTGTCCGCTGTAAGGGATGCGATAAAGTATTATTGGAAGGAATATGCTAATCTGAATTTGATAGAAAAAAGATGGGATATAAGACCGTTGGGATTTGATGCAGGATATCCTGACAGAGTTGTAGTTCAGGGATATGCTTATACAGGAGAAAAGCCCGTGTTTTTGGGAACCTGGAGCGTTGATTGTTACGGAGAAAATTCAAAACTTGTTTCTTTTGACAAAGATTTTAACCCCAAAATCAGTATGAACGGGCTTAAACTTCAAAAAGACGGAGTTCAGCAATATCAGGTTGTAGTTACGGAAGAAAAATTTCTTAAAAAACAAGACAAAGTTGTTGCAAAGCAAAAAAAATCTGCAGATAAAAAAGAAATAAAACAAATTAATGAAGATTATAAATACGAACTGAAAGAACTTACTGCAGATTATAAAGACAAATCCAGAGATAATAAGGCTTTGCAAAAATTTGCGGGTTCAACGGAAGGTACAGAATTGGAGGAAATGTATCATAATTATCAGGTTGAACAGACAGAAAAAGACATTAAAAAATTAGAAAAGAAAATTGAAAGAACTCAAAAAAGTATTGATAAAAAAGAACAAAAAATTCAAAAGTATGAAGACAAAACGCAGGCAATAATTGATTTAATGCTTGAAGATGAGCAAAACAGTGATGACGGTGCAGAACCGCAAATTGATTTTCCGCAGGATTAGGCTTTTACATTAACTTGAAATGACATTTTCATTGTGATAAGATTTTTATGTAATATTTGCCTGTTTTAAGGGGAAATGTGCATGGCACAAAGAGGGTAAACCCTCACCCGAATTTCTAACTTTCGCCCAAGGCTCAAGTTGAAATTCTACCCTCTCCCACCAATGATTTCTGTGGGCGAGGGGTAAGTTAAAAAAAGGAAAGAAGGAAAAAATGTCAGAAGTAAGAGTTAGAATTGCGCCGTCGCCAAGCGGGAATTTACATATCGGAACTGCAAGAACGGCTTTGTTTAATTATTTATTTGCAAAGAAAAATAACGGAAAATTTATTTTAAGAATTGAAGATACAGATGCACTCAGAACAGAACAAGAGTATGTTGATAATATTTTTGACAGTTTAAAAGCATTAGGTTTAAATTGGGATGAAGGTCCTGATGTCGGCGGAGATTACGGTCCTTATACGCAATCACAAAGATTTGATATTTACCCTAAATATATTCAGGAACTTTTGGATAAAGGTTTTGCTTACGAATGTTTCTGCACACCCGAAGAACTTGAAGCAGAAAAAGAAGAAGCAACTGCCCAAAAACGCGCTTATGTTTATTCAAAGAAATGTGAAAACCTGACAGAAGAAGAAAAAGAAAAATTAAGAGCAGAAGGCAGAAAGCCTGCAATCAGATTTAATGTTGCAAAAGCACAAAAGGCTTTTCATGATTCCTCAATTCTTGAATTTGACGATTTGGTCAAAGGTAAACTTCATGTTGATACAAATTTAATCGGCGATTTTGTTATTATGAAATCGAACGGTGCTCCGACATACAATTATGCGGTTGTCATTGATGATGCTTTAATGAAAATTACTCATGTAATCAGAGGGGAAGACCATATTTCAAATACATACAAGCAAATTTTAATCTTTGAAGCGTTAGGCTTTGATGTTCCGAGATTTGGTCATTTGGGTATGATTTTGGCTCCCGACAGAAGTAAACTTTCAAAAAGACACGGGGCAACTGCAGTTTCGGACTTTGTTAAAGAAGGTTATCTGACAGATGCACTGATTAATTTTGTTGCACTCTTGGGTTGGTCACCTTCTGATGGTGAAGAAATCAAAACAGTTGATGAAATTGCAAAAGATTTCAGAATAAACGAAGTTTCTTCTTCTAATTCAATTTTTGAATACGATAAACTAAAATGGATGAACAGTCACTATATAAAAATGTTACCAATGGATGAATTAAAGGAAAGATTAAAACCTTATTTGACTCAGTATCCGCTTGATGAACTGACTGATGCACAGTTTACAAAAATGATAGAAATTACAAGAGAACCTTTGACCTTATTATCTGATATCACAGATGCCGTCCCATACTTCTTTGGTAAAGATGTTACAATTGAACCTGAAGCATGGGATAAAGCATTAGCAAGCGATGAATGTCAAAATGTTTTAAAAGATTTTATTGAAAAAGCACAGGGCTGGGATTGGACTGAAGAAAATCTTCACGAAAAACTTGCTGACTTTAGAGCATACTGGAAAGAAACAACAGGTATGAAACCAAAGGTTACAATGTGGGCAATCAGAGCCGCAATAACAGGAAGAACCTGCGGTGCTGATATGGTTGGGATACTTGATATATTAGGTAAAGAAACAAGTTTGTATCGTGCTCAAAAAGCAATCAAACAAACAGTTGCTTAAATAATAATTTTGGTAACTATATAGAAGAGAAATTTCAAATTGAACAGAATGTGAAATTTAGAAATTTGGGTGGGTGATTCCCCGTTAGGGATATCCGTTTTGCCAAAATTTTGTGGTAAATAATATGTAATTGCCATAATTTTTATAACCAAAAAGGCAGACATTATGTCTGCCTTTTTTTTGTAAATATTTGTAACTAAAAAGACTTATTTATTAAAGTTTTAAAGCGATTATACCGTCAAAGATAGTACACACAAGTTATGAGGTAACTTAATGGAATTACAATTTACACAAAACGGATTATTTAATGATGAATTAACGGAATGTGGCGAAGTAATGTTTTTATCAAAGTCTTCGGATGTAGAACAAAGTTCATTTGATAATGTTGTTCAAATTATTGATGAGGCAGGGAATGAAGTAAACTGCACGATAGATAAGTTTATTGAAATATTTGACTCGCAGGGTTTAGAAGGATTTATAATGTAAGATAAAATATATGAAAAAGATTAAGGCGGTCTTAAAATAAGACCGCCTTTTGTGTGTAAAAATATTAAATAAAAGTTAATTTTATATGACTTTAAAAAAAATAGCGTTAAACTAATAATGTCAGAGGAAGAATTTATTCTTCGGTTTTATATGGAGTTTTAGTAATATGTTAGATTTTGACAAGTTTACGAATTATTCTCAGGAAATTTTATCTTCCGCAAGTAATTTAATGAGTTCTCATAAAAATTCTCAAATTGAACCTGAACACATTATGCTTGCAATGATTAAAGATAACGGAATAATAAAAGATTATCTTACGGAATTAAAATTACTGAATCAGAATTTTATAAATAAAGTTGTCGAAAAAGTTGAAAGCCTTCCAAAACTTTCAACTCCGGCAAATCCGCAGGGTATTTATATGTCAACCGACACAGGCAGACTGCTTGAACTTGCCATCGCAGAAAGCGAAAAATTTAAAGATAAATTTGTCGGAATTGAAGCAATTTTGCTTGCTATGGCGAATTTGGAAAATTCTGATATCAAGACTTTACTTGAAAATTTCGGAGTAAACTCTTCAAAAATATTAAATGCAATGAAAAAAATAAGAGGTAATAAAAAAGTGGACAATAAAAATGCAGAAGAAAATATGAAAGCCCTTGAAAAATTTTCAACCGACCTAACAGAAAGAGCCCGCAAAGGCAAATTAGACCCTGTTATAGGTCGTGATGAAGAAGTACGCAGAATTATGCAGGTTTTAAACCGTAGGACAAAAAATAACCCCGTTTTAATAGGTGAACCCGGAGTTGGTAAAACTGCTATCATTGAAGGATTGGCCCAAAGAATTGTTCGTGGAGATGTTCCTGAAAGTCTTAAAGATGTCAAACTGATTTCTTTAGATTTAGGCGCATTGGTTGCCGGAGCAAAATACAGAGGAGAATTTGAAGAACGATTAAAAGCCGTATTGAAAGAGGTTGAAGATTCTAACGGCGAGATCGTAATGTTTATAGATGAACTTCATACTGTTGTCGGTGCAGGTGCAACAGAGGGCTCAATGGATGCAGGCAATTTGCTGAAACCTATGCTTGCAAGAGGGGTTCTAAGAACTATCGGTGCAACAACAATCAACGAATACAGAAAATATATTGAAAAAGACCCTGCGCTTGAAAGACGCTTTCAGCCGGTTATGGTTGATGAACCGTCAGTTGAAGATACAATAAGTATTTTAAGAGGGCTTAAAGAAAAATATGAAGTTCATCATGGCATAAGAATTTTAGATTCTGCAATAATTGAAGCAGCAAAACTTTCTGACAGATACATTACAGACAGATTTTTACCCGACAAAGCAATTGATTTGATTGACGAAGCTGCAAGTTCTTTGCGTATTCAAATTGATTCTATGCCGGAAGAAATTGATGCCATGACCCGTCAAAAAATGCAACTTGAAATCGAACGGGAAGCACTAAAAAAAGAAGATAGTGAAGAATCGAGAACAAAAATTGAAGAAATAAACAAAAAAGTAGCAGATTTGCAAAGCAAAATTGATGTTTTACAAACCCAGTGGGAAAAAGAAAAATCTTCAATTACATCGGAAGCCGATATAAAAGACCAAATTAATCAAGTAAATTTGCAGATTGAAGAAGCAGAGCGCAACACAGATTTACAACGTGCAGCAGAACTTAAATACGGTAAATTACTTGAATTGCAAAAACAATTAAAAGCGTGTGAAAATAAGGAGCACTCTGAAAATAAACTTCTCAAAGAAGAAGTTGAAGCATCTGATATAGACGAAGTTGTTTCGAAATGGACAGGTATTCCTGTTACAAAACTTGTGGAATCTGAAATGGAAAAGCTTTTACACATGGAAGATGTTCTTCACAAAAGACTTGTTGGGCAGGAGGAAGCCGTTGATACGGTATCTGATGCTATCCGTCGTGCAAGATCGGGTTTAAAAGACCCAAAACGACCGATAGGAACATTTTTGTTCTTAGGACCGACGGGGGTTGGAAAAACCGAACTTGCAAAATCTTTGGCAGAGTTTATGTTTAATGATGAAGATGCCTTGATTCGTATTGATATGTCGGAATATATGGAAAAACACAATGTTGCGCGTTTGGTTGGAGCGCCTCCGGGGTATGTTGGATATGAAGAAGGCGGACAATTGACAGAAGCCGTAAGGCGTAAACCATACTCGGTTGTGCTGTTTGACGAAATTGAAAAAGCACATCCTGATGTATTCAATATTATGCTACAAATTTTTGATGACGGGCGATTGACTGATTCGAAGGGCAGAACAATCGATTTTAAAAATACTCTGATTATTATGACGAGTAATATCGGCAGCGATATAATCTTAGAAAATACGCTTAATTCAATGGTGTCACCGGAAAAATTTAATGATACCAAGGAACAGGTTTTGGAAGTTTTGCGTCAAAAATTTAAACCTGAATTTTTGAACAGAATTGATGAAACTATTTTCTTTAAGGCATTGAATTTACAGCAGTTAAGTAAAATTGTTGATATTCAGATGGATTATTTGCGCAATCTTTTAAAAGATCAAGAATTAACTTTTGAAATCAGTGAAGATGCAAAAGAATTTTTGGCAACACAGGGATTTAACCCGGTTTACGGTGCAAGACCTCTAAAAAGAGTTATTCGCCAATTAGTTGAAAATCCGTTGTCTAAAAAGATTTTGGCTCAGGAATTTACAAAAGGTGACAACATTAAAATCGGGCTTAATAACGATGAGGTAACATTTAGCAAATAATTTAAGGAGTCTATATTATTAATTTACAGCGACATGTTATTACCGTATACATCACGCAATTATTTATGTAAATATATTAGTAGAATGTTTATATACATTGTTTAAAATTAAATAAATTTATGCTACTATATAACTTAAAAGAGTGGTCCTAAAAGTATGATAAGTCAAACAAAAAAGTTATCCATCGCTTTTTACTGGCATATGCATCAGCCTGTTTATCAACTTACACCTCAGGGTGATTATATTATGCCTTGGGTTAGGCTTCACGCAGTCAAAGATTATCTTGATATGATGATGTGGGTTGAAAAATTTGACAACCTGAAACTCAATTTTAACTATGTTCCGGTCCTGTTAGATTCTCTTATCGGTTATGAAAACGGGGCTCACGATATCCACTCAAGAATTACTGTTACCCCTGTTGAACAACTCTCTCACGAAGATAAAATCTTTATTATAAATAACTTTTTTGATGCAAATTATCAAACTATGATATTGCAAAACGAACAATACCACAATTTATACAAAAAATATCAACAAAATATTGAAAGCACAGATATTTTTACAGAACAAGAATATTCTGATTTGATGGCACTATTCAATCTCGCATGGATTGATCCGTCTTTTAAAAATTCTGATGAACGACTTAAAAGACTTGTGCAAAAAGGTAAAGACTATACCCTTAAAGACAGAATTGAAATAATAGAAATTCAAAGAGAAATAATAAGACAAATTATTCCGGAATTAAAAAAACTTGCGGCGGAAAATAAAATAGAAGTTTCCACAAGTCCTTATTATCATCCGATTGTGCCAATTTTGATTGATTATAGAGAAATTAGAAAAGATAATTCCGATACTGATGAATTATCCGATCTTAATACTGAAGAAGATGCAATAATTCAGACTAAAATGGCATTAGATCGTATTGAAAAATTGATAGGCAAACGACCGAAAGGGATTTGGGCATCAGAACAATGCGTCAGCCCCAATACTCTTGAAATGCTTTCAGATTTGGGGGTTGAGTGGTCAATATCTGATGAAGGAAATCTTGCCCGTTCAATAGATTTTGAATTTGTTCACGATTTTAAAGGATACCTTGAAGACCCTTATCATTTGTTAAAAACTTATTCATACAAAACTCAAAACTCTGATATTAAAATGATTTTCAGAGAGTCAACAATATATAATCTTGTAAGTTTTGAATATGCAAACCATAATCCTGTCGCAACGGCAAACGATTTATACGATAGAATAAAAGTAATGCAGGGAAAAATTTTATCTTCCCCCGACCAAGACCACCTTTTAACTATTGCAATGGATGGAGAAAACTGTTGGGAAAATTACATAGATGACGGCAACACATTCCTGCAAACCCTTTATGAACTTATCTGCAAAGATGAGTCATTAGAAACCGTTTTAATCAGTGATTATATAGAAAAAACAAAAGAGCATAAAAAACTTGATAAAATTGCAACAGGTGCAAGTTTTAACAGAGGTTACAAACTCTGGATAGATGAACCCGTCAAGGATATTGCATGGACATATTTAAAACGGGCAAGAGAAGATTTTATTTCATTCTCAAAACGAGAACCAAACCACCCAAATCTTATTGATGCACAAAAGGAACTATTTATTTGTGAAGGAAGTGACTGGTTTTGGTGGTACGGGGAACCTAATTCTTCCGGCAGGGACAACATTTTTGACTTTTTATACAGAACACATTTAAAAAATATTTACAGAACACTTGATTTGGAATACCCTGGATACCTTGATGAACCTCTTACAAGCGTTTCTCCGGCAAAGCCGTCAAATTACCCAAAATCACTTATAAGCCCTGAAGTAAACGGTAAAAGTACGACTGACGACGATAGTTGGCTAAATGCAGGCTGTATAGATATTCCTGACGGTCCTGTTTTGAGAGAATCAAAGCTTTTTGATAAAATTTGTTTCGGTAACGACAGTGAAAATTTTTATTTAAGATTTTATCTTAATAAATATATCAAAGAAAATCCGACAACAATGCCGCGAACTTATCAGATGTATATTTATTTAAGAAAAGCAGGCAGAACTCAGGCTCTTGCACCTATAAGGCTCATTAATAAATCTGCCAATATATCACCTATCGCAATGGAAAAATTTCACAATGAGATACAAATATCAATCAGAGATAATGAATTGAGATTTTTAAGACTTGTCAAAGCAATCCCGGGGGATATGTGGGTGCTTGAGAATTATAAATCAATGGAAGTTGCCTATGACGAAGTTTTAGATCTGAAAATCCCTTTTGAAACACTTGAAATAGAAAGTGGTGAAAAATTGGAATTTTTATTCATAAATGCAAATTATGGAATGACAGATTTTTATGTACCTAACGAAATGGTTTTGTCGGTTGAACGACCGGAAGTTTCCGTCAAAAAGTAATATTTTATGCTAAAATCTACTTATGCTTGATAATCTGGATAAAATAAAGCAGGCTCTTGATATAGAAGCGGAGTATCGCTACATTGATATTCACGGGAGAGAAAAAACTTTTTCCCAATTTATTCGTGCTGAAATAAAAAAAGAGATAAAAAAAGACAAAAAAAATCCGCGTTGGGCAGTATTATATGAAGCGTTTGATGTTTACCCGTATGCAGGAGTACCGGAAAGGCGCAGAGCAATTGAACAGTTAGTCAAAATCATTAAACTTGAACTAAAAAAACAAAAGCAAGACAAAGAAGAACAAGAAGAACGCAACCTTCAAAGCCAAAAACATCCATCCGAAGTTGATGTAATGTATATAAAAGGAGTTGGGCCTAAAGTTGCATACAAATTCAATAAATTAGGAATATACACTGCTCAGGATTTGATGATGTATTTCCCTAAAAAACACATTGATTATTCCTCTCGCACATTGATTAAAAATTTAAAAGAGGGACAAACTACAACCATTTTTGGGTATATAAAATCAGTTTCGTCATTCAATACAAGAAATAACCTGTCAATAACAAGAGTAACCATCAAAGACGAAAGCGGAAAATTTGAACTTTGCTTTTTCAATGCAAAAGGTAACAGATATGTTTTGGAAAGAATGAAAGCACAATTCCCGGTAAATTCAGGCATAATGGTTTCAGGGGTTGTAAAACGGGATAATTACACTTTCGGACTTACCATGGATAAACCGACTTATTCAATTATGAGCGGAGAGTTTCTAGATAACCCTGATTCAAATTTGAATTTGGCAAGAATTGTTCCTATTTACACAGTTTGTGAAGGATTGAGTATAAAAACACTGCGCAGAGCAATATTTAACGCAATTGAAATGTATCAGGAACATATAATAAATGTTCTGCCTGACTTTATCAGAAATAAATACGGAATATTAGATAAAAAAGATGCAATAAAACAAATACATTTTCCTGAAACACTGGAAACTTTGGAACAGTCAAGATTTTCACTTATTTTTGAGGAACTGTTTTTAATCCAGTTGAAACTGATAAGACTCAGAGAATCTACCGCTAAAAATATGCCGTCTTATGCTTTGAGCGTACATCCTGATGGCTTGGTACAAAAATTTATAAAAAGTCTGCCTTTTGAATTAACCTCCGGACAAAAAAATGCAATAAATGAAATTTTAAACGACATGAATTCTTCTGCACCTATGCAAAGACTTTTGCAAGGGGATGTCGGGAGCGGGAAAACAGTTGTTGCGACAATTATGCTTCTTGCTGCAATAGAAAATGGTTTTCAGGGCGCATTTATGGCTCCGACAGAAATTCTTGCACAACAACATTACAATAACCTTGTAAAATGGCTTACTCCTTTGGGATTGAGTGTAGGCTTATTTATGGGCTCACAGGGGAAAAAAGTGCGGAATCAATTTGAAACATCACTTCGCAACGGACAAATAAATATTGCGGTCGGAACACATGCACTAATTCAGGATAATATTGATTTCTGTAATCTTGGGGCAATAGTTGTTGATGAACAACACAGATTTGGTGTCCGCCAAAGAAATATACTGAAGAAAAAATCTCAAAATCCGCAAATGCTTACAATGACTGCAACGCCAATACCGAGAACACTTGCTCTTACGGTTCATGGGGATTTAGATTTGACAATAATAGATGAACTTCCAAAGGGCAGAAAACCGATTAAAACCTACCTGACAGGTTCGCATAAAAAAGTATGGGGACTTATAAATGAGCAAATTGAACAAGGCAGGCAGGCTTATGTTGTTTATCCGCTGATTGATGAAAGTGAAACCCTTTCTGCCAAAGCCGCAACTGAAGAAGCAAAGAATCTGCAGGAAAATATATTCCCTCAGTACAAAATCGGACTTTTGCACGGAAAACTAAAACCTGACGAAAAAGATTCTGTCATGAATGATTTTAAGGAAGGAAAGTTTGATATTTTGGTATCCACTACGGTTGTTGAAGTCGGAGTTGATGTCCCGAATGCAACGGTTATGGTCATAGAAAATGCGGAACGATTTGGGCTTTCACAACTGCATCAGTTGAGAGGTCGTGTCGGCAGAAGTGATTTGCAGTCTTATTGTATTTTAATAACAACTTCTCGCAAACCTGAAACCATGGACAGACTTGGTATTATGACACAAACTAATGACGGTTTTGTTATTGCCGAAAAGGACTTGCAACTTAGGGGTCCCGGAGAATTTTTAGGCACAAGACAAAGCGGTCTGCCTGATTTAATTATTTCTGATATTGTTCGGGATGCAAAAATTCTTGAACTTGCAAGAAATGAAGCCATTGATTTTGTAAAAACACAAGATATTGAAAAATACCCTGCACTCAAAACAGTTACATCTTTAGAGATGTTTACCGGACTTGATATTTAATATATGTAAACAAATGTTACAAAAAATCCTTATTGTGAAATCTGACTTTTTCAAAATACTTTATAGACATGAGAGAGTTTAAATAAGGAGACGAGATTATGGCATTTTTAGCATTAGCAAGTCAAAAGAGTTTACTCAACTTGCAGAAAAACTTTTTACAGTTGCAATACACATCAATTATGAATCAGACTCAAGCGGCAGAAGCACAAATGGCTGCGATTAAAAAACAACACAATGGTGATACTACTTATGATGAATCTGAAGATGCAACTTATTTGTACTATGAGCAGTTAGATGAACAATTGAGTTCGGAAAAAGACTCTATTGATACTCAAATGACTGCAATAGAAAACGAAATTTCTTCATTAAAAACACTTGTAAACAACAATGTAAAATCATCTTGTACTTTAAACCTTGCATCAGGCGGTTAAGGATAAGTAAAAATTACAATGAATTTTCAAACAGTTCCACAGTGTTTAGCATCAATGATGCAATAGTCATTGGTCCAACTCCACCCGGAACAGGTGAAATATACGATGCAATTTTTGAAGATGATTCAAAATCTACGTCTCCACTCAACTTGCCGGAGGCATCTTTAAAAATTCCTACATCAACAACAACACAACCCGATTTTAACATTTCCCCTTTTATAATATTTTTTCCCACTGCAGAAACGATTATGTCTGCAGTTTTTGTTATTTGCTCAAGATTTTTTGTATGACTATGGCAAACAGTCACGGTAGCGTTGCGGTTTAATAACATCTGTGCCATCGGACGACCGACAATATTTGAACGTCCAATAACAACGGCATGTTTGCCTTCAAGTTCTACTCCATATTCATCTAAAAGTTTCAAAACACCTTTGGGGGTACAAGGATAAACATAAGGCTTTTCCCCCGAAAAAAGTCTGCCAAAATTATACGGAGTAAACCCATCCACATCTTTTTGTGGGTCAATTGCATTTACAATATTTGATTTTGAAATATGTTCAGGTAAAGGAAGTTGAACTAAAATAGCATGAATAGATTTATCACTATTTAATTCATTTATTTTATCAATTAAAACCTGTTCATTTACATCAGAAGAATAATTTATAACTTCTGAAATTATACCGATTTTTTGAGCACATTTTTGTTTATTTGCAACATAAATTTTGCTTGCGGAATCATCTCCAACAAGTAGAACAGCAAGTTTTGGCTTAACGGAAAACTTGCTGATTTTTTTTGCCAAATCATCAAGAATTTTATCTCTTAACTTTTTACCGTCTAATATTACAGCCATACTGAAATTATAGCATAAAATATCATATGATATAATTATCAAAAATATTCACAGTTTTTATTTCTTTTTACAATTGTTTTATTTTTTTATTACGTTCATCATTATTACCGAATTCGAAAAATGCAAGGTCCGAACTATCCCAAACGCAATAAGGGCAACAAAAAAGAGCCTCTAAAAAGGCTCTTGATTTAAATGGCGGGAACGACGAGGCTCGAACTCGCGACCTCATGCGTGACAGGCATGCGCTCTAACCAAACTGAGCTACGCTCCCATTCACTTTGTATAATAATTATATTTGCTAAATTTTTAATTGCAACATTTTTTTAATAGCGAGTCAGAAAATATTCAGACTCGCTATTAATGCATTTTTATTACATTCTTTTAGGCTGACTAACAATCATAATTTAAGCCGGGACCTCCATGTTCCCGCAAATATTCCATCCTTTCTTCTGCTGTTAAATTTGTAGGGATTTTATGCGCATCAAAGTTATAATTTTTTTCTTGATTTTGCGCAATTTCTTTTACAAAATCAGAATACTTATCCTGATTTACATACGGATTTTGCGCCGGATTAATTGGTCTTGGAACGAAAATTACCAAAAAATCTTTTAATTTGTCTAATTTCGTTTTATCTTTGTTTTTAATTAGTTGTTCAATAAGATCATTTATTGTGACAATTCCTGGATGAGCGGGATATTTTTTATTATGTTTATCAATCAAATCCTTTATAGTAAGCGGATCTTGATGGATAATTCCTCTTGGTTTTGCGTCGAATCTGTAATCGTTGACATCTTTCTTATTTTCAGGGATTATACCTGTATTCGTTTCAGGTTTTGTAAATAAGTCTGCAATTTTATATCCCAAATACAATCCTAATCCTGCGCTTAATATTAAGGGGGTTCGAGATTTTTTTGTTACTTGAGCAACCTTGTTTATAAAATTAGGTGTTCCTTTAATTCCCTTTAAGTCTTTTAATTTGTTTGCAATTGAACCTGTCGCATTAACATTAATACCCATAATTTAACCTACCTTTCTCAATAGAAAATAACCCTACCTATATTTTTATAAACTTTTTATTTAATCGGAAATTGCCATATATGAAATATGTTCTTAATATTTATTTACAAAATGTTAAATTAAAAGTTCAATAAATAAGTTGTATGTCCAAATAAATAAAAAGCCTTGGTGAAAACCAAGGCTCTGTAATATAAAATGAATTGTAAAAATTTAATCTTAGTCCGCATATAACGGTGCAAGTTTTGCTGATTGCTGAGGAATTACACCTTCCTCAATCGACATATATACTCTGTAATCTATATCGCTAAAGCAATTATCGATACTTTCAATTTCTTGTAATTTACTATCATCAATATTACCTGAATCAATCATATCTGCGATAAATTCAAATCTGTCAACATGTTCTCTAAATCTGTCGGTTGCATAATCCTTTGCTTGCCATGTTGTAATCAAAAAAGGCCAATCAGAACTTTGTAATAACAGATTTTCTCTTGCCAATTGATTTAAGGCTCTATGTAACAACTTATCTTCAGGAATTGTCTGGTATCTGTCAGCAATTTCTGTTATACGCTTTTCGCAAGAATGAATAATAGGCCACATCCATTCAGTCAAATGGTTGTTCCATACATAGAAGTGACCGCCCTGTCCCCATGAAGATTCAGGAATCTGAATTGCCTCGACAGGAGGATGAGCTTGCAAATATTCCCCTGCCGTCATTCTTTCAATCTGAGGTAAGTAATTATTTAATTTTCTGATTACCTGTTTAATAAATTCGATACCTTCAAACCACCAGTGACCATAGAGTTCGGTATCAAATGAAACCATAATCAAACCCTCTTTACCGCCATGAGATTGTTTATAATCATTCAACAAATGATAAAGCATTGTTGTATAGTGGTCAGAATTTGAATTAACCTGATTTAACGCAAGTACAGGGTCATAAAGCATCTTGTCTCCCAAATCGGTAGTTGGAGATGTAATTCTCCAATAATTCATCCCTGATTTATCGTCTTTTTTGTGGAATTCTCTGTAACATCCGTCTCCCGGGTAGCCGTCTGCCGCAGACCACACCTGATAACCTGCTCTGTCATTTCTGCCCATAACAGCAACCTGTGCATCCGGAAGCCAATATGCGCTATATGTATCATATCCGGTCGGTTCTCTTTCCGGCAAAGGAATATACTCAATATTACCGTATATACCGACTACGCGCCTGCACCCGATTGAATTTCCGCCCTCAATTACATGAGACTCGGTAAAGAAATATTCAATATCATTGTTTTGTAATGTAACTTCAATAGCAGGTCTCCAATGTTTTTGACCGTCTTTACCTACATATTCGTAGCCCTGACGATATGCACATTCAGGAAGCCAAGCACCTTTTGCTTTTTTACCGAAAAGTCTTTTTGTAGTATCTGAACCTACTTTAAATTGCGCATTCAAATTGTTATCGGTCGCCAAAAGCGGTGAAAATCCGTGAGTTGCACCTGAAGTTGTAATTTCTATACAACCCAAATCCTGCAATTTTTTAAATGTAGAAATCAAATCTTTATTATATTTATTTACAAAAGAATCCTTAATATTTGAATACCAATCAAAATAGTATTTAGCAAGGTATTTCAAATGTTGAGAATGAGGAACTTTTTCATCAGGATATCTTTCCAAATCCTTTGATACACTCTTGATTTTTTCATCCAAATACTCAACAAAACCGTTTTGCAAATATTCATCATTTAATTGTTCTGCCAAAATCGGAGTAATACCGACAGTCAATTTTGCCTTAATACCCTCATCATAATACAATTCTGAAATCGCATTAACCAAAGGAACATAAGTTTCTGCCATACATTCGTAAAGGTTTTCTTCTCCGAACGGCCACATACCAGCCTTGCGATAGTACGGTAAATGTGAGTGTAACATAAATACAAATTGACCTGTTGCCATTTATTGCCTCCAATCTTTTGAATTATATTCAGTATAATCCAAATATGTACACAATATATATAGCACAAATCGATAAAAAATATAATACTTTTTAACTAATTCTATTGAATAATTTTACAAATAGTAATATTCAATATTAATGTTAAAGTCCAAGTATCATTTTGTTTAAAGATGCGTTGTAATTCATGCATGCAAAAACCGCATTTTTATTTTGTTTTACAGTTTGATATGCCTGTTGCAAAGATGCAAATTCGGCCTTGTGTTCATCATAGTTTCCTGAATCAATTTTATCCGAAATGGCTTTTAAAATTTGTTCTAACGGAGTTGTACCTGAAACCACTAATCCCATTTTTGCAGCAAGAGTTTTTGCTTTTGATATAATTTCCTGCTCTCCCTGACAAACATTTACGGGCAAAGGAATTTTTGCACTTTTACGAAGCTTTATGGCATTTTGAATTAATGCCTGAGCCTGTGCTTCGGATGTAACGGTACGGGGGTCAATTCCAAGCGCAATAAGTTTGCGTCTTGTTTCTTCGGATATTCCACCTCCGGCAAAACCACCGCCATAATAGCCTATTTGACCAACAGAATTTATTGACACTTTTACCCAAGCCTTTCTGGAAGAAATTTAATGATATTTTTCTTATAGTCAATAATAATGACGGCTGTTTATATCTAAAACTTGAATATTTTATGTAAACAAATGTAACAAAAAACTTAACTTGTGAAATCTGACATTTTTAAAATACTTTATATGTATAAGAGAGAATAAAAAAGATATGAGGTGAGAGCCATGTCAATCGCAAATTTACAAGAAAAACTATTATTTTTTACACAACAAAAAAGCCGTTTGAATAATCAATTATCAAATATTCAAATGCAGCAATTATCTGCCACAAGAACATCATCAACATCCCAAATGGCATATAACGAAAAGTTGCAGAATTTGTACTATGACCCTGAAATCGGTTACGGAACTGATGAATATGCGGAAGTACTTGTAGAATTACAAAATGACCACGAATTTGAAATGGCAAGTTTGACCGCATGGGAATCAGAACTTGAAGCACAAAAAGAATCATTCGAAACTCAATTAAATGAAGTTCAGAACTATGAAAATTCATGGCAAAAATTACTTGCAAATAATATCAAAGTAGAATTTACATATGGAGGTTCAGGCGGCAGCAAATAGGCATTATAACTAAATATATTTATTTTAAAACACCGATTAAATCGGTGTTTTCTTGTAAAAAAAACTGCCGTTTAGGTTTCGGCAGTTGTGACTTTTATTTTAAAAGTCTAATGATGGATAAATTATTTTATAAGTACTAATATCAATAACATTGACTAATTATATTGTTCAATATTAATATAAATTTGTCAATATTAATATTGAAAATTCCCTATAATCACATTTTATAACTTATCATTAAGAAATAGGAGGACTCGTGAACAATCCAATCCTTAATGAAATTAAAAATCTTGTTGCGGACAGAGATATTACGCTAACTTCTCTATCCAAAAAATTAGAAAAAAAGTTGGGTAGAAAATACTCACTTGCATCATTATCTCAGAAACTGCGCAACGGAACAATTCCTTACAGCGAAGTAAGACATATCGCAGAGATTTTGGAATATAAGATTATTTTTTATGATTTGAGAAAGAGAACAACAAAATAATTTCCGTTATAAAAAGTTTGGTAATTATATACTATTTTACAGTAGCATGTCATTGCGATACAAAGCGAACAGGCGAAATAATAATGAGCCTTGTGAGCCTGTATGTGTCGGCGAA
>CADAYE010000026.1:0-46318 GCA_902792085.1 uncultured bacterium | reverse complement strand
TGTCGATAATGATGAAATAACTGGATTGCTTCGTCGGAAAGCCATTTCCTCCTCGCAATGACAGACATATTTACTGTAACATTGTATATAGTTACCAAAAGTTTTATATATTTTTAATAATCTGTTTATAATTATCATTTTTCGGCTTTTCAAAAACATTTTCTACTTTTGTTTCCGCAAAACCGTATATTTTTAATAATGCGCCAACATTTGCTTTTTCTTTATCAAAATCCCCAATAACAAGAGTTGATGTGTTGTCCATAGTTTTTGATAAAGTCCTTGCAAGTTCATGCTGTTCAATATTAGATAAATAAGGCCAGAAATTTCTTGCAAAAAGTATAGTATTTTTAAAATCTGTTTGTTTTGAATCCTCGAGTATATCGCTTTGTTTAAAATTTACAAACGTTTTTAACATGTCATTTACTTTTACGGTATTCGTATATTTTAAAAGAGGATCTTTGACTATTTTTTGTGGTAAATAATCAAAATATGCATAAAAATTTCCATTCATAAAATTATTTGCAAGCATGTATTCAGATTTTGTAATCTGATAAATACCTTTTTTAGCAAGTTTTAAATGTTCCGCATCAAAATCTCTTGCACTTACGGGTAAAAATTTTGACGCTTTTTGACCAAGCCTTGAAACCAAAACTCCTAAAAATGAATAGACTTCTTCCCCGTTTGAACAAGCATGCATTATTACATTTACTTTTGGGACATTTTTATATTTTTTATCAAGAAAATTAACTACATCAGGGAAATACAAATCATCACGGCATATACGAGTATCTCCTCTATATTTAATGTTGCCTTCATCATCTTTTATATTATTAAAAAAGATACCAAAAGACGGATTATAAAATTTTACCGGAGATACTGCAAACATATAAACCTTAAAACATGCGAACAAAAATTTTTGCCAAAATAAAAAGAGCCCGATTATATAAATCGGACTCTTATTTATTTTATTTAGAAATTACGCTTTAGCGCCTGCCTTAGCAATAATTTCGTCTTCTACATTCTTAGGAACCTGTTCATATTTTTGGAATTCCATTGAGAATGTACCTCTGCCTTGAGTATTTGAACGCAAGTCAGTTGCATAACCGAACATATTAGCCAGAGGAACAACAGCACGAACAATTACATTACCTGTATTGCCTTGAGGTTCCTGACCTTCAATTCTTCCTCTACGACGAGAAATATCACCGATAATTGTACCTGTAAATTCATCAGGTATTTCGATTTCAACTTTCATCATAGGTTCAAGAATACAAGGTTGTGCTTTTTTACAACCTTCTTTAATTGCCATAGAACCGGCAATTTTGAACGCCATTTCAGAAGAGTCAACTTCGTGGTAACTTCCGTCATAAAGTTCTACTTTAACATCTATCATAGGATAGCCTGCCAAGATACCACCTTCAAGGGCTTCTTCCATACCTTTTCTTGCAGGTTCGATGTATTCTTTAGGAATAGCACCACCAACAATTTTGTTTTCGAATACAAATCCGGCATTTTCTTCAGCAGGAGAAATTCTGACTTTACAATGTCCGTATTGACCTTTACCACCTGACTGACGAATGAATTTAGAATCCTGATCAGCAGTTCCTCTGATTGTTTCACGATATGCAACCTGAGGTTTACCAATATTTGCTTCAACTTTGAATTCTCTTAACATACGGTCAACAATAATATCAAGGTGAAGTTCGCCCATACCTGAAATAATTGTTTGACCTGTTTCTTCATCAGATTTAACTCTGAAAGACGGATCTTCTTCAGCCAATTTTTGAAGAGCAATACCCATCTTATCTTGGTCTGCTTTTGTTTTTGGTTCAATTGCAACAGAAATAACCGGTTCAGGGAAAGTCATTCTTTCCAAGATAATCGGATTCTTTTCATCACACAAAGTATCACCTGTAGTAGTTTCTTTCAAACCAACTGCAGCGCAGATATCACCTGCGTAAACTTCATTTTCTTCAAGTCTTTGGTCTGCATACATACGAACCAAACGAGAAATACGCTCTTTCTTTCCTGTTGTTGAGTTCAATACATAAGAACCGGAAGTGATTTTACCTGAATATACTCTCAAGAATGTTAAACGACCAACAAACGGGTCTGTCATAACTTTGAATGACAAAGCACTGAACGGTTCATCATCAGATGAATGACGAACAGTTTTTGTACCGTCTTCCAATTCCCCTTCTATAGCCTTAACATCAACAGGTGACGGCATATAATCAACAACATTGTTCAATAACAACTGAACACCCTTGTTTTTGAATGCTGTACCGCATGTAACAGGAACAATTTT
Organism: uncultured bacterium; assembly: GCA_902792085.1. Classification (GTDB taxonomy): domain Bacteria; phylum Cyanobacteriota; class Vampirovibrionia; order Gastranaerophilales; family Gastranaerophilaceae; genus Zag111. The sequence goes on along the minus strand of CADAYE010000026.1, from coordinate 44,010 downwards.
ATTGTTACATACTGCTTTTCTTAAACCTGCTTTCAATTCTTCAATAGTAATTGAATCAGGATCTTCAAAGAATTTTTCCATCAAAGCATCATCTTCCGAACAAATCGCTTCTACCATTGCATCATGGTATTCTTTTGCTTTTGCTTGTAAGTCAGCAGGAATTTCTTCTTCTTTAATATCAGTACCCAAATCATTTGTATAAATTTCGGCTTTCATAGTCATAAGGTCAACTAAACCTGTAAATTTATCTTCAGCACCTATTGGCAACTGAATAGGAACAGCATTAGCACCTAATCTTGTTTTAATTTGTTCTGCTACACGATAGAAGTCTGCGCCTGTTCTGTCCATTTTGTTGACAAATACCATACGAGGAACTTCATATCTGTTTGCCTGACGCCATACTGTTTCAGACTGAGATTGAACACCGCCTACTGCGCAAAATACCGCAACAACACCATCTAATACACGCAAAGAACGTTCTACTTCAATTGTAAAGTCAACGTGTCCCGGGGTATCAATAATGTTAATCTGGTGTCCTTTCCATTCTGCAGTAACTGCTGCGGATTGGATTGTAATACCTCTTTCTCTTTCTTGTTCCATAAAGTCTGTTACTGCAGCACCATCGTGAACTTCACCTAATTTGTGAGTTTTACCTGTATAAAACAAAATACGCTCTGTTGTAGTTGTTTTACCGGCGTCGATGTGGGCAGCAATACCGATGTTTCTGATTTTTTCTAACGGAGCTGGTCTTCCCATTTTTCTTTCCTTCTTTTCTTTATTAAAATGTGTACTACTTCGCTATTTATAGGTCAGCATAATTATACTGACAAAAATATTAGCATATGAAAATTATCACATAAACATAAATATTTTCAAATTATTATTGAAATTATTTGTTACAAACAATGATGTTGAATTAACCAAAAGTTAACCCTCATAAGTTATTAACCAAATTATATAATTCTGTGCTCGTTTTTTGCTTCTTCTTCAAGAATCACCATATTTATAAAAACAGGTTTTTATGTTATTTTGTGTCTTTTCGAAAATTCGGAATTAAAAACACTTAATTATCGAACTTGTCCTTAATGCGATATTGTTATTACATAATAAAGCCGTATCTTGTATAAGATACGGCTTTCATTTATAATAAGATACTTTGGCAAAAGCCTCAGAATGTCCTCAATTATTTATTCATTGCTTGCGCAACAGCAACGGCACATGCAACTGTAGCACCAACCATCGGGTTGTTACCCATACCGATAACACCCATCATTTCAACATGGGCAGGAACTGAAGATGAACCTGCAAATTGAGCATCACCATGCATTCTTCCCATAGTATCAGTCATACCGTAAGAAGCAGGACCTGCTGCAACATTATCAGGGTGTAATGTACGACCTGTACCACCGCCTGACGCAACAGAGAAATACTTTCTGCCGTTTTCGATAGCCCATTTTTTATAAGTGCCTGCAACAGGGTGCTGGAATCTTGTCGGGTTAGTTGAGTTACCTGTGATAGAAACATCAACACCTTCTTTAATCATAATTGCAACCCCTTCTGATACATCATCGGCACCGTAGCATTTTACTTTTGCTCTTTCGCCGTCAGAGAACGGTGTTTCTTTAACAACTTTCAATTCGCCTGTTTTGTAATCGTAATCTGTCTCAACATAAGTAAAACCGTTGATTCTTGATATTACGTAAGCGGCATCTTTGCCCAAACCGTTTAAAATAACTCTTAAAGGTTCTTTTCTTACTTTGTCAGCGTTTCTTGCGATACCAATTGCACCTTCAGCAGCCGCAAATGATTCGTGACCTGCCAAGAAACAGAAGCATTTAGTTTCTTCTCTTAAAAGCATTGCGCCCAAGTTGCCGTGACCGATACCAACTTGTCTTCTGTCGCCGACTGAGCCCGGAACTGCAAATGCCTGCAAACCTAAACCGATTGCTTCAGCTGCATCGGCAGCATTTGTAATACCTTTTTTGATTGCAATAGCAACCCCCAAAGTATAAGCCCAAGAAGCGTTGTCAAATGCAATAGGCTGAATACCTTTAACAATGGCATCTACATCAATGCCTTTTGATAAACATAATTCGCGAGCATCTTCTAAAGATTTAAAACCATATTCAGGTAAAACTTTTTTCAAAGTCGCTTCGCGTCTATCTTGTCCTTCAAATTTTACTGTCATTTTTTTATTTCCTTATTTTATTAATTATCCTATACTGTCATTCTGAACTTGTTTCAGAATCTAACCCTCACCCGAATTTCTAAATTCACTATGTTCATTAAGAAATTCTACCCTCTCCCAAAGGTAGAGGGGAACAGGTTTATTATTCTTCTCTCGGGTCAATATATTTAACCGCATCAGCAAATCTGCCGTAAGTACCGATATTTTTATCGTATGCTTCTTGAGGATTTACACCTTTTTTGATAGCATCCATAAATTTGCCGAGGTTAATGAATTGATATCCGATAACTTCGTTATTTTTGTCTAAACCAAGTTTTAAAATATATCCTTCGGTTAATTGTAAGTATCTTACACCTTTTTGAGCCGTAGAGTGAATTGTACCGCACATAGAGCATAAGCCTTTGCCTAAGTCTTCAAGTCCTGCACCAACAGGCAAACCGTTTTCTGAGAATGCAGATTGTGTTCTGCCGTAAACGATTTGTAAGAATAATTCTCTCATTGCAACATTGATTGCGTCACAAACAAGATCCGTATTCAACGCTTCAAGAATTGTTTTACCCGGAAGAATTTCGCCTGCCATAGCAGCAGAATGGGTCATACCTGAACATCCGATAGTTTCAACAAGTGCTTCCTGTATAATACCGTTTTTTACATTCAAAGTAAGTTTGCAGGTACCCTGTTGTGGCGCGCAGCATCCGCAACCATGAGTCAATCCTGAAATATCTTTGATTTCTTTACACTTTGTCCATGCTCCTTCTTGAGGAATAGGTGCCGGACTGCCTTTAACGCCTCTTTTTACGGGGCATTTGTCTAAAATTTCTTGAGTAACTTGTATATTAGTCATTTTTTACTCCCTTCACCTTATATACAAAAAAATTGTAACTTGCTCAAAATTTATCGTCAAGATAATTGAAATTTTAAGAAAATAATGATAAATTTAAGTAAAGAAAAAGAGGTTATGTATGTTTAAAAGAAAATATGGTTTTACTTTAGGTGAAGTTTTGCTTGCGATGTTGATTATAGGTATTATTTCGGTATTATCTTTGCCGAGTTTATTAAAAAATGTTCATGAAAAATCAAGAATGTCGTTGTTAAAGGGTACTGTAGCATCAATCGGGAATGTCATCCAATCGGAGTTGACAAAACAAAGAACAACGGAAATTACTTCAACTGATATTTACAAAGACCCGAAAGCATTTATTCAAAAGTTTGACGGGTCAAAATCAGGTGAACCGTTTGGAACAACTTATAAAAGACATTCGGATGCAAAAGTTATTGATGATGTATTGATACCTTCTGAGGATTCAGACAATCAGGCTGTGTTGTTACTCAAAAACGGTGTCGGAATAGGTATAGTTAATGATAAAGATAACAGTAAAACTTCGATTGTGGTTGATGTAACGGGCGCAGATAAGCCTAATATGGTTGGGGTTGATTATTTCATCATGAAGGTTGAATGGTATGATGGCGAAGGTTACAGAGCCGGAGATATAGCAGGATATGTAAACGGCGATGCTGATGGAGAAGAAACCTCTGCCGGATTAAAAGATTTATGTAATGCAGGTAATGGTGCGGCTTGTTTCAGAATGGTAGAACTTTCAAGTTACGAACCGAGATATTTGGATTAATATCTACCTCTCCTGCGGAGATACAATGCGAACCGATTTTTGTCATCCTGAACTTGATTCAGGATCTTCATCTTCAAAATCGTGTGAGCCTGTATGCCTTGTGCTGAGGGCAGAATTTGTTAATGAACGAATGTGAATTTACAAATTCGGGAGAGGGTGTGTTCCCCGTTAGGGGTTAATAAACCTAGCCCTCTCTCATTTTTCTAAATTCGCTATCGCTCATTAAGAAAAATTTCTCTCCCCGAAGGGGAGATTGGGTTTATTGCAAGAGTATCAAATTTTTGCTATAATATAAAAAAAGGAGTGAGTATGAAAAAAGGCTTTACATTAACAGAACTTTTGATGGCAATGACTATTGTTGGTGTAATTGCAGTTTTGACTGTACCGATTTTGATGAATAATATCCAAAACCGTGTTTTTGCTAATCAGGTCAAAAATATGGCTGCAACTATCGAACAACTTGCGCAGGACGAACTTATCGCCCACAGAACAAGAGATTTGTCAGACACAGATTTTGGCGATCCAGCAAAACTTCTTTCTGATAAACATTTTTCTATCGTAAAAAAATGTACGGCAAGTAATTCAAAAAAGGATTGTTGGAAAACGACTGCAACAGGAAAAGATAAAGTAACTTATAAGTTTTTGAATAAAAGTGGTAACGCAAATCCTTCTACTGCCGGCATTACAATAATGCTTAAAAATGGTGTAATTATGAGATACACAAAACCCGCATCAACATATAATAAATCTGAAGATATAGTTGGTCAGATGTTATTTGATATCAATGGGAATGATAAACCCAATATAGCCGGTCGTGATTTTTTCGGTTTTTTTGTTACGAATAAGGGGAAGATTGTAGATCGTTCTTATACAACTGAGTCTGATGATACATTAGAAACTAAGATAACTAAATGCAAAAATAATAATGTATATTATTGCTATGGAGCCCTTATTGACAATGGCTGGAAGATGGATTATTAACGACTCTCTCCCCAGTGGAGATAGTGTATAATCATTGGGAGATAGGTTTTTTACCTCTCCGTAGGGGATACAAAGCGAACCGATTTTTGTCCTTCAAAATCGTGTGAGCCTGTATGCCTTGTGCTGAGGGCAGAATTTGTTAATGAACGAATGTGAATTTACAAATTCGGGAGAGGGTGTGTTCCCCGTAGGGGGTAGATTAATTTTACCCTCTCTTGAATTTCTAATGCTCAACTTTGTTTCGCATTGAAATTCTTTTCTCCCCGTTGGGGAGATAGTGTATAATCCTCTCTCATTTTTCTAAATTCGCTATTGTTCATTAAGAAAAATTTCTCTCCCCGCGTGGGAGATAGGTGTATTAGATGTAGGTCAGACAATTGCCTGACAATATAACTGAATCAAAATTTATAGCAATAAAAAATGCCGAAGGCGGGACTTGAACCCGCACAGATTTCTCCATACGCACCTGAAACGCACGTGTCTACCATTCCACCACTTCGGCATAAGTATTATGCTACTACTAATTATATTCAATTTTCAATAAAACTATGCACTCAGTGTTGGAAGTTTCCCCAAGGGAAACCCTCTCACAAAATGATACTTAATCATTTTGTTCGGCAGAGTACCACTTCGGCATAAGTATTATGCTACTACTAATTATATTCAATTTTTAATCCATTATACAATAAAAAAATCAAATTCCAACACTCAAACCTGCGCAAAGATTAATAGATTGTCCCGTTACTCCTTTGGCATCATCACTTATGAGGTATTTTATCATTCCGGCAATTTCTTTCGGATCAACAAAACGCTTTTGCGGAATACAGTCTAATATTTCCTCCTGACTAAATTCGCTTTGTTCAATAGAATCTTTGCCGAGTTCTGTTTCAACCCACCCCGGATTTATTGTATTTATTGTAATTCCGTATTGAGCCAACTCTAAAGCCGTTGCCTTTGAAAATCCGATTAATCCTGATTTTGTGGCACTGTAAAGACTTGCGTTTGCTTCGCCCATAACCCCTGAAATTGATCCGATATTTATTATTCTTCCAAATTTTTTTTCTTTCATATAAGGAACTGCCCTTGCCGTAAGGTATATCGGGGCTTTTAAATTCACTGCAACGATGTGGTTTAATTTATTGATTTTCGTTTTTTCAATCTCTGAATAAATGTATTCGCCGGCATTATTTATTAATACATCAATTTTGTTTTCAACGATAAAATCACCAAGTTTAGATATATCATATTCGTTAGCCAAATCGCACAACAAATACCCTGTCGGTTTAAGTTCTTTTAATGCCTGCTCATTTCTTGCGCTGACAAAAATCCTATGCCTGGCGTTTTTTAATTCCTGCGCAATAACCCTGCCTATACCTTTAGATGCACCCGTTACCAAAATGTTCATATATTAACCCTCAATTAATTTCCTTACAATATATGATGCCATAAAAATACCCGAACATGAAGCAACAAACGGAGTGGAACTCGGGATAATTTTATTAAACTCAATTTTTTCACCCGAATTTGTCGTTATTTCTTCTTTTTCTGTTATTTTTTTCTGCGCATGCGGAGTTTCTCTTGAACAAACAAAAGTTATTCCCTGAGTAATTCCGAGTTTTTTTAGTTGATAAATTACATTGGATACAAACGGTGCGTTACGGTTTTCCACATCTTTTAAATCGGCAATATAAAGTTTTGTCGGGTCAATTCTGTTTCCTGCACCCATTGAACTTATGAGCGGAATTTTATTTTCATAACAGGTTTTTAAAAGATGAATTTTTGAACGCATTGTGTCTATTGCATCTGCAACATAATCATATTGCCCTGTCATAATGTGATTATTTTCTGTATAAAAATCATCAATAATTTTAATATTTATTTCAGGGTTAATGTCTTTTAATCTTTTTTCAAAAAGATCTGTCTTTTTTTGTCCGATTGTAGAGTATAGGGCAACGCTTTGACGATTAATGTTTGATTCGGAAACCATATCAAAATCAACAATAGTAAGATTTCCGACCCCTGCCCTTGCAAGTGCCTCAGCACAAAATCCTCCGACACCACCCAAACCAAATACGGCAACATTCTTTTGAGATAAAAGCCGTTGATTTTCTTCGCCCCAATAGAGAATATTTCTTGAAAAAAGTTCGGACATTTATTACTTTTTCCCCGTTTTATTAAGGTTTGCAACATCTGTTATACGCATTGCATAGTACGGAACATTTTTGCCGTCCTCAATTAAAAATAATACAAAATCTTTGTCAAAATAATAGTATCTGATTTGTGGTTTTGGCCCCGGCATTGCAGTACAAGTCATCATCATTGCTGCTTCACTTTTTAATTTTACACCTTCGTTATCCATCTTAAAATCAATGGTCTCAATGGTTTTATCAATTCTGAAATTCGCATTTTTGATATTTTTACCCTCAACATCTTTAAAGTTTGTTATAAGGTAGAGCGAAATATCAGGAACTTTTAATCTGTCATAATTCCCGAAATATTTGCGGTCATTATATTCTTTGTCTTTGGATTTTATATCTTCAAAATATTCATTGAATTTTTTAATCTCGTCAGTCCTGTATAAAATTACTTTGTCATTTGTTTTGGTGTTAAGTTTTACGGCATAATCGTTGTCTGAATTATAAAACAGAACCGAAACATTTTTGTAAAGTTTGCCTGAACTTTTTGAATCTATTCCGAAATATTTAACTTTTTCATTATTAATTGTACCGAAAACTCCGTCAGATAGTTTGTCAAAAGGTTCTAAAAATTTGAAATCTTTTTTAAGCATTGCATAAACAAATATCTTCATCGGATTATAAGTAAAATCAAATGAATCTAAAATATCGCTTGTTTCATTGAACTTTTCTTTTATACCTTTTTCAATTTCTTTTTTTAATTTTGGAGAAACGATTCCGTATTTTGTGTAATAAGAATTTTCGCTGATATCAGTTTTATTAAATTCTCTTTTATTCAGGTTTTTTGCCGTGATTGTTGTACCTTCGATAAATTCAATCGGGTGATGAACAAGATTATCTATAACCTCATTCCACACAATCTGAAATGTACCTACCCAAAGAGTATTTCCTTTTTGCATGTCATCATTCATCGTGGCAAGAATTGAAGCATCTGCGTTTTGCCTATTTATAGTTTGTGTAATTGCAGGGGCAGTTTTTTCATTTTTTTTGAAAAGGCATGCTTTACTTGTTGGTATGGTGCCGATTAATAGCATTAGTACAATTAATATCCCTAATAACTTTTTCATTTTTAGTCATCCTTTACATTCAAATTTTTCCAAAAACTTTTCCAAAAGCCTTTTGCATTTTTTTCATGCAAAATCGGAGCTTTGTCATAAAACTCTTTGTATGAATCTATTATATTTTGCGGTAAATCATCTCCGTTTGCAAGTGTAGTGTAAATAAATTCAAGATAATCGTCCTGCTCTTCCCGAAACAAAATATCTCTTGCTCTGATATCCTCATCTGCCTCGTAATGAATAAGTGCGTGATACGCAGCAATAAGACTTTCGTCTTTAGTATCTTTTGGGTAATGCAACATAGCCTCTCTTACGGATAATTTTCCCAACCTGACATTGCGTAAAATTTCCGCAACAAAGCGTCTGTCTTTGTTCTGTTCTTCACTCATAACTATTTTACAAGAAGTTCAACCGTCTCTTTTTCAACAAAACGAACCATCTTTGATATGTCCCCGTCAAAGAAATTGTCGGTAAATTCTTTCATCATATCAAGTGCCATTTCGCGTTTATCCATAGTCACCTTGTAAAAGAATTTTTTACCGGTTTTGTAACGAACCAAAATACTTTTTGAAACGAGTCTGTCCATAACGGTTTTAATCGTTGTGTATGCTCTTTCAACACCGTTTGATGATAGTTCGTCAACTACATCCTGAATTGAAATATCTCTGTCTTCATTTTCAGAGGTCAAATTCCAAAATGTATTTAAAATTTCCATTTCTAAAAAACCGCAAGCCATAATTTACTCCTACTTTTCTATTAATTACTATAATTGTAATATAACAAATAAAAAATTTCAAGAGGTTTACAAAAAATTAATTCATTTATTTATATTATTACTTTTGGCATTTTATAATATAATATTTATAGTGTTATGAATATAAAAATAAAAGCACTTATAATTCCATCTTTATTATTATTTTTGTTGCTTGCCACAAAACTTCCGTTTGCAATAGCAGGATGTTTTTTACTTATAATTTTTGCAGGTATTTCATTTAATTTGTTTATAAAAAAAGCAAAAAGAGAATATATTTTAACCGGAATAAGAAGTGTCCCGAAAGAACTTGTTTTTAATAACAATACATTGTCAAATAAACACTGCATAGTCAGATATTTTCCTCGCAATAAAATTGTTGTTATGGACAATCCGGCTTCAAAAAGAAATCAGACCCTAAGAGCTTTTATTGTTGATAAAACTAATCATGAAAATGTTGATAATTGCTGGATAGAAATTTGTTCGGTTTATGAAGAATATACATATCTTGATACATTGTTTTCTTTCATAGATAAAGCAAGCGGTCGGCTTAATATGATGTTTTTATCCACAAATGATAGTAATTTCAAAATTGAAGGTATGGAAGAATTTATGCCGGAGAAAAAGAGTAAATCTGTACCGACACCCAAAGTTAACAATGAAAAACACGCAAATAAAATTGTGCAAAACACAGTTCAGGGACAAATTGTAGTGGATTTTAATGATTTACGGAAGCAAAAAATTATAACTTCTGAAAACAAAGACAGTTCTAAAGATGTTGTCGATATGCAGGATTTATCAGGCAGCGATAAAATTGATATAAACCTTGCAAATGCACAAACTATTTCCGAATTGCCGGGCATAAATATTATTATGGCAAAAAAAATTGTTGAATACCGTAATTTGAACGGATTTTTTAAAAATAAAGAAGATTTCTTGAATATATCCGAAGTGAAATCGCATTTCAGGAACAAAATTTCAGCAATGATTACGGTGGAAAAGTCTTCTACATTTATTTCCCAAAAAGAAGCGGATTCTGAAAGAATTGTAGATTAAGAATGAAAATATACAAAATTTTAAAAAATACAACAGTAGAAGGTCCGGGACAACGTTTTTGTATTTGGGTTCAGGGCTGTAAAAAACATTGTAATGGATGCTTCGCAAAAGAAACCTGGGACTTTGAGTCAGGACAGTACTATAGCGTAGAAGAACTTTATAGTCTTATTAAAGCGCAAGATAATATTGAAGGTGTTACCTTTTTGGGCGGTGAACCTTTTGAGCAGGCAAAAGAACTTTCAGAGTTATCAAAAATGGTCAAAAGAAAGAATTTGTCCGTTTTGTGCTTTACGGGATACACTCTGGAAGAATTGAAACTTAAAAAAGACAGATATATAAATGAATTTTTGTCTAATATCGATTTACTTATTGATGGGGGGTTTGAACAGGAACATTTTGATCTTTCCCGTCCTTGGGTGGGGTCTTCTAATCAAAGATTTATTTTTCTTACTGACAGGTATTGTGAAAACGATTTAAAAAAATATAAAAACAAAATTGAATTGCATCTTGATTATGCCGGAAAAATTGAAATCAACGGAATGGGTGATTTTGCAAAACTTGAGCGTGATCTTTGTTTACAACTTTCAAAAAATATTGTAAAATAATGAATATTAGATGAGAGGGGTGCTTTAATGGACAACAAGTTTATATCGCAGTTGACAAGATTATTTCGGGCAAGATTCCCGTATATCTATCTTACGACATTTGAAGAAGAACGGGCATTAGCGATTATCAAAAATATTTCTTCTTCGGAAAAACTTGTCAGGGTGCCAAGAGAAGTCTATGTATGGACTCAAACAGGCGGTTTTACTCTAAATGGTCAGCCTATTGAAGGTACAAATATGCCTGATAAAGCGATAGACTTTATAAGAGATGTTCAAAAAAACTCCGTATTTGTAATGTGCGATTTTCACGTCTATTTCGGGATTAAAGGTCGTCAGCCTGATTACAATGCCGTAAGACACCTTAGAGATATTATAGGAAAATTAAAAACTGATAAATTCAGAAAAAATGTTATTTTCTTATCTTCGGAACTGATTATTCCCGATACGATGTCTAAAGAAATAACCGTTCTTGATTTGCCGTTGCCGTCATTAGATGACATAAAATCAAAATTTTCAAAAATGGTAACCCAAAATGCTCAAATTGATACATCAGAACTAACCCCGGAGATTGAAGAAAAACTTTGCAAAGCGGCCTTGGGGCTAACTTTGCAGGAGGCTGAGAATGCGTTTGCTCTTGCGATGGTTAATGACGGAAAAATAAGTATTGAAGATTTGGATACAATTTTGAGTGAAAAAATGCAGGTCATTAAAAAGACTGGAATCCTTGAATTTATAAATACCGAATATAAAATTGAAGATATCGGGGGGCTTGAAAATTTAAAAAGTTGGCTGATAAAAAGGAATAATTCCTGGTCTGAATCGGCAAAAAAATATTGTCTGCCGTCGCCCAAAGGTGTTTTAATAACAGGTGTTCCCGGTTGCGGAAAGAGTTTGACTGCAAAGGCAACAAGTGCAATTTGGCAGTTGCCGTTACTGAAACTTGATTTTGGCAAAATATTTGCAGGTATTGTCGGCAGTTCTGAAGAAAATATGCGCAAAGCCCTGAAAACTGCTGAAGCAGTTGCTCCGTCAATTTTATGGGTTGATGAAATTGAAAAGAGTTTAAGCGGCATGAATTCAAGTGGTGACAGTGGAACATCTTCAAGAATTTTCGGAACTTTTCTTAACTGGATGCAAGATAAAAATGCCCCTGTATTTGTTATTGCAACTGCAAATAATATCAGCGGATTACCTCCTGAGTTGCTAAGAAAAGGTAGATTCGATGAAATCTTTTTTGTTGATATGCCTACTCAAAAGGAGAGAGAAGAAATTTTTAAAGTTCATCTAAAAAAGCGTCTGAAAGATGCTGATGTCTGTGGGGAAATTCAGATTGATGATGTTTTGTGTAAAAAACTTGCGCAAATGACAGAAGGACTTGTCGGTGCCGAAATTGAACAGATAATTATTGATTCTCTTTATGAGGCTTATTTTAACAAAAGAGCATTAACCTTTGAAGATTTGACTTCAACTATCAAAAATGTCGTACCTTTGTCTGTTACTCAAAAAGAGCAGATTATTTCTCTGCGTGAATGGGCAAATGTAAGAGCCGTTGCGGCAACAAAAAAATCTGATATGGCGATGTACTCATCTGATAGTGCGGATGATGTCAATGCTTCAAGAGGCGGCAGAGCGCTGGATGTATAGAAAGAGGTTTAAATGTCCATTGTTTTAAAAGCGTTTCCTATGGGATTTTTAATTAGTCTTGACGCTAAAAATAATAAAATTTCAACTAAAAAATATGACCTGAAATTAGAAAAAGATAATTTGAGACTTCTTAAAGTTGCAACAAATTTTACACCTGCTCAGATTCCTTATCTAATGGCTAATCTTGAGGAATGTACTCAAATTGATGCCAATACTTATCAGATGAATAACGGATTGAATATTCATTGGGAACTTTATAACGGGAATTATTGCGCTGTTTTGACAATGGAAGAAACCGGTATTTTTGATAAAATTACCAATAAGGCTCAAATGCTTGTCAAATATTCCGAAACTTTATTCAATACTTTTGATGTTATTTTGAAAAAAAATACAAGAGATGTCGGTTCGGAAGAAATTTTTTATTATTGCTATAACACTCATTATAAAACAAAAGAAGAATTGCTTGAACTGTTAAAAAATAATAATATTGAAAATATTCCTAAACAAACCGAAACCGAAATAAGATTCAGAGTGAATAACAAAAATTATAAATACATAAGAAAAGATAAAAAGCAGAATTTTTACCTGGAATCAGAACAAAAAATTCCGCTGGTGAATATTCTTTCAGGTCAAAAACCTATAACCTCAAAAACTCAAAAAACAAATTATACATACAAAGAAACTTTAATAAAAACTCTCAATGAGCATGGCGCAACAAATATTATATCCGATGAATTTAATGTAACTTGCGAAATGTTTGGAATGAAACTCCATTATTCTAAAGATTTTAAAAGCGATGCTTATAATCTTGAAATAATGCAAATTACCAATCAATCCGAATGCGAACAGTTGCTTCAGGATTTAGATGAAGAATACGGACTTAATATTCAGGATTTGACATACCGAAAAATACTTGAACGCATTAAAGATAAAAATATGAGGCTGGAAAGCGAAGAAGTAAGTGACGATAATTCAATAGTTTTAACAATAGATTTAGGATAAAAATGGGTAAACTAAAAATTAAATTACTGCCTGACGGCACAATAGAAATGGAAACAAAAGGAATAAAAGGTAAAAAGTGTCTTGATTATGCAAAAGTGTTGGAACAACTCGCTGATGCAAAAGCCGAAAAAATAGACAAAACTGATGAGTATTATCAGGATTCTTATTTGGAACTTTACGAGTCTCAGCATTTAAGCGATAATTAAAGACATAAATATAAAGAGAGGTGTCCGAGTGGCTTAAGGTGCAATCTTGGAAAGGTTGTGTGGGAGCAATTTCCCCAGCGGCTCTCAAAACCATTATTTTTAGGGCTTTTCGCCGATTTTGTAATTTCTTATTTTTTCTAATTTTTCGCCAAATTTGAGCAAAATTTGAACATGATTTGAACATGATTTTGTCATAAAAATTGAGTGTAATAAAAAAAAGTATAAATACTTTTGACACTCACAAAACGGCAAGAATTTGAAATTTTTTATCTGGTTTCTGTTAACTTACTATATCAAACGTAAAATACACATTTACATTTTTTGCAACGAATATTTTATAAAATATTACACTTTTTACACCGAATATTTATACAAATATTACATTTTTTACAATGAATATTTTTGCCATATTTCAATCTTTATAATTTTTAGCCAATTTATAAAAAGATGTCGGTTTAAGGTTCATTCTTTTCATTGCTTCACGGGCCGTTATTGCACCTGATTTCCATATTGGATATACTTCTTTCCAATTATCGGGGTACTGAATCGGTGGCTTTCCTAATTTTTTGCCATTTGGTTTTGACTAAAAACAATATAAGTTTTGCAATGTTTTTCCCATTCACGAGGTTGAGTTGTTTTGATAAACCTCAAGAATGTATCTTCGTCCATTACCGTTGCCCTGTTCAAATGTTCAGGCACTCCTTTTTCATAACCACCTTTGGTTATAAGGTAATTTTCAATCGCTTCTTCAAAATTTTTCTCTTTTAGTAAAGTATCTTGCATTTATTTGTCCTCTTTATTTTCAATCTGTTGAATGTTTAATTAAAAGGTCAACTATCATCTATGCAGCATTCAGATATTCTATTTGCAGCATTCAGATATTCTATTTGAATTTTTAAATCATTTATAAAATCTGGACTTAATAATGTTTTTAAATTGTTAACAATATTATAAAGTTCTAATTTTGGTAATTTTGTGGCTAATTAAAACAGATGGACATTGGGCGGAGGGAATTAACATAAAGGAGAAGATATGAAAACACTTATCACAAAGTCGGATGGCACTTCGACTAAATCAAAAGTGCATGCACTGCAGTTTTTAGACAAAAACGGTATTTCAAAAAACTGTCTGATAGAAGAAAACGGACAGTTTTTTTATGAGGATTCAGCCCCTCTCTCTAACTCTCTCCCCAAAGGGGCGAGAAAATTAGAAAATAGCCCCGCTTCCCAAAGCGGTGAGGGAGAAAATAATTGCCGCTCACAAGAACCCCCTACCCCTGCTAACGCAGGTACTTCCCCCTTAAAAGGGGCAGATGAATATTCCCCTGTTACCTAAGATGTTCCCGTCTTTGATAAAAACAACGAAAAAACAAAATTATTTATCCTCACAATAACTTACGACAAATGAATTATTGCATATTTATTAAAATACCAAAACTATTATCCTGTCGGGTAATAGTTTTAATATTGTGATGTAATACATTAGAAGTAATCCGTTAAATGTATAAGATACACTAATTATTTTTTTTAAAGGGAGAGAAACAAAATGATTAAAGAAAAATGTATTAAAGTAGTTATTGTCGAGGATTTTAAACTGACAAGAGTAGGATTAAGGTGCGCACTTAATTCAAACGCCGACATTGATGTTGTAGCAGAATCAGAAGATGCTATACAGGGACTAAGGCAAATTGAAAGAACAAAACCGGATGTCATTCTTATGGATTTGGGGCTTCCGGGTATGAACGGAATACAGGCAATTTTAAAAATAAGAGAATTTGATAAGGATGTAAAAATTATTGCCCTGACTTCTCACGACAGACAACAGGAAGTTGTCGGAGCATTGAGTTCCGGAGCGAATGCGTATTGTCTGAAAGATATAGACCCTGAAAAACTTGCAAATGTCATAAGAGATGTAAATGACGGTGTTTGCTGGATAGATCCGATGGTTGCGAAGCTTGCTCTAAAATCTATTCCAAAAACTGATGATATAGCAATTGTCGGAGAAAACTGCACCTCTGAAATTAAAGTTCCGCTGACTGAACGGGAACATGAAGTCTTAAAACATCTTGTGGAAGGTAAAAGTAACACAGAAATAGCCAAGGAACTAATCGTAAGTGTTCATACCGCCAAAGCTCATGTTTGTTCTATTCTGCAAAAAATGTGTGTTAATGACAGGGTTCAAGCGGCAGTAAAAGCCGTAAAAGAAGGTATGGTCTAATTTTTCTGCGTTCATCATATAAAGAAGAACTTTGGCGCAAGTGAATTTATTATTGTGCCAAAAGTTCTTCCACAACTTTTGACGGCAAACCGATAACATTATCGATTTGTCCGTCAACCGATTTTACATACCCGTCAGGCAACTCCTGTATTCCATAACTGCCTGCTTTATCAAACGGTTTGAAGTTATCAAGATAAAATTTTATTTGTTCTTCTGTCAAATTCTCAAAAGTTACATAAGTCGTGTCTGATTTAATTTTATATTCAAGTGTTTTTGAATTTACGACAGCGACAGATGTTACAACAAAATGAGTCTTGCCTGAAAGCATTTTTAAGGTAACAAAGGCATCTTGATAATCTTTTGGTTTACCTAAAATTTTATTATCAAGAACAACTATCGTATCAGCCCCCAACACCTGAATATCAATTCCTTTTACTTTTAATTTTTTTGCTACATCAAGAGCCTTGTTATATGCAAGACTTTCTACAAATTCGTAAGAGAAAACCGTCTGGGTATGAGGTTCATCATATTCAGACGGTATTACGTCAAAATCCAATTTCATTGTTTTCAAAATACTTGCTCTTCTTGGAGATGATGAGCCAAGGATGATTTTTCCCATTTGCTACTCCTTAATTCTTCGGTATCTTCATTTTACCAAAAAATTGAAAGAGAGAAAACTTTTATCTTTGACCGAGCGAACGCTGATATCTCGCTGTTCGTGCATTTATTGCATAGCAAGCAATATTCAGCCGCTGTCTTAATTCAACCATATTTTTTAAAGTTGAAGCATAATCATTCATTGCACCCAACATTTTTTCAGGATCAACCATTGATTCGGTATTATCGTGGTTGTCAACTTTTTCTTCCTGATACTTTTGTACTAACATCCTGTCGATGTAATCTTCTGCGCCTATACCCATATAGAGTATCCTCCCTTAGATTTTGACTATTATCCTATTGTTTGAATCATCCTTACCCTAAAATTAATATTTCAGGTATTTCCTATATATAAATAAAGTATTTTATTATTTTATAATTGCTTTTTTTTCTTAATATATTAAGAAATGTTAAAATAAATTTTATAAAACTCGTTTAAAAGATATAATTTATTTATGAATGAGATTAAAATTATTTCGCCGGTAAAACAGCCTGAAGACATTCCCGTTTTCTGTAAAAATACACATTGTCGCAGATTTTACTGCTACTACGACAGGTTTATGGACGGCAATTTTGAGTTGGTCAATGTATTTTTGCAGGCGGCAAAAAGTTGTAACGCGAAATTTTTTATTAATTTCAAACACGATATAACAGAAGAAGAATTACCGGAAATTAAAAAATTCCTACGATTCTTAAAAACCACTGATATTACAGGAATTTATATAAACAGTTTTGCGGTATTGGAGGCGATAAAAGTTTTCAATTTACCGTTTAAAGTCATGGCAGATTCTTATTTTGATATTCACAATCTTGCCGGAATAGATTTTATAAACAGTTTCCATAAGGTACACGGAATAATTATTACAGAAGAAATTTATCTTAAAAATATTCAGAAAATCAAAAAATTTACCGACCTTTCACTTGCTATTGATTCTGATAACCTGCCTTGGTGTGCTGAAGATATAATAAAACTCAATGCGATTGATTATGTTGTAATAAAGGGTAAATTCAAAGAGTCCGAGGATATTTTGGAAGGTATTGAACTAATCGAAAAAATATTAGAAAAACCTAAAATGTTCAAAAAACAAAAATTACCTTTCAAACATACAAGACAATGCATTTATCAAACAAATCATTTTTCAGGAGATGTTGTTAGCGCAGAAGGCAAAGATTTCAAATTCAGCCGTAACATAAAGAATTTTGATTGGGATGTCAAACGGGTGCAGACTCCAAAGGATTTGAAATTTACAAGCAAATATCGTCTGAATTTACGTTTGACAGGATTATCACAAATTAAAGAACTTGAAAATTATATTAAAAAAATCGGTCATAATCCTATTTATTCAATTGAATACGGTGAAATTGTTTCAACTTGTGACCTTTCCAAGAACAGTTTTCCGCAGGTTATAACAAAAGTAAAAAAATTCTGTTCAAAATACGGAATAATTTTTCAACTTTCAACCCCAAAAATTCTTATTGAACGTGATTTTGACAGGACTTATGAATACGAAAAAGAACTTTTGCTATCAAATCCGCATCCTGACTCACTTATTATCAATAATATCGGCTATTTTTGGTCATTTATCAACGATAGTGATGTCAATGATATTCCATTTGAAATCGGGCAAGGTATAAATTTATTTAACAGTATGTCAATTAAATGTTTAAACAACCTTGCAAGAATTGATACGGTTGATTTTTCATCATTTCCTGATGTTCAGTCCGCGATAAGAACACTAAAGAAAATAAAAAATGAGATTCCAAACAAAAAATATACAATAGGCGGAAACAAAAGGGTTTCAAGTATGGGATTGTGCCCTTTGAATAATGATAGCGCAGTTGTATCAAGATTATCCTGCAAAGCACCTTGCCACGGGGGAACTTATGCTCTTAAAGACCCGTCATTAGGTAAGGTATTTCCGTTCACTTGTGACGGTTTTTGCAGAATGCACATGTTTGAAGATACCGTAATGCAGGATTTTGAAAATATTGAAGAACTTTATAATGCGGGAATAAATGAATTTGTATTTGATTTTTCAGCACTTCCACCAAAGTACATTCCGCTTTTACTGAATAACTTTTTCTTGGCGGTAGCGAAATAATTAATATTTATTTTTAGTCAAACGCTCAATATCTCGTTTTTGTTCTTTTTTGACCATATCTTCACGCTTGTCATAAAGTTTTTTACCTTTTGCAAGTCCGATTTCAACCTTTGCAAGACCATGAACAAAAAACACCTCTAACGGAATAACTGTATAACCGTCTTTTTTGATTTTTTGACTTATTTTTAATATTTCTTTTTTAGTCAAAAGCATTTTGCGTGTGCGTTTTTCTTCATGATTATATCGATTTCCTTTGTCATAATGCGAAATATGGCAGTTATATAAAAACAGTTCATTATCATCAATTTTGCAAAAACTGTCTTTCAGATTTATAGCATTATTACGGATAGATTTAATTTCCGTACCGGTCAACACAATACCTGCTACAAATTTTTCAAAAATATTGTAGTCATGAAAGGCTTTACGGTTTGTTGTCACAATTTTTCTGTCCATAAATTGATTATATCACGGATATAAAAAACACTTACAGGTGTGAAAATCGGAGAAAAATTTTTCTTCCGGCACCTGCGTTTTGCATTTTTCCATAACGTAAGGACATCTTGTATGAAATTTACAGCCTGAAGGCAAATGCTGTGGGGACGGCAATTCCCCGTTTAATTTCACCTGCTGAATTTTGTTATTTTGATTGATTTGGGGAACAGCACTTAAAAGCGCCGCAGTATAAGGATGTTTTGGACTTTGAAAAATTTCTTCGGTTAATCCGAGTTCGACAATTTCTCCAAGATACATTATCGCAATTCTGTCGGAGATATAACGGATTACGCTCAAATCGTGCGAAATAAACAAAAAAGTAAGGTTAAAATTATCTTTTAAATATTTTATAAGATTTATAATCTGAGCCTGAATACTCACATCAAGCGCACTGACAGGTTCATCTGCGATGATAAGTTCCGGCTCTGATACAAGCGCACGGGCAATAGCAATTCTCTGCCTTTGACCGCCTGAAAATTCATGAGGGTAAAGATTCAGAGCAGATTTATCCAATCCGACCTGTGAAATTTTTTCTTCGACAATCTCTGTTATCTGCTTTTTGGAAAGTTTTGTGTTGATTTCAAGTGGCTCGGATAATATTTGCCCAATCTTCATTTTCGGATTTAGCGAAGAATAAGGATTTTGAAAAATCATTTGAACTTTTTTGTAAAAATCCTGCAATTCTGATTTTGTTTTAAGGTTGATGACATTTTTGCCCTCAAAAAATATTTCACCGCTTTTTACTTCGGTTAGTTTCATAAGCGCTTTTGCAAGAGTTGATTTTCCGCATCCTGATTCACCTGCAACAGATAAAACTTCCCCTCTGCGAATATCAAGGCTGATACCGTTTACGGCACGGACAATTTGCTCCTGCCCTGTCACACCTTTTTTTGAAGTGTATTCAACATATAATTCATCTGTTTCCAACAAAGACATAAATATATTTTAGGATATTTTTTTATTATATGCAATTATACATAAAGTTGATATTTCGCATTATGGTATTATGCAAGGAATGCATAATCAGAAACATATTTTCTGTCTATTCTTGAAGCCATTTCGTCTTTTGTAATAACACCGTCACGGTTGTAATCAAGAGCGGCATTTGCTTCATAATATCTGAGTAATCTGCCGTTTTTACCTGTTTCACCTTTTCTGCAAAGAACATCATTTCCTGCTCTTGCCGGCAAGAAAACTAACGCATATAAATCACCTTTGCTTAATTTTGCATTGTCAGCAAAACCTGCTGCTTTTTTTGCTTTTCTGATTGTTTGTTCAACCAAATCAAGTTGTTCCATAGGACTCATTTTTCTGATTCTGTTAACGTCAAAATATTGCGGCATGAAGCAGATTAAGCCACTTGCGCCATTATAACCGACAGTTTTTGCATCAACACCTGATTCTGAATTCATTATTGCTATCAAATCTCTGTAATTACAATTAAGATTTTTTGCAATTTGTTTTACTTTATTCAAAAATTCAGGTCCGTATTGAGTACCTTTACCTTTACCATTTAAAGTCATACCTTGTGAGCAAGGTTGAGAATTATCAGTTTCCTGAACTCTTGAACTTGGAGTTGATACCTGAATTGAAGCGCTTGAAGTAGAAACACTTGGAGTTGAAGCACTTGGAGTAACAGATGCAAATGGATTAGTTGTCGCTTGCGGAATATATGTGAAAGTCTGCGGTTGATAATTAAAACTTCCAAAGCCGCCCATTGCATAAGAATTAGAATAACCCATTGACATATAAGGGTTAAATATAGAGCATCCGCACATTGGCATTACAGGATAATAAGGCATTCCTGCAGTAGTACCTGCAAGTCCCAAGAAAAAGTTTAAACGCGGATTAAAAGCACCGAACGTAAACGGGTTGCATCCGCCAAAACTCATATTCTGTTGAAAACTCATCATAAACATCCCGTATAATCCCCTTGTATATATATAAAGTATATTCAGTTGAAATAATTGCCTAAAATTATATAAATTGTAAACAAATATTAAGTTGATTTACAAATTGATTAATTTTAAATTCCATGTTTATTATATATTTGTAGTGGTAGAGGATAGATTTAATAATGGTAAACGAAACAAAAACACACGAAATTACCGTCGACGTTGTAATCTTGACAATTAAGAACAATGCTTTGCAGGTATTACTTGTAAAGCGTGTAAATGAACCTTTTAAAGACAAATGGGCTATTCCGGGAGGATATGTAAGATTATCGGAAAACCTTGACGAAGCGGCATTAAGGGTTTTGAAAGAAAAAACTGCGGTTGATAACATTTATCTTGAACAGTTATACACATTTGGCGATCCGTTAAGACACCCTGACGGGCGTGTTATTACCTGTGCATATTTTGCACTTGTTCGTTCTGAAGATATAAAAATTGTATCTACAACAGAACTTGGCTGGCACAAGGTTATGGATTTGCCGCCTTTAGCATTTGACCACAAAGAAATTATCCAATATTCACTAAAAAGAACAAGAGAAAGACTTGAAATTTGTCCTGTTGCATACCAGTTGTTACCTGAAAAATTTACATTGACCGAAATGCAAAAGTCTTATGAACTGATTATGCAGAAGAAACTTGACAAACGCAATTTCAGAAAGAAAGCGCTCTCAACAAACGGACTTGTAGAACTTGAAGAATATACAAAATCATCTTCAAAGCGACCTGCAAGACTTTACACATTTGAAAAAATTGAACTCAATTCAAAAAGAGCGCATTTCATCAAAAAAGGAGATAAGAAATAAATGGCAAATACATTATGGTATATCGCAACAGGTTGCGCAGTATTTTTAATTTTACTTATTTTGATGCATTCCCCAAAAGGTGACGGAATCGGCGGAATCGGCGGAGCATCACATATTTTTGCATCACAAAAGAGTGCAGAAAAAGGTTTGAATAAAATTACGGGTATTTTCTGTGCAATATTTATAATCTGCTCATTCCTAATCGGATTAGGAATTATTAAGTAATTTTTTATGGCAAAAGTAAAATCAAAATGGGTATGTCAAAATTGCGGATACGAAAGTGTGGGATATTTGGGTAAATGTCCTGAATGTTCTTCGTGGGGAAGTTTTGTAGAAGAAGTTCAAAGCGACAGACCTTTAAACATTTCACCGCAAGGAATAATAAATGATTCGAAACCTTCTCTTATTGGCGATATTCAGGTAGGAAAAGAAATTCGCGTAAGCACGGGAATATCTGAATTCGACAGAATTTTGGGAGGCGGACTTGTTCAGGGTTCGCTTGTTTTAATCGCCGGAGATCCTGGGATAGGTAAATCTACAATACTTTTACAGACAAGCGGAGGACTTGCAAATTCAGGCAAAAAGGTTTTATATGTTTCGGCAGAGGAATCAGCAGGGCAGTTAAAACTACGAGCAGACAGACTTGGGGTTAAAAGCGATAATATTTATATTTACCCGCAAACTAATCTTGAAAGCATAAAATCACAAATTGAAGAATTAACACCTGATATGGTTGTTATAGACAGTATTCAGGCAATTTATTCGCAAACTATATCAAGCAGTGCGGGAAGTGTATCCCAAATTCGTGAGTGCTGCAATATACTGATGCAGATTGCCAAAACAAAAAATATCACGATACTTGTTATCGGACATGTTACAAAAGACGGCAATATTGCAGGCCCGAAAGTTTTAGAACACATGGTAGATACTGTTATATCTTTTGAAGGTGATAAGTATAAATCGTACAGAATGTTGCGCTCTATGAAAAATCGTTTCGGTAACACTTCAGAAGTCGGTATTTTTGAGATGGGGGTAAATGGTTTAAAAGAAGTTATCAACCCAAACCAATTATTTTTGAATGAACGATCTCAAGAAAATATCCCCGGGACTGCAATAATAGTCACAAACGAAGGGACAAGACCATTGCTTGTAGAGATTCAAGCACTTGTAGGTGCAACTCCTTATCCGTCACCAAGGCGGGTTGCAAACGGAGTTGATTTCAGCCGTTTGCTGCAAATTCTTGCGGTGCTTGAAAAAAGAGTAGGTTTAAATTTATCAAAACAAGATGTTTATGTAAATGTTATGGGCGGGATTGATGTTGATGAACCGAGCGCGGACTTAGGGATTGCGCTTGCTATTGCAACTTGTGCAAGAGATGTCGTTGTTGACCCTCAAACGGTAATAATCGGCGAAATTGGGCTATCAGGTGAAATTCACCCTGTCAATAATTTGGAAAAAATGTTAAACGAAGCATCAATGGCAGGATTTAAAAAGGCAATTATACCTTATGCGAACAAAGATATTTCAAATCCAAAAATCAAAACGGTTCCGGTGAAACGGCTTATTGATGCTATCGGTGCTTGTATCACTCCACAATAACGGTAAAAATTATGAAATTAGAAGAAGAATTAGGGCAAATATTAAAAGAAAAAAAATTGACTATCGCCACTGCAGAATCCTGTACGGGCGGACTTGTAAGTTCTCGTTTGACGGATGTTTCAGGCAGTTCTGATTATGTTATGCTAAATTTTGTAACCTACGCAAATGAAGCCAAAAATAAAGTTTTGGGCGTAAGTTGGGATATTTTAAATAATTATGGTGCGGTAAGCGAACAATGCGCACAAGAAATGGCAAACGGTTTAAACAGAGTAACAAACTGCGATGTTGCGCTCTGCACAACAGGAATTGCAGGCCCAACAGGGGGTACCGCGGACAAACCCGTCGGCTTGATGTTTACATCTGTCAGATATAACGGAGTTACGACTGTAAAAGAAATACATTTACCCCCTGATTTACCACGAATTGAAATGAAACAAAAATTTGCAGACGAAGCGTTAAAACTTGCTCTGTCAATATTGAAAGATAATCGTATTGCTTAATATGCTCAATTCTTTTCGGTAAACTAAAGTCAACCCTGCATTTGAGCTTGTAGCGTGCATTTTAATGCACGAATAGTTCAAATTACCTATATTTGTCCATTTATGTTATTTAGATTTTGTAGGCTTTTAAGCCTGATATTTATCATTTCAAAATTTATTTCACGGACATTTTGGTTATTGTAAAATAACAGTTGGTTTGATTTTTTGTAACAGATAGTATGCTCTTTTGGGTAAAGTTAATTTGTAACAATTTAAATTTTGCATCATTACATTTAGTCAATTTCCGGAAACAAAAATACTTCATATATAGGGGAAATAAAGGATAATTTTATAATGCGATTACAAAAAGTTGCTTTTAATTTTATGGTTGAACGAGGAGGAAAACTTGCCAAAAGTTTGTTATGTTCAAAACCTGTGAAAAAACTTGATATATCCTCACTTGGGGTATGCTTATCTAATGGTAATATACATTTTCAAACAGAACAAGCAGCGATCAATTATATTAGACATAGGTTACTTGATTCTTTAAATAGACCTATGCAACAACAGTTTGAACGTGCTATTACTAAAAAAGGGACGAGAATACTGGCAGAAACTGATGGTACCAGATCATATTCACCTCCACCATTTACGTCAAAAGAAATAAGCGAAAGATTAAATGATAAGGCTATAAGAGATATTGAATTGTGGCATTCTCACTCTGATTTCTGGGGAATGGGTAATACTGCACCATTGTCACCTCCTTGTGGGGGAGATATAGAAACATTTAATACTTTTCACTTAAAGAAAATTGTTGCAATGAATAGTAAGGGTGAAATAAATAGCATAGAAGTAGCGCAAGGTTATACTCCGAAAAAATTTAAAAAATTTAAGCGAGATTTTGAAAACTTTATGCAAACAGAAATATATAAGCTATTACCGGAAAGTGTTCAAAAGCGAATAGCAGAAATTGAAAAATATGCTGTAGAAAACCAAGGTAAAGGAATTCCTTCTACTATAAAAAAAGAAATCGAAGAGTTGGAACAGTTATTTATAAAAGCTCAAAGTTCCGTAGAAGGAGCAAAACTTATGCATGAATATTATAAAACAGCAGACAAATATGGGATGAAATATTATACTGATTTTTCTAATTTATAAAAGTGAGTAAGAAGCGTTTATACACATCAAATTTTTAATTATTGGAAAGTAGCCGACCGGTGTGAGTAAATAATGAGTAAGTATGAGCAAATCGGTTTTTGGGGTAAAGTTACACTTCCGACCAGTAAAACTCCTACAGCGAGCAAGTTTTAGGAAATAAAATAGTCAAACTGACAAAACCGTACTACTCGTCTAACTACATTAATACAGCCATATTACTGTAAAACAACAATAGGTTTGAGAAGAAAGAACAGAGTTTTTGAGAATTAGAAAATGTAGGTTGGCATTACTATGCCAACATAAATGTTATTGTCGGCTTTGTAAAGCCGACCTACAAACTAATGATTTTATATTGATTATTTGTAACAATACAATGAATTCTTGTAACAACCAAGACAATTTTTCAAGAGAAAAATACTTTATATAAGTAATAGGGGAATAACTAAAATGCTAATTGCAAAATTAGGAAATAGAGTTGCTAAATATGGAAAAATATTAATTCAAAAATTACGTACTCCTAAAAAAGGCACTGTAAGTGTAAGTCGCAATTCTGTTTCAGATTCTTGTTGCTTAACATTAAAACAGCTTGAAAGCGATACCTTGCAAATTGCAAATAAGGGAAAGATGTCAACTAAAAAAGGCACTATTTTACCTATAGAACAGACTGGCAATACCCCGAATTTAATAGATAAATATGATGTTTGTGATAGTTATCAATACTATAAAGGACAAAAACTTTTTGATATAGAGAATATAAGATTTGTTGATGAAGTTAATCCTAAAATTCTTGAAAAGCGGCTTATTCCGACCGATGAAAATGTAATTTTTATATCAAATTTTGATGAAATTAAAGGCACAATTGCCGCTACAACAGAATTAAATAAATGTATTGCAACTGACAGAATGTTCCAGTGTGCGGGATTATCTATTGTCGATAGGTCATTAAATAAACAAACACTTATACATGTATTTCCAAAATTTTCTGTTGAAAGTAATGAAACAATCATAAAGAAAATATTAGAAGGCAGTAGACCTGAAAATCTGGAAATATCAATAATTCCCGGATGTGAGTATTATACAGAAGATACTGTAGCTTTTTTGACTGATATAACTAACAGATTAGCACCAAATGCTAAAATAAATTTCTGTAACCTTCCTGCAATAAAGCCTTCCAGGCCTAATGAAACAGAAGGTTTAGTGCGTTTCTTCGGAGGCGAATCTGCTATTTGGCTCAAAGATGGTAAATTATTCTGTTGTAATAATGATGAAATACATAATAAAATAGTAAATCCAAAAGAATTTCTTACATATTTTGGTTAAGCCTGTAGGTTGGGTTTTCAACCCAAACAAAAACTTTTGGGTGCAATTATTGTGACAAAAAGTGCAATATATTGGACATTTTTGTTACCAAAACCGGACATTTCGGACATTTTGAGTCAACCGTTTTCCGACCTCAATAAATCGGCAAAGGCTGGATTGCTTCGGGCTTTTACCCTCGCAATGACAGAAACCACTTCCGACCAAATGTCCTGTGAAAAGGTATTTACCAACAATAAATAACTGTATGCAATTATGCATACAGTTATTTATTCGGAGAAGCAGGGATTCGAACCCTGGGTGGAATCGCTCCCACAACGACTTTCGAGATCGTCACCTTAAACCACTCGGACACTTCTCCAATCTATTAAACCTGTTCAAATATTGCTATTTTTCAATAACTACATTGTCAAGCAACTGGATATTAATTTTATCCCCCGCTTTTGCCTTATAATAAAGCCCCGGAGTCAATAAACCTGCCGCTGCACCAACAGCAAACCCTACAGGCATACCAATTGCAAAGCCGCCAATAATTACAGCACCTGCCGCAACACCAATACCGCAGCCTGCACCCGTTCCTATAGCCATACCGCCTAATGTCGTGCCTAAACCCTTACCCAATGCGTTTAACTTGCCCCTTGATAAAAAGTCTTTTTTATTAAATATTTTTGCTTTGATAAATTTTTGTGTTCCGTCAGGTAATTCCAAATATTTGAAATCCAAATATATCTTACCACTTCTGTTAAATGCTTTTGGTTTTTCAATATTGCAAATTTCTGCTACAAACTTTGTCGAAACAGGCAAAACTTCTGTACCTTCTTGTGTTCTCAAACATTCGTTCAGAATAAATACAACTTCATCCCCAACTTTGGCATATTTGCTGTTAAACGCTTCCGCAAATGACACCTGTAAAGTGTTATACGGCAAGATTACTGTTTCAAGTTCCGATGAATTTACAATATTTGTCGGAGTTTTCTTTGCCAATTTTTTAGGTAAAAGCATATGTTCAACACTCACACAGTTACAATTTTCTTCAGCCATAACCATTGATGTCGGAAAACTCATACTTATAAATAAACCACATAATAAAAGTGCTATAAATTTTTTCATAACTAATTCTCCTTTTGCGGAACTATTCATTTACCTTGAGAGGCACAACCCTCTCTGATTCTCTGATGAGAATTTTTGCAATTCTTATGTTTTTCAAATTCAGAGAGGAGGGGATTCGAACCCCTGGTGGAATTGCTCCCACACAACCTTTCCAAGATTGCACCTTAAGCCACTCGGACACCTCTCTTTATATTATTATTGAGTTTTAAGGATTTTATTTTTTACCATGTTCAAAACATGTTCAAATTTAATCCATTTTTTAGATACTGTTTAACAAATCTATCGCTCCGAATTTTACGGTAGGCATTACACTTGCATAAGTATCTAATGTCATTTTGGCAGTTGAATGACCCAATTGATCCTGTACATATTTTACAGGAATCCCTTTTGAAAGTAAATAGGTAGCATAAGTGTGACGTAAATCGTGGAATCTAATCTTTTTTATATGATTTTCTTCGTCTAATACCTTATTGCATTTTTCTATTAGGGGATGGAAATACACACTTTCCATTGTGTAAGGATGAATAGGTTTTGTCCTACTGATTGATTCTTTTTTAGTGGGTACACTTCATTCAACCCAAACAAAAGCTTTTTGAGTGCAAATATTGGGACAAAAAGTACAAATTTACGGACATTTTAGTTACCAAAATCGGACATTTCGGACATTTTGAGTCAATCGTTTTTCGACCTCAATAAATCGGCAAAGGCTAGATTGCTTCGGGCTTTTACCCTCGCAATGACGAAAACCACTTCCGACCAAATGTCCTGTGAAAGGTAACGAGGCTCGTGTCTTGCTCGCTCGCCATCGACGTGTCTCCGCTGTTTGCTTTAAGTGGCAAAAGCCACAAGCAAACAGGCTCCGCACTTGGCTCGCTCGCGCAACTCGCGAAAAAGCAATCTCTCGCTCTATCTTCGGCTAATAAAAAGAAGCCCTTTTCAGGACTTCTCTTTATTAGCCACAAAATACTTTATAATATTGTTAACAATTTAAAAACATTATTAAGTCCAGATTTTATAAATGATTTAAAAATTCAAATAGAATATCTGAATGCTGCATAGATGATTGTTGACCTTTTAATAAAATATTCAACCTGTCCCCGCTCACGCGGATTTTAAGAGGTGTTTTAGTTGGTTGAAGTATTGAATTATGTCTGGAACCATTTTCGTTCAACGTCCCTCGCGTGGGTCGGGACAAATATTTTATGTTGATTAATCTCTAAGGAAGTAAAGGATATTTAAAAAAATAGATAACTTTGAGGGATAAAAGGTACAAATAATGTCCTAAAATAATCTTCCAAAGAGTCGAATAAGGAAAATTTGAAAAAATAGCCAATTCATTTGTCGGGATTCTTTATAATCATAAAAATTTTAGTTAAAAATGGCAGTATTGTAAAAGAATTTGTGCAAAAACTCTTTTTAACCAAAACAATTATTGGTTAGAGTTTTGGTATCGATTTACGAATACAAACAGAATTTTCTCTTTTTTGAACTGTTTTTTCTTTAAAATACGGAAAATTTGAATTTTAAAATTTCTCCGATGAATTTTTTAATTAAATTATAGGGATGAATTTTTCTATAAAGTTTAGATTAGTAAAAGAGGAGAAAAGCCGATGAAATTAGATGAATTAGAATTTAAGTACGAAATTACAGATGAAATTGTTGAAAAACTAAAAACAATACTTACAAATCATAAAGAAAATACTAAATGGCTGACAATAGAATGTACAACTTTTTCAGATGATTTATACAATGGGATTCTTTTATTTAAGGATATTTACGAAATAGTTTGCCAAATAAATGATCATTTGTATTCTAAAACTGCTCTTGTAATGGATGACAATGCAACAAATACCACTGTTAAGATAAAGCTGTTTGATACAGAACCTAAGATAAATAAAGTATTGATTAAAAACTAACCACATCGGCTTTTCGATATAAAAACTGCTCCCATCGTCCTTTAGGAGCAGTTTTAACAAAAATCATGTATCCATTTAAGAAGACCTCAAATGAGGTCTTTATATTTAAAACCCGATTGTATTTTTATTCAGTTCAGGAATCTTCTTTATCTGCACTTCGTCTTTTAGCATTTTTGTTAATTCGGTTAAATCTGTAATATTCAAAAACTCAGCCTTCTTCTTTACCGTTGCAAAATCTCCTGCCGTTAAACCTTTAATATTCAAGTTAGCATCTTTTATCCCGAAGAAATGCTCCATTGCCTTATTTGCCTGCTCATTTGTCATAAAGTTAAATTTAATTGTAAAAGTAAATCGTCTGAGTGATGCCTCATCTAACGTATCCATTAAATTGGTAGTTGCTACAAATGGTATTTTGGCATTTTCTAATTCAACAAGCAGCTGATTTGTTTGACTTATCTCCCACGCTCTAACTGCATTTGACCTATCTTGGAGAAAAGTATCGGCTTCATCAAGAATCAACATTGAATTAGACCTTTCTGCTTCTTTAAACATTTCTGCCATATTTTTCTCACACTCGCCAATATAACAGGACTGAATATCACTTGCTTTTTTAATAATTGCTTTAATCCCTAATTGCTCGGCTAAATAAAGGGCGTATCTGCTTTTGCCTGCACCACTTGAACCATACAAACACAGAGAAAAATTCATCTTTCCCGATTGTTTTATTTTCTCCGTTAAATCAGCCATATCCATATCTGCATTGACCAAATCTATCGAATAATTACTACTATTGGCTTTCTTCTCTTGCTTTTTAACTTCTTCTTTTTTAGAAACAACTTTGGCAACATTTTCAATAAGTTCTTCAAAATCATTTTCATCTCCGCCTATCATTTTTGCAGTCTGTACAGCATTTGCAATCAACGATGCAGGAACATCATAATTACGGTTCAGTTCCTCAATCTTTTCTTTGCTCACTTCAAAATTATTCTTCTTTAAAACCCGTTTCCAAATATTCAGCCTTTTATCTTCAGATAATGCCTTAAACTCTATACAGTAGGTCATTCGTCTAAGAAATGCAGGATCAACTCCGTAAATATCGTTAGTCGTCCAAATAATCGGAACAGAAGTAGTTTCTAAAAGATTATTCAAATACCCTTTTGATGCAGAACCAAAACCGCTAAAGCCATGATTAAAAACATCTTCTGCCTCGTCAAACAAAATACAAGCCCTGTCGGAATTAGACAAAATATGCTGTTTAGAAAATAAATCAACAAGCCTGTCTTCTCTGTAGGCTTCTTGGAACCCTTATGCGATAAACTTATTGTCGGAGTATCAGTAGATAAGTTAGTTGAATATAAGCATAAACATCCTGTTATACCTTTTGAAGAAAGAATTGAAATTGTAAGAAACTGTAAATATGTGGATGCAGCTATTCCTCAAGAAGAACTTGATAAATATAAAATTTGGGAAAAGCTTCATTTTGATATTCTTTTCGTAGGTGATGATTGGTATAATTCACCAAGTTGGAAAGAGATGGAGGAAAAATTTAACAAAGTCGGTGTTCAAATTATATATTTTCCTTATACAAAGGGAACAAGTTCAACACTTCTAAATGAAACACTTAAGAAAATTCGAGAAAATAAATAGTTATTATAATTTAGTATATTTATTTTTAGTGTAAAATAATATTAATTCAAAATATATAAGAATCTTCGTTAAATTTTGCAAAAAAGAATATTTTTCTTATGTAGAGAAATAAAATAATGAAAGGTTAGTATGGGAAATTTATATTTAAATAAGACATATAGCTATGATGTAACTTTTAATGAAACTTCTTTTGGTCATTTAATATTATCTCCGAATGTAATAGTTATTACTCAAAATATACAACGAGATTTAATTACTTTTGCTAATCAAGAAGGTATGAATATATTACAATGCACAATCCAACCTAACAAAATACCTGTAACATTATTCAATTTGAAGAGAGTTTGTGAGAATTCTATTATTCATACATTATCATTGAATATCAGTTCTAATATTGTTTACAGTTGTGATTTCGCTATTATAGGAAAGCATTATAACAATATTAGTGAAGTAAAAATTCAAGGTGTAAATATTAGTCAAAATTCTGTAAAGCAATGGCTTGGTATTAATTATATAGATATGAATATCAGTGCAAATAATATAACCACAATCGCTATCCCATCAGTCCCTCAAACTATTTATGAACAAATTTTGGAAATTTTTAGTTTTAGTATAAATTTTATACCTACAATCGGTGTAAATTCATTCAGCGATGAAAGGTACGAAATCTCTTATGAAATTAATTTTAGGTTTAATTCTGTTATAAATTTACAAAATTCATTGCAACATGTTTATAAATGGCAAATATTGCATGCATTATTCACTGGGCAAATAAATAATTTTGATGCAATCTCTTTTTCGATTCCTTTAAACGAACCAATAACAGATCAAGACAAAGAGAATGCTAAACAAAATATGATGGAAATGTTTGAGGATGCCGAAGATGGTTTAGTAGACCAATTTATAGAGATTCAAAGTCAACAACTTCCAATGGTATCTTTTTACATACCGCAACCAAAAGATTATGCAGAACAACTGCATTTTGCAAAAGTTCCAATTCTTTATACGGGTATTGAAAAAGAATTCAATAAAATATTGGACAAGTGGTTTAATCTTGATGAAAATATGTCACAAACAATAGTATATTTCATAGAAGCATTAGATAAAAATAAGGGTATTATACAAAGATTTTTATCTGCTACAAAACTAATAGAAGGCTTTGCAGACAAATATTCACAAACTTACTTTCCTGAAGAAAAAATGAACGAAATTAAAAACTTTATAAAGGCTAAACTAAAAGAAAAATATCAAGAATATGAAAACAAAGCCATAAAAGATTTTGCAAACGCTTTAAAGCAGACAAATAAATGCAAGTTAAATCTTGAAGGTAAGATTATTAAACTTGTTGCAGACAATGACATAAATTATCTTAATTTAAATAATGATTTAGTTAAAAATGTGTCAGAATATAGAAATACTCTATCTCATAGTGTAAATAGAACAAGGATGGAAGATATTGATTTTAATATTCTGTATGAAGGTTATCTTAAATTATTGACATTTGGTTTTATATTATTGTGGAATTATCTTGAAATACCACAACCATTAATTGATTGTGGGGTTAAAATACTTAAGCAATATCAAGAACTTGAAATTAATAATCGTTTAACTATAGAATAGGCAAAGTTTTCAAATAAAATTATAGATGAAGATGTACCAAATTACTATTTAATGCCGTATTAGACACTAAAAATAAAAATTTTGCTTGAATATTATAAAATATCCGAAATAAGCAGAACGATTACCTTAAAACGCTAAAAGGTATTCCTAAAAAAATTGATAGTGGAAATATAAAATAATGTTTCGTAACAAATTAAATGGTTATTTGTATGAAGGTGAAAATGATGCAAGTCACATACTAAAAATAACTTTACAACGGAAAAGCGGTAGAAAGTATTGTATCAAATGGTATAAAACTTATCAATTTATTGAATTCTCAGAAAAGACTCTATACTACCATGAATTTCCTAAGAAAATAATAATCTTTGTAATTAGATAACATTAAAGAATTTCTAATTTTCAAATTATTGTCGTTTTTCATGAGTATTTGATATTATGAGATAATAATATTCTCCGAAGAACCCGTAACAGATTGGAAAGAGTTTAAGGTGAAGGTGTAAGGAAGATTTGGTGCTGAGGTGGTGCTGAAGTTGTTTGTGGACTAATTTGTATGGTTTTAAATATTTTTAGGCGTTTTTTACCAAAATATTTGCATGGAAACTTTGTAAGTGCTAATATTCATACTATGCTCGAAATTGAAGATATAAACAAATATACAGATCCATATTTGTATAAAATATTTCCTTTAATAATCAAATATGCTAAAGATGATGATGTCGAAAAAATAATTTTTGAATGTTTTGATTTGCTTTCTTGTGATATGGAATTAATGTGCAGATATATGGCAAATTATTCATGTAAAGAGTTTCTTGTTCATCTTTTACTATTTGATATTTGGGATTATAAATTAACCCCCAAAAAACATCAGATTCTGAGTTTATTGAGAGAAGTTTTAATTACCCATTTAAATAGTATTGGAGCCTGTTATTGTAACTACTATTTTCCTGCGGAAATTGACGATAACGAACCAAAAATAAAACAACCGATTAATTTAAAACCTCCCCAAAAATCACCTAAAGAGTTAAAAGATTTAATTTTTTCAATTAATAAAGTATATAATGCGGATAATTTAAAGGACTTTGAAATAACAAATATTTTACATGAAATAATATACAACTATTCCAAAAATCACTTTTATTATGTGCTAAGAGATGAATGTATTTGGAAAATAGAAATACGATACAATGTTGAATATAAGGTTGAAAAAGCAATCATAGGAGAAATAAGCCAATATAACTTAATAAATAGAGATAGAGAACCTTGTTTAATTGATGTTAAGACTGGTTTAGAAATAGGTATTGGCAGACAAATAAAAACACCATTCATAAAAAATGGAAATACTATAATGTTGCAAATAAATACCTATGATTCTTTTTTAGGTACTAATGAAAGAATTATTAAGGCTTTGACATTTAAGCCCGTTCAATGCCATTGGTGTAACCCCGATACAAGCATTACGAATGAAAAAGTTAAATGTGAAAGATGTCGTATACTATTGAATGAGTTAAATGATTTTAACAGTAATATTTATAAAAAAGGTGCCCAGAAATCAGATTTAAATAAATATGTTACATCAATAGGTATTAATGAAGTTGCTAATCTTTCAGAGTTACGAAAAAGAAGAAAAGAACTTTTAATTTCTTTTGTGAATGAAAATAAAAAATATATTGATGATAAAGAACTTATAGAAACAGTAAAATCTTCAATAAAAGATAGTTTTTCATCGCATATAGCTTACTCGCAATTGTAACAAAATAAAGAAAACTTATTATAATAGATGTATTCACTGTTTTAACATTTGTATATAACCCATATATATTCCGAGGCATATTGGGTTAATCCTTATAAATTCTTGTTTAATCAAAAAACATAAAGCAGAATTTAGTCAAAATTAATTAAATTCTGTGGTGCTGTTTCGTTCATAATAAAGGGCTAAAAAATAGACACAGACTTTTGTTTGGACGATTTTAGTCATGTGATAACAAGTTCAATAGGTGAAAAACATGACAGAGAAACAATCCAAGATTAATGTAATCGGTGTATTACCAAATGAAAATATAAACTGTAAACCTGAATTTCTAAATCCGAACAACAAGAATTTAAAAAAATTTCAGATTGTTGACAGAACTGAAGGTTTTACAGCAATTGATAATAGAATAGTAAGAGGTGACATTGGTCAACTTTCCGTAGAGGCAAAAGTAATATTGATAGTCTTGCTATCACTGCCTGATGATTGGTCTCTGTATATAGATTGGCTAAATCGTATTTGTAAGTTATCAAAAAGTAAATCCCTAAAAGCAAGAAACGAACTTATCAATAAAGGGTTTTTAGAAGTCACACAAGTTACGGTAAATGGGAAAATAGGTTATAAGTATACTGTATACGAACTTCCAAAAGATATTATGTTCAAAAATCCGATGCCTGAAATCAAGCAACGGAAAATTGAGAACGAAAAACAAGAGCTTGAAACCACTCCCATTAATAATATAGAAGCCCCGACTTCGTTTTACCCGAAGATGACGAAGAAAGCTGCATTGTAGATGATTTTGAATTGTAGAAATTAAAGAATAAAGGAGAAAAGAAAATGACAAATTATGCAAAAACATTAGAATGCCCAAGACACCTAGCAGGATTATGCGACGAATATCGTCCAAACAATGAACATGAATATTGTTCCAAGGCTCTAAATCACCCAGAATGTAAAGAAAAATGTGTTCCATATAAAATTTTTAAAGATTTAACCAGAAATAGTGATTCTGAGTGCATTAAGCTTGCTGTACAAAAGCTAAAACCACAAAAAGAAGACCTTCAGACTTTTCAGCGAATAAAAGAAATTAAGAGTAATATTGAAGAATTCGTAAGAAAAGGCAATAACCTCTTGATTACAAGTCCGCATATGCAATGTGCAAAGAGCACAATTCTATTCAAATTCTTGTATGGGTATTTTTGGCAAATGTCCTGTTGGGCTCCGCCTGATGAAGGTCGAGGAAAATATGTCAATGTACCAGAGTTTGCAATGGACATTGATGTATATAGTGTTCGAAATTCAGATGAATTTCGCAAAAAAATAGATATCCTTAAACGTATCGATTTAGTTGTATGGGATGATATAACGCTGTTTACCCTTAATGATACAGCCAAAAATATAATTGGCTCTATTATAAATTCACGTTTCAGAAACGAAAAAGCAAATGTTTTTGCAGGGTTGGAGGTTAATAACCCTCAAACTGTACTAGGGAACATCATATATCAACAATTACAAACTTGTGAACACCTAAGAATTACAAAGATGCACAAGCCCAACAAGCAGAAAATTGAAACGAACAAAAATGGTGAATTTTAAATCTCCTGCCGACTACACCCGATTATGCTGAGGACTTTTATCCTCAGTATATTTTGGGGGAAAATTATAATTATTATCAATAATTTATATGTATGGCAATTACGAAGTGAAAAATTAGGTAACAATGTCGAATAAGAAAGCGAAAGAATTAAATAACAAAATTCAAAATAATGAATTAGTTTATTCATCAGGTTTATCAGATGAATATTCTTTCGCTGTTAAAAATAAAACTCCTGATAAAGTAGTTTCTTTTAAACCAACAACAAAATTAAGATTAAAACTCATACAACCAACGGAACAAGAGCAGATTACACGTGAGAAAATAGTAAATTTCTACACTAATATTATTCAAATCTGTTCTTGAAGGGACTAATATATAAAATTTATGGTAGGATATTCATATGAAATTAGCAGTAGCATACGCAAGAGTATCATCAAAAAAGCAAGAAGATTCAGGTTTTTCTATTCCTGCTCAAAAAGAACTGTTTAAAAATTATTCCAAAAGAACTGATATTAAAATTGACAAAATTTTTGAAGAGAATAAATCTGGTGGAAAAGAAGGTCGAAAAGTTTATAATGAGATGCTTGCATACATAAAAGAGAATAATATCAAAGATCTTTTTGTTGAAAAAACTGACAGAATATACAGAAATTTCAGAGACTATGTGGTATTAGAAGATTTATCGCAAAATTTTGATTTAACAATACACTTAGTGAAAGAAAATGTTATTTTAAGCAAAAATGCAACAAGTCATGAAAAACTTGTACATGGTTTTAAAGTCTTACTTGCAAAGAATTATCTTGATAATTTGAGAGAAGAAGTGCTTAAAGGCAGAGAAGAAAAGATTAAAGAAGGCGGATATCCTCATAAAGCTCCAGTTGGATATTATAACGCGAAAGATACAAACACAAAGAAAAAAGAAATTTTTATAGATGAACAAAAAGCAAAATTTGTAAAACGTTTGTTTGATTTATATGCAACAGGAGCATATTCTGTTGAAGAATTAAGAACTAAACTGTTTGAAGAAGGATTTAACCACAAAGGCAGACCATACTCAAAACCCCGATTATTATTTGTTTTAAAAGATGTATTTTATATTGGTAAAATGAAAATAAAAGGTGTCATATATCAAGGTAAACATACTCCAATTATTGATTTAGAAACTTTTAATCGTGTACAAAAAATGTTTAATGACAGTAAATCAAGAAGTCACGATATAGAATTTGCATATTCAGGATTAATTAAATGCGGTCATTGTGGCTGTCAATTAACAGCAGAACTCAAAAAGGGGAAATATGTTTATTACCATTGTACAGGAAAACGTGGTGGAACGTGCAAAAAAGATTATATAAGAGAAGAAAAACTTGATGAAGTATTTTTAGAATTGATTGATAAGTTGCCTGATCCTGACAAAGGGTTATTTGAAGAAATTAAGAAGGCAGTTAAAGAAATACGGCTTATGAAATCTGATTACGAAGAAGTAAGTCTGGAAGAAACTAAAAAACAGATATCAAGGCTTCAAACAAGATTGGATAATTTATATACGGATAAATTAGATGGAAATATAACCCAAGAAGAATGGTTACAAAAACATAATCAATGGCATGACGAAAAAGACAAACT
Organism: uncultured bacterium; assembly: GCA_902792085.1. GTDB lineage: Bacteria > Cyanobacteriota > Vampirovibrionia > Gastranaerophilales > Gastranaerophilaceae > Zag111. The sequence goes on along the minus strand of CADAYE010000026.1, from coordinate 6,657 downwards.
TGTTGAAAATTTACAAGCAATGAACAACGCATCCCGAAATTTTGATGAAGGTTCGAACTTATTGGAAAACTTCTGCAAACACGCTCGTAGAGAGTTTTTGGCTGCTTCTCCAAAGAAAAAACGTGCAATCTTAAAAATGTTAGGTTCGAACTTTATCTATAAAGACAAAGAAGTAAGCGTAGTGCTTACTTCCGTGTTTAATTATTTATTAAATAATCGTTTTGTTAATTATGGAGCGGGAGACGAGGCTCGAACTCGCGACATCCTCCTTGGCAAGGAGGCATTCTACCACTGAATTACCCCCGCTTATTCAATTCACTCAACCATCATACATGCAAAAAAAAATTTTGCAAGTATTTTTTTTGTCTTTATCAAAATTCTATTTTACTCTGTTTATATGACCAAAAATGAACAAAATTATGTTTTAATCGTTATAAAAATGTAAGATGGAAAAGGTATAATTTTGAATAAATATAAAAAAATTGCTACACTTATTTTACTAAGCGCATTTGTTCTTTCTGCGCCGGTTATGGCTATTGAAGACGATCCGACCCCAAAAATTGAACAATCAGAAGCGCAAATTATAAAAGTAAAAAAAGGCTCTGTTTTATCTTTGAACGATTGTATCGCTATTGCGCTTAATAACAGTCCGGAAATTCGTACCGCTCAATATGATTACTGGATTACCAAAACAGATGTGAATATCGCCAAATCTCAATTTTTCCCGACAATAGGAATCGGTGCGGGTTATGATTTTACCGATACAAAAATTAGTTCAAGGACATCCGATATAAATTCATTCAATCTTAATGCCACTCTAAACATGCTCTTATTTGATTTTGGCAAAACTTATGCCCAAATCAAAATGCAAAAATTTTATCTTATAGCAGATGAATACACTTTCTATGATGATGTAAGACAGGTAACCTTTGATGTAAAACAAAAATATTACAAGGTACTCGCTGCAAGAGCAAGTGTGTTAATTAATCAGGCTTATGTTGATATAAATGAGCGCAATTATCTACGCACAAAAGCATATTTTGACGAAGGTCTTAAATCAAAAATTGACCTCGTAAATTCCGAAGTTACATTAAGCGATTCAAAAATTAAACTTATAGATTCCGAAAACGCATATCAAAATGCACTTGTTAATCTGAATAACTCAATGTATCTTGTTGATGCGCCCAATTATTCTATTGAAGCATTTTTCGGGGTCAATTTAACCGACGTTGTTGCACCTGTTGATTTGACAAAGTTCCATAAAATTGATGATAAAGAGTCAAGCAAAACTCCTGTCGGTGTTTCTGATGCTAAATTGACATCAGAAATTGAAAAACTTGAACTTTTGACTGATTATCAAATTGAAAAATTCCCGTACAGTTTTGAAGAATGTCTTAAAATGGCAAATAAGAATCGTGCAGATTTAAAGGCATATAAATCGACCGTTGATGCAATTGATGAAAATTTGCTATTTATCAAACGCAATTTTTATCCTGCCATAACCGCAAATGCAGGCTACGGACTTAGAGATTCCAGCGCAGCGACTACTTCAAACACAATTAATGTCGGGGTAAATCTTTCAAGCAGTCTGAATATTATGGCGCAAAAAAACAGGGTTGATGCAGGGAAATATCATCTTGATATTGCAAAAATCACTTTGAAAAAACTTGAAGATGATATATATTTTCAGGTTCAAAATGCTTATATTAATGTTGTTCAACTTGCAAAACAAATACCTTTGCAGGCTGTAAAAGTTCGTCAGACAAGAGAAAACTATGAACTTGCAGAAGGTCGTTATTATGTAGGTTTGAGTGATTATCTTGAATTGCAAACTGCAAAACTCAATTATAACAATGCACAACATTCTTACATAAATTCAATATATTTATATAACGTAGCACTTGCGAATTTGGAAAGTGTAATATCTTATCCGCAAAAGGTTACAAAAACATTAGAGGTAAAGAAAAATGGACATAAAAAATAAGATTAAAGAACTTGCGTCTAAAAAGAAAATAATAATTCCTGCGGTTATTGTTTTGGCTTTTGCAGGATATTTCTTTTTAAATCAGGGCAATAAAGTTCAGTATCAGACAAAAGAACTTGAAAGATGTACGATTACGCAGGTGGTTGAGGCATCAGGCACGATAAATCCTGTAAATATCGTTAGTGTGGGTTCAACTGTATCAGGTTTGATGAAAGAAATTTATGTTGATTATAATAGTGAAGTCAAAAAAGGGCAACTTTTGGCGCAGATTGACCCTGCGACATTTCAGGCGCAGGTAGATCAAAATCTCGCACAAATAAATAATGCCGAGGCAAATCTTGCAAGGCTTAATGCCGAAATGGTTTATGCTCAAAAAACTTATCAGAGATATAAAAATTTGTATGATAAAAATTTTATTGCGCGAAGCGAACTTGATAAAGCGGAAAGTGAATATCTTGCAAAAAAAGCATCTGTTGGAGCGCAAAGGGCATCAATCTCGCAAGCAAGAGCGAGTTTGAATACATCAAAAACAAATCTTGGTTATACAAAAATAATTGCTCCTGTGGACGGAACAATTATCAAGCGAGCTGTCGATGTAGGTCAGCCGGTTGCTGCAAGTTTTCAGGCTCCAGAACTTTTTACAATCGCTCAGGATTTAAAAAAGATGCAGATAGAAGTAAATGTGTCAGAAGCAGATATTGGCAGGGTAAAAGAAGGCCAATTTGCCGAATACAGTCTTGACGGTTATCCTGATTCGACTTTTCACGGAAAAGTTACACAAGTTCGTCTGAATTCGACAACTACTTCTAATGTCGTTACTTATACGGTTATTGTAAGTGTTGATAACGAAGATTTGAAACTAAAACCGGGAATGACAGCAAATGTTTCTATTATAACAAGTCAAAATAAAAATGTACTTTGTGTTCCGTCGGTTGCTTTAAAATATTCTCCCGAAACTTCGGGCAGAAAGTATAAAGAGCAAGGGGTCTGGATTTTAGAGGGCAAAGAGCCCGTAAGAATACCTGTTAAAGAAGGTGCAAGTGATGATTCAAATGTTCAGATAATTACAAACAAACTGAGAGTCGGGGATAAAATTATAGTCGGCTCAACAGGTAAAACTGGCGGTAAAACTCCAATGCAGGGCAGACGCCGTGGCGGACCTCCGGGAATGTTTTAATAAAAGGAGGTTCAGATGATAAAAAGTATAAATGCGGATATAAAATCAGATTTTAATACTCTATACAAATCGCAGATGCTTCCTGTTTTAAAAAGATACGAATTATTCAGGCAGGCAATTTTTAACAAATGTATTATGATTGAAATTGCTGTAGTTATTGTTGTCGGACTTATATTTTATATTTTTAGTGAAATAAGAGGCTTCTGGGAATCCCAATATAGCACTGCTATTACGGCAATAATTGTAATTGGTTTTGTGTTTTTTATAAGTTGGATACCCTATCATTATAAGAAAAAATTTAAAAATGGGTTAAAACAGCGTTGTAATAATATGCTCAAGAAATGCTTTGGCACTCTGGATTGGGGTTATAGCGAAGTTGATGAGTTTTTGATTCGCCAAAGTCAGTTATTTGGAGCCTTTAACAGAATTTCTTATGATGATAAATTCACAGGTGTATATAAGCAAACTGATTTTTCTGTATCAGAAACTGAGATGTTATATATTGTCGAAGGTAAACGTAAAATGGTATTTCCTGTTTTTAAGGGGGTAATATTGAGTTTTGCTTCAAATAAAGATATTCAGGCTCATACCATTGTTACTACTAAAGGTGATAATAGTATAAGAAACTATAATCCTGCATCTTGGTATACTATACTTGTAGTTCTTCCTCTCTTGTGGACAGGTTATTTTGATTCTTCCAGCAGGTGGATGTTGTTTATAGGTATAGGTTTATTATTATATATAGTTTACGATTTTATTATGAAGCGTCGTAAATTGAGTAGTGTAAAACTTGAGGATTTGAATTTTGATAAACGCTTCAGTGTATATTCTCAAAATCAGATTGAAGCAAGGTATTTAATTACTCCTTCATTTATGGAGCGTTTAAATAACTTGAGAACGTCATTCGGAACTAAAAAAATTAAATGCGCATTTTTTGATGATAAAATTGTTTTTGCTATTTCAACCCCAAAAGATTTGTTTGAACTTGGTGATTTTCATCGTTCACTTTTGGATAAAAAGAAAGTAAAAGAATTTTATGATGAAATTATGGCAATATATAATATGATTGATTATTTCAAACTATCTGAAAAGACAGGACTGTAAAATGAATTTAATAGAAGTAAGACACGCAATAAAAACATATTCAACAGGTGAAGAATCTTTTAACGCTTTAGATGATGTATCGTTAAGCGTTAAGCAGGGTGAATTTGTTGCGATAATGGGAGCATCAGGTTCCGGTAAATCAACTTTTATGAATATGCTCGGCACTTTGGACAAACCAAATTCAGGGGAGTATTATCTTGATGGGCAAGACATGTTACATCTTGATTCCGATAGTCTTGCAATGATTCGCTGCGAAAAAATGGGATTTGTCTTTCAGGGGTTTAACCTTATATCAAGGACTTCTGCATTAGATAATGTATGTTTGCCTATGATTTATAAAGGTATTCCTGAAAAGGAGAGAATCGAAAGAGGGCGCAAAGCACTTGAAATTGTTGGTTTAAAAAATAGAGAAGATCACATGCCAAATCAGATGTCAGGTGGTCAGCAGCAGCGTGTTGCAATAGCAAGGGCACTTGTCAACGATGCTCCTTTAATTCTCGCCGATGAACCGACAGGAAACCTTGATACTAAAACAAGCATTGAGGTAATGGAATTTTTTGTGTCGCTCAATGAAAAATTGGGTAAAACAATCGTGCTTGTCACTCACGAACCAGATATTGCAGAGTACACTCAAAGGGTAGTGAAATTCAAAGACGGTAAAATTGTACTTGATTTACCAAAACCTCAATGGCTAAAACAACGAACAAGGGAAACTTAAAATGCTTGATTTTAAATCAATATTAAAGATGTCTACGACATCACTAAAGATAAACAAAATGCGCTCAATGCTTACGAGTTTGGGTATAATTATTGGTGTCAGTGCGGTAATTATTATGCTTGCTGTGGGCTCCGGTGCAAGTAAAAAAATTGCTAAAGATATGGAATCAATGGGAAGTAATCTTCTTATGATACGTTCTGCATCTGCAAAATCAGGCGGAGTAAGAATGGGAGCGGGTTCAAAACCGACATTGACAATGAAAGATGCTCAGGCGATTGAAGAAAAAGCAAGAGGAGTTCTTGCTGTTGCACCTTATAGCGCAGAAGGGAAACAGGTCACTTACGGTAATCAAAACTGGTCAACCTCTATTGCAGGTACGACAATGGCATATTTTATGATACGAAACTATGAGATAGATTCGGGCAGAGGTTTTTTGCCGGATGATACAAAAAACGGAACAAAGGTCGCAGTAATCGGTCAAACTGTTTCAACAGAACTTTTTGGTGATGTTGACCCTATAGGAAAAACTATAAGAATAGGTAATATTCCTTTTAAAGTTATCGGACTTTTGAAAAGTAAAGGTTCAAGCGGTATGGGACAAGATCAGGATGATTTGGTTTTTATTCCCATTACAACAGCGCAGCGCAAAGTCTTTGGCACTGATTTCCCGGGAACTGTTAATATGATTTCCGTAAAAGCGCAAAATGATGATGTAATAAAAGTTGCGCAGGAAGATATAGAAGAAATTTTAAAATCACGACATCATATAGGCGCAAAACAGGATAATGATTTTGAAATTCGTAATCTTGCAGAAATGCAGGAAACAATCAAATCTGCGACTAAAACCATGTCGCTTTTGCTTGGTGCTATTGCAGGTGTTTCTTTAATTGTCGGCGGTATTGGAATTATGAATATTATGCTTGTGTCGGTTACAGAAAGAACAAAAGAAATTGGTATTCGTATGGCTATTGGTGCAAAGGCATCCGATATTCGTTTTCAGTTTTTGATTGAATCATTTTTACTGTCAATTTCAGGAGGATTAGTCGGGGTGTTTGTCGGAATAATAGGGGCAAATTTGATGCATACGCTTGCCGGCATGAATATTGCTATTACTCTGTCTTCTATAATGCTTTCACTTGGATTTTCGGCAGCTATTGGGGTGGGGTTTGGGTATTATCCAGCGTATAAAGCCTCACTTCTTAATCCTATTGATGCATTGAGATATGAATAATTGATTGTTCTTTGTAAAAATGACTCTTGACAAAACCTTACAAAACATAAATAATTAAAAAATAAACATTATATTTTATAAGAGTTATGAGTATGCTAAAATCCTGTAATAATAACCTTTCTAACTTTGTAGGAGATGAAAAACATCTCCGTGACGGTATTTCAGGATTGACAAAGTATCTTAAAAAAGCATTTACTCTCGCAGAAATAATTATTACTATTGGCATCATCGGGGTAGTAGCGGCGCTTACTATACCTCTTTTGATACAAAATTCAAACAGTAAAAAGTTTACAACACAGTTTAAAAAATCACTTTCAACATTAAATCAGGCTGCAATTGGTGCGCAGGCTCAGTATGATTTAGATTATTCACTCTTAACTCAAGTCAATGATGATTCAACTTGCAAAAGCGATACACTCGCAGGCGGTCAGTACAACTTTTGC
>CADAYE010000025.1 GCA_902792085.1 uncultured bacterium | reverse complement strand
TATTTTCTTTAGTTAATTCTCCTCCATTAAACCCCCATATATTTTGCTGTTTCCCATCATTAACTCTATTTGCAGCGAATAATAAATCATATATTTCAGATTTATTATGAATATCTTTTGTATTCATAATAATATTGAAATTTTTAGTTGATAATTCAGGATTTTTTGAATGAGTTATTAGATATGCCATATGGTATGCCTGTATTTTATTGAAAGATTTACCCCCCATTTTATCTTTATCACATAATTCTTTTATAATTGCACTTTTATCCATATCAGGTTTTAAATATTCTATAAACTCATTATTTTGTTTGTTTAAGGAATACAACATTTGAGATTTTAAAGAATTTGTCTTTTGCTCAAAATTTTGATTTATTTTTATTTGAGGTAAAGTTTTTACTGGTTCTATCATTGTATATCCTTTCTTTTAATTATACCCATGCATACGATTCAGAAGCATTTATGTAATTTTTTCTATTTGCGATAATATTACCTTTCGCATCGTATACAACATCATTAAAATGTAAATGTCTAATTGATCTTCCAACTTCATATGTTCCGCCTCCGAAATATGTTTCAGTACTTGTTTCAAAATCTTTAAATTCGTGGTCAAATGTTCTTTCAATTTTTGAAACAAGTTTACCATTTTCATCAAAATGTTCTATTGTTCCGGCAGTTCCTTGTTTATCTAATTTTAAAACATCTTTCATTCCATTTTGAAATTTTCTTGTAATTGTATGACCTGTAGCATCCTCAACATCTATTATTTGAGCACTTGGATAACTGCCTCCACAACCATTTTCCCATTTTCTGTAAGGCATATTTTCTCTGAGACCAGTAGTAAGAATATTATGTTCAGGAGCATCATACATACTATACTCAACTTCTGCAGATTTTATAAAGGTTGTCGTTTTTTCAGGGGTTACAACTTTAGTTTCTTTAATATCGCCGTACGAGCCTCGCTTAAATTCAACAGAACTCTTGACACCATTTCTATCGACTAAGACTTTATCTAATACCTTATCTCCCTGATGCCAAGTGTCACTTAAACGATATGTATATTGGTATTCCTTTTGGGTTAGTATTTTTCCTTCTTTATCTTTAATTATACTTGATTGTATTTGACCATTTTCATAAACCATAGAGACTTTATTACCATTTTTTAATTCATGGCTTACAGTTCCGCTAAATTTTTCACCAGACGGTATGAATGCCTTACCTTTTTCAAATTTTAAATCACTTAATTTGAAACCCGGCTTAGGACCACCCTGAATTTTATCTCCGGTAGCAACGCCCTGAATAGAAGGTAGTTTTCCCTTTTTTAGATATTTTACCGCTAATAAAGTCCCGACAAGCGCCGTCAATACTGCAGCCGCACCCAGTAAAAGTCTTTTTACATCTTTCTTTTGCTTTTTATCAACCAAATCAATTTCATATCCCCACCTTTTGTAAAATCAACCGGTGCAGGAATAATATGAGCGTTTTGTCCATATTTTTCTTTTAATTCTTTATCCTTTTTAATCATTTCAGGAGTCCAAAGATTTATTGGTTGAATACTTGTCATAAATACCTACTTTCGTTTACACTTACCATATAAGAAGCATCAAATACTTCTGACTCTACGAATTTTGTCTACACTGTTTTAACTCTATCGCTTGCTGTGCACATTCACGCTGAGCATCCGCAAGTTCTGCTCTTACAATATCAGCTTGCGCTTTAGTCAATTTTTTTTCAAATCTGTCTATTGTGTCTTGATAAAATGATACTTTGTACTGTGCCAGTTGAAATTTCAATTCTTGATTCATTAGTGTTCTAAATTTTTCAGTTGCCGAATTTGAATTATCCACAGCACCTACAGGTGAACACCCAGGATAAAAACCTGCATTTTGCATTGATACTTTTTCCATAATTCCCTACTTTCATTACACAAATTATTTACTAACTATTCATGTAAAAATAAAAAAGTCAAAATTATTGCCCCGCCCCACCACATCATATCATATCATATCATATCATATCATATAGCAGATTAAACATTTCGTAATGTTTTTAATTAAAGAGTTAAATATCGGCAGTTGAACTCTCAACTGCCGATTTTCGCTAAAACATAATTAATAAAAACTTAAGCCGTAATGCTTTCGTCTTTTTTTGTCGGAAGTTTTACCACTTCGGCATTTTTTCTGTTCTCAACCATTTCCTTAGTAACAACGAATTTTTTAATATTCTCTTTTGTCGGAACATCATACATAACATCGAGCATAATTTCTTCGACAATCGAACGTAGCGCTCTTGCGCCTGTTTTACGCTTAATTGCTTCCTTGGCAATCATATCAACCGCTTCAGGTTCAAATTCAAGTTCAACACCATCCATTTCCAAAAGTGCCTGATACTGTTTTAAAATAGCATCTTTAGGCTCTGTCAAAATCATTTTTAATGTTTTTTCATTCAACTGATCTAATACAGCATAAACAGGTATACGGCCAATAAATTCAGGGATTAAACCGAATTTCAACAAGTCTTCCGGTTGCAATTTTTTGAGTAACTTTAATGCATTCGCATCTTTTTCTGCTTGAGATAATGATGCTGTGCCGAATCCAACCGAATTACCTTCTCCTGCTCTTGCATCAACGATTTTTTCAAGTCCGACAAATGCTCCCCCGCAAATAAACAGGATATTTTTTGTATTTATTTCAATAAATTCCTGATGCGGATGTTTTCTGCCACCCTGCGGAGGAACATGAGCAACAGTACCTTCAATCATTTTCAAAAGTGCCTGCTGAACACCTTCACCTGAAACATCTCTTGTAATTGAGGTGCTTTCCGATTTTCTTGAAATTTTATCAATTTCATCTATATAAATAATCCCGCGTTCAGCTTTTGATGAATCAAATTCCGCATTCTGATAGAGTCGAAGTAAAATGTTTTCAACATCATCACCTACATAACCGGCTTCTGTCAGTGTTGTAGCATCTGCAACCGCAAACGGAACATCAAGCATCTTTGCCAAAGTCTGAGCAAGTAAAGTCTTACCGGATCCTGTAGGACCTACAAGCAAAATATTAGACTTTTGAATTTCTATATCATTTTTTTCATCGCCAATATTATGCTTCAATCTTTTGTAATGATTGTAAACAGAAACCGCAAGAACCTTTTTGGCATCATCCTGACCGACTATATATTGGTCTAAATATGCCTTTATTTCGTGAGGTTTAGGAATCGATTTCTCATCCTTATCAGATTTTGCGCCTTCAATTTCTTTTTCTTTATTGTCTAAGAATTCATCATCTAAAATTTCATTGCAAAGTTCAACACATTCATCACAAATATAAACTTCAGGACCGGCAATTAATTTTTTTACCTGATCTTGAGTTTTACCGCAAAATGAGCATTTTAGAATTTTATCGTCTTCATGTTTTGGCATTTATAAGCCCCTTTTGTTTACTATTTAATTTCGTCTCTGGAAATAACTTTATCAATCATACCGTATTCTAATGCCTCTTGCGGAGTCATGATATAATCACGATCAGTATCTTTTTCAATCTTTTTAATTGATTGACCGGTATTAGAAGCAAGAATTTCGTTTAATGATTTCTTAATTCTTATAATTTCGGCAGCCTGAATCTCTATATCGGTCGCCTGACCTTGAGCACCACCTAAAGGCTGGTGAATCAATACTCTTGAATGAGGGAGTGCAAGCCTTTTGCCTTTTGTGCCTGATGACAATAAGAACGCACCCATTGAAGCAGCCTGACCTAAACAAATCGTAGAAACATCTGCTCTGATATGCTGCATTGTGTCATAAATTGCAAAACCTGCAGTAACACTTCCACCCGGAGAATTGATATATAACATAATATCTTTTTCAGGGTTTTCACTGTCTAACAACAATAATTGTGCAACAACTAAGTTGGCAACCATATCATCAATTTGCGTGCCCAAAAATATAATTCTTTCTCTTAATAATCTTGAAAAAATATCAAAAGAGCGTTCGCCTCTACTTGACTGCTCTATTACAACAGGTACAAAACTCATATTATTTCCCTTTCTTATACTATGAAATTATTATACAATAAAAAAGCGGAGCGGTCGCTCCGCTTTTTGTATGATTTTATTAAGCCTCAATTTTTTCTTCTTCTTTTTCCGGCTTTTTAGAAGCTTTTTTCTTTGCTTTTGTTTCTTTTTCCTCTTTTGCAGGTTCAACTTCTACATATTCAAATTTGTTATTATCAATCAAGAAGTTTCTTACTTTATCATTGATTACCTGTTGAGATAAAGAATTTACGAACGTAGGATTCTGGCCGAATTGTTTAACCAATTGCTCTGGAGTGGTACCATAAGCCATGCTTAATTGTGTTAATCTACCGGTCAAATCTTCTTGATTTACCGTAAGATTTTCTTCTTTTGAAATCTTATCTACAATCAATGAATTTTTAATTCTGATTTTTGCATCTTCAGAAAGTGTTTGAGCAAATTTTGTTTCTCCACCTTGAGCTTCAACAAATTGTGCCCAATTTCCGCCTTGGTTTGCAATTCTTTGCTGATAATCAGAAGCAATTGCTCTTACTTCTCTGTCAATCATGCTTTGAGGGATATTTATTGATGTTGAATCAACAATTGATTTGAATGCAGCATTTTCAGCACTCAACCTCTTTGCGTTTTCTCTTTGAGTATTAATAAATGACTGAATATCAGACTTTAATTCATCAACAGTTGAGAATCTTGTAGCCTTTTTAACAAGTTCATCATTAAGTTCAGGAAGAACTCTTTGTTTGATTTCATTTAATTTAATATCAAATTTTGCATCTTGCCCCTGTAGTTTTTTATCATGATATTCTTCAGGGAATTTAACATCAATTGTAAATTCATCTTTAAGGTTATGACCGACCAACTGTTCAGCAAAACCTGGAATGAAATTTGAATGAGCCAAATCAAGAGTATAACCTTTTGCACTTCCACCCTGAATTTTTTCACCATTGCAAGTACCGTCAAAGTCAAAAACTACGATATCAGTATCATTAGATGGCCTATCCAAAACCAATTCCAATGATGAATTTTGAGTTAAGAAGTTGTTAATAGCATTATCTAATGCCCCTTTATCTTCCGGTGCAATTTCAGCTTTCAATTCCATACCTTTGTATGTGCCGATTGTAAATTCAGGTCTTGTTTCAACTTGAATTGTAACCTGCAAATCTTGTCCCGGTTCATAATTGTATGAAGTCAATGCAGGTTGAGTCACAGTATCTAACTTGTTTTCGCTGATAGCCTGAGATATGTATCTCGGTAAAAGCATGTCCAATGCTTCCTGTTGAATTCTGTCAACACCTATATGTCTTTCAATGACAGATTTAGGTGCTTTACCTTTTCTAAAGCCATTAATGTTTACATACTGAGAAATTCTGTTTGCCGCTAAATTGTAAGCAGATTCTGCTTCATTGGCAGGAATTGTCATATTCATAATGACTACATTTTCTTTTTCTTTTGTTAAAGTTGTTTGCATAATATTTACTCCCTTTTTAACTAAACATCAGATAATATGATTTTACACTAAATATCTATAAAAGCAACTAACTTCACATTTTTTAAATATTTCGCTTGCAAGAAATAAAACTTTGTGCTTAAATATTCCCATAGCCGAAGTAATTTTCCTCTGTATTTTGGCTTAGGCAATTCAGGAAGCGGCGCTTGTTTGCCGAGAAAAGATGTAGGTTGGACATATTTGTCCGACAAGTAAAGAAGGAAAAAATAAAATGCTAAAAATCAGATTAAAAAGATTAGGTGCTAAAAAGCAACCATCATACAGAATTATTGTTATCAATTCAACCACAAAAAGGGAAGGTCGCCCTATTCAGGAATTAGGTTATTACAATCCTAAGACTAAAGAAATGAAGTTTGATAAAGCAAGTGCATTGGAATGGATTTCTAAAGGCGCTCAGGCAACCGAAAGAGTTCAATACTTAATCAAACATTGCAACGAAGACGGCACTTTAAACTATGTTAAAAAAGAAACAGTAAAACTTTCTAAAAAAGCATTAGCAAAAAAACAGGCTGAAGAAGAAGCAAGGGCTGCAGCAGAAGCAGAGGCAAAAGCAGCAGCAGAAGCAGAAACATCTGCACCTGCAGAAGAAGCACCTTCAACTGAAGAAGCGCCTGCTGAAGCATAGTTTCAAATATAGTATAAAAAAAAGAGTTCTCAATATGAGAACTCTTTTTTATTGCCATTTTGAAAGTCGTTTTGATTTCGGGCGATTCATATTTGAGAACGCATTTTTTCTTGCACTCAACAATGTTATTCTTCCTTGAGTGTTTCTTGTGTAGATTATTTCACATTCCCCAATATACTTTTCCCATAATGATTTAAAAACATTCACATCATTTTTGTTGTTTGATAATATTGCAGGAATTGAAAAATAATCTGTTTGTTTTTGCCCTAAAAGATTCCCATGCCTTACAAATAAATATCTCGGATTCTCAACAGGATCAAGAAACTCTCTCATGCATTTTATAAATAAATTATTTTCTTCCGTCGGAAGATTTGCACATGATACATAGACCCCTTCTTCATCCTGAGTAACCTCAAGTCCGACAATCTTTAATGACGATTTTATATATCCCTGATAAGAAAGAGATTCAAGCATAATGATTCCGATTTGTTTCATCACCCCTGCAACCGAACCGGTTTTTAGGTATTTCAAGCCAATATTCCCAAAAATAAACATAAATACAACAATTATTATCCCCACAACATAAAGTCCATAAATATGCCGTATTGGAACAGAACAAATTATTGATACCATCAGCCAAAATAGAGAATTTAAGATTTGTTTGTAACCATTATAAGTCAGGGTTCTAAGGTTAAATTTCTCTGCTTCGACTCCTGTTCTTAATTTCATTTTTGAATTGTTATAGCCTAAATTCAGAGCATCATTCCACCATTGTTTTGTTTGTTCACGGTTTTTAGCAAGTTTAAGAGTTCTGCTGTTCATCTCGTTGAAAGCTTTTTCACCTTTCTCTGTAATAAGTTTTTGAACTTCTTTTGAGGTAAACAATCGTTCTAAACCGTTGCGAATTTCATGACTGCCGTAATATGAAGGAGCCTCAAAGCCTTCAAAGCGTTTAGTTAGTTGCTTATAATCATAAAAAAGTGAATTTACTTCATCATTCTGGTCAATGTCTGTTATTATCGGGGTAAACAAAATTTCAGAAAAAGATTTTTCAGACGGGATTCCGATAGTCGCAAGATGCCAGATATTAGAAATTTTATCAGGATTATTTTTATCTATCCTTATTGCCCTGCCACGCATTTGATTTGATAGCATATAAGAACTTACCGTACTTGATAAAATCAGAGAATTTATACTTGGAGCATCCCAGCCTTCACCCAAAAGTGCTTGAGTGCCGACTAAAATTGTTATATGACCTTTGTTAAACATTTCTGTAATAAGACTTACTATGATATTTTTGGCACTTTCTTTCGGAGTTATTTTAATATAATTTTCATCCTCGCTATATTCAGAAATCGCTACACTTGAAAGGTCAATATTATTATAATTTAGCAAAGAATTAAAATTATTTTGTTTGTCTTTTGGTAATAAAATCAGCGAACCGCAAAGAACGCCAAGACTCATTTGCTCCTGCAAAAACTTATTTTTCAGTGTTCGCCAGATAGGAATAACACCTAAATGAGTATTATCCGTATCTTTATCTTTTATGTAATCCGCAAGAATAACCATACGCAAATCTTTGCCTAATGATTCAATTTCTACTTTAGCAATTTCAACTATTGAATCCATTTTTCCGCTACTTGACGCAACCTGACGCTGAATTTTGACACTTTCATTTAATACAATTTTTTTATTATGAATAAGTCCTGCTCTTTTTGCCTGCGCAAGATAATCTTCAATTTTATCCTCTAAATTTTTAAATTCTGAGGTATGAGTAATCAAAAATCCGTTTAAAAATCTCTTTGCCTGAGTTAAATCAAACTTGGGTATATCTTTTTCTTTTGCATTAAATAATCCGGAAAATTCTTTTGAAATTTTAAACCCGAGATTATGTAACAATGAAGCAATTGAAACATAAAATTCAGGAGCATCAAGAATTTTTTCGACTTCATCGGTTGTATTTGTTAAAAAACTCATTCTATTTAAATGTTTTATGAGTTCGGTATCTTTTGTAATTTTTTCCACAAACTGCCTTACCGCAAGTTCGTGCTTTTTAATCATCTCTTTTTCACTGTCACGGAGTTTAGAAAAATATATAAAATCCTGATGCGAACAAAGATCATTGTTTTGGACAAGTTCAGGAATAGAGATTACTTCATCTATTTCTCCGCAAAGTTCTTCATACCTGTTCCATTCATTTAAATCGGCATCATAAGGCGGAGTCGCAGTAAGCGCAAGTGTTTGTTCCGGCTCAAGATTATCATTAAGATAATTTAGCGCTTTCCACCATTCTTTTCTTAAATGATGCGCCTCATCAAAACATAACAAAGAAACTTTTGCATCTTTTAAAATATTTATTATTTCATCAGCCTTTTTATCGTTAAACCTTCGTGACGAGGTTATAGAATCCGCATCAATCTCGCCTTCATCTTCTTCATAAGTCTGAGGTTCATCATCATTTTTTCCGCAGAAAGCGGCAAGCAAAGCCTGATAAGTTGTTACGGTAATAAATTTCGGTTCTCTTATATTAGTTGAAACAATTTCATAATCTTTTTCATCAAGGAATGCACAGCAAATTCTGTCTTTCCACTGATTTTTAATCGTATTTGTCGGGGCAAGAATAAGTGTCGGGCGGTTTATTCTTGATATAACTTCTATCCCTAATGTTGTTTTCCCTGCTCCCGGCGCAGCAACAACATGAAGTTTTTTATCTCTCAAATGAAAAGATAAATTGTCTAAAATTCTTTTTTGATAATCTCTCCAACTACCCTTAAATTTTAAAATACTTTCCAATACTTACCCCTAAATATTCAATTTATATCCACCGCCATAAATTGTTTCTATATATTTTTTACCGTCAGAAATTTTATCAATCTTACTGCGCAAATGTCTGATATGAACCCTTATGGTTTCTATATCATCATCAGGAGAATATCCCCATATATCTTTTAACAATTTGGCAGAAGATACCATATTGCCATGATTTTGAAAAAGCAGGTTGAAAATATCAAACTCTATGGGGGTAAGTTTTGCCTGTTTATCACCAATTCTCACACTATATTGTTCGGGCAATAATGTAATTTCACCAATAGACTGTAAATCTCTTATCGACGCAGATTTAGGAATTTGATTTGTGCGTTTTAATAATGCCCTTACTCGAACAAGAAGTTCTTCAATCTCAAAAGGTTTTACAAGATAATCATCAACCCCGATATTAAATCCGTTCACCTTGTCATTAAGTTGAGATAATGCTGTCAGCATAATTATCGGAATATTTTTTGTTTCATCATTTTCTCTTATTCTTTTTGCAACGGTAAACCCGTCAACTTCAGGCATCATAACATCAAGTACAACAAGTGAAGGCAATTCCTGTTTCGCAAGAGCAAAACCTTTAATACCATCAAACGCCTGTACTACCTGATAGCCTGCAAGTTCAAGATTGATTTTTATAAGTTCGTTTATAGATGTATCATCATCAACTACAAGAATTTTGTTATTCATAAATTATTTTGCCCGTGCTAATTTTTTCTGTTTGTACTCCAAAAGACAAGCCGCAAGTTGATCAGGACAACTTGTAGATTTCGCTCCACAAGGGATACCTCCCAATCTTTCTATTACATCGTCTATTGTCATTCCCTTAATCAGTTCTCTGATTCCTGATAAATTCCCGTTACAACCCCCAAAAAACGCTGCATCAATTATTTTATTATCCTCTACTGCTACCTGCATCATTTGGCAACAAACACCTTGAGGCTGGTATTGCAAAATTTCCTGTTTACTCATCATATAATCCTCTTAATTTTAATCTTATTTTAGTACATTATCACATCTTTTTCAATTTTAAATATTTGTTAAGATTTTTTTAATAATCGAAAACAAATAGCAAAAAATATATTTAGGTTTTTTATTACACACATGAGAATAAACAGAGTAAATAACTGCACCGCATTTACAGGTGTCAGACAGGATAGAAATACAGTAGAACAGTTAAAAAAAGAGAACTCTTATGATTTGAATCTGCCTAATCAACGCCGAATTTCAAATGCTATTGAGGAATTATCGAAAGTCCCAGGAGAAGATAACATAAACTTTTTGCTTGATGTATCGCAAAATCTTCGCTACGGAACAAACATTGATTTGGGGAAAAGACCATACAACAACTGGAAAGAAAAGTTAAACAAAGCAGCACAAAAATCTTTAAAGTTATCTGATAAATCAGTGCAGGAAAAATTATCCAAAAAACTTGAGCAAGCAATTAAAACTCCGAAAAATATTTCATCTGAAGAACGAGAAATCTTGGCAAACAGAGAAATTCTTTTATCAAAAATCAATCCTGAGGAACTTAAAGGTTTGAATGAAAACGAAAGAAAAATACAGAAAAATTTAAACTATTTTATCATATCCTCAGAGGTTCCGACTACTCAAAAACTATATATACTAAAAAGACTGAATTATATGATGAGTAATGATTACCACATCAATCCTCAACTTCAAGATAAAAAGACAATGGTTTTGGCTGAAATATTAAACGACATTGTAATCGATACACCTGAATCAAAAATACCCAACATCAAGGCAATCAACCAAAAACAGCATGGTATGTGCGTTGCAATTTCAATTTGTCGTAAGGCGCTTGCTTATGAAGATAAAGCGAATTATGTTGATATGATATTAACAGAACTTGATGATAAACCAAACATGATGGTGTATGACAGGGCGAATTTAGGCAAACATCAAAAGGTTCCCATACCAAAAGCCGATATAGATTACGATTACGCAATAAAAAAAGGTTACAGAATTGTAGATACCTCTGTTATGAACTGGATGAATGCTGCTGATACTGTCGGAGCATTTAACGATGTTGTAGGTGCTTATTCTGCATTTGACAAAGCAAATTTCGGAACATTCGCAGATACTCATATTCATAAAGATATTGATAATCAAAGTGAAAAATATCAGGATTATTACAGAAGCTGCAAAAAATCTAAAGATGCACTTACAACCTGCAAAAAAGCAATTGAAAAGCAAAAATACTATGCATCTGTTCAAAATGCAAAAGAAAAGGAAAGAATTTACATATCCGCAAAAGATACTCAACTTTTACATTCTATAATCAAAGAAATATCACCTGAACTTAAACAGGAAGAATTGAGAAAAATTTCAAATGAATTGCATTCGCTTCCATTAGATTACTCTGATGAAAGAAATAAGTTAGACCCAAAATTAAAACAATATTCATTTATTACTAATGAAGAAAAAGATGTAAAAAAACAAAAAATTGAAGAATTTTTAAATAATATCCTTGGTGAAAATATAAACCACAAGATTTTACATGAAAAATCAGAAGACATTACAGATATTGTTGAAGAAATTAAAAGTGTTAATAAAGGTAACAGTTTGAGTCCTGCTCAAAAATATCTTGAAAATAAAGCATTATTTGAAGCAGCTGCAGCATACAGAACTCAACAATCCTTTGCGTTTGATATACCGGAATATCTGACAAATAGTATGATTCAATTCAATATCTCGGATAACGAATCATACGTTATTGAAAATTTGAATACTTTAAGAAAAAATATCCGCTCAGGTAAAATCAATCCTGAACTTAAAGAGATTTTATACGAAAGATTTGAAAAAGAAATAGAAGAAAAATCGCAGGAATTATCTGCGCCCAAAGACGAATTACTTGCAACTGTACTTGACGATTATGCAAATACAATCAAACTACTGACTACAACTTTTATAGATGACATTTATCATTCTCTTTTACTTGGAGACAGAAAACAAACACTTGTTACTCAACTCGATGCCGTAAGAAATGAAGTCGAGTCAACAAAAGACAAAGAGATTCTTGAAAAAGTCGCTAAAGATTTAAAAATCAAACCGAATAAGCAAGCAATCATTGATACACTTGATAAATATATTGAAATACTGTCTGATGAAAATTGTACAGATGAACAATATTCTGAAATTTATAATAAATCGGGGCATAAATCACAACTTCTTGATTTGAAAGATGCTTTTGACAATACATTTGAACTTCTGTTTTCCAATCCGAATCCGTCATATATTGCAGGCTTTAATATTATAAACGGTGCGCCGATGGATTCTGACATCGAAACGACACAAGATTTATACAAAGTTCTTGCAACAAGTTTTAATAATATGTCAATGATTATAAAAACACTGCAGGACACACTTCAGGTAACACTTCCTGACGGAAGGATGCTAAATACGGCAGATCCGAAATTTGCCGCAATGAAACACCTTGAAAAAGTTGAAGAAATGGCAACGGAAGAAGAACTTATATCTTTGAGCAATAAATTTGACGAATTTGCTAAAAACAGATATTCACAAGACGGTACAAAGGTTAAATTTAAAGATTTGCCAAAATCTATAACGGAATTTACACCAAAAGAAAAAGCAGCACTTGAAAAATACAAAAGAAATATAAATTCATGGTACGCAGAATCAACAAGGAATCTGAACGATATTTATGTCCAAATGAAACAACCTTTGGAAGAACTTAACAGGGAAATTGGGGTTCAGAAAGGTGAATATTGGACAAGAGAAAATGAAAGCGGTTTAATGGAAAATCAGGCGCTAAAAATATTTGAACACATGACCGACCGTCCGTATTATGAAGAGACCAATATACGTTCAGGTTTAGATAAAATTAAGCGCTCCCCATATTCGGCAACATCTATGACTTCAGTCAAAGATAGTGAGCCTGCTATGCATGCGCAGTACGTTGTTGACGTTAAACCGACAGTATTAACATTTGAAGATACAACAAAAATTAAAGATATAATTTTTCACGATAACAGTTGGGGTGCATCAGAACACGAAAATGTATGGGTTGACAAACTCGGAATGTTAAGAACAGATTATTCGAGTTCATATGGTGGTCAGGAAGGATACATCACAAACGAAAAATTTCAAAACGGAAAACTCGAAGATAATCTTGTGAATAAAAAAGGCAAATTTGTTCCTGAAAAAATACCTAACAAACAATATAATAAACTTGTAAATGAAGCTGAAGAAGAATATACCTACCCAATGATTCGTTCACTTATGATGCAGGGTGTTTCACCGAAAGCAATGTCAACCGTAAAAACAATTAAACAAAATCTTTTATTACCATCTTCCCAATACCTTGATGATTTAAGTGAATTTGCATCAGAAATGACTCAGAATGAAATTAAATCTGCAATAAAAAGAATTCAAACCGCAGGTGAATCTTCAAGAAAAACTTATGCTCTTTTATTAAAAAGAATTAATGGAGATGAGATTTTTGATAAAGGAATAGATAGCGAAGAAAAATATTATAATCTTTCACCTAACGACAAACTCAGACTTATGGCAGAAAAGGTTGCGATTATAAAATCTTATGACCAAATTCCGGATATAAATACATATAATATTGAAGTGAAATCACAAAAAGAACTTGATAAACTGCACAAAAAACTGTGTATCGAAGCAAGAAATAATTTTGATTATATTATGGGTAAAAATCCTGATATTCTCAAATATGCAACAGAAAGCGCACGAAAAGACACATACGCATTATTAAAAGAATTTGCAAAAGATAACAATGTAAATCTAAGTTACAAAGCAATGACAAAAATTGTAAATTCAATGAAACGAATCAAAAAGAACAATTACGACGGTAGTATTTCGCAGGGTACAGACCTTATGATTGCAAATTTTGAAAAATATTTAAAATTAAAAACTAATGTACCAGACGAAAAAATTAAAGAAATATCTGCTAAAGTTAAATCTTTAATAGAAAAGAATTTAACAATAACGGAAAATGATGTAAAAACGCAATTTGCAACAGGACGAAACGAAAAAATTGCCGGCTGGATAGACAGAGAATTTTCGCCAAGAACAGATAAAGAGTTCGCTCAAATTCTGAACAATTTACGTCGTATGTCAAATGAAGATTTTAAGAAAAACTATGACTCAAAAATATCTGATTTTGATATGGGTATTGACTCAATAAACGGATATGATGTTATTAAAGCAATTCGCTCAGGCAATGATTCTATGAAAAATTCGTTTATAAATACCGTATTTTCGGAAGGTTACTACCAAGACATCGAAGAAAGTAAAACAAGGGCATATTATGATCTTAAAAAACTTTCAAGAAACCTTAGCGGGGGAACATATATTGGCGGTAAGCGTTCCTTTGACGATTTATATTCTGATTTTTATTACAACTTCCAGGGATTAACAATTAAAAAAGAATTTGACAAATATAAAGACGATGCCTTCAGAAAATATTTTGCATTTCCAGCATATCCGCTTGTTGAAATTTCAACAGAGCAAGACCTTGAAAATTCGCTAAATACATTTAACGAAAAATTAAATAACTACATGGACTATATCTATGCGTACAAAAATCAGCAAGCATCATTAGATTTGATATATGGGTTGAAGAAATATGCGGATTCAAAACTCACACGTTCAGGAAATATGACTCCGAAGCAGTATTCAAAAATTACCAGAGATTTAAGCAGGCTAATGGCCATTAATTCAAGTGATGAAACTCTTGACGGCAAAAAAGAAGAAGCAAGACTATTATTTGCTTCCGGAACAAAAAACATTAAAATATACAAAGACTACATAAATTCTTTATACGATTTATTTAGAATATATGAAAAAACCGCAGACGGCAAAACAATGAAAGAAGCCGAACAGGTAACTTTGAAAAATATTGATATCTACAAAAAGACTTATGTAATGAGTATGTTTGAGCCTAAATATCAAGGCAAAGCACTTGAGCTTCTTAACAAATGGATATCAGCAAAATCAAAGGCTGTATGGGTAAAAGACCACTTTAACCCGACCGTAAATGAAGAAAGCAGTGACAAAGCAAAATCTATTGCAGAAAAATATACTAAAAATGCCGCAAATACCGAAATGTATTTTGCACAATTTAAAGATTTGTTTATGAAACACAGGCTTCTTGCAAGTCCTGACAGGTATATGAATGAATATTTACTGCTTTGTGCCAAAGATGCAAAACATCCTGACAGAAAATATGATAATGACAGTGACAAAGGTAAACAAGCCATAAAAGATATGCGCGAGACCTTTAAAACCAACCTCAAATCACTATTATACAAAGCGGATATGATGGAGCTTCAATTAACATTAATGGATTGTGCAAAAAAAGGTAATCTCAACGCAGTTAGAGATGCATTTAGAACTTCTACCATTGAATTAAATGATGGTTCTGTTGTCACAATGGATTCGGAAGAAGGATTGAATTTAATTATTTCACCAATGCTTCAGGAAGAAAATCTTGATACGGCGGCATTATTCTTAAATCAACTCGGTTTATCAGAAAAAGTAGCAAAAATGATTTCTGACAAAAAATCACTTGATATTGCATACAAGAATTTTAACAGAATACAAACTATAATTAAAAGTTCCGATTCTCAGGCTAAATTTGCAAGAGAAGAAGTAAGAAAACTTGGAAATATAGACAATGATGCGAATTATGAACAAATTATACTTGACCTCAAGCAAAGACTTATGGAAAAGGCAAAAAGAACAAGTTTCAGTGCGGGAGCATCAATATTTGAAGCGGCATTAGATGACGCAATAAAAGAAATAAAATCACAACCAGACCAATCAAAGACATTACTTTTAGGGACAAATATTGATTTGGCGATTGCAGGATTGAGAGAAGTCGTTAAGGCTAGCATAAATTATTTGAACAGTCCACTTCAAGTAATACAAAAACGATATGATCTGATTAAAAAATTACTTCTGCCTGACAATTCACAGGTTGCTGATGACGCAGAAAAATATATAGAAGCATTGCAAGAACTTTTAGAATACGAACATAGCGTACAAAAGTCTTATCCTAATATAGGAATAACATCCGAATAAAATTAAATTTACCAATAAAAAAGAGCCGAATTTTAATTTCAGCCCTTTTTTTATTATGTATTTTATTAGTCATTCTTTTTTAAAAAATCAGGAACATCAGGGAAATCGCTACCTGATGAAGATGTCGATGAAGATGTTGACGAAGAAATTGAACTTGAACGACCGAAATATTCAGCCGCAGATATTTGTCTTGCGGATTTTTCAGCAAAACCTGTCGCAATAACGGTTATCTGAATTTCGTTTTGTAAAGATTCATTTATTGCTGTACCCAAAATTACATCAGCATCATCTTTAACAACATTATTAATAACACTTTGAGCATCATTAATTTCATATAAAGACATATTTGAACTACCGGTTATATTAACAATAATCCCGCTTGCACCATCAATAGAAGATTCTAATAATTGAGAATTGATAGCCATTTCCGCAGCCTTTATTGCTCGACCGTCACCTTGTGCTCTACCGATACCCATTAATGCAGTACCGGAATTTTTAACGACTTTTCTAACATCAGCAAAGTCAATATTGATAGTTCCAGGGATGGTAATAATATCAGATAAGCCCTGAATACCTCTGAATAAAACTTCATCTGTGACACAGAACGCATCTCTTACACCGATTTCGTGCTTTACAACCTGCAATAATTTGTCATTTGGAACAACCAAAATAGCATCTACATATTTTTTAAGTTTTTCAATTCCTTCTTCTGCTTGCTGCATTCTCTTTTTACCTTCCCAAAAGAAAGGTTTTGTAACAAAAGCGATTGTCAAAATACCCAAATCCTGAGCAATTTGAGCAACAACAGGAGCCGCACCCGTACCTGTTCCTCCGCCCATACCTGCAGTTATGAACAGCATATCAGTATTATCCAAAGCCTTTGTAATTTGTTCTTTCACTTCCAATGCTGCTCTTTCACCAACTGCAGGGTCGGCACCGCAACCAAGTCCGTTTGTTGTTTCAACACCAAGTTGTAACTTATTTGGAACATTACTGCAACTTAATGCCTGCAAATCAGTATTCATCAGCCATAACTCAACATCAGCAAGTTTTGCCTGCAACATTCTGTTTACAGCGTTTCCGCCGCCACCACCGACACCTACGACTTTTATTCTTGTCGGATTTATAACTGATCTGTTGCTGTTTTCGTAATTAGATATAATATTTTCCATTTTGCCTCCTGCAATTTATAATAATATATGATACATTATATAATAAAAAAATTTTTTTACACATTTGTTGAATTTTTGTAATAATATATCTTCAAAATTGCAGAAAATCAAAATATTAAGCCGTCAAGTCTAATTTTTTGCCTGTTTTTTCGTTTTTAACAGCCAGTGCTCTCATTTTAATACTTTGAGCACTTTGCGCAACTTTATAATCTTGACCTGAAGGGTCAGATGGAGCAAGTGCGGCTCTTATTACGGTATTTGCATGATCAATTGTCTTTTGAGGATTGTTTTTGTCTAAAACCGGCATAGCAATAGGAACATGTCCTGACACGGGAATCCCGTTTGCATCCCGCTCAATAGATATTGCACCTGCAAACTGTCCGCCTGCAGATTTGTGCGCCAATTCGTGATTATAAATATGATTATAATTTTTAGCTATTAGCTCCTGCTTTGTCAGACCATTATATAAAATCATACACAATACCTCTGCTACTTTTGTAACATAAAATTATAATTTTGTCAAGTGTACCAACATAAAACAGAGGTTTGCAACTCTGAATTTAGTTCAGAATATGTAAACCTCCGCTTTTAATTTATTATTTAAATTATGGCAATTATATATTATTTACCACAAAATTTTGGTAAAACGGTTATCCCTAACGGTTCTGTTCAATTTGAAATTTCTCCCTCCCTCACGAGGGAGGGTTGGGGTGGGTGCTGATTTTAACTTATTTTTGTGGTAACTCCTATATAGTTACCTAAATTATTAACCTAATTGGCTCATTACTTCTTCAGCAAAATTATCCTGGCGTTTTTCAAGCCCTTCACCAAGTTCATATCTTGTGAAAGCAAGAACCTTCATTTTACCTTCAATAAGTTGCGCAACAGTTTGGTTAGGATCTTTAACAAATCCCTGATCTAACAAACATCTTTCTGCCATCAACTTATTAATACGGCCTTCAACGATTTTGCCTCTGATTGCTTCAGGTTTTTTAAGCAAATCTTCTTTCCCCATCTCAATTCTTGTTTCTTCATCAATAACAGATTGAGGAATCTGATCTCTTGAAATAAACTGAGGTGCACAAGAAGCGATATGTAAACACAAGTCATTTGCTAATTCTTCGTTTTTAACATCTGTGTGCAATAAAACACCGATTTTACCGTTGTGAATATAAGTCGCAACATTGCCTTCGTATCTTACAAATCTTCTTACGGTGATTTTTTCACCGATAGATGCAATTTTTTCTTTCAATGCATCAGCAATAACTTTACCGCATTGTTTGCATGTCATACCCAACAATGCATCAACATCCGCAGGTTTTTGTTCTTCAACATTTTGAGCAAGTCCTGAAGCCAATGCCTTGAATTCGTCATTTTTTGCAACGAAGTCAGTTTCACAGTTGACTTCAATCATTGCACCGCCGTTTGCATCAACAAAAGATTCTACACGACCTTCTGCAGCAATTCTGCCCATTTTCTTATCGGCAGAAGCAATACCTTTTTGGCGTAAAATTTCAGATGCTTTTTCCATATCACCATCGGCTTCAACAAGTGCTTTCTTGGCATCCATCATACCTGCACCGGTTTTATCACGAAGTTCTTTTACCATTTGCGCTGTAACTGTCATTTTATTATTCTCCTTATTTAAAGTACACAAGTAGTTAAGTATATAAGTAGATAAGTATGTTTCAAATTTTATATTACGAAAAAACTTATCTACTTTACTACTTATATACCTATCTACATTTATTCTTCTGTTTTTGCTTCTTCTGCAGTAACACCTGCATCTTCAGCAGAAATCTTTTTGATTTTTTTTGTTTCGTTTGCTTTATTTTCTCTGAGTTGTTTACCTTCCAAAACAGCATCAGCAAGTTTTGAAGTAATCAATTGAATAGAGCGGATTGCATCATCGTTACCGGGAATAATCTTATCTATTCCGTCAGGATTAGCATTTGTATCTGCCAAGCAAATAACAGGAATACCGAGTTTGTTTGCTTCTTTAATCGCAATGTCTTCTTTTTCCTGATCGATAACAAAGATAAGTTCAGGTAAACCTCTCATTTCTTTAATACCACCGAGGGTTTTAGAAAGTTTTGCAACCTGTCTGTTAATTTGAGCAACTTCTTTTTTAGGAAGTTTTTCAGTATAACCGTTTGCTATAAATTCTTCTAATTCTTTTAATTTATTTACTCTGCCTCTGATAGTTTCAAAATTAGTAAGCATACCGCCTAACCAACGTCTGTTAATGTAGTATACACCTGATCTTTTTGCTTCTGCTTCTACAACTTCAGCTGCCTGTTTTTTAGTACCTACAAAAAGAATATTTCTTCCTTTTGCTGCACAATCCCTGACTAATTCGTATGCTTCATCAAGCAATACTGTTGTTTTTCTTAAATCAATAACATAAATCCCGTTTCTTGCACCATAAATATACGGTTTCATTTTAGGATTCCATCTTTGTGTTTGGTGTCCGAAATGCACACCTGATTCCAAAAGTTCAATCATTGAAGCACTTGGCATCTTTTTTCTCCTTTATCTTTAAATGTATTGTACTACGGGAAACACCGCTCCATCGGGTAAAAACTCCGACTAGGGCAAAACCTATCAAGCCAGTGTAACCAATTACAATATACTATAAACATAATATTATGCAAATGTTAAGTTAAAGAATATTAACCTTATTCATTAAATGTTGCAAAAAAAGTTTTTTTGAGTTTTAATACATATACTCACATCCTCAAAATGAGTAGTTGCGGAGTCATTAACCGCACAGTTTGAAAGGAAAGAAAATGGCAAATATTAAATCTGCTAAAAAAAGAGTATTAGTCGCTGAAAAAAACAGACTTAGAAATGTAGCTTGGAAATCTTCTATCAAAACCGCAGTAAAAAAAGTTTTAGAACTTGCTAACGGTGAAGATAAAGATGCTTTAAACAATGCATTGTCTAAAGTTTACCAACTATGCGATAAGGCTGTTGTAAAAGGTATTTTACATAAAAATACCGCAGCAAGAAAAAAATCAAGACTTGCTCTTGCTATCAAAAAACTTGCTAAATAATAGTTTTAGACAAGAAAATATGTGAGAAACGGGAAAGATTTATTTCTTTCCCGTTATATTTTGCGTAAAATCTGATTATTTAAAATTATGGCAAAATTTTAAATAGCAATAAAGGCTGAAGCACCATAATACAAAGCGTATAACAAATAAAAAATAAAAAAAAATTATCAAAAATCTTTAATAATTTTATCAAAATTTGTCAATATTTATTTATAAATACAATTTTACATTAAAAAATACATCAAAATAACGATATTTTTAAAAATTTTTATTATAAAATAAAATAAAGTTTAGAAATGTTAAGGCCTAAAGCGCAATAAAGAAAAGCATTTTAACCCTGCATAGGAATTACATATTGATTTATTTTTTAAAAGGTGTAATATAAAAATATAAAAAAGGAGGCACAAAATCATGTTTACATCATCTAAGAAAGAAGCAAAAGAAATGCAACAACAAATTATCGAATCCGCAGGTAAAATTTACAATTACTTATCAAGCAGAGGTGAAGTTACTATCAATAAATTGAGAAAAGATATGGATTTGGATGACAATTTTACTTACATGGGCTTAGGCTGGTTATCAAGAGAAGATAAAATTACTTATACTCAAAAACCAAAATCAGTTACAGTTCAGTTAAGTTAATTTTATTAAAACTTTTATAAAATACCCTGTAAATAATTTTACAGGGTATTTTATTTTTGGCAATTATATATTATTTACCACAAAATTTTGGCAAAACAGTTATCCCTAACGAGTAATCACCCACCCAAATTTCTAAATTTCACATTCTGTTCAATTTGAAATTTCTCCCTCCCTCACGAGGGAGGGTTAGGGTGGGTGCTGATTATAACCTATTTTTGTGGTAACTCCTATATAGTTACCTTATTTTTTATGATGAAAATATTCTATAATCCCGACATGTGCAAGGGTTGATAAAGCGGTTAAAAAGGCTAAAAATTTATGCGATTTTACCTTGTGCCTGCAAGCCTGTACTACACAAGCACTACCCAAAGCCAAAGCACTGTATCCGCTTATTTTTACATAATTATATTTATAATTATTTTTAGTCTGAACATTATTGACAGGCTGAATACTCACAGAAATAATCCTTTACATTTTTTAAATATAATAGCAAAAAAAAATTTTTTATGTTTTAAAAACAAAATAATATTTTCAAACAGGGGTTAAAATGTTTACTATATTTTTCAAACCGGAAAATTACAAACAAATAGACAAATATCTTTCACGTTCAGCGCAACCAACCATTAGAGAATTAAAATGGTTAAAAAAACATGGCGTAACAGATGTTGTTAATTTAAGAACAATGGGAGTAACTGATACAGATTACAACGAAGCAGAAGCGGTAAAAGAACTTGGGATGAGATATCACAATATCCCATCTATATCAATGTATCCCAAAAAAGAAAATATCGGAGAATTTTTAGATATTGTTGAGGGAGTAAAACAAAACGGCGGAAAGGTACATCTGCATTGCAAACAAGGAGCAGACCGTACCGGAATGTTTTCATATATATACGAAAGACTAAATAATATCGGGACAATTAAAGAAAATTTACAGGAACTTATTGACCATCATTGGCATAAAGATAAATACCCATATTTGAACGAGTGGGCTGAAACATTTGTCGGAATGTTTAAGAAAAAATAACTATCTTACTTTATTTTCGTTTCCTGAAATAAGTCTTTTAATATTTTCTCTATGGAGATAAATAACATAAACTGCAGCTACAAATGCGTATATTACGTATACTGGTGGAGAGTTCAAAAACCACATAATAACAGGAGCAAGTGCAAGTGCAACTATAGAACCTAATGAAACATATTTTGACACCCATGTTATTATTGCCCAAATTAGAGCAATAATAAGTCCTGCCTGCCAATTTAGTGCGAGCAAAGTTCCAACGCCCGATGCGACGGATTTTCCGCCTGTAAAGCCTAAAAATACAGATTTACTGTGACCGATTATTGCAAAAACAGATGCCAAAACAGGAAGCAAACCTATATTTGCAAAAGATTTTGTTAAAAAATATGCGAGAACAACAGGTAAAGCGCCTTTAAATGCATCTATAATCAAAACAATAAAAAACCATTTTTTACCCATTACTCTTTTTACATTAGTTGCCCCTGTCGAGCCTGAGCCGATATTTCTTATATCTTGTCCGGTAAAGAGTTTTACAACAATATATCCTGTCGGAATTGAGCCGATAACATAAGCACCAAACACAACAAAAATTATTTCCAAAATCATTTTTATATCCATTTTTCTCTCCCTGCTTATCTTTGTAATTTTACCCCAAAATCATTTTAAATGCCAAATTTTCACAAATCGTAGTATCATTCATTGGCGGAGTTAATGTCGCCTGACGCTTTGCCGTTTCAACATGTTCCAAATCTTTCAATAATCTTTGGAATAATATCTTATTTTCAAAATTATTTTTCATCAGCATAAACATATAATTTTCCATTTGTTCAAAAATTTCAACAGCACCGTTATTTTCAACGAGATTTAACAGATTATTTTCAAAATCCAAAACATTATTGCGTTCGATATTCCAATAATTATTTAGCAAATTTTCTACAAGTTCATAGTTTTGCGCCGAACTATTTTTTGACGGAACAAAAAACGACTGCGCTCTTGAAACAACGGTTGAAATAACATCATTTTTATCATTTGTTAAAAATATAAAAGTCGTATTTTGAGGAGGTTCTTCAAAAGTTTTTAATAAAGCATTTGAAGTAACTTCAGGAAAATTTATTTTATTCAGCGGTAACAAATTCCCGTCTTCATCTCTGTCACAAAAAATATAAACTCTATGATAATCACTTGTAACCGCAAGTTCAGAGATAATCCCTCTTGCCTGCGCAACATTAATATTTTTCTTACCGCCTGAAGAACCTTCCTCATCTGAAATATTTTCAGAAGCCTCCTTATAATCAAGTCTTGTATAAATTTTTACGGCAGGATGAGTTTGTTCTCTAATCCACCTGCAATTTAGACATTCACAATTATCACTACCCGATTCCTTGCAATTTAATAGCCTTGCAATTTCAAGTGCAAGTTCGCATTGAGTTTGTATATCCGCCCCCCAAAACAAAATACAGTGAGAAATATTTTTGTTTTCATCATCAATTCCGGATTTGAAATAATCAACAAGTTGCGGGAGTTTTTGAATTATATTTTTATCGTAATATTGCATATTCTATCTCCCTTTCAGGCGCAAGATTTGATTGTCCTGATTTGATTTTGTATTCTGCCTGAGTTAAATTTTCTTTTAAATTTACCAAATTTTTTAGTGGCACCTGTTTTAGTTTTTGGAGTTCAAGTTTGACTCTGTACGGGTGCATGTTTATTAACTTTGCAAGTTCATCCTGTGAATATCGGCTTCCGTTTGCTTTAATAAATATTTTTTCTTTAAGGCTTGAATGTAAGGTTGCAAGAATAGAAAGCGGATAACGGGTTGAAATAAGTTTGTTATACTGCTCTAATGCCTTTGATTTTGCCCCGGCAACAACACTGTCAATAAATGCAAACAAATCTTCATTACTTATACAGATTTCTTTTACCATCTCTTTTGTTGCAGGTGTATCTTTTGAAAAAACTTTGAGTTTTTCGAGTTCGGAATCTAACATTCTCAAATTTGAACCAACCTGCAAAAGTAACAAACTGACTGCATCAGGATTAATTTTTAAATCATGTTTTTTAGCCTGATTTTTAATCCAAGTTTCAAGTTCTGCAGTTTTATATGCAGGAATTTGATTAAATTCCTGCGAATTATATTTTGAAAGAAGTTTAAAAATTTTTTTGCGTTTATCAATTGAAGTTTTTTTCTTGGAATCAGGTACAGCATAGGCTCTAAACACGATATCTAAATTTTCATTTACTACTTCAAGCGCATTTTCAATTTGTTTAATCTGACCATCATCAAAACCGCCTTCGCTATCTGTGTCTTTTTTCTTTGACTTAAAATAATTTATACAGTCAATAACAATAAGCATTTTACCAAACATCATGGGCTGAGCGGATATTACGGCCATTAAATCCGGGAATTTAGGATTATCAAATTCCTTATAACTCATTTCAAGAAAATTTTTATCAAGTTTCGATTTCAGTTTCTTGATTTCTGTAGAAATATTAAATTCCTCATCCCCATAGTAAAAATAAATCATGATTAAATTTTACCATAATAGCCTGACGATAAAAATTATGTGTAAATTTTTATTAAAATATACGCAAATTAATATTTTACCGGATTTAGAAAGTTCATAACCAATTACGAAAGGAAAAAATTATGAACGGTATTAAATTAGGTTTTAGCATGATAGATTTGGCAAAATCATGGGGCAGAGGAATCGGCAGTATAAGATTAAAAGACGGTTCAAGCGTTAAAATTTTGGGCGACCCAAATGATAAAGCAGTTGATTTTTTCAGAATTAAAAACGGAAGACTTTTAGAATCTAAAGGATACAGAGGCGAATACGCAATGTTTCGTGCTGCAAATGATGTCGGATATATAGAAGAAAAACTTGCTCTTGACCCTAAAGATGTAGATAAAGCCTGGGATGCTTGTTTTGATGTAGTAGTATAAAAGCATAAATAACAAATACATTATTCTACATTTTTTATGAATATTTTTAAATCATTATAAAATGCATCTCGCTTTTTCATTATTTCAGAATAAAGACAACAAATATCACTGTTCTCGTAACCACATATACGCGAATCAATAATTTGCTGCATTATTTCCAACAAAAAATGCATTTTCATGTATTTATCTTCTAAATTATCAATATATATCCTATTCAATATATTTCCTCTATAATAATGTCTTACATCTACATAATACAATATTGATAATCATGTGTCAATTATCTATTATTATGTTTGGTATGAATGGAAATATAAACGAAATTGACAAAAAAGTAGGTATGAATATACGCTTGAGGCGTATAAAAAAAGGAATTTCTCAGGAAGGTCTTGCAGATATGGCAGGAATTGCAAGTTCGACCATGGGTATAGTTGAAAGAGGAGAACAATCACCTTCATTACAAACCGTTGCAAAGATTGCAAATGCATTAGAAATAGAAATTCATAAATTATTTATATTTGAAGATTAAAAAGACCGATATTTTTAAATATCGGTCTTTTATTAATTTATATATAATACATAAATTAGTCTTGAGCGTGTCCTGCAGTACCCAAAACATCACGCATTTTGTGCATAACCATTTCTTTAACTGCAGTTCTGCCTGGTCCCATATATTCTCTCGGGTCAAATTTTTCAGGGTGTTCAATAAAGAACTCTCTGATTGTTGAAGTCATTGCAAGTCTCAAGTCTGTATCAATATTGATTTTTGCAACACCGTGTTTTGAAGCATAGTTAAGCATTTCTTCAGGGACACCTTGAGCATCAGGCAAGTTACCGCCAAATTTGTTGCATTTTTCAACAAATTCTTTAGGAACAGATGAAGAACCGTGCAATACAATCGGATAATCACCAAAACCTGCTTCTTTCAAAGCGTCTTTGATTTCTTTCAATCTTTCAAAATCTAATTTTGCTTCGCCTTTGAATTTGTATGCCCCGTGAGATGTACCGATAGCAATAGCCAAAGAATCACAACCTGTTTGTTTTACAAATTCAACTGCTTCTTTAACATTTGTATATTTAGCATCTTTATCAGATACATTAACATCATCTTCAACACCTGCAAGTTTGCCAAGTTCTGCTTCAACTGAAACTCCTCTTTCATGAGCATAATCAACAACTTGTTTTGTAACTCTGACATTTTCTTCAAACGGGAATCTTGAACCGTCAATCATAACAGATGAGAAACCGCCGTCAATACATGCTTTACAAATTTCAAAATCTGCACCGTGGTCTAAGTGTAAAGCAATAGGAACTGTTGTTGTAGCAAGTGCTGCTTCAACCAATTTGATAAGATAAGTTTGATTAGCATATTTTCTTGCCCCGGCAGATACCTGCAAAATAATAGGTGATTGAGTTTCTTCTGCTGCTTCTGCAATACCTTGTAAAATTTCCATGTTGTTAACATTGTAAGCACCGATGGCATAACCGCCTGCTAATGCTTTTTTGAACATTTCATTTGTTCCGACTAATTTTCTTTCAGCCATTTTGACTTTCTCCTTCTTTTTCTTTATTCCTCTCGCCCTCCGGGAGAGGGGGTAGGGGTGAGGGTAATCCTCACTTATACACTATAAACATTCATAATTTATAACAAACAAAACATTTATTCAAGATTAAAAAAAAAATAGCAAAAAATTTTATTATGCGTTTTAAAACAAAAAAAGGAGTTTAAACATGAGAATTTCGAACATTCAAAATAACAACTTATATTATACAAACAGCGTTTCTTTTAAAGCCGCAACAAATTTTGACAGAATTTTACCTCCTGACAAAGGAACAATATCGAAAAAAACAGTAAAACTAATTAATGAATTAAATTCTTGCATAGATAAAGAATGGACTGATATTAAGCAAGGTAAAAATATGGCAGAAAAACCAATTTTTCAAATTATGGACGGAAATAAACACGTATCATTTGAACCGGTTTATGCCCAAAAATATCCTGCTTTGCTAATAGATATTAATGACGGCAAATATAATGAAAGAATCTTAATGGACAGGGATAACCCTAACAATTTCAGATATGAAAAAATGATTGAAACAGACCACGGAAATGCGACTTTAAAAACTTATAGTTCAATAAACGGCGGAAACAGCGAAATTGACAGATTTGTAAATAATATTGTAGAAAATAACCTCGAAAGAATACTTTCAAACAAAATGTGGGACAGAATTTTAAACCGTATTGAAGAAGGTATTGATTAATCATTAGAATCAAATATTTTTACTGCACGGTCAATAATACCAAGGCAATATGAAATCGCTATGCCGTAATTTGTAATCGGCACGCCTGCTTTGTTTGCTCTCAAAATTCTTGACAAAACTTCTCTGCGGTTTGTCATGCAGGCACCACAATGAACTATGAGTTTGTAATCAGAAACATCAGGAAAATCATGCCCCGAAAAATGTTCTATTATCAAATTCTTGCCTGTCTTTTTTCTTAAAAGATTTGGGATTTTGACGCGACCAATATCATCTTCTATAGCATGATGAGTACAACTTTCCAATATCAAAACTTTATCGTCATCTTTTAGAGTATCTATTGCTTTTGCTCCACAAATAAAAGCACTTAAATCCCCTTTAAGTCTTGCAAAAAGAATTGAAAATGAAGTCAAAGCAATATTTTTAGGCACAATTTCATTCACTTTTTTAAAAGCCTGTGAATCAGTTATAACAAGCGCCGGAGGAGTTTTCAAATTATCAAGCGCATTTTTTAGTTCGGTATCTCTTACTGCGAGAGTAACACAACCGCTATCCAACAAATCTCTCAATGTTTGAACCTGAGGCAAAATAATCCTACCTTTAGGTGCTTCTTTATCAATCGGAATTACCAGCAAGACGGTAGAACCTGCCGGTACAATATCTCCGACAATTTTTGGAGTATTTATAAAATAATCAGGTAAAAGTTGTATCAATGCTGATTTTAATTTATAAACAATTTCACTATCATCTTTTGCAGAAGTTATAAAAATATTTTGGGTGTAGTTCTTTATTACATTCAATTTTTCATCCGATATTTTTTCAACATCAGATTTATTTATAACCACAATAAAGGGTATTTTTAAATCCTCAAATTTTCCAATAAGAGAAATATCAAAATCATCAATCCCTTTATAATCGCAAACCAAAACGGCAATATCCGTTCTGTTTAAAATTTTTAATGTTTTTTCAAACCTTTGTTCTCCTAATTCGGTGATATCATCAATGCCTGCACTATCGAGAAAATTTACAGGCCCGAAAGGCAAAAGTTCCATTGATTTTTCAACTACATCAGTCGTTGTTCCCGCAATATCCGATACAATAGAAACATCCTGACCTGTTATTCTGTTTAACAGAGAGGATTTACCGACATTAGTTTTACCAAAAATACCTATATGAAGTCTGTTTGACTTTAATGATTTCATAAATTCCCTCACTCCCACCCCCTCTCGCACTCAAATAACTCTGTGGGAGAGGTGAGTGAGTATATTAAAAAACCGACTTGTAAAAGCCGGTTTTTTGAGATTAACCTCTGATTTTTAACTTTTTAATCAAATCTCTGTATTCGTCAAGATTTTTAGATTTTACATAAGAAAGAAGTTTCTTTCTTTTACCTACCATCATCAAAAGACCTCTTTTTGTAGCGAAATCTTTTTTGTTTGATTTAAGGTGTTCGGTAAGTTGAGCAATTTTTGCAGTCATCATAGCAATTTGAACTGCTGAATTACCTGTATCTTTTTCATTTTTACCGAATTTCTTAGCGAATTCATGTTTGTTTTCTAAGTTAATTGACATTGTGTTTTTCCTTTTCTTGTTGAGTGATTATTGGCGTAAGCACTCTACAAGAGGATAATAATACGCTAAAATTTAAAAATCAAGAGATTTTTAAAAGATATTATCAGAATATCTCGTAAAAATACTAATATTATGTTAATTTTTTCATTATTGCGTTTAAAAAATAAGGTAACTATATACAATGTTACAGTAAATATGTCTGTCATTGCGAGGAGGAAATGGCTTTCCGACGAAGCAATCCAGTTATCCGACACATACAGGCTCACAAGGCTCATTATTATTTCGCCTGTTCGCTTTGTATCGCAATGACATGCTACTGTAAAATAGTATATAATTACCAAAAATAAAGACGATAAACAACAATAAAAAAGCTCTTCGTTGTCGCAAGCGTTCTTGCCTTTTCTTTTACCCAAACGAAAGCGATAATTTATAAAACAAAAGGCGGTATAAGGAAGTTACCGCCTATTAACCAGATTTACACTATGTAAGTGTTCAGAAAGGAACTTTTACTTATTCTCCCAAATTGATTTGTGAGAATTGAACAATTTTGTTTTTACCGCGTTTTTTAGCATTGTACAATGCGTGTTCTGCGTATCTTATAATCGTATTTGCATCTTCTTCCGTGTCAGGAATACAAGGAAATGTTGCAATACCGCCGGATATTGTAATCGGATGTCTTTCTTCTTCTCCTGCCGGAATAAATTCCATACGCTCAACTTCTTTTCTGAATCTTTCCGCAAACAGGAACGCATTATCTTCAGGAGTATTCGGAAGAACAACAACATATTCTTCATCGCCATATCTTGTCAGAATATCTTCTTTTCTAATGACCTGCCTTAATTTATCAGCGATAGATTTTAAAAGAACATCCCCCCATTCATAACCGTAAATGTCGTTAACGGATTTAAAGAAGTCTAAATCAAAAAGCAATAAAGAAAGCGGTGTAGCATATCTTTTTGCCCTTGAAATTTCCTGTTCCATACGCTCTAACAGATACTTTCTGTTATGAAGCCCTGTTAACTCGTCCGTAGTTGAAAGAGTTTTCATTTTATCACGGAGTTCTTTAATCTTTAGCATATTTTTGGTTCTAATAAGAACTTCCTGTTTGTCTAACGGAGTTTTTACATAATCAAAAGCAACAGCACGAACAGTAGCGCCTTTGAATGTTTCACCGACAAATAAAATCGGCGATTTGAATTTTGTAACCATTAAAACATCTTTAATATTTGGTACATCTTCGATAACAACAACTCCGGGGTTTAGCGACTCATAATCAGCCAATTTCCCGGCATCTTCTATTCTTACATCTGCATCTTCAATACCTGCAACAATTTCAGCAAATTCTGAAGATTTTTTTGTTGAATATATCACAATATTTTTCATAACTACTCTCTCCCTCTAATAAATTAGCATATAGGAAGAAAGCAGGCAAAATTGTTACAAATGTTAAAACTATTCAACATTCGGTAAAGACATACTCTTTTCAAGATGTAATACGTCAATTATAGAATTGAGTTTTGCAAATACTTCTTTAAATTGCGAAATAGAAAGACTTTGTTTCCCGTCACTTAAAGCTTGCGCAGGATTATGATGTACTTCTACCATAACACCATCTGCTCCGGCAACAAGCCCCGCTTTTGCCATAGGTTCAATAAGATATCTTTGACCTGTACCATGACTCGGGTCAACAATGACAGGTAAATGTGAATATTTTTTGATAACAGGAATTGCAGATATATCAAGAACATTTCTTGTATAAGAACTGTCAAAACCTTTTACCCCTCTTTCACAAAGAATAACTTTTTCATTCCCGTTATACATAATATGTTCCGCCGCAAGCAAAAATTCTTTTATCGTACTTGCCGGACCTCTTTTAAGAACTACAGGTTTTGAGCATTTCCCGACAGATTTTAAAAGCCTGAAATTCTGCATATTTCTTGCACCAATCTGAATAACATCAGCATATTCACAAACCAAATCCAAATCGCTTGAATCCATAAGTTCTGTCACTACTAAAAGCCCTGTTTCTTCTTTTGCTTTTGCAAGATATTTAAGCGCTTTTTCACCCAAACCGTCAAAATCGTAAGGCGAAGTGCGGGGTTTGAAGGCTCCCCCTCTTAAAAATTGACAACCCATTTCTTTTGCCGCAACTGCTACCTGCAAAAGTCCATCATAATCATCTTCAACTGAACAAGGACCAACCATAAAAACAGGTCTGTTTGCCCCGCCGATTTTTACACCGTTATCAAATTCAATTACGGTATCCTCCGGCTTTCGGTCTCGAGATGCCATTCTGTATGGTTCTCTGATAAGTTTTACATGACTAACCCCTTCCATAGCATCAAGCCTATCAGGAGAAAGACTTGTTTTATCCCCCAATGCGTCAATTACTGTATGAACTGCACCCTCATGCAAAATTGCACGAAAACCATGTTCTTTTAATATATTCATTACGGCCTGAATATTATCCTGTGTAGCCGTTTTTTCCATTATGATAATCATATTTTATACTTTCTAATTTCTATTCCTTTGCTAATTATATTACAAGTATTCGAAAATTTCATCAGGTTTTGATATTAGAATTTTTGCTCCGTTATTGAGCAAAAATTCTTTATTTTTAAAACCCCACAAAACGCTTATACAATCCATATCAGCATTTTTTGCGGTTTGAATATCCACTTCGGAATCTCCGACATAAATTGCTTCATCAGAAGATAAATTAAATTCTTTCAAAACCCTTAATACTGTATCGGGGGAAGGCTTTTTTCTTATCCCAAGTTGTTCATTTTCGCCTGCACAAAAATCAATTAAACCGTCAAAATACTTATCGCATAGACCTTTTACAGCATCGTCAAATTTATTTGACACAACAGCAGTTTTGATACCGTTCGTCTTTAATTTATCAAGCATTTGAGATATACCCTCATAACACGCCGTTTTATTAAACATATTTTCCTTATAATGCTTTTTAAAAAGAGCAAGGCAATTTTCAAAATATGGATTATTTAAACCGTCAGGAATAGCGCGTTCAATAAGTTTTTTAACTCCGTTGCCGACAAATTGTCTGATTTCATCAACGGTTCTTCGGGGAAATTTATAATATTCAAGAGCAAAATTTGTACTGTCTGCCAAATCTTCAAGAGTGTTTAATAAAGTACCGTCCAAATCAAAAATAACCGCTTTTTTATTCATAAAAATATTATACAACAACTTATTTTTATGATAAATTGTATATTAATACGGAGAGAAAATTATGGATAGAACACCTGTTGAAACTATAAACAAAGGCAAAAGAAATTTTATAATAATAGTCATTTCGGTTTTTCTTTTTATCGGGATAACAGTCGGTTTGTTTACCAATTACAAGGAAGAAACGCTGGTTTGCAACAAAAGCGAAGATAATTGCTATGTTGAAAAAACAAACATGTTAAATTCCAAAAAGCGAGAGGATTTAATTGCAATTTCAAATATTCAGTATGTGACATTTATTCCTAATACTGTTTCAGGGAATATGTATGCAAAAGGTTACACTTCATATTATCTTTCTTTTTACAGCAAACAAAAAGAGAATATTAAAATTTTTTCAACCGAGTATTATGAAAAAGAGCAGGTAAAAGAAGTTATAAACGACCTGCAAAGTCAGTTAAAAGACCATAAAGCAAAAATTATCAAGATTACTCAAAGATTATAAAAACATTTGTTTCCGTTTGTTTTTAATTTGTTCAATTTGGTTTAAATAATCATTTTGAGTAAGTTCGCCTACTGATTTATATAAAGACAAAATTGACTGTTCAATGTTGTCAGAGTTCATAGTAATCATATCGTTTGCCATTTCGGTATTTGAAAGAGCAAGGCGTGTCATATCTCTAAACCCTGATGAAGCCATTTCAAGCGCAAGTTTATTATCCTGCGCGGTTTTAAAAATTGCCTGAGCAATAAGCATCGGCATATGAGAAATTAAAGCCGCCGCTTTATCATGTTCTTCCGGAGTTGCATAAACAGGTGTTGCACCGAGTTGTTTGATTATTTTTATCAAAATGTTATTTTCATCAATATTTTTTGTAATTACCCATTTCGCACCTTTAAATAACCCCTCAAAAGAGTTTTCAAACCCTTTATTCTCTGTTCCCGCCATTGGATGAGAAGGAATAAAATTGTATGAATACCGTTTTTGACTGACAAATCGTTTGAGCGAACAGACATCAGTTACAACTGTTGTATTTTGCAGAAAATTTTCAAGTTCATCAAGTACTGCAAGCGTTTTATTCATTGGAGAACATACAAAAATCAAATCTCTGTCCTTTAAAGCATCATAAGTTTTATAGATATTTTCACCGTTTTGCGATTTTGAAACCGCAACTACATCATAATTAAGACGAATTAAATCCTTAAATATCGAACCGCCGATTAAACCCAAACCTATAACACCGATTTTCATATTTTCTCCTTTATTTTGTAATATTAACATATTTTTGAAAATTATGTTAATATTAATCTATGGACAAAAAAGAATTTATAAACGCAAAGAGAATAGTAATTAAACTTGGCACAAACATTTTGAGAAATGACGAAGGTTTTATCTCTCTGCCAAGAGTTTATACATTTATTGAAGATATTGCAAACCTTGTAAAATCAGGGAAAGAAGTGATTATTGTAACCTCTGGTGCAGTCGGAATGGGCAAAAAACGACTGAATTTGTCAGATACCAAAGGCATTGCACTAAAACAGGCATGTGCTGCTATCGGTCAATGCAAGTTGATGTCTGTTTATGAAAACGGCTTTGATACTTATGGTTTAACTGCCGCTCAAATTCTTTTGACCGAGGACGATTTTTCAATAAGAGAAAGATATTTGAGTCTGAGAACAACATTTAATAAACTTCTTGAACTCGGAGCAATACCGATTGTCAATCAAAACGATACAGTTTCAACAATAGAACTCATCGCAAGAGCACCCGAAGTAGAAATGCAGGTAAATTTCTCTGATAATGATAAACTTTCAGCACTTGTTGCAAGTGAACTTGATGCGGATTTGCTCATAATTTTATCTGATGTAAACGGACTTTATGATTCAAACCCGAAAAATAACCCTGATGCAAAGTTGATTAAAGAGGTTGAAGAAGTTAACGACGAAATAATTGCGTTGGCGTCAGGTGTTTCTGATGGCGGGCGTGGAGGTATGGAATCAAAACTGTTGTCAGCCCGAATGGTAACAAGGTTTGGCGGGAAAGTATTGATTGCAAACGGTAAAGAGCCGTTTATAATCAAGAAAATTTTTGAAGGTCAGGATTTTGGGACAATGTTTTTACCGTCTGATGAAAATCTTTCTGACAAAAAACGCTGGATAGGTTATGCCACAAACATTATCGGCAAAATTACCGTTAATGACGGGGCAAAAAATGCTCTTATTCAGGATGAAAAAAGTCTTTTACCTATCGGTGTTGTTGATGTTAAAAACGATTTTAAAAAAGGCGATGTAATATCTATCCTTGATGAACAGGGCAATGAATTTGCAAGAGGAATTGTTAATTACGATTCGGATGCATGCAGAAAAGTTATCGGTTGTCATTCCGACAGTATTGTTGAAATTCTTGGTTTCAAAAACTATGACGCAATCATAACAAGAGATAATATAACAATATTATAGTCAGACATGTAACTGGTTTGTCATTCTGAACTTGTTTCAGAATCTGTCAATTTAATTAAATTATTAGATCCTGAAATAAATTCAGGATGACCAATTAAGTAAGGATAAACATTAATATGGACTTTATTCAAATTGCAAAAAACGCAAAAGAAGCATCATTAAAAATTGCAGGTGCAGATGTTGAAATAAAAAACAATGCTTTGAATATGATTGCTGTTGCTATAGAAACTCATAAAGAAGAAATTTTTTCTGCTAATAAACAGGATTTAGAAAATGCGCAAAATCTTGTAAATGAGGGCAAACTTTCAAAATCCACATTCAATCGTCTAAAACTTGACGAAAACAAAATGAGAGATATGATTCAGGGAGTTCGTGATATTTCAAAACTTGATAATCCTGTCGGTAAAATTTTACTAAAACGCGAACTTGATAAAGATTTGATTTTAGAAAAAGTATCCTGCCCAATCGGTGTTTTGGGAATAATTTTTGAAGCAAGACCTGATGTCATCACGCAGATTTCCGCTCTTGCCATAAAATCTTCAAATGCAGTCATTTTAAAAGGCGGAAAAGAATCGATTAATACAAACAAAAAAATCATGGAAATAATGAACAACGCATTAGCACAAGTTTCAGGATTTCCTGATAATGTAATCCAGCAGGTTTTTACGCATGAAGATATTTCGCAGATGCTTAAATGTGATGAATATATAAATCTGATTATCCCAAGAGGGGGTAATAAACTTGTTCAATACATAAAAGAAAATACCAAAATTCCTGTTTTGGGACACGCAAGCGGAATTTGCCATATTTTTGTTGACGAAAATGCAAATATTGACGATGCAATAAGAATAGTTGTTGATGCAAAAACGCAATATCCAAGCGCATGCAACGCAGTAGAAACGCTTTTGATACACAAAGATTTTGGTAAAAAAGACGAACTGTTAGCCGCACTTCAACTTGAAGAAATAAAACTTGAAATGAATCCGGAAAGTTGGGAAATTGAGTACGGGGATAAGATTTTATCCGTTAAAATTATTGATAATATAGAACAAGCAATAGCGCACATCAACAAATACGGTTCAGGGCATACAGATAGTATAATTACAAATAATTTGAATAATGCTGAAAAATTTATGAATGAGGTTGACAGCGCCGGAGTATATCATAATGCTTCCACCCGATTTGCTGACGGCTTTCGCTATGGATTTGGCGCTGAAGTCGGAATTTCCACAAACAAAACACACGCAAGAGGTCCTGTCGGGTTGGACGGTTTGACAATTTACAAATACAAACTGCACGGAAAAGGTCAAATAGTTGATGATTACGCAAAAGGGATAAAACAATTTCATCACAGGGATATTTTATAGTTGAAAGCAGGTTGGCTAATGCTTTTGAGAGAATGGTGAATTGTGAATAGTTCTTTACGGACTTATGAGTATTTTCATCTCTGATAAACCAAAACCCCGCCTAACCTCCCCTACTTAGGGGAGGAATAAGTTTCCCTCCCTATTTAGGGAGGGATTAAGGGTGGGTTTTAGGCTTTTTGTATTAAAATGTAAGTTGGGCTTTCAGCCTAACATTAAGATTGTTGGGGTAAAAACCCCAACTTACAAATTTGAGTGAATGGTAAATAGTGAATTGTGAATAGTCCTTTACAGATTTATGAGTAGTAATCAGTAAGTTGGGCTTTCAGCCCAACCTTCTTTATTGTTGGGGTAGAAACCCCAACTTACAAATT
This sequence comes from uncultured bacterium, assembly GCA_902792085.1. Lineage (GTDB taxonomy): Bacteria > Cyanobacteriota > Vampirovibrionia > Gastranaerophilales > Gastranaerophilaceae > Zag111. Next base: position 229 of record CADAYE010000025.1, on the reverse strand, counting down.
AAAATCTAATAACTCACAAACTCTCATTTCAAAAGCAGTGGAAATTTGTAATAAGTTTGTATATTTAATATTTGTCTTACCATTTTCAATATTACTTATACCATGAGTTGAAATATTTGATAGTTCTGCTAATTGCTCTTGTGATAAGTTTCTTTTCTTTCTTTCAAAAGCAATTTTTTGACCGAGTTTTATTAATTCAATATTATTCATAATGAAATTTTATCAATTT
>CADAYE010000024.1 GCA_902792085.1 uncultured bacterium | reverse complement strand
AAACCGAATATTCATTACGGTTATAATTGCTCGTCTTTCGCTTGCGCTCATGCCTCTGCTCGGGCGTTCGTTTTCAGCTATTCTGTTTTCAATGTTCAATTTTTCCGTGTCACCAACGCTTCGGGTTTTTATCCAACCCGTCCGCTGTTGGGGCAAACAAAAACCAAGTATTTATACCTCGGTTTCTCTATCCTACTACAACAATTTTTATTGTCAAGCAGTTTTTCAAATAAATTTTAAAAATTTTGCTATTTATATTTTCAAAAATTTATTTCATGCCAATGCACATTTTCCATTTTATCCCAGAAAAAAATGAAAGTCAAGCATTTTTTTATTTTGTTTATATTAATTATAATAATATATTTATGCTAAAATATTTTCGTTATGATAGACAGATATTCAAGAAAAGAAATGGCTGAAATTTGGACTTTGGAGTCTAAATTCCAATATTATTTAAATGTAGAACTTGCAGTTTGTGATGCGTATGCACAAATTGAGGATAATAGCCCCTCACCCTACTCCTCTCCCCAAAGGGGCGAGGTAATTAATATTACTAAAGAAATTGCTCAAGAAATTCGTAAAAAAGCAAGCTTTAATATTGAACGAATTGATGAAATTGAACGGGAAGTGAAGCATGATGTCATTGCGTTTTTAACCTGCGTAAATGAAAGCCTTGGCGATTTGGGACGTTATGTTCATGTCGGAATGACAAGTTCTGATGTTATAGACACTGCTTTTGCAATGCAAATTCAGGACAGCGCCAAAATTATACTAAAAGACATGGACGAAGTTATTGAAACATTAAAAAAACTCGCAAACAAACATAAAAATACAATTTGTATAGGAAGAAGTCATGGAATTCACGCAGAAGTCATGACATTCGGAGTAAAACTTTGCAATTGGATTGATATATTAGAAAGACAAAAAGAAAACTTTGAACAGGCAACAGAACAAATTAGAGTCGGTCAAATTTCAGGTCCTGTCGGAACATACAGTAATATTTCACCCGAAATTGAAAAAATTACCTGTGAAAATCTCGGTTTAAAACCTGCAAGAATTTCAACACAAATCATTGCCCGTGACTATCACGCACATTTTATGCAGACTTTGGCTCTTATTGCAACTGTTATCGAACAGTTCGCAACAGAAATTCGACATTTGCAAAGGACTGAAGTTTTAGAATTAGAAGAAGGTTTTAGCAAAGGTCAAAAGGGGTCTTCAGCCATGCCTCATAAGAAAAATCCGGTTTTGAGCGAAAATCTATGCGGACTCTCAAGAGTCGTAAGGTCAAATTCGGTTGCAGCGATGGAAAATGTTGCACTTTGGCATGAAAGAGATATTTCTCACAGTTCGGCAGAAAGAATTATTTTCCCTGACAGTCTTACTTTAGTTGATTTTATGTTAAACAGATTTAATAACATAATGGAAAATATTGTTGTCCATAAAGACAATATGCTTTCACACAGCGAAGAATTTGGCGGAATTGTTTATTCACAAAAGATGTTACTCTCTCTTGTGGCAAAAGGACTTTCAAGAGAAGATGCATATAAAATTGTTCAAAAAAATGCGCTCAACGCTTTTGAAAATCACGGCAATTTTAAACAAAATGTTCTCTCTGATAATGAAGTCAAAAAATATTTGAGCGCAGAAGAAATCGAAAATATTTTTAATCCTAACGAATTTTTAAAAAATATTGACCGGATTTATAAAAGAATTTTAGATTAAAAAACAGGGCAGATTTCACCTGTCCTATTTTTTTTTATTTATTCTATTTTTATTTTTTAACTTGCTGTATTTGGAGTATTTGGGCTTTTATATTCAATTCCCATATCTTTCAGAGTTTTTATAAAGTTTTCAGCACATAATCTTTGCGCTTCAGGAGGCACAATTCTCAATATTTCAACCGTTTTTGAAATAACAGGGTCTTTATCATACCATCTGTTATTTGCATTAACTGGTTTTACCATTGCATAAAATTTATCTATCGTTTCTTTTGAAACTTTTTCTTCAATTTTCTGCAAAAATATTTCCGCCTGTGCTTTTAACTCGGTTTGGTAATTTCTTAACAAATCGATTACTTCCAACAATAACGGGTCATGATCGTACCAACGCTTATAAGTAGGACTCATTATGTTTTGCCTCCGTTAGGTTTAGGGAGTTTTCGTCTTTTCTTTCTATCTTCCCTCCCAACAATCTTATCTTATTTTCAAAATTTTCGTATCCTCTATCTATATGATGTATTTTTTCAACGATAGATTCACCATCAGCCATCAATGCTGCAACAACAAGAGCTGCACCTGCACGCAAATCGCTGGCTGTCAAGTTTGTACCCGATAATTTTTTTACTCCTTTTATAATTGCATGGTTTCTGTCCTGATGAATATCTGCTCCCATTCTGTTTAAATCGGGTACTTGCATAAAGCGGTTTTCATATAAACTTTCGGTAATAATACCCACACCGTTTGCAGTTGTCAAAAGTACCATTGCCATTGATTGCAAATCTGTCGGGAATCCGGGATATGGCTGAGTAATATAATTAATAGAACTCAATCTGTTTTTACAACTGACTTCCATTGATGTCGGATCTAAAAGTTTAATATTCGCTCCCATTTTTAGCAATTTATTGGTGTAAAAAGTCAAATGTGCAGGATAAATATTTTTTATAATCCCTTTACCTTTAGTTGCAATAATAGCAGTCATATAAGTTCCCGCCTCAATTCGGTCAGGAATCGTTGTGTATTCAATTGAATGTAAATGTTCAGGTTTAACACCATTAATAATAATTTCAGAGGTACCTGCACCGTTTACATCTGCACCCATTGTATTTAAAAAGTTTGCCAAATCAATAATTTCAGGTTCTTGCGCAGCATTTTGAATACGTGTCGACCCCTCAGCCAAAACAGATGCAAGCATAATATTTTCTGTTGCGCCCACCGACGGAATATCCAAATAAACTTCGGCACCGACAAGTTTATTTGCTTTTGCAATTACATAACCGTTTTCAATTTTGATTTTTGCACCCAAAGCCTCAAGACCTTTGATATGAAAATCAACTCTGCGCTCACCAATTGCACATCCGCCCGGCATAGCAACCTTTGCTTCACGGCAACGGGAAACTAATGCTCCCAAGACAACAAATGATGCTCTCATCTTGCTGACAAGTTCATAAGTCGCAGTCACACTTGTCAATTCACTTGCATCAATTACCACAGATTTTTCTTTTCTATTGTAATCTATTTTTGCGCCAAGTTGTTCTACAACTTTTAGCATTATATCAACATCCGTTAATTCCGGTACATTATAAATTTTAGTCGAACCTTTGACTAACAAAGCCGCAGCAATAAGTTTGAGAACAGAATTTTTTGCTCCGCCTATCTGTACTTCACCTCTTAATGGGGTTCCGCCTTTTATATAAAACTTTTGAGCCAATTTCGCCTCCAAAAGAAATTATCTACATATCCTACAATATATCATAATACAATCTTATAAGTTTGATGTAAATAAATTACAATATGTAAAGAAAAAAACATTAAGATGATAAGTTTGAAACAACAACTGATATTTACACACTAACCAACTTATCAAGTTTCATGCGATAGAAATCTACATTAATGTTAAGTTTTTCACCAATAGACAAAAGTACATTCACAAAATCGATATCCTTTTGATTTGGTTCATGAGCATAATTTTCTATAATATCACCAATTCCATGATAAATTTTGTTGTAATAAATATTTTGTGCCTCAGCCATATCAATATTAAGTTCAAGTTTTTCAATAATAGAGAACAAGTCAGCTACCGCATCAGCCTGACGGGCTTCAAAACTCTTGGTCAGACGATTGAGATTTGTAATAACTTTTTTGGCAAAATTCTTATTTGATGGCATTTTATCAATATCGATACCCATCTTTTTTGCTTCATAATTTATAGCCATAATCTGCTGAATGACATTTTCATCAACAAATCCCGAACTGTCTTTTAAAAGTTCATTGTATCTGTGGCTCAATGTATAACCTGCACTGATTTTAAATTCTTTCGGAATTTCAAGCCCCAAGCTTTGCATATGATAAATGGAACTCTTACCCTGATCATACATTTCTTCATATCTTGTAGCAAATTTTTTCAATTGATCTTTCAATAGAATCTGCAAAATTTTCTTTCTTTCTTCAATAAATATATCTTTTAATGTGAAATATTCTTTGCCAAATTTTTCGTCTAATGCACGAATAATTTCTGTTTGAGGATAAAGAACAAATGTTTTTATCAAAGTGTTTTTAAGTTCGTTATAATCCTCATTGGAAGAAAATTCTTTTATAGCACAGTGAAAATCTCCGTCAGCATATTGCATAAGCGCAAATACAAGATTTGATTTTTGCAGGGTAATTTTTGATGTAACCTCGATATTACCTACAACAAGATTAGAATTTCCTTTTTCAACCGTTTGATAATTGTTTCGCTGAACTTTGTAGCAATAAACATCTTCTTCATCTTCAAATTCCTGATACAAAGATGAAATAGCCCACAATGCTGCGACCTCTTTCAGGCTTACAACAGACGGTTTAACCCATTTTTCGTAAATATCTTTCCCTGAGCCGTGTTCTTTCAGGTTGCTTTTTGCTTCATCAAGAATATTTAAAAACGGTGTTTCAATATCTTCACTGCTGAAGTTTGATGCAAGTTGCATTGCTCTTGCCGCATATTTCATAATCTGAACGGTTTCAATTCCGGAAATTTCATTAAAGAACCAACCGCAACTTGTGTACATAAGCATGGCTTGTCTTTGCATTTCCAAAAGTTCCATTCCCCTGACTTTTTCGGTTTCAGTCAAATCAGGACGGAAATTTGCTTTTTGAAAACTCTTTATTACAGAATTATTACGGTTTAAAACAACATCAATGTATTTGTTACGAACTTCCCACGCGCTATAGTTGAAATATTTTTTACCCTCATTTTCAAAAATGACTGCAAGTTTATCTCTCAAAAAATCAAGTGCATCTCTTAACGGTTTTCTCCATTTTTGGTTCCACCCGGGCTGACCGCCTGTTGAGCATCCGCAGTCTTCTTTCCATCTGCCGACGCCATGGAAACAACTCCAGGATGATGCCTGTTTGATATCTGCTTCATAATCACTTTCATATTTTTCAAGATATTCACCGTAATTAGAAATCTTAAATCCCTCTGATTCCGCTTTGATTTTCAGCACATAAGAAAGTGCCATATCGCCAAATTTTGTATGATGACCGTAACTTTCACCATCTGTTGCAATATTGACTAACTGCGGATAATTTCTTGACTCAGATATTCCCTCTTTTAATCTGCGAATAAATTTGTTTCCGTCTTTTAAAAGTTCATCAAAAGCAACAGAACGGGAAATTGCACCGTCATAGAAAAATAAATTTATTGATTTTTCAGGTGCAGATTTGATTATATATTTGTAACTTCTTGCAGGGTCAATATTGCCCCAACTGACATCTTGCCAGTCTTTATCCCCGTTTTTGCGAATTTTTAAAGCCTGATACGGAGAAAGTATGGTAAATTTAATTCCGTTATCCGCTAAAATTCTCAATGTATCATCATCAACAGCAGTTTCAGCAAGCCACATACCTTCGGGTTTTCTGCCAAAACGATATTCAAAATCACGAATACCCCATTTTATTTGGGTTTCCTTGTCGTGTTCATTGGCAAGAGGCATAATTATATGGTTATAAACCTGCGCAATTGCGTTTCCATGTCCGTTGTGTTCGGAAACACTTACAATATCGGCTTTTATAATTCTTTCATAAGTCAAAGGCGCATAAATTTCCATCCATGACAAAAGCGTAGGACCGAAATTAAAACTCATTCTTTCATAATTATTTACAATATCAAGAATTTTATTTCTGCTATCTACAACTCTTGACACAGAATTTGGGGTGTAACATTCTGCACAAACTCTTTCATTCCAATCATGGCAAGGCAATGCACTTTCCTGCAACTCTATCGCTTCAAGCCAAGGATTTTCTCTCGGCGGTTGATAAAAGTGACCATGTATCGTTAAAAATATCTCTTTTTTTTCTTCCATAATTATTCCATTTCGTAAATCGTGAGTTGTAAATTGACCTTTACAAATTTGTTGGTTGTAAATTGTGCGATAGCAGTGATAATGACTATTCACTATTCACGATTCACATTTTTTATTCTAACACATTCTCTTCTTTTTTAGGCGGATTTTTCTTTGTAATGACTTTTAACCCATCAACATCAAGCCACGCATCACCAAGCGCAGTCGAGAACACACGCCCCGTAAATTCGATTTCATCACCTGCATCAAGATTTATATTTTTTTCTGCAAGTTCTTTTTTGAGAAAAATTTTCATTTCCGAAAGCGGTATATTGTGATCTGCAACATCCGGTCTTTGGATAAGAATAGAAATATACTTATCAGAAGCCCTCAAAGCCGCAGGATAATCAAGACCTAAGGTTGAAAACTTGTCAAATTTTGCTTTTATGCGAATATTTCTGTGTAGATATTTGAACGGACTTGCCACAACATCAAGCGCATTGACAGTTGTATATTGTACCGCCGAATTTGCCGCAACTGTTTTTGAAACAGTTGAAGATGTTGTCTGAGAATAAACTCCCGCACCAATCCCTAAACTTATAACCAATGCTAAAATTATGCCAAATTTTTTCATATACACCTCTTAATGTCGTTCTGAACTTGTATTTAGAATTTCACCCCAAAGGATTTTGGGAATATCTTTACGAGTAATGTATCGCAACACACAATACAGTTTAGCACATAAATAACAATAATTGTACTACCCTATTATATATTATCTTTTTTTCCTAAAAAGTCAATTTTAAAAAGGCAATAGGACACAGATAAGTGAGTAGTAAGTATTCTTTATGGGTGCATCGCACAATTTAAATTAATCCCGTAAAGGTTTGTTCACTATTCACAATTCACTACTCACTTAATTTCTCCTCTTGCATTTTGTAAAATTTGCATGTATAATCTTTTTGAAGGGTGAAGAGATTATAGATTTTCAAATTATCTATTAGGTTATTTACAGCCCTTGGAAAGAGATATACTCCTATAGATGAGTACAACAGAATTTAATTACAAGTATATTAAAGAAAATTCAAGTGCGGGAAGTTGGCGCAGAGGCTACGAATACCATTTAAAAGACATGGTATATGACAATTATCCCGAAAAGAATTTTTATATGGGCAAGGTCAAAGGAAACTTTCAGGACCACTATAATACTGACCTCATTTTTAAGAAAAATAAAGTTGAAGCACGATGTAACTGTCCTTTAAAAGAAGAATGGTGTAAACATGCCGTTGCGGTAGCACTAAAAGCCATTGATGCTCACGCTTATGAAGATTGGCTTTCTACAAAATTCGGAATGGAATTTGATTTTCCTGACGAAAACACCGCACTGACAGAACAACCACAGGGAAGTTATATTTTCCATTTTAATTCAAAACGAAAAGCAAACTTTTTCTCTGTTTTGGTTCGTTCAAGAGAAACAGGCAAAATCATAAGACAGATAGAACCGCTTTTCAGAGCAATTTTAGAGGCGCAAAAACAGGATAAAAATTTTGAACTGAACGATTCTCAAAAGGTTGAATTTTTGATATTTAAAGAACTTTTGCAGATTTCAAGACAGGATAAAAAAGCCGGCTGGTATGATGTTCCGATAGCAAAATTCGGCTCAATATTCCCGCTTCTTGCAAAGGCGGACGAAGTATTAGACGAACGCACAAAAGAGCGTTTGAAATTTATGGATGAAGAATGGAAACTTGTTCTTTATGTCAACAAATCACAGACTCCGGGAACTTTGTTATTATCTTTGGAATGGCAAAGACCTGACAGAGATGATGTTTATCCGTTTGAAGAAGTCAGATATTTTTCAAGACATTTAAAATGGGGCAGATACAAAAATGTGATGTTCCCGACAAATGTTGCGATTCAGTCTTTACCGCAGAGCATTACAAAAGCATCATTTACGGATATAAAAGATGCGGAATGCGGAAAATTTATCTATGAAGATTTGCCAAAACTTCGTGAAGTGATGGATGTTGTAATAGATGATGAAATTTCGCAGCTCATGCTTGAAGAACGTCCGCCAATTAATGTTGTAACAATGGGCATTGATTATGACCAGAGCCTTAAAGCAGAGTTAGATTTTGAATATGACGGGGTTCGAGTACCGTATTCAAAGACTGCGCAGGACAAAGCGCCGTATATTACTGTCAAAAAACCTGATTCTGATGTAATTTATTGGGTAAAGAGAAACTTTAAACACGAAAACGAAGCCTACGCAATGCTTTTGGCATGCAAGTTTGTTCCTATGCAGACAAATAATTTGGCTTTGGAAAAAGAAACTGCGATAGATTTTTATAATTATTACTTAAAACAGGCAGGCGAAGGCTGGAAGTTTGAAGAAAAAGATGACATGTCTTTTTTCAAAATTATGGAAAATCCATTCAAACTTTGTGCGCAGATTGATTTTTCTCAGGAACAGCCTGACAGTTTTGATGTAAAAATATTTGGACAAGTCGGAGAGGAAATCATTGATTTTGACGAAATTTATGATACCGCTTTAAAAGACGAAAAATATTCAAGAATCAGAAGCAACGGTTTTGTTGAATATCCTGTTCAGAGTATATATGCAATGATGCGTACATTCAACTCTTTTGATGTTTACCGCAACGAAGATAACACCTTTACGGTTAAAACATTCAGAGCAGGTTTGATTAACGAACTCAAAAACCTTGGCATTGAACTGATTTTGAGTGATAAATTTAAAGAATTTTGGGATCAGATGTCCACATTCTCAACTTCTGAAAATCTTGATCTGCCGAAAGGAATCAATGCTGATTTCCGTGAATATCAGTTAAAAGGTTTTGGCTGGTTGTGGTTTATGTACAAATACGGTCTGAACGGAATTTTGGCGGATGATATGGGTTTAGGTAAAACTTTGCAGGCTCTTACCGCAGTACAAAAGGCAAAAGAAGTTGACGGACCGATGCCGACACTTGTAATTGCACCTACAACGGTTGTATTTAACTGGGAAAACGAAATTCAAAAATTTGCCCCAGAACTTACATGTTTAAAACTTCAGGGCGGAGAAAGAAAACAATTTTTTAAAAAAATTCCCGAATATGATGTTATAATAACAAGTTATGCACTTGTCAGACGAGATATTGAAAAATTAAAAGATATCAACTTCAGATATATAGTTCTTGATGAATCACAAAATATTAAAAATGCGACTTCTCAAACGGCAATTGCGGTAAAACGACTTCAATCAATGCATAAATTGGCTCTTTCGGGGACACCGATTGAAAATAAACTTGAAGAATTATGGAGTGTCTTTGATTTCTTGATGCCGGGATTTTTGTTCTCAATGGGTGATTTCAACTCGCATTATGTCAATCCGATCATGGAACGCCATGACAAAGTTGTTGAAAAGCGCCTGAAATTACAAATTTATCCGTTTATCTTACGTCGTATGAAACGAGATGTTGCAAAAGATCTTCCTGATAAGGTTGAAAACGTTGCATACTGCGAAATGACAGATGACCAAAGAGATTTCTATTTACAGGTTCTTGATTCGACTAAGGAAGAATTGTTCAAATCTATTGAACAAAACGGACTTGAAAAAAGCAGAATGTCTATCTTCTCGGCACTTTTGCGTATGCGCCAGATTTGTTGTCACCCGAGACTTTATGATAAAGACAATGTTAAAAATATTATTTCGTCAGGTAAATTTGAAAAACTTAAATCAATGCTTGAAGAAATCGTATCGGAGGGTCACAGAATTTTGTTATTCTCCCAATTTGTCAATATGCTTGATATAATCAAGGCTTGGCTTGACAGGGAAGGCATCAAGTATGAATATCTGACCGGTAAAACAAAAGACCGTAAAGAAGCAGTTGACAGATTTAATAATGATCCGACAATACCGATATTCTTAATCAGTTTGAAAGCAGGCGGTACAGGTTTGAACCTGACAGGTGCAGATTATGTAATCCATTACGACCCGTGGTGGAACCCTGCTGTTGAAGATCAGGCAACAGACCGAGCATATCGTATAGGACAAACCAAAAAAGTATTTGTTTATCGACTTATTACAAAAAATACGGTTGAAGAAAAAATTCAGAAACTCAAAGGGGTTAAACGCGACCTTGTTGACAGCGTAATTTCCGTTGACAGAAATATCACCAAATCACTCACGATGGATGATATTCGTGAAATCTTCTCAGTTGATTAGGGGTAAATAAGTTTACTAAAAAAAATGTAATTGTATTTTGTATATTGCCTCCTAACCTTACAAAATACAAATATAATATTGATTTGATAGGCACATAACCCTATTATAGACTGTGTTGCTACACCGATAAATCCTTTGCCCTCCTCGCAACAACATTAACACTCCAATTACGAACAAATGCGGAAAAATCCAGCCGGTTTGCAGGAATAGTCTGCCCAATTTATATTTATGTTAAGTTTTGTAAATATATACAGAATATATAGCAATTATATAAATTAAAAATACTTTAAATACATGTATAAATCGATTTTACGAAATGTGAATACAAGTGCGACAAAATTAAAACGAAAGGAGATTGAATTATGAGCGTAAATGGACCAGCACCAAATGATGCAAACAGAAGAAGAATGGATGCAGCAAGAGGTGTAAGAAGACAAAATAGGCGCAATGCAGCACAAAATTTGGATGCACAAGCAAGCGGTACAGTAAAAAAAGCGAAAAAAGCAGTTCGAAGAAAAATTAACCAAGCTATTGATTTTACAGAACGTCAGGTCGATAAAGGCGTAAAATTTGCTGGCAGAGGGCTTAGCGCAGCTCGTGATGCCGGATTAGATGCAATTGATGTCGTTGATGCAGGTATTACTAAAGTTAAAAAAGGCGCTGATAAAGTAGGAAACTTCTTTGAAGGCCTTGGCAATACAATTGGTTCTATTTGGGATAATTCATAATCACGGTATAAATATTACAGAACAAGGAGATACTTTTTTATAAAGTATCTCCTTGTTCTGTAAACTTTTATTAAAATTAATTCTAATTTTGTCAATTTTGAATATTTTTTTTACTTACATTTATTTCAATATGAATATGAATGTAAATATTAATCAAAAAATTTATCAAAATCCTTATGAAAACGGCTTGCGCAGAAATATCTGTAATAATCGCTCTACCAACAGCAGTGTTAGTTTTTCTGCTAAAAAAGATGAACAAAATAGCAGTATACTGAAAAAAGTTGCTCCTTACATTATCGGCGGAACATTATTTTGTTCACCAATGATAACTTCATGCACTAATAACAGAATTTCAGGAACCGAAAATATAAATGATACAAAAGTGGAATATTTCAATATTAAACCTGAAAGTAAAGATTCACTTATTGCTCCTCTTTTCAGATTAAAATCTAAATTGAATAAAGATAATGATTTTCTTAAAGGTGTAAATATAAACTTTACTGACACTTATGATGATTTAAATGACAGTCATTCTTTAAAAACATTTTTAAAAGAACAGTACGGAACAGGGGACACAAAAGGTATAAGTTATTATTCCGATAAAAAAATACCAAGAATAATTGTAGTTCAAGAAGGTGCTCACGGGATAATCGACAAATTTTTTAATTACACAATGAATGGTAATTTATCAGAAATTCCTACATTGAAACATTCATTAATGCACGAAATAGGGCATCAATTTGATTATTATTTTGGTCATGACCACAATGCTAAATTTGCCAAAGATTTCGACAATATGATGTATAAAAAAGAAAAAGACCCTTATCAAAATCCATACAGTTATGATTTTCAAAATAAAGAAGAAGAAGATATTGAAACAGAATATCGTTTATACAATTGTCTTAATGATAAAGATGATTTTAAACAAGCCCTGCTAAAAGATTTAAAATATATTGCGGAACTGCAAAAACACAATCCTGACAGAATTCCTGTCGATATAGAATATTATGCCAAAGACATAGATTTTTCAAAGCCAATCACACAGGAAAATGTGGATTTGGCAGAAAAAGCACGAACCGAAACATATGCAAATTTATTTGCATACGCAATGGGAGAAGATAATGGAGATAAAAAAGACTTTTTGAATGCATTTCGAAATTCATACAAAGTAGTATGCAATGATATACAACAAAAACTTGGAATAAATGTTCTCCAACAGTAAAAAAATGTGCAATCGCACATTTTTTTATTCTTCACTACTCAACGACTGATATCCTGTTTTGTGAGTTTTTAACAAAACCCCTCGCTTTGAACTCTGAATAAAATCTATCATTTTTTCTATATATTCATTTGTCGGAATTTCCGCTTTGATTTTTTCTATTGCCTGAGTTGTATTATAGTCTTCACTAATAAGTAACTTGAACGCTTCATTCAGGTGAGTTCTTGTTTCCAAATCAACCCCTCTGCGTTTCAATGCAATAACATTAATAGTTCTTGGTACAGGCGGACGACCTTCACCTTTTGAATAAGGTAAGATATCCTGTCTTGATGCACTAAATCCGCTTACGATAGACATTGTACCGATTCTGATATTTTGGTGGAATACACTCATTCCGCCAACAAATGCACCAAATTCAACATGCACATGCCCTCCCAAAGTAACAAGGTTTGCCAAAATAACCTGATCTTCAAGTACGCAGTTATGTGCAACATGTGCGCCCACCATTATTAAACATTTATTACCAATTCTTGTGGTAAAATCACCGCAGGCTGCCGCTCTGTGAATAGTTACATTTTCTTTGATAATTGTTTCATCACCGATTATAACCTTTGTTTCTTCACCTTTGTAGCCCAAATCCTGAGGCTCAGAACCGATTGTTGCAAATGGGGAAATCGTACAATTTTTACCGATTTCGGCATACTCAATATGAGCGTTTGAAATTACTCTTGTTCCGCTTCCGATTTTTACATTCTTCCCGATTACAACATATGGTCCGATTATGGCATCATCTGCAATTTGCGCTGACTGATCAATTATTGCGGTTTTATCTATCATGTTTTATACCCTCTCAATTGTCGGTATCACAACCCTCACTCGCCCTGCGGGCACCCTCTCCCAAAGGTAGAGGGAATGTTACATTTTAAAATTGGAATACCAACCTACTATCCATTATGTCAATTATAGTATAAAACCCAGAAATATCGGAAAACTTTATATTATTTTAATATCTGTTTTATAGTGAGTAATGGAATCGACTATTCACTTAATACCATCTCCACAATCTTTGACGGTGTAATTTTCAGACAGTCCAATTTTTCACATGTCGTCATTCGTCTTGTCCAAAGGCATGGTTTTAATTCACAATTATCATTAGCCTTAATCGGTACAACCTGAGGGGTTTGAGGAACTAATGTCTTGTCATTTGTCGGCCCGAAAATCGGATAAGTTTTTACCCCCAAAGCAACTGCAATATGTAACGGTGCAGAATCGGAACACAAAAACTTTTCCGCAGATGAAATTAATTGTGCCAATTCGTTTAAATTTTTTGTTGTTCCAGACAAGTTTTCAAAATTTTGAGTACGAACATTCTCAAGAATTTCTTTTATGCAATCTTGGTCATCAGGTCCGCCGGTGAGCATGACTTTTTTACCATCTGCTACAAGCAAATCTATAACTTTTGCCCATGTTTTCGGCAAAACAGTCTTTATACATTTTTTTTGCACACTCATTTTGCTCACTCCGGGGTGAATTAGTACGGAATTAGATACAACTTCGCGTCTTTCAACCTTAATTTGCGGAAGCTCGGTGTCATGCGAAGTTATTGTTCTAATCAAATCATGATACATTGAGCATGCATATTGATTTTTGTTTAACGTTACAGCATGGGTTAAAAGCACGGAACTCAATTTGCCTGTATAATATCCGTAACGCTCTTTTATACCCATTAAAAACAATAAAATACTTATCAATTTATTTCCGCCGGAACTTATCACCATGTCAAAATGTCCTTTTCTCGCAGCAAGCAATAGTTTGAACATTTCAGAATACTTATTTTGTCCTTTTACATCTACAAGTATTAAATCATCAATAACATCTGTCAGGTCTTTAATCCCTTTGCTTCTCGGTTCAAGTGCAAGAGTAATATGGCTATTTGGAAATTCTTTTTTTAAAGACAATAAAGTCGGCAAAAAGAATATCTCATCACCTATCCCGCCAAAATTTATTGCAAGTATTTTCTTTGTCTTTTCCATGCTTATATTTTACTATAAATAAGACATTCCTCTACATGCATTAGAAAACTTTAGTATTAAAAAAGCCTTTTCATACTTTTAAATGATGCTAAAAATTTTCAATATTATAAAATTAAAATGTAAGAAGGAAGAAAGACAAAAGGGTCGAGGGTTAATGGAACAGGATTTTGATTTTTCCTCATACAGCCACATAAAACGCTTATCTGAAGAAGAATTAACAAATCTTTGGACAAAATATCTTGCTGATAAAACCGACAAAAAAACAAGAGATTTGCTTATTGTCCAATATATTTATCTTGTAAGATATGTTGTAGGTCGTGTAAAAGTTTCACTTCCCGCGACAATTTCAGTTGAAGATATCGCAGGCTACGGGGTTGAAGGTTTGATTAACGCAGTAGAAAGATTTTCGCCTCAAAAAAATTCAAGATTTGAAACCTATGCTTTGATTAGAATTCGCGGTTCAATTTTAGACAAAATCCGTTCTCAAGACTTTTTACCAAGAAGTGTACGCAAAAAAATCAAAGAAATTAAACAGGCTATAGAAGTTTTAAAACAAGAATACGGCAGAGTTCCGACAACAAACGAAATTGCGCAGTATCTTGATATGGAACCTTCAAAGGTAACCCAAATTATGTCTGAAGATGTGACTATAACATCAATTTATGATAAGCGCGGAACATCAGACGACAGCATGGAAATTATTGATACTATTGAAGATGAAGATAAATTGAACCCACATGAAGCGGCGGAGGAGAAAAATGTTAAAAGCGAATTGCAGAGGGCGCTTATGAGATTACCGGAAAGAGAAAGAGTGCTGATGGTCTTGTACTATCAGGAAAACATGACAATGAAAGAAATCGGCGAAACTCTTAACATGTCAGAATCAAGAGTTTGCCAACTACACGCACAAGGGTTGATGAAACTTAAAAATATTCTTAATGAGAACAGAAGTGAAAGATTAAATAAATCAATTGTTTAATTTTGATTATTTATAAAATTTAAAAGGTGCGTAATAACTTATTACGCACCTTTATAGCATGTGTGACTCAATTTTATTTTACTGTAATTTTCTTGACAGTATCTTTTTCTTTTTCAAGTTTTGGTGCTTTAATTTTCAATATGCCATGTTCTAATGTTGCATCAATTTTTTCAGCATCAACATCTTGCGGAAGATAGATATTTCTTGAAAATTCGCCATACTTAAATTCTGATTTTTTATAAGAACCATCTTTTTCTTCTTCATTGTGTTCTTCAACTTTTTTGGCTCTTATGGTCAAATAGTTTTCATTAAGGTCAATATCCAAATCTTCTTTTTTTACTCCCGGCAATTCTGCACGAATATCATATTCGTCTTTTTTGTCACGAATTTCTACGGGCATAGACATTTTATCCTCATAATCAGGATAAATATCGTCAAAATGTCTGTTCAAAATGGTGCTGATTTCATCATTGACTGATTTAATAAAATTGTCCGGTGTCTGTCTAACTAAAAATCTCATAATCTACACTCCTTTCAATTTTCATATCGGATAACTTTTAACTACATTTATATTATTTATCTGTTTTTCTAAAAACAATGATTTTTTAACAAAAAAATAACAATTTAAAAGAGTAATTATTAAGGTAACTATATAAATGTTACAGGAAATATGTCTGTCATTGTTGTACATGTCAAGTAATTAGTTACATGTTTTGTACATAAAAAATATTATCTGAATATCTCGCTAAGATATTCTTATTATGTTCACTTTTCTTTTTGATTGCAACGCAAAAAGAAAAGTGAACCGAAAAGAAAAACACGCTAAGGTACAATACCGCCTACGGCGGCATAAGACTGCTAACGCAGTAATATGTGTTTTTGCCT
>CADAYE010000023.1 GCA_902792085.1 uncultured bacterium | reverse complement strand
TTTTAGTAGTATACCCTATTGCATTTCTGTAAACTCTGGATACCCCAGGTACATGTTCTACCAATCTCATTGAAAATAAACCCATAATTTTCCCCTTTCGTACTTTCTAAAAATGTTTCCCCTGTACATTTATAAAAACTTTTCGGGTAAGATTATTGACACGAGCCCTCATATCATATCATATCATATCATATCATATAGCAGATTATAACAGCGTTTGCGCCATTTTAAATTCAAGTTTACAATTTGTAATATTTAATCTCCTACTGAACACTCTTGAATTTGATTAACAAGGAGATGCTGCCCGATAAGGGACATTTTGCACGAAATCAAAGATTTCGGCAAAAGCAGTCAAACGAGTTCAGCATGACAAACAGTTCAATAATAAAAAAGGAAGATACTTTATACGCACCTTCCTTTTTAATTATCATATTATATTGAACTTTAATTATTCAATAATATCATCATCACCTGCAAAATCAGGAGAACCGAACATTCCTTCGATTTCTTCCAAGATAGCAGATGGTTTTCTTGCCTGGTTTCTTTGAGCAACAGCCTGTTTTCTTTCAGCCTTTTCTCTTTCTTCATTTGCGTTAATCAAATGATGGAAACCGGTACCTGCAGGTATTAAACGACCAATGATAACGTTTTCTTTCAAACCTCTCAACATGTCTTTTTTACCTTCTACCGCTGCTTCGGTCAGAATTCTTGTTGTTTCTTGGAATGAAGCCGCAGAAATAAAGGATTCAGTGTTCAATGAAGCCTTTGTAATACCAAGCAACATGTGTTCACAAGTTGCAGGTGCTTTTCCTGCTTCTTCCGCTTCTTTGTTTTCTTTTTCAAAAAGGTCATCTGACGAACGATAACTTCAATGTGTTTATCGGAAATTTCAACACCTTGAGAACGATATACTCTTTGTACTTCGTCAACAAGATATTGTTGAGCCGCTTCAGGTCCTCTTAAACGCATAACATCATGCGGATCAGGTGAACCGGATGTCAATGCCTGACCTTTAACAACTTTTTGGTTGTTTCCAACAATTACATTAGCATCAATTGAATATTTAATTTCGGTTGAAGAACCGTTTTCATCTTCAAGATATAATCTTGGAAATCCGCTTTCATCAACTTCAATCTTAGTTGTTCCGTCAAATTCTGCCAAAATAGCACAATCTTTCGGACGACGACCTTCAAGCAATTCCTCAACTTTCGGCAAACCTTGAACGATATCGCCTGTTTTTTCTCTTTCGTAAGTCAAAGATACAATCAAGTCACCTCTTAATACCAAAGAACCGGCATTTACAAGTAACATTGTACCCGGACTGATTAAGTACGGACGACCAACTCTTATTGAAACACTGCCTTTGCCGGTTGCGGTAACAATACCCGAAATCGGAGCAGTTTCACCGCTATCAGCAATTTCACTGTCGGTTTTGACTAAATCACCTTTCTTAACCTTTGCCTTACCTTTGATTTTAACATCTGTTGAAGAACTTTCAGAGATTAACAATAATCTCCTTGCTTCTTCTTCTTCGTTTTTAATAGATGCAACAGCATCATGTAAAGCCAATACCTGAGTTTTCGCAACAGGTGTTTTAGGTTCAATTACCTGACCGTCTTTTACTAAAAGTTCAGTCTGTAATGAATTGTTTGCAGAACCTTCAAGTTCACGACGAACAATTAAGTTTTCAAGAACAACAATTCTTAATTCACCGTGAGAATCAAGTTCTACAATACCTTTAAGGTGTGATAAGTATCCGCCCATCTGAAGAACTAAACTTGTTCTTGTAATTGTTGCACCGTCAATATTTCTTACTCTTGCACCATCTTTGTACTGCAATTGAGTAACAGGAACAACATCTATTAATTCATCAGAAGAATTGAATTTGATAGATACATCTTTTTGTTCAATATCAAGAACCTGAACAGGTCTGACCAAAATTTGAACA
The DNA here is from genome assembly GCA_902792085.1 of uncultured bacterium. Lineage (GTDB taxonomy): Bacteria > Cyanobacteriota > Vampirovibrionia > Gastranaerophilales > Gastranaerophilaceae > Zag111. Next base: position 36,080 of record CADAYE010000023.1, on the reverse strand, counting down.
GGCTGATTTGCGATAGCATCTTCATCAAGCCCCATTGAAGAATCCATATCTTCGTCCAAATCATCAATAGCCAAATCTTCACCTGTTGAATCCATAATTGTAACAACAGAAGTTGTTTTAGCCTTGATACCATCAGCAATAACAGTACCTTTCTTGATAACTTCACCTTCGTCAACTTTCAATTCCTGATAACTTGACAATGTATGAACTTCACCCGGTCTGATTGTAATTTCATGAATAACATCATTGTATTCTTTAAATTCAACAACACCGTCAATGTGGCAGTAAACATCTTTAACAACTTCCGTACCTGCGGTAACTGTTGTGCCATTTTCAACCATCTTAAGTGTTGCATCTTTATTAATCTGATGAACTTCTTCAGGAATAAATACAACCTTACCGGGTTTTGTAATAATCTGATTTTCGTCAACTTCTACATCGACATATCTGATTTCACCTGAAGACGGAACCGAACAATCAGAATCAATAAGTTCACCGATAATCATACCGTTTTCAACAGGAGTATCAACAACTGCTTTAACAATATATTTTTCGCCTGTCTTATCAACTGTCCAGATTTGTTCTTTTTTAGTTTGTTCAAAAGATGCGTTTTCAGGACTTAATGAAGCGATAACGATAGTTAATTCTTTACCTGAAACAATCTTTTTAATTTTCTTGCCGTCAAATTTAGCATCTTCAACAACCAAATCATTTCCGACTCTGACTTCACCGCCATGTTCGCAGATTGTAAGAGTTTCGGCAAGTTTTTCACCTTCAGATACTTTCTGACCGTCTTTAACAAGAACTTTTGAACCACCAGGTAATGTATAAACATCACCGCCTAAAACCCAAACAATACCTTGTTTGTTCGTAGTTCTTAAAATATTACCCTGTCTATCTTTCTTTTCATCAGCCTTAAAGCCTTCAAATACGACTTCACCACTGATGTCAGAAATAATATCTTTTTGTGCTTTTTCTGTCAAACGGCTTGAATCACTGCTTGATGACGGAGCATGCTCTGCCATCTTGAAGCCTTTTGTAACCTTATCACCGTCTTTAACAAATACAGTTGCACCTGCAGGAATATGATATTTAGAAGTTCTTTTTTCACCTTTAACTTCCAAATCCGCTTCATACATAGCAACCTGAACAACATCACCGTGACGGGTCCTTAACTCTCTTGTTTTAATTTTAGAAATAACCGTACCTGCTTCGTAAGATTTGATTTCTTTCATTGCTTCTTTAACGCCGACAGCACCACCGGTATGGAATGTTCTCATTGTTAACTGTGTACCCGGTTCACCGATTGACTGAGCAGCAATAATACCGATTGATTCACCTACATCAACAAGTTTTTGAGATGTTAATGCCCAACCGTAACATTTTTGGCATACACCATATTCCAAACCGCAAGTCAATGCTGAACGCACTCTCAAATTTTGCAGGTCTAAGCCTGAAATTTTCTTAATATCATCTCTATTTAATGTTGTACCGTTTGTTATAACTACATTTCCGTCTTTGTCAGTTATGTCCTGAGCAACTGTTCTTCCTAACAATCTGTCAATTAAAGGAACAATGACAGCATCCCCGTCCATAATCGGTTTCAAATCAATATATTTATCAGTATGGCAATCTTCATCTCTTACGATAACATCTTGAGCAACATCAACCAAACGACGAGTCAAATAACCTGAGTCTGCCGTTTTTAACGCTGTATCTACAAGACCTTTTCTTGCACCGTAAGATGAAATAATATATTCGGTAACTGATAAGCCTTCTTTAAAGTTTGATTTGATAGGCAAGTCGATAATCTGACCTTGCGTATCTGCCATCAAACCTCTCATACCGACTAACTGTGATACCTGTGATAAGTTACCTCTCGCACCGGAGAATGCCATCATATAAACAGGATTTAATCTGTCAAAGTTTTCAACAACCTGTTCTGTCAATTTTGCAGTCGTTTCAGCCCAGGTATCGATAACTTTTGTATATCTTTCGACTTCGGTGATTTCACCTTTTAAGTATCTATTTTGTGATACTTCAATTTCCTTTTCTGCTGATTTCAACAAATCTTTTTTAGATTCAGGAACTGATAAGTCAGCAATTGAAATAGTTGTACCGGACACAGTTGCATATCTGTAACCCAATGTTTTTAAAGCATCAGCATTTCTTCAATGAACCTTTATCCATTTGTTTGTTAATGAAATCAGGATCTTTTTTTGCATGTGTATATGTCATTTCCATTTGTTTTTCCTTTTATTTCGGCGGGATTAAAATCCCACCCTACTACTTTATATTGTTGAGCAAGTATGCCCAACCTACATTATACTAACGCTTTTCTTATTTCTTCGTTAAAGATAATTCTTCCGACTGTTGTTTCAATTCTTTCGCCTTTTCTGTCACGAACAACAATTTTGTCGTGAAGTTTGATTACCTTAACTTCGAATGCCGAAATTGCATCTTCAAAACTGTAGAAGTAACCTTGTACTTCCTGATTAGGATCTTTCATAGTCGTCAAGTAATACATACCCAAGACCATATCCTGTGAAGGAGATACAATAGGTTTACCGTTTGCAGGTGCAAGCAGGTTGTTTGTTGCTAACATCAACATTCTTGCTTCTGCCTGAGCCTCAATTGACAAAGGAACGTGAACAGCCATTTGGTCACCATCGAAGTCAGCGTTAAATGCTGTACAAGCGAGCGGATGAAGTTGAATAGCACGACCTTCTACAAGTTTCGGTTCAAATGCCTGGATACCTAATCTGTGAAGCGTTGGAGCACGGTTCAATAATACCGGATGCCCGTCAATAACTTCTTCCAATATATCCCAAATAACAGGATCTGAGCGTTCAATCTTTTTCTTCGCAGATTTGATATTCTGAACATATCCTCTTTCTATTAATTTATTAATAACGAACGGTTTGAACAATTCAATCGCCATTTCTTTTGGTAAACCGCATTGATTTAAGCGTAATGACGGTCCTACAACGATAACTGAACGACCTGAGTAGTCAACACGCTTACCTAACAAGTTTTGACGGAAACGACCTTGTTTACCTTCAATAATATTAGATAATGATTTTAACGCTCTGTTATTCGGTCCTACAACAGTTCTACCTCTTCGGCCGTTATCAATCAACGCGTCAACGGCTTCCTGAAGCATACGCTTTTCGTTACGAACAATAATTTCAGGTGCGCCCATTTCGTTCAATCTTTTTAAACGGTTATTTCTGTTAATTACTCGTCTGTATAAATCATTCAAATCAGATGTTGCAAAACGCCCACCGTCTAACTGAACCATAGGTCTTAAATCCGGAGGAGTGACAGGAATTACATTCATAATCATCCAAGTCGGATTTGTACCTGATTGAATTAAGTTATCCAATAATCTTAATCTCTTAATTAATTTTGATTTTTTCTGAACAGAAACACTACCTTCAAGTTCGGTTCTGATTTCTTCTGCCAAAGCGTTAATATCGATTTCACCAAGCAACTGCTGAATTGCTTCTGCTCCGATACCGACTTTCAATGTAGATTCTTCATTTTCAGCCATATAATCTTCGTATTCTTCTTCTGATAACAACTGAAGTTTTTTGAAATCAGAATCACCGCCGTCTAAAACAACATAACTGTTGAAATAGATGACCTGTTCAAGATTTTTCAAAGTCATATCCAAAAGCAAACCTAAGTATGAAGGAATACCTTTCAAAAACCAAATATGAGATACAGGAGCGGCAAGTTCAATATGCCCCATTCTGTGTCGTCTTACTTTTGAATCGGTAACTTCAACACCGCAGCGTTCGCAGATAATGCCTTTGTGTCTTACTCTTTTATATTTTCCGCAATAACATTCCCAGTCCTTTGTCGGCCCGAAGATTCTTTCGCAGAACAAACCGTCTCTTTCCGCCGTGTGACCATTGAAGTATTCTTTCCGGAGAAGCAATACTAATTCGTATATAGTCAAAATAATCTATGCTTGTTGACATTTGTCATTTTCTCCTTTTCCTTGCGTGAACCGTGAGATGTGAATTGTGAATTAACCAATTTGGCTATTTCACTATTCACGATTCACTTTTCACGATTTTATAGTTCTCCGAAACCTGATGTTGATTCAAAGAAATTAATATTTAACAATTCTGAATCGACATCTGACAGAGTTCTTTTCGGTGCGGCTTTTCTCAAGTCGTCCATATCTGTCATTAAATCTACTTCAGTTCCGTCTTTTTTAGATACTGTTATATCCAAACCGATACTTTGCAATTCTCTTACAAGTACCTTGAATGATTCAGGAATACCAGGTCTTGGGATATTATCGCCCTTAACAATTGCTTCGTACGCTCTGTTTCTTCCGTTAACATCATCAGATTTGATTGTCAACATTTCCTGCAGAGTATAAGCCGCACCGTAAGCCTCTAATGCCCATACTTCCATTTCACCGAATCTTTGACCGCCAAACTGTGCTTTACCACCAAGCGGCTGCTGAGTAACGAGTGAATAAGGACCGGTACTTCTTGCGTGAATTTTATCATCGACCAAGTGAACTAATTTCAAAAAGTATGTCAAACCAACAGCAACAGGTCTGTCAAACGGTTCACCGGTTCTACCGTCAATAAGAGTAACCTTACCGTCTTCGCCAACCCAGGTTGCGCCTGATTTTTTGATACCTTCTAACAATTCACCTTTAGTAACGATTTCTGATTCGTTTTCACCATACATTTCGTCAAATGCAGGAGCCTCATAGTGTTTACCTGTCAAATATGCTGCCAAACCAAGCAATAATTCGTAAGTTTGACCTACATTCATACGAGAAGGTACACCAAGAGGGTTCAAAACGATATCAACAGGTGTTCCGTCAGGTAAGAACGGCATATCTTCTTTAGGTAATATACGAGATACAATACCTTTGTTACCGTGACGACCTGAAAGTTTATCCCCGACAGAAACCTTACGTTTTTGTGCGATATAAACTCTGATTACAGTATTTGCACCCGGTGGCAATTCGTCACCCTTTTCTCTGTCAAATACCTTAACATCGAGGACTCTGCCTCCGCCGCCATGCGGAACTCTTAATGAATTATCTTTTACATCTCTTGCTTTTTCGGCAAAAATTGCTCTTAAAAGTTTTTCTTCAGGCGGATGCTCTGATTCACCTTTCGGAGTAACTTTACCAACAAGAATATCGTCAGGATAAACTCTTGCACCAATACGGACAATACCTCTTTCATCCAAATGACGAAGTGCATCTTCTGATACATTAGGAATTTCACGGGTAATTTCTTCAGGTCCGAGTTTTGTCTGACGTGCTTCAATTTCTAATTTTTCAATGTGTAATGAAGTAAAGATGTCATCGTGTACGCATCTTTCAGAAAGCAAAATAGCATCTTCATAGTTATAACCTTCCCAAGGCATATAAGCAACGAGAATGTTTTTACCTAATGAAAGTTCACCACCGCAAGTAGATGCGCCATCTGCAATTACATCGCCTGCCTTAACTTTATCTCCCTCATGAACGATAGGTCTTTGGTTAATACAAGTATCCTGGTTACTTCTTACATATTTCATTAATGTATATATGTGAGATTTTCCGTGTTGATCTCTGATTACAATTTCTTCACCGACAACTCTTTCAACAGTACCGTCAACATCAGCGACAATAACCATACCGGAGTCTTTTGCTACACGAGATTCAAGACCTGTACCAACTCTTGGTCTTTCCGTAATCAAAAGAGGTACTGCCTGACGCTGCATGTTAGAACCCATCAATGCACGGTTAGCATCGTCGTGCTCAATAAACGGAATCATTGAAGTTGCGACTGAAATAATCTGAATAGGACATACACCGACATAGTCAACCTTTGATGCAGGTTCCATAACGAATTCAGAACGGTATCTTACAGGAACTATATCGTCTTTAAATGTTCTGTCTTTATTCAATTTAACATCAGCAGGAGCGCAACGGTAATTTTCATCGGCATCTGCTGTCATATAAACAACTTCATCAGTTACAACACCGTCTTTTACAACAAAGAACGGAGATTCAATAAAGCCGTAATCGTTTACTCTTGCGTGAGTAGCCAAAGAACCAATCAAACCTGCGTTCGGACCTTCCGGAGTTTCGATAGGACAAATACGCCCGTAGTGAGAAGGGTGAATATCACGAACAGGGAAACCTGCTCTTTCTCTTTGCAAACCACCAGGCCCCAACGCAGAAATTCTTCTCTTATGAGTTAATTCTGCAAGCGGATTTGTCTGGTCCATAAATTGCGATAATTGTGAACTTCCGAAAAATTCCTTTAATGAAGCAACCAAAGGTTTGGTGTTCAATAAGTTCAACGGAGTCAATGTTTCAGAATCCTGCAAAGTCATTCTTTCTTTAACAATTCTTTCAATTCTTGAAAGACCGACTCTAAATTGATTCTGTAATAATTCACCAACAGAACGGATTCTTCTGTTACCCAAATGGTCGATATCGTCCAGTGTTCCTTCATCATAAGTTAAGTTGATTAAGTATTCGATTGTTGAAACGATATCTTCAACAGTTAATGTTCTCTGGTTCTTTGGAATATTTAAGTTTAATTTTTTATTTAATTTATAACGACCTACACGACCGATATCATATTTCTTGGCATCAAAGAACCTTGATTCCAAAATCTGACGACCGCCCTGAGGAGATGCAGGATCTCCCGGTCTTAATTTTTTGTATAAATCAATTAATGCATCATCTGTTGTTTCTGCGGTATCTTTATCCAAAGTTTTCTTTAAGAAATCAAAATGAGTGAATTTTGATTCCATTTCCGCAACAGTAATACCCATTGCTTTAAGTAATGTTGTAGCAAGGATTTTTCTGTTTTTGTCAATCTTAACATGGATGATATCATTAGCATCAGTTTCGAATTTAACCCATGCCCCTCTGTTAGGAATCATTGTAGCGTTATACAAACGCTTTCCGTTTGGAGAAATGGTTTTGTCAAAGTAAACACCGGGAGAACGAACGATTTGAGAAACAATTACACGCTCTGCACCGTTTACAATGAATGTACCTTTGTCAGTCATTGTCGGAATATCACCGATGTAAACTTCCTGTTCTTTAATTTCACCGCTGTCACGGTTTACTAATCTAATCATGACTCTTAACTGTTTTGCATAAGTAGCGTCATGAATTCTTGCCTCTTCAACTGTATACTTTGCATTGTCAAAAGTATAATTCGGCAAAAAGTGCAATTCTAATCTTCCCGTATAGTCTTTAATAGGTGAGAAAGCAAGCAATTCTTCTTTCAAACCTTCAGTTAAAAACCATTCAAATGATTTTTTCTGCACTTCAATAAGATCCGGTAAATCATCCAAACGAGTATGCGGGATACCCATCGGTGTTACCCTTTTTTCGTATTTTGTCTCAGACATTAAATCACCTCATAAAATAAATGGTGTACTACTACAAAAAATTTTTCTAACTTATGGCTGTTAACCCTCTGCCAAAAACAGCATAACAAATTCCTTTCATGTCACCCTGAATTTATTTCAGGGTCTCCTTATTTTTCGTTTTGTATGAGATTCTGAAACAAGTTCAGAATGACATTCTTATTCATCAGCATGTTTATTTATCAGCAAATAATGCAATTTTCATGGGTTTGTAAAGTTGGGGAAATCCGCTTGTAATCAAACTTACGCTCGTACAGGCATAGTTAGCCTTACTTTACATTTTGCATGTTCTCTAATCGTATTACATAAATATTAATAGTCAAGAAAATTAGCGTAAAAAATACAATAAAAATATAATTTTTTGTAATATAAATTTACAATAAATTTTAAGTAGTCTGAAAGTTTGATTATTATTGAGTTTTGCTGTCAACCCCAATTAAGCATAAAAGTTGAAAATTGCACAACTAAAGGGCTTTGGCAAATTCGTCAAAACCCTTGGGAGAGAAAAGGTTTAGACATTATGTTGTAATAGAAACCACAACTTACTTATTATAAAAATGGGGCTTTTGTCATTCTGAATTTATCTCAGAATCTTATAAAATATGTAAGTTGGGCTTTCTGAAGTGTACCCAACTTACTTATTTTTTATTGGTGGACTAAAGTCCACCCTACGAAACTGCAAAATGATTCAAAATGTGGTACAAAAATTGAACCTTACGAATTTAGAAAAACGGGTGAGGATAGAAATAAAATAAATCGGGAATTTTGTAATAACAAAATTCCCGATTTTACAAGTCAGGCAATTGCCTGACCACAACTCTAATGCAAAATTCTTTTAATCTTATGTAAAGGATCTAAAATGCTGTGTTTCAATTTGGATCCAATATGACAAATCGTATCCATAATAGGAATATAATCATTATGATAAGCATTTCTCCCATGAGCAATTTTGCTTAAATCTAAACTTTTTGAAACTTCAATAAAACTTCTGTTTTTATAATCATAAAAATGTTCCTGTCTCGTAATTTTAGTAGTATACCCTATTGCGTTTTTGTAAACTCTGGATACCCCAGGTATATGTTCTACCAATCTCATTGAAAATAAACTCATAATTTTCCCCTTTCTGATTTGTTGGATTGAAAACCCAACTTACAATTTTATAAATGTACTTTACCTCTGAAAAACGTTTTCCCCTGTACATTTATAAAAAAATTTCAGCCGAAAGGATTGCCCCGCCCCACCACATCATATCATATCATATCATATAGCAGATTATAACAGGGTTTGAGGCATTTTAAATCCGACTTTACAATTTGTAATATTTGTATATTTTTGATAAATTCCATATAATTTTTCTATGTTTTATTTTGATGAAATTGACGGGAAAAAAATTTTAAAATCGGACTTAATAACAAAAGCAAATGCCTTTTTTACAACAAAAGAAATTTGTATTTGTGATAAAACTCAATTTGATGAAAACAAAAATTATAAGATTCAAAAATACCCTGTTAAAATTCCCATATCATGTGATCGGGATGAGATCCTGAAACAAGTTCAGGATGACAGTAAAACTGTCGTTCAGAATGACAAAATTTTTGCAATTGAATATAACAAAAAACTTATTGCAAATTATTTAAAAATTGAACCTGAAAATCTTATTTTCCCAACCCAAACTCATAGCGCAAATGTAGATATTGCAACAGAAAACAAATTTGAATACCCGGATACTGACGGATTAATTTTGACAAAAAATAACTTTGCAATTTATTTAAATTTTGCCGATTGCACTCCATTAATTTTTTATGATGAAAAACAAAATATCGGAGCAGTTTCGCATGCCGGTTGGAGAGGAACAGCAGCAAAAATTGCACAAATTACGGCAAAAAAATTGATAAATGAATTTGGTTCAAAGCCTCAAGATATTTGCGTCTTAATCGGCCCTGCAATTTGCGAGAAATGTTATGAAGTTGGAGAAGAAGTGTATTCGCAATTTTTTCCATCTCTTATTCCCTCACCCGCATCCGCAAGGTTCAATACTTCACCTGCGGCTGCGCCCTCTCCCACCCAAAAATATTGTGGGCGAGGGAATACATATCACATTGACCTCAAAGAAATTAATAGAAAACAGTTAGCCGGCATTGGGATAGAAAAAATTGATGTTTGCCCTTATTGTACATGTTGTGACAACGAACTTTTCTTTTCATACAGAAAAGAAAACGGTACAACTTTAAGACACAGCGCAGTGTTAAAATTAAACTAAACATTAAAATATGTAAAAATATTGCTATAATTGTAGCAAAAAATCATTAAACATGTTATTTATTATATATAGTAAGGTCAGAAGGTGGGTAAATTTATGAAAAAATTTTTACTTTTATTATTTATCTTTTTATTTACAACAACGACTGCAAATGCAGGAACTGCTTATGTTCGATACAATAATGCCGGTTCACCGATAAGCGTAACAAGAGGATATAGCAGACCTTTAAGAATTTCGGAAGTAAATCAATACAATTATGCCCGCAGAGCAAGACCATCAATGCCATCTCGTCCTGCAATGCCATACGGATACAGAACAAGACATGCTCATATCCCACGTGCTCTGACAAATTACAATTTCCCTGCACCTGTTCAATCCGCAACAGTACCGCAATCAAGACTTGATAAAAACTTCAATGCAGTTATTCCGACAAAAAGTTACACAATAAACGGAGTAACATACTATAACTAAAATTTGACAAATAAAACAAGTTTTATAACAAAAGCAGTCTTCGTCTGAAGACTGCTTTAAAATTGGGGGTTGCGAATATATTTATAAACCTAAAATGCTAAAAACAATACAGTAAACATACAACCCAAAGAAACGGCACTAAATAAAAACCAAGTGTGCATAACAGGGTGCTGATAAGACCAAATTTCTTTGATAGTTGCGGTTGCATTGGTGATTGTTCTCATATTTTATTCTCTCTTTCTAAAAAATGTTATTGCGAGGGCAAAGCCCGAAGTAATCCTTAAAACTCTTTATATAACTATTTTGCATTTTTAGAAAAAAAGGTCATCACCTATTTGGTTGATTATTTAATTATTTTTTATTATTATTAAGTTATGAAAAAGGTAGAATTACTTTTGCCTGCGGGCAATTTGGAAAAGTTGGAATATGCCGTAAATTACGGGGCAGATGCAGTATATTTAGGGGTTGTGGATTTCAGCCTCAGAGCAATGAGAAAAGGGGAACTTATAACCTTTGATAACCTCAAAACTGCAATAGATTTGGCACATAAATACGGCAAAAAAGCGTATATGACGCTTAATATTTTTGCGTTTAACAAAGATATCAAACATCTTGAAGAATGTATTGAAATAATTAAAGATGCAAATCCTGATGCAATCTTGTTCAGCGATTTCGGAATAATGAATTTGTTAAAAAAATACATGCCTGATACTCCTTTACATGTAAGCACACAGACAAATATTTTGAATTATGAATCTGTAAAATTCTGGCAGGATATGGGCGCGACAAGAGTTGTACTTGCAAGAGAACTTTCTATACCGGAAATTGCAGAAATAAAAAACAAAGTTCCTGATATGGAAATTGAATGTTTTATTCACGGAGCGCAATGCGTTTCTTATTCGGGCAGATGTTTGTTAAGTGACTATTTTACAAAAGGCGAAAGAATTTCAAATCAGGGAAACTGCTGTCAGCCCTGCAGATGGAGTTACAAACTTGTCGAAGAGACAAGACCGAATGAATATTATGAAATAAATGAAGACGCACACGGCACACATATTTTAAGCCCTAATGATTTATGCCTTGTTCACCATTTAAAAGAAATGATTGATACGGGAGTAGATTCATTCAAAGTTGAGGGAAGAACAAAGAGCCTTTATTATGTTTCAGCGGTTGCAAAAACCTACAGACAAGCAATAGATGAGCTTTACCAAAACCCTGATGCGGATATGGAAAAATATTTTTACGAACTCAAAAAAGTCGGCAACAGAGGATATACAACAGGTTTTGCATTAGGTGACGGTTCAGGCGGTTATAGTTACAACCTGTCAAAAGGACTTGCCGGAGCAGACTTCTTGTTTGAATTTCATGGTAAAGAAAAAGAAAGAAATTTTTGTCATTCTGAATTTATTTCAGAATCTCCAAAAATTCCTGATAAAGAGATCCTGAAACAAGTTCAGGATGACAGTTATTTATATTTCGTAAAAATAAAAAATAAAATTTTACCAAATGATGAAGTGGAAATCATTACACCAACAGAGCAATTTGTTACAAAAATTCTTGGAATATATGACGAAAACGGTCTTGAACTTGATGCTGGTAACACCAATGCAGAAGTTTATATAAAATTTGAAAAAGAACCGCAAAGTTACAAATATGCAATGGCAAGAACTGTCGGGATTAAGGAATAAGATATGTTTATAAAACCTGATTACAATTTAAAAAGCATATATGACATAAACCTTGATGAGCTTCAAAATCAGGGTATTAAGGCTATGCTGTTTGATTTGGATTCAACTCTTATGGCGTCAAAATCAGGGACTTATACCGACGAAACATATAGTTTTATCCGCAGTGTTCAGGAAAAATTCTTTATAGCGGTAGTTTCAAATAATACGAACAAAAAATATATGGAAAAAGTCAGAAAAGTAACGGATTTCCCTATACTTTTTGAAGCCTGCAAACCAAGAACGGGAGTAGTAAGAAAATTTTTATCAGAGCATAACATTGAGCCAAAAGACTGCGTGCTTGTGGGTGACAGACCCCTGACAGACATTTTGTGCGGGAAATTCTTAGGGTGCAAAACTATTCTTGTAGATTCAATAACCGCAGAAAAAGAACATAAAATTGTCCGTTTTGTCAGGGCTTTGGAAAGACTAAGCATTAAAAAATAGTTTTAAATACTGCTTCCCAAAATTTGGGTCTTACAAAAAATAAAGGTTTATCTTTTACAAAATGGGCAAAAGAACAAATATTATTCCATATTCCCCATTTAATTTTATCATCCGAAGAAATTGCCCAAGGGGTATGTTCAAGAACCTTGAAATATTCACTTTTAAAATGATTATATGATGCAAAAAGCCATGGTTTTTGTCTTGCAATATAGTGAATAATATATGGGTCTTTTGTAAAACTGCTGCGACTTAAAAAACTTGAAACCTGAACATTCCATCTGTCATCAACAATTTTTATTTTACCGTCAAGAGTAAAATTTATTATATCCTGATCTCCGGCTTTTATATTTTCAATATTATTTTGAGTAAACTCCACAAACTTATCTTCAATCCCATCTTGTCTTATTTTGTTTAAATCCATCAATAAAACACCGGCATTGACATACTTTGTATTTTTCCACTTAGGTTTATATTTTACCCTTGCATCTATAATACCTGCCATATAATTATCTTCCAAATCGGTATTAAAAAATTCATTGAGAGATTTTCTTACAATAACGTCACAGTCAAGATATATAACTCTATCGACTTTTGGTAATAACTGAGAAAGTTTTAGCCTGTAAAAGGTAGCAATAGAAATATATTTGTGAGTAAGTATGTTTTTATAAACATCAAACTGCGACGGGTCAATTTGAACGTAAGAAATACTAAAATCTCTTATCTTTTTTAATCTGTCAATTCTTATTTTTGCTTTATCACTAATTCCACCGTCCAAAATATAAAAATTTAAATCATCATCTTCCTGCGCATTTAAAAGAATTGATGCAATTACAACACCTGCATATTTTGCATAGTTATCATCACATGAAATACATACATTAATCATACTCACTCCTTATAGGATTAATTTTATAATAAAAAACATAATCTTGCCAAGAAATACATATAAATATATAATCCTAATAAAGGAAAGTAAAATGATTGATATTAACAATATGAGAAACGGAGTTGCAAATTTAAAGGGCCCGATACTGATTACGATAGCAGTAGTTCTGTTTGCTGCACTTTTTTCGGGTGCGGTAAATCATTATAAAAACAAAACCTTAAATCTTGCATATGAAAATAACATAATAAGACTACAAGATGCCATTACAGCGATGGATGCTGTTGGTACGGATTATTTTCATTCTCCGCTGTTTTCAGAAAAAAAACTTACAGATTACTCTTTAAGACCGGGCAAATTTTTACAGGAAACGGTAGGCGTTTCACAATATTGCGGAAATTCAAACGGCGATTGCTTTGCAAAAAAATATAAATACGAAAACGGTCAGCCATATACCCCGAAATTTGAAGGTGCTTGTGCAAAACTCAAAAACGGCCCATCAATTTGTATGCTTCCGCAGATTAAAGACGAAAATATAAAAGGCATTATTGATGTAACGGGAACTGACGGTCCAAATGTTTACGGCAAAGATTTAAGAACATTTGAAATTAAAGCAAGAATCAGAAACTACTCCCCTGAAGATGATGAAAATGTTCAGGATGTAAATTTTGTAAGTGAGCCTTACTAATATCCGTTTTTAATCCATTCACGCACTCTGAATTTTGCGCCCAGATCTGTTGCAATCTGTTCGCATTTAGCGAGGTTAAGGTGTCTGCCTTTATACCCTTCAACAACACTTGCGACCGTTTCAAAACCATTGTCAGCACAGGATTTTATAAACTTTTTAACCTCATCATAAGCACCCTCAAAAACCGGCTGAGACAATTCGTCATATTCTGAAGATGATTCACCGTTAAGACTGACTGAAATTGTGTCTATCAGACCTTTTAATTCGGGCACAATATCTCTTTTATAAACATAATTAGCGTGACCGTTTGTATTAATTCTGATTTTTGTCTGAGGATATTTTTCTTTGATATACTTTGCAACTTCTTTCAAAACATCAAGTTTTAATAACGGTTCACCGTAACCGCAAAAAATTACTTCATTTAAACCCTCACCTGCATTTACACAACTCGTGAACTCGTTTGCAACTGCTCCCTCGCCCTTTGGGATACAAAGCGAAGCACCGGAACGAAGTGAGGATGACTGAGCCTGTATGCCGTATGGCTGAGGGTTGGGGTGAGGGTAATATTTATTTAGTTGTGCTATTACATCCTGAGCCGTACAATTCTCATCATCAAGCCATAGTGTTTGACCTTTGACATCATCTTTATCTTTGCGCAGACAAAAAATACAGTCATTTGTGCATTTGTTTGTAAGATTTATATAAATTTTTCCGTCTAATTCGTAAACTAACACATTTGCCATTTTTAATATCCCTTTTTCAATATATTAGCATAAATAAATTTATCAAGATAAATTTGTAAAATAAGATAAGTTCACACAAGCATTTGCTGACCTATTCACTTACATATTAAACGGTTACTCAAAAAACGAGAATTTTGTCATTCTGAATTTATTTCAGAATCTTAAAATTCTCGTTTTTATATTTTTTGTTGGGTTTCTGGATTGCTTCGCTATCGCTCGCAATGACATATTATTTTTATTTGACAGAATAGAGTTGTAATTATGTAGGGTGCGTTTATACGCACCAAAAAAACGACAAAATATACTTATTCCTCCCCTTGATAGGGGAGGTTAGGTGGGGTTTGAATTAATCAGAAAAAATAAATCAAATTAAAACCCATCCCTACCCCTTCCCTATATAGGGAAGAAAAATTTAAAAGCGGAGTTGGTACCTCCGCCTTATATTTTATTTTGTGTCAGGCAATTGCCTGACCTACAACTTTTCAGAAAATGAGGCTTTTGTCATTCTGAATTTATTTCAGAATGACAAAATTTTTGGTTCGCTTTGCATCCCACCTAAAATTCTGTGGGCGAGGGGTGAGTTTTTGTTTTCCCCTGTATATTTATAAAAACATTTCAGCCAAAAGGATTGCCCCGCCCCACCACATCATATCATATCATATCATATCATATAGCAAATTATAACAGGGTTTGCGGCATTTTAAATTTGGCTTTACATTTCTTAATATAAATATATCAATCCAAAATTAATTTGATTTTTTAGCATTTTTCACTTACATTAATATTAATTGTTGTTATAAACAGCAGTTGTGGGTTAAATGAGACAAAAAGAAGGAATAGGAGCGAGAATGATGGAAGACAATTCTCGTAAAATCGACACAAAGAAATTGGACTCAATTATTGAAGCCTGCGGCGGAGATAAGTCCCATTTGATTGCGATTTTACAAAAGGTACAGGAAGAATACAAATATCTCCCTGAAGATGCACTGATTTACATTGGTACAAAGATAGAAGGCTTATCACCTGCAACCGTTTACGGTGTTGCAACATTTTATGCACAATTTTCTTTGGATCCGAAAGGTAAATATGAAATTAAAGTATGTGACGGAACAGCATGTCATGTTCGTGGTTCAATGCCTGTTTTGAACGCAATCAAAGCACATTTAAAACTCGAAGACGGCAAAATGACAACAAATGACGGTTTGTTCTCTTTGGAAACAGTCAGTTGCTTGGGCGCTTGCGGTCTTGCACCGGTTTGCGTTATAAACGGCAAGGTTTATCCTCAGATGACATCTGATGCCGTTAAAATAGTTTTAGACACTCTTTTAAAACAGGAAAGAGGTTAATGATATGGCAAATTTAAATATTGATATTAAAAAAGAACAGGAAAATGCTCGTAACGAAATAAAAAAACAGGGTTTCAGAGTTCTTGTTTGCGCAGGTACAGGATGTGTTGCAAACGGTTCCTTGCAAATTATTGAAAAATTTAAAGAACTTGGCGCAGATGTATCTGTTATGTCGGATTATGACAAAATTACCATTGTACCGACAGGATGCCACGGCTTCTGCGAACAGGGTGTTTTGGTTGTATTCCCTGATTTGGATTTAACTTATGTAAAAGTAAGACTTGATGATGTTGAAGAAATATATGAAGCACTCAAAAATAATCAGGTTGTAGAAAGACTTTTATATACAGATCCTCACACAAATGAAAAAGTTAGAAAAAATGAGGATATTAATTTCTACGCAAAACAAACAAGAACCGCTCTTGCAAACTGCGGAGAAATGAACGCAGAAAGCATTGACGAAGCAATCGCATTGCGTGCATACGAAGCATTATCAAAAGTTTTAACCGAAGGTAATCCTGATGCGGTTATTGACGAAATTATCAAATCAGGCTTGCGTGGTCGTGGCGGCGGCGGTTTCCCGACAGGTCAAAAATGGAAGTTTACGGCAGCAAACAAAGGCGGAAAGTCTTATGTAGTTTGTAACGGTGACGAAGGTGACCCCGGTGCGTTTATGGATCGTTCCGTTATGGAAGGTGACCCTCATAAGCTTCTTGAAGGTATCGCTATCGCGGCTTATGCGGTTGGCGCAGACGAAGCATATATTTATGTCCGTGCAGAATATCCGCTTGCAATTAAACGATTGAGAAAGGCTATTGCACAGGCGGAAGAAAGACATTTCTTAGGCGAAAACATTATGGGCTCCGGATTTAACCTGACTATTCATATCAAAGAAGGTGCAGGAGCATTTGTTTGCGGTGAAGAAACAGCACTTATTGCCTCAATAGAAGGCGAAAGAGGTATGCCAAGACCAAAACCTCCATTCCCTGCGAATAAAGGTTTATTTGGCAGACCGACATTGATTAATAATGTTGAAACACTTGCAAATGTACCTGTTATCATTTTAAAAGGTGCCGACTGGTTTAATTCAATGGGAACTGAAACTTCAAAAGGCACAAAAACATTTGCTCTGACAGGTGAGGTTAATAATACCGGCTTAATCGAAGTTCCGATGGGAACAACATTAAGAGAAATCGTATTTGATATCGGCGGCGGTATCAGAGGCGGAAAGAAATTCAAAGCCGTACAGATAGGCGGCCCGTCAGGCGGATGTTTGACAGAAGAACATCTTGATATCCCAATGGATTACGATAACCTTATCAAAGCAGGTGCAATGGTCGGTTCAGGCGGTTTGGTTGTAATGGCTGAAGATACCTGTATCGTAGAAGTTGCAAGATTCTTTATGAACTTTACCCAAAACGAATCCTGCGGTAAGTGCGTTCCTTGCAGAGAAGGTACAAAAAATATGCTGAAAATTCTGCAAAAAATCGTTGCAGGTAAGGCTACAATGAAGGATTTGGATTTGCTGGAAGAAATTGCACACACAATCAAAGACGGTTCGTTGTGCGGTTTAGGTAAAACTGCTCCAAACCCTGTACTTTCAACACTAAAATATTTCAGAGATGAATATATTGCACACATCAGAGATCACAAATGTCCTGCAGGTGTTTGTACCGCAATGAAAAAGATTGTTATTCAGGAAGATCTTTGTAAGGGTTGTACAAAATGTGCAAGAAATTGTCCGGTCGAAGCAATTTCAGGAGAAATTAAACAACCGCATCACATTGACCAGTCTAAATGTATTAAATGTGAAGCGTGTCTGAAAAATTGTCCGTTCAAGGCAATCGTTTTGGAATAGAAAAGGAAAAATATTATGAGTGAAGATAAAAAAACATTAATAATAGAAGGCAAAGAAGTTGAATTTACGGACGAACCGAATTTGCTTGAAGTTATCAGAAAAGCAGGAATGAATGTTCCTACATTCTGTTACAGACCTGATTTGACATCTTTCGGTGCCTGCAGAATGTGTGTTGTGGAAGTAGAATATCCAAACGGAAGAAAAATAATCAATTCATCTTGCACAATGCCTCCGGAAGCAAATATTAAAGTATATTTGAATACTGAAAAAGTTCGCCGTATCAGAAAAACTGTTCTTGAATTGCTTCTCGCAAATCACGACAGAAAATGCTTAACCTGTGACAAATCAGGTGACTGCGAACTTCAAAAATATGCAGAAGAATATAATATCAGAGATATTCGTTTCCCTGACAAAGCGGAAAAAGAATATTTACCTATAGATGATTCCAGCCCATCATTTGTTCGCGACCCGAATAAATGTATTCTTTGCGGTGCTTGTGTTCGTGCATGCTCAGAATTTCAGGGACATTCTGTTTTAGGCTTTGCAAACAGAGGTTCTAAAACAAAAGTTCAACCGCTAAACGGCAGACCCATCGGTCAGGTTGATTGCATCAACTGCGGTCAGTGCGTTGCAGTTTGTCCGACAGGAGCCTTAACTATTAAAAACGAAGTTGACAAAGTTTGGGACGAAATTAACAATCCTGAAAAAACTGTTGTTGTTCAGATGGCTCCGTCAGTTCGTGTAGCGTTAGGCGAAATGTTCGGACTCGAGCCGGGTGAAAATACTATCGGAAAAATCAATGCTGCATTAAGAAGATTAGGTTTCAAATATGTATTTGATACAAACTTCTCCGCAGACTTGACTATCACGGAAGAAGCAACAGAATTTTTGGAAAGATTAAAATCAGGACAAAACTTGCCGATATTTACCTCTTGCTGTCCGGCTTGGGTAAAATATTTGGAAACATTACATCCTGATATGCTGCATCATTTATCATCTTGTAAATCGCCGATGAGTATGATGTCATCAACATTGATTGATTTAATGCCAAAATATCACAATGTTTCAAGAGAAAATCTTGTGATTGTTGCAATTATGCCTTGTACCGCTAAAAAGTACGAAGCAAAACGCGAACAGTTATACACAGATAACAGACCTGATACAGATATAGTTCTTACAACAAAAGAACTCGGTGCAATGATTAAGGGTGCAGGAATTGACTTTAAAAATATTGAACCTGAAACACCTGATTCACCGTTTGGAGAATATTCAGGCGCAGGAACAATCTTTGGGGCATCAGGCGGTGTAGCGGAAGCCGCAATCAGAACGGCATACGAATACGCAACAGGCGAAGTTTTGAATGAAGTTGATATAAAAGAAATTAGAGGAACTTCCAATCGTTCTAAAACTGTTGAACTTGATATCAAAGGAACAAAAGTAGTTGTTCGTGTAGTTTCAACAATGGTTGAGGCAGAAAAAGCCCTTAAAGAAATCAAAGATGGCAGCGCAAACTTCCAAATGTTAGAAGTTATGGCTTGCCCGGGCGGTTGTATCAACGGCGGCGGTCAGCCAAACAGCCACAATGATTCTTCAATCAAAGGTAAACGCGCTTGCGGACTTTATAAAGAAGACTCAGAACTCCCTGTCCGCAAATCACATATGAATCCGTCTATTCAAAAACTTTATCAACAGGATTTTGAACATCCGGGTTCACACAAAGCCCACGAATTGTTGCATACAACCTATCGTAACAAATACAACGGTTCATACAGAGATATTTAATTAAACATTAAATATTAGGTAACTATATAGGAGTTACCACAAAAATAAGTTAAAATCAGCACCCACCCAATTTCAAATTGAACAGAATGTGAAATTTAGAAATTTGGGTGGGTGATTCCCCGTTAGGGATATCCGTTTTGCCAAAATTTTGTGGTAAATAATATATAGTTGCCAAATATTATTAATACTAAAAAGCGTGAATTTTATATACATAAAATTCACGCTTTTGTATATTATATACATTTTTTTCATATAGCAAATTTTATTTGGATTTTTCCCCGACAGAATAATTTGCATGAATATAATTTGGGAGATTAGAATCATACATACTTTTAACATATCTTTACAATCCGTAATAAAAGACCTCCCGCAAAGGAAAGGTCTTTTAAAAATGTTAAATTATTAAGTAGAATTATTTAATAATTTTAGCAACTTCAGCAGTTATATCTTTTCCGCCATAAAGAACAATACCCTTGCTCAATACAACATCATAACCATCTGCTTTTGCTTTTGCAGCAATTTGAGAAGAAATAGATTCATCAATTGCTTTCAATTTTGCAGCGTAATCAGTATCCATTTTTTCTTTCTTAGCCTGCAATTCTTTGTTGTACTTTTCTTCTGCAGCCTGTTTTTTCTTAGCATCAGAAATTGAAGCAACATCTTTTCTTGCTTTTTCGATAAATTTTACAATTTCCTGTGCCTTTGCCTGCTGTTCTTTTTTCAAAGCCTGAACTTGTGCTGAAGCATTTACAACAACCGGCACATCAACTATTGCAACCGAAAAATCAGCCGCTTTGACAGCAGACCCAAATGTTAATCCACCCAATAATAAAGCAGTAACTGCCAATGTTCTTAATGATTTTTTCATGATAAACTCTCCTTATTGTCAAACATATACTACCACAAATGTATATTTTTATCCACTCCTCATCCTTTTGGTTGAAATTTTTGTAACATTCTTTACATGAATAGATAAATTTAATATAATTTCATTAGTGGCAAATAATATTTTTACAGGTTTTTGTAAAAATGTTGTAATATAAACTTCTTATTTATTTTATTTGTAAGAAAATATACTTAAAGATATACAACTGGATATATAATTTAATAGTAGAAAGTGAATAGGATAATGGAAAAAGTTAACATTTTGAAAAAGTTACTCGGTTTAGTTGCACCTGTACTCGCTTGCACCCTTTTGACATTGATGCCGGCATCAGCCGATATGGTATCAAATGCAGGATTAATTCCGGCAGGGTTTGGATACACACACGGCAGAATTCCTGTTGTTAAATCAACAGGCAGACCGGAAATCCATGATGCTGCAATCATGAGATATGACAGAAACAGCCGTATTAAAGATAACGGTGACGATGGGGCTTCAAGTAATCAGCAAGGTAACACCTACAATAACAGGCAACAATTTTAAATACATATAACTTAATAATATAAATGAAGGTGATAAGATAATGAAAAGATTAGGAAAATTAAAAACATTCTTCGGTGTAGCAATGGTAGCATCAGTTTGTTGCATTTTGTCGTCCTTACCTGCAAATGCGGAAGGGCTGGATGTTTACAACCAGGCTAAATTTGAGCAGGGTGCATCAACGCAGCACGACAGGGATATGATAAATTTTGACAAAAGCAGTCGTGAAGAAGCAGTTGATTATAATAAGTATAATCAAAGACGCTACGGAACGGGTGGAAGTACTGTAACAAACTCAGCAACCCCAAATAACGACTATATGAAAGCTACAATTGATGAAATCGGAACAAAAGGTGTTTACATCAATTCTATTGAAGTTTCTCCATCTGAAATTTTATCAAGAGATGAAATTAATGGTGTTATCGGTCAATATGTTGGAAAAAATGTATTTATGAGTGACATTCAGGAAGCGATCAACGGACTTAACAAATTATATGCCGAAAAAGGCTATGTTACCGCGAGAGCATATTTACCGGAACAAACAGTTTCAAACGGAAACATCAAAATTGAACTTATTGAGAGTAAAATTGGGAAAGTAACCGTTACAAATAACAGATATACAACAAGTAATTACATCTTGAAGCGGATGCCTGAAAAATCCGGACAGTTATTTGACATTGTTGATTTGGAAAAAGATGTTTTAGATTTTAACAGATATCACGATGGTGTAAATCTTAGTGCAAACCTTAAAGCAGGTGAAACCCCCGGAACAACCGATATTGAATTGACAGCACAGGAAACATTCCCATTACATATTATCGGTATGATGGATAACGCAGGTCGTAAATCCACTGGCTCTTTAAGAGGCGGTCCTGCTATCGTTGTGGATTCTTTGTTCCACCAAAGAGACCAATTATCAATCGGTTCGTACTTTTCAAGAGGTGCGACAAGTCCGTTCTTTGATTACAGTATTCCTGTAAACAAAAAAGATGGTCGTATAGGGTTTTCTTTCTCCTCAACATTTTCAAGAGTTGTAAACGGAGGGGAAGTACTCAACAGATTAGGCTTGAGAAGTAACTCTTATGTTTACAGTTTGTACTATGACCAACCAATTGTAAGAAAAAGAGGCTTTGAATTTAAAACTTACGCAGCAATGAACTATAAGCGTTCAAGAACATGGTCAAAATATGATGATATTTTGGGACCGTACGGTTTTAATAAATTAACTCAAATTACGAGCCTTGATGCAGGATTCAATTTGAGAAAAGATACAAAATACGGTATTTGGTATTTGAACCAAATGGCAAGTATGGCATTTCCTATATTTGACAGTGAATCCTCTTACTTCAAATATTCCGGAAGTTTATTAAGATTACACGATTTCTCTCACGGCTTTATCGGGCAATTGAGAGCAAATTATCAAATTATACCTAACAACAAACATATACCTTATATGGATTTGTTCCAGACAGGTGGTTTGGCAACAGTAAGAGGTTACTCTGAAGGTATAATGATGGGTAAAAACGGATACATGGTCAGCGGTGAATTGATGTTCCCGTTATTACCAAGAACAATAACCACAAAAGACGGCAAAACTCGTAACTTTATAGGCAACTACATTAAAGGTGCTGTATTTGCGGATACGGCAGGTGTTTTCCCTGTTCACAGAGAAGATTATCTCGAAAGTTACTTTGTTGCATCAATTGGTATGGGGTTAAGAGTTCAGTTACCTGGCGACTTGAGTGCAAGATTATATTGGGGGTTCCCTTTAGTTAATAACAAGTACGAAACTGACAGAAAAATGGGAAGATTCCATTTTGAATTGACAGTAGAACCTGATTTAGACAGATTACTTGCTAAAAGACAAAAGGCTCCTGTTGTAGTACCTACACCTGTACCGGAACCTGTTGCCGAACCGGAACCGGAATTACCACCTATGGAATTACCTAATAACTATGATGATGTTAGACACTATGACTACATGTTAGACGGAAGCGCGACAGCATTATAAGAAGAAATAATGTAATATAAAATGATAAAGCAAAAGCCGTGATTATAAGTTACGGCTTTTGTTTTTTGTAAAAGATATCAAATAAGAATATAGACTTTAACTATTAATACTGCTAAAATGTATTTATGAAAATTTTAATTGTAGATGATGTTCCAAGCTGGATAAGGTTTCACAAAAACAATCTTAAATATCTTAACATAGAAAATTTAGAAATTGATACTGCGATAAGCGCAAATGAAGCATTAAATAAAATAGAAATATCACTTGACGAACCATATGATGCCATTTTTACGGATTTACAAATGGAAAGCAATTATCTGCCAAAACTTGCCGGAGAATGGCTGATTGAACAAATAAAAATGTTTAAAGAATATGAAAATACCAAAATTACAATAATTTCAGCATCTCCATCAATTGAACAAATTGCAAAACGCTATAAAGTTAATTATCTGTCGAAATATACTGCAAGAAACTCTGAATCTCAAATATATAAGAAATTTATCTGATATTTACCCTGTCGGGTAATTTATTTTTGACTTTACAGGTTTAATATAAATCTTGTAAAGGAGTTCAAATATGAATATAACCATTCGTAAATCAAAAATTGCCACATTAAAAAGTTTTGACAATTTATTTATAGAAATGAGCGAAAAATACTGCAACCAAAAGTGCAAGCATTGTTATATAGATTTCCCCGAATTTAAAAAAGTTCAGGATTTTATAGAAAAAGAAATAATAGAAAATGCTCTTTCAGAACTAAAAGACACGGATATAAAATATATTTATTTGACAGGTGCAGAGCCTATGACTCATCCTGATTTTAACGCTATATTAAGATTATGCCTAAAAAAAGCAGATGTGTGCATATGCACAAACGGTTCATTTATAAACGAAAAAAAAGCACGATTTTTAAAAAAAGTAGAAAACGAATCAAAAAACGAAATTTTTTTTCGGATAAGTCTTGACCATTATGACGAAATAAAAAATGATGAAGTAAGATACAGAGGAGCATACAGACAGGCTATTTTCGCAATAAAACACCTGATTAAATATGATTTTACACCATTTATAATCGTCACAAATTTTTACAAAGAAAAGAATGAAGTACTAAAAAAAGAAATTTGCAAATTATTCTGGGAATACAATATTAAACCATCACAAATACTGATCAACAATTATTTTGACAAAAATTCAGTCATTAATGATGAAACCATCACGACAAAAGAGTGGAACAGACTTGACTGTGAATACGGAAGAATACTCACTTCAAAAGGGATTTATGCCTGCCCGTTTTTGTCCGGAGATTACAGAGGGCGTTGCGGCAGCAATTTTAAAGATTTCGCACACAAAATTCCGATTGAAACAAACTATTGTTCAACCTGTATAAATAATACTTTGGAAATGTTTTCAGTCAATTTTGAAAATATGAACTAATTTACTAAATCCTGAGCATACAATTTCAATTTAAAATTAATCAGCAATATTTGCTTATTTTTCTTATAAGGAACAATCTCAACAGACTGAATATCAAGAAAATGGTCATGCTTATACAATTCTTTGAGAAAATTGTTATAACTTGAATAAGTAGCAATCATTTCCATATTCAGACGAGCAACTTTATATTTACCGCCTGCACCTTTTACAAAAGCATCATCTTGCGGGTCATACTCATATTTAATTGTACGAACCTTAATTTTATTCGCTCTTATAAGTTGCAAAATTTCAGCAAATTCCCCCTGAATAATTGCCTCAGTATTCATACCTGACGCCGCAGGCTTGTAAAACGGCTTACTTTTTGAGGCTTCTTCTGCAATTTTCTTTGCTTCAGCAGCTTCTTGAGCAATATATTTTTCTAATTGTGCTTTTTTTTCTACCAACAATTGCTCTTTTGCAGCAATATCATTTTTGTATCCTATTATATCCTGAACATTTGCCGCAAGTTTCATCCCAAGATATACTGCCGCAATAAAAGCAACGACAACTATCAAAATCGGTACAATAAATTGTTTTAACTTTTCATTATCCATATAAATATTAAATCCTCTACCTTATTTCTAATTTGTCGGCTGTCCTTTATTATCAGGATTGTTAGGGTCCTGATTATTATCCTGCCCCATATTGCGTAATGCATTCATAAATGAAGATAACTGGCCTTCGTCCATATTTGTTATTTCAAATGCATAAGGGGCACTACTTAAATTAGACGAATTTTGTATAACTTCATCTAACGAAGATGATTTCAAATCCAATTTACTCAATCGTAATTTTGATTCAACAAGAGAATCTTTCAAGTTTTGATAGAACACATAGACATCTTCGACAGTATTTGCATAACCCTGAACATCAACATAGCCTTCATCACCGGTCATAAAATAACTTAAATACAAATTCTTCGGAACAGAATCCCCAATTGCGGCATAAGCCATAATTTTTGTTCTATTATTTTTTAAAACTTTTTGAATTTCTCTGTATGGGTCAAATCCAGGACCGCCTTTATTTTGATAATTCTTTAATTGAGCCGTAATATTCGCAATCTCAGTATCGAGTTCTTCAATCTGGCTTTGATATTTTTGACTTATAAATGAAGTAGAAATCCAACCCAATGTTAACGGAATAACAAGAGCAACAAGCAATATTAAACTATAAAACATTGCCTTTTGTTTTGTCAAAACAATCGTTTTATCTGCGCTTATCGGAATTTCTATAATATCGTTTCTTGCATAACCATCAATACAAGTCAAAAAGTTTAAATTAACAGGGTAAATTGACGGGTCAGAAAACATACCAAGTAAATGAAGAGAAACCTCTACCTGTTGTTCGGGAATAAGCGCTTGCACAATATTTGAGACTAAAGGTTTTTTACGATATTTATTATCCTCAATTACAACAATCTTATTTGAGAACTGCAAACGCTTTGATAAATCTCTTGCCGAAACCAAATCCGTTTCGGAAATAATTACCAAAGACTGTGCGGAAGAACTCATCAACGCAATTTGCGCAGCATTATCAATAGCAGAATATATTTCATCACCTTCAAAGGATTTAATAGGTAAAGGTTCTTCATAAAAATCCTGAAGGGCCTTACCTTGGAAACCAAAAAGTTGGAATCCGCTATTATTAACAATCATCAAACTCCAATTTGAAACATCGGAATTAATCTCCTGTTCAACAAAGCCGCAACTAATTAGACCTTTTAAATCCGAAAATAAAGAACAGGTTATTTCAATTAAATTTGAGCCCATCTCTTTGAACATATTTCTAAAGTTTTCCATAACTTCAGACTGAATTGCAGTATAGAAAATACTTTTTGTATCACTATTCAAGGATATAGGGGCATCAAACCAGTAAGGAACAGGATCAGTTCTTTTAAAGATATAAGTTTGGTCAAGTTCACTGAATACAATATTTTTAATATTTTCATCATCACTTGTAAGCGGAATATTATCCTTATAACCAAACCATATTGTAGGTAAGCTCAAATGGACATTGCATTTTGATGGAGTAAGATTACATTCCTCAAAAAGTTTTTCAATTTTTGCACTAAAAATATCATAGTCTGCAATTTCTCTTATTGATTCATTATACTCGATGGAAGCATAGGCATATGATGTCATCTGTTTTGTATGCGAGTCAACAACCCCAAGTTCAATACGATTAGTAGCCGAAACGGCAATATAAACCTCAGTTGTCCCTCCCAATATACTATCCAAAAAATTTGCCATATATAACCTGTAATTTTCTTTACTATAATCCTATTTTTATTATACAATATATTTTAGAAATAAAAAAATCTTAACATAAATTTACACCCTGAAAGGATAATTTTCTTAAGCAAATGGCAAATATTATAGAAAAAATTAAAGCATTAAAAGCGCAAAAAAATGCAATTGTATTAGCACACTGTTATCAACCTGTCGAAGTTGATGAAGTTGCTGATTATGTTGGAGATTCCTTATATTTAAGTCAGGTTGCATCTAAAACAGATGCTGACATAATAGTTTTTGCCGGAGTATATTTCATGGCTCAGACAGCAAAATTGTTATCGCCTGATAAAAAAGTTTTATTACCGCAGATTGAAGCAGGATGCCGAATGGCAGATATGCTGAGTCACAGACAATTAAAAGAATTTATGGCTCAACATCCGTCACTTCCGACAGTATGCTATGTAAATTCAACAGCAGAAGTTAAAGCCGAATGTGATATTTGCTGTACAAGTTCAAATGCGGAAAAAATTGTAAAGAGTCTTGGAAAAAGCAAAGTTTTGTTTGTTCCTGATACTTATTTAGGTAAATGGGTTGAAAAACAACTCGGTAATGTTGAAGTAATTACATATCCCGGATTTTGTCCGACACACTTGCAAATCAGACCGCAAGACATTGAAAATGCAAGAAAAAAATACCCAAATGCGCTTGTTCTTGCACATCCTGAGTGCCACATGTCAGTGTCTTCAATTGCAGATTTTGTCGGAGCGACATCAGGTATAATGAACTATGTTTCCAAAAGCAAAAATAAAGAATTTATTATTGCAACAGAACAGGGTGTTGTGGACAGACTGACAAGAGATTATCCCAACAAAAAAATCATTCCGATAAAAGGCAATATAGTTTGTCCGAATATGAAAATGACATCATTAGAAGATATTTTATATGTTCTTGAAACAGAAGAAAATGAAATTTTTGTTGAGAAAGAGATTGCAAAAAAAGCAGTTAATTGCCTTAACAGAATGCTTGAGGTTTCAAAATAATGGAAGATAATTTTGATATAATCTACGGAAAAAATTCCGTTCTTGAAGCGCTGAATGCCGAAAACAGAGAAATAAACAAAATTCTTATTTCAAAAAATATTCATACTGATGTAAAAATTGCCAAAATAAAAGAACTTGCCCAAAGTAAAGGTATAATTTTTCAGTTTGTAGGAAAAGAGAAATTTCAACCTTATGAGCAATTTAACCATCAGGGAATAATCGCGCAAATTTCGCCGATTAAATATATGGAACTTGAGGATTTTATTGAAAAATCAGAAAAAAAAGACAGGTTCAGTTCTCTTGTTATATTAGATGGTGTAGAAGATTCTCACAATTTGGGTGCAATAATAAGAACATGTGTTTGCGCCGGAGTTGACGGAATCATTATCCCGTCACGAAGAAATGTTTTGGTAAATTCCGTGGTCGAAAAAATCAGCGCAGGAGCAATTAATTTTATTCCGATAATAAAAGTCAATAGCCTGATTAACGCAGTTCAAAGACTAAAAGAAAACAACTGGTGGATAATTGCAACTGATGCTTCAGCAAAAGATAATTACTATGATATAAAATATGATGATATGAATTTTGCAATTATAATGGGTGCAGAGCATGCAGGAGTATCAAAATCATTATTAAAGGCTTCTGACTTTACTGTAAAAATCCCTATGCAAAATAACTTTAATTCTCTTAATGTTTCAAATGCCTTGAGTGCAATAATTTTTGAGACATTAAGACAAAAATTAAAGAAATAAAATCAATTTCATGCTATTATAGTAATGCAAGAGGAGAAAAATGAGCAAAGAATTTGACAGTTTTGGGATAATTTCCGATGAAATATCTGATGAAAGCGTTGATTTTCATAAACTTCAACTTGAAAATGAAGATGAAGAACAAGACGGTGAAGATGTATTAAAATCTGTTGAAACACCAAAAGTTCAGGAAAGTTTGGGGTCTGTAAATGCAGACGACAGCGTAAAAATATATTTACGACAAATCGGTAAAATTCCACTTCTTACAACAGAGGAAGAACTTGAACTTGCAAAAAAAATTCAGGAAAAAAATGACCGTTTTGCAAAAGACTTGCTTGTTAATGCAAATTTAAGACTCGTTGTCAGTATCGCTAAAAAGTATATTGGCAGAGGCTTGTCATTTTTGGATTTAATACAGGAAGGTAATGTCGGTTTAATCAAAGCAGCAGGTCGTTTTGATTACACTAAAGGCTACAAATTTTCAACTTATGCAACATGGTGGATTCAGCAGTCAATAACAAGAGCAATCGCAGACAAAGCAAGAATTATAAGGCTTCCTATCCACATGATAGACTCTATCAGTAAAATAAGAAAAGCAACTCTTGATTTGACTTCAGAACTTGGCAGAACTCCTACAAAACAAGAAATTGCATACAGAATGGGATTATCCGTTCAAAAACTAACTTCAATAATAAAATCTGCACAATCAACAATCAGTATGGATACTCCGGCAACAAATGACGAAGAATCCTCAAAAATTGCTGATTTTATCGTGGATAATTCAACAATTACACCTGACAGCCGAGTTTCTCAGGATAATTTGCTTGAAGATATAAGAACAATTCTAAACCAATTAAGCCAAAAAGAGCGTGATGTATTGATATTACGCTACGGGCTTGATAATAACGGAGAAAAAAAGACCTTAGATGAGATAGGCTCAAGTTACGGAGTTTCAAGAGAAAGAATCCGTCAGATTGAAACAAGAGCAATTTCAAAACTCAAAAAACTTTGTAAAAACGAAAAACTTCGTGACGGTTTAGTTAATTATTTCGCAACATAAATTAAAAAAATGGGCATCATTAGATACCCATTTTTTTTGTGTAAGAGTTTGTCTTATATTTTGACTGTTCAGTGTTTTAGCATTTCGCTTTGTTTATGCTAAACGCACAAACAGCATTACATCATCCCAGGCATTCCGCCCATGCCTGCAGGCATTGCAGGAGCAGCAGATTTTTCTTCAGGCAATTCAACAACTGCTGCTTCGGTTGTCAATAACATTGATGCAACTGATGCAGCGTTTGTAAGTGCTGAACGAGTTACTTTTGCAGGGTCAACAATACCTGCCTGGAACATATCAACATATTTACTGTTCAATGCATCATAACCGTATGCACCTTCTTTTTCAAGAACGCAATCTACAACAACATCTGCCTTTGCACCGGCGTTGCGTGCAATTGCTCTCAAAGGTACATCAAGAGCAGCTGTCAAAATCTTATATCCGACTTTTTCATCGTCAGAATCAAAATCAATTGATTCAAGATTTTTAGACAACTCTTGTTGTATTCTTAACAGTGCAACACCGCCACCAGGAACAATACCTTCTTCATTTGCAGCTCTTGTTGCATTTAAAGCATCTTCAATTCTCAATTTTCTTTCTTTTAGTTCTACTTCAGAAGCGGCACCAACTTCTATCAAAGCAACTCCGCCTGACAATTTTGCGATTCTTTCGTTTAATTTTTCTTTATCATATTCAGAATCAGATGCTTCAATTTGCTTTTTAATAATTCTTACTCTGTCTGCTACCGCATCTTTAGTTTCGTTACCTACAACAATTGTTGTTTCGTCTTTTGTAACTGTAACTCTTTTTGCCTTACCAAGCATTTGAGTTGTTACATTTTCAAGTTTGATACCAAGTTCATCAGTAAACATCTGACCACCTGTTAATACTGCTATATCTTCAAGCATAGCCTTTCTTCTGTCACCAAATCCCGGGGCTTTAACAGCAACTGCTCTTAAAACTTTTCTCATTGTATTTACAACCAATGTTGCCAATGCTTCGCCTTCAACATCTTCAGCAATTAACAACAATGATTTGCCATCTCTTGCGACTTGTTCCAATAACGGAACCAAATCAGCGATTAAGTTAATTTTCTTGTTGCAGCAGAATACATAAGCATCTTCTAATACTGCTTCCATTCTTTCAGGGTCAGTTACAAAGTATGGTGACAAATAACCTTTATCAAACTGCATACCTTCAACAACTTTCAGGTTTGTTCCGAAAGATTTTGATTCTTCAACTGTGATAACACCGTCATGACCAACTTTTTCCATTGCTTCCGCAATAAGTTCGCCGATTTCTTTGTTATTACCTGCAGAAATTGCCGCAACTTGTGCAATTTCTTCTTTTGTATTTACAGGTCTTGACATAGTCTTAATTTTTGCGATTGAATCTTCAACGGCTCTGTCTATACCTCTTTTCATTGACATAGGGTTTGCACCTGCAGTTAAGTTTCTCAAACCTTCTTTAACAATAGCCTGCGCCAAAACAGAGGCGGTTGTTGTACCATCACCTGCAACATCATTGGTTTTAGATGATACTTCTTTTAACAACTGTGCTCCTGAATTTTCCAATGCATCTGCAAGTTCTATTTCTTTTGCAATAGTCACACCATCATTAACAATTTGAGGGGCACCGAATTTTTTTGTTAAAATAACATTTCTGCCTTTCGGTCCTAATGTAACTTTTACGGCATCTGCTACTGCATCAATTCCTTTGAGAAGCGATTTTCTTGCTTCTTCATCAAAAACAATTTTCTTAGCCATTTTTATATTTCTCCTTTATTATTCAATTATTGCTAATGCATCATTAATAGACAAAATTTTATATTCTGTTCCGTCAACTTTTACATCTGTTCCTGCATATTTTGCATACAAAATTTTATCACCAACTTTTACATCCATTGGTTGTCTTTCATTTTTATCATTTAATTTACCTTCACCTACTGCGACAACTTCACCTTTTTGAGGTTTTTCTTTTGCGCTGTCCGGAATAAATATTCCGCCTGAAGTCTGCTCTGTATCTTCAATAACTTTAATAACAATTCTGTCACCTAAAGGTTTAATCATGATTTCCTCTCCTTTGCTTTCGTCATTCTGAGCCGATTAACAGGAGATTCTTCGCTTCGCTCAGAATGACATAAAGGCGAAGAATCTCATATATGATTTGATAATTTATTTATATAACAGTTTTTATTATTTTTTGAGAAAGTTAAGGAAAAATTAATTATTCATTGTATAATTAATACATGGATAAAAAATTATTTGTAATTTCAGGTTGCTCAGGTGTTGGGAAAGGCACTGTTATCAATGAATTTATGAAACGAAATTCTGATGATTTTATTTTGTCTGTATCCTGCACAACAAGAAAGCCCCGTCCGAATGAAATTGACGGAGTAAATTATTTTTTCATATCAAAAGAAGAATTTGAAAAAAATATTAAAGAAGATAAATTTCTTGAATATGCACAGTTTGCCGAAAATTATTACGGGACAAAGAAAAAATATATTCGGCAAAAAATGGAAGACGGATACAATGTTATATTAGAAATTGACACTCAGGGCGCATTACAGGTGAAAGAAAAAATGCCGCAGGCAGTTTTGATTTTTATTGCACCACCAAGTGTAGAAGAACTTGAAAATCGTCTACGGGGACGACATACAGAAGACGAAGCAACTATTCAAAAGCGTCTTGCACAGGTCAAAATAGAACTTGAACGCTCTTTAAAATATGATTATACGATAATAAATGATAGTATAGAGCGTGCAGTTGAAGAAATTGAAAGTATTGTGAGGAAAAATGTTGCAGGGTAAACATATATTACTTGGCATAACAGGCGGAATTGCAGCATACAAAATCTGCACACTTATTCGTGATTTTAAAAAATCAGGTGCAGAAGTGAAAGTTCTTGCTACACCTAATGCATTGAATTTTGTCACAAAACTCACCTTGCAAAATCTTTCGCAAAACGATGTTTATACGCAGGAATTTGATGTAAAAAATTGGAAGCCTGAGCATATTTCGCTATCTGATTGGGCAGATATTATGCTTATTGCCCCCGCAACTGCCAACTCAATAAGTAAAATTGCACAAGGGATTGCCGATAATTTGCTAACTTCTGTTGCCTGCGCATTTTCAAAAAAAATGATTATCGCACCCGCTATGAATGTCAATATGTGGAACAATGATGCTGTTCAAAACAATCTGAAAATATTACAAAAAAGAGGGATAGAAATACTTGAACCTGAAAGCGGATTTTTGGCTTGCGGATATATGGGCAAAGGCAGGCTTTGTTCATTAGACAAAATATATAATGAAGTAGAAGAAACACTAAAATATTCGCAAATACTAAAAGGACAAAAAGTTGTAATCACCGCAGGCGGAACAGTAGAAGAAATTGACCCTGTGCGCTATATTTCAAATTATTCATCAGGCAAAATGGGATTGGCACTTGCAAAATCGGCTCAATCCATGGGCGCAGAAGTTGTATTTATCACTACAAAAGACTTTGATGTCCCGTTTAAAAAGATTTTGGTAAAATCCGCACAAGAGATGCAAAATGCAATCAATGAAGAATTTGACACCGCCAATTATATAATAATGGCAGCCGCAGTTGCAGATTACAGAGTAAAAGAATACTCCGAACAAAAAATAAAAAAAGGAGATAATGACTCAATTACTCTTGAACTTGTAAAAAACCCTGATATTTTGGCAGAGTTATGTAAAAACAAAACTTTCCAAACAATTGTCGGTTTCTGCGCGGAAAGCGAAAATCTAATGGAAAATGCCAAAGCCAAAATAGAGAAAAAAGGCTGTGATTATTTGATTGCAAATGATATTTCAAGAAAAGATATCGGGTTTAATTCTGATGAGAATGAAGTTACAATTTTTGACAGTAACGGTGCGGTTAAAAAGATTTCAAAAGCCCCCAAAAGTGTTATTGCAAGAAAGATTTTAGAGCATATCACAAATTAGTTTTCAAATTTTGTAAATCTTCAATTAATGCTTCATAGTCATTAAATATAGCCATATTTGATCTTTCAATTTCATTTATAATTAATCATATTTTAAACCACTCATAATCATCTTCTGAAGTCAAAATATTTGCAATTTCAATCCATTCTTTTTCAATGTTTAATTTTTCCTCAATATCAAAAATTTTACTTATTATTTTTTTATCCATATTTCCTCGTAAATTGTATTTATATAATCAGTATTATAATTAATACATATTAACTATAATATATTGATTATAGTTTGTCAAGCATATACTATAGTTAATATGGTAAAAAGAAGAAGAGGAACAATCGTACCGAAACTTGGGATGAAAATCAAATTTGAGAGATTAAAAAGAAATCTCTCACAGGAAGATCTTGCTTTGTCTGCTGGAATAACACCTACTGGATTAAGCAAAATTGAAAACGGCAGCGTGTCGCCTACCATTGATTCTGTAGAATTTATTGCAGAAGCGTTGGGGATGGAATTTTTAGAGCTTATAGATGTATCAAAAGTAGAGCTTTAGAAAGAAACAAATGAATAAATACGAAATAATAAAGCGTATAGAAGATTTTGCTCCAATTGAAACTCAAGAAGATTGGGATTGTTCTGGTTGGGGGGTAAATGTTGAAGGATACGATGAAATCCGAAAAATAATGCTGTGTTTGACAGTTACGAATAATGTTGTAAGACAAGCAAAAGAACAAAATTGCGACATGATTGTTTCACACCACCCTTGTTTTAGTATTCCCTTAGAATGGTCAAAAATTAATATTTACTGCACCCATACAAATATGGACAAAGCACATGGCGGTACAACTGATACTATAATTGAAAAACTCAGACTTTCAGAATACAAGACAAATATTGAACACGAATTTTTAAGAATAATTAATTACAAAACAACAATACGAGAGTTTAACAGTCTGATAAAACAAATTTCCCAAAATACAAGAATTATCAACAATAACCACGCAACAGAACTCAAAAAAATCGCTTTTTGTGCCGGTTCAGGCAGCGAGTTTATTAAAGATGCAAAAGAACTCGGGGCGGATTGTCTTGTGACGGGAGATTTAAAATTTCATACCGCACTTGAAAGTCCGATAGTTGTTTATGACATAGGTCATTTTGAAAGCGAAATACTAATCATGCCTGTTTTTAAAAAAATTATAGGGAATGATACAAAAATAGTTTATGCGGATGAACACAGTCCGTTTGAATTGATATAATATTTTGTTATGAATATTTTAAAAATTATAAAAGAACTATATACAGGCAAAGAAAATCTTGTTGCACAAACAGCAATATTTGCTCTTGCCGGAATTATGGCAATATCTTTTAATGAAGTAATATCTGTTTTTACAGGGAATACTTTATATGCAATATTTGCAGTTCCTGACGGGAATGAAACTATTATATTTTCAATGCTCGGTATTATGATTTTTATATTTTTCACAGGCTATATTTACAAATTTATTCATGAAAATTACGAGTGTGAAAAATCACAACTGCCGACAATTTCAATGGATTGTTTTACATGTTTTGCCAAAATAATACCGGTAATTTTTGTATGGGGAATTTATCTCGGACTTGCAAGTTATTTAGGATTGATATTATTTGGAGTAAATCATATTGAATTTTATGCTTATGCCGTATTTTTACTTGTAACTTTGCCATTTATAAATATGGTATTTGTAAGATTTGCAAAAGATTTTAAATATAACTTAAAAATATTCAACCTGTTAAGCGTCGCAAAAATAATGGAAAAAACTTTTGTTCAGGTATTTTTATTCATTCTTCAGTTTGTCGCTTTGGGCGCAATTATATCATTATTAAGTGGCGTAGGATTTAAGTTCGCAATTGATGCACAGTCAAGAATTGCACAACTTTTATGTGTTCTCACAGTGTTATGCGTATCATCATACTTCCAACAGGTTTTAAATCTTGCATATTATAAAGGATTGACTGAAATAATAAAAAAAGAACAAAGTTTAAATTAAACTCCGTTCTTTCTTGATTTATTTTTATTTTGAAATTCAGTAATTATATACTATTTTACAGTAGCATGTCATTGCTGTACAGGTCAAGCAATTAATTACATAAAAAATATTATCGGTATATAAATATATATGCTCCGCAAGGTTCTCCGAACAGGGGGCACTTTTGATGGCAAAAGTGCCTCAAAGCTGATTGCGAGGCAAAGCCGAAGCCATTTTGCTTGTGGAAAAAGCCACAAAAAGCAAAATGCGTAGTGCTGTCGATGGCGAGCAATCAAGCAAACCACAACCTGCACTTCGTAAAGGTCGGATAGAAACCCTCACCCGCATTTCTATGAAATTGAAATTTCAAGAACTGCTCCCTCTCCCAAGGGGAGAGGGGTGGGGTGAGGGGTAAGCGCGCGCCGTTGTCCTTAGGCGCGCTAAGAGATTTTTGCCGACAGGCAAAAACACATATTACTGCGTTAGCAGTCTTATGCCGCC
>CADAYE010000022.1 GCA_902792085.1 uncultured bacterium | reverse complement strand
TGCAAAATCAGCAAAGGTTACAAAAAAAGATGCCGCTGATGTTTTAACTGCAACATTAGAAACTATTGAAAAAACAGTTAAAAAAGGTGAAAAAGTTACATTGGTAGGTTTCGGAACTTTCGAACGCAGACAAAGAGCCGCTCGCACAGGAAGAAACCCTCAAACAGGCAAAGAAATTAAAATTGCCGCTAAAAAAGTTCCCGCATTTTCAGCAGGCAAGAAGTTCAAAGAATTAGTAAAATAATTGCTATTCTTAATTCCAAAAAAGTGTCGGTTCTCATGCCGGCACTTTTTTAATTAAAATTAATCAGCGAAAAAGTCGGGGAAATTTCCCCGACTAATCTGACATTATTTGAACAATTTTTGAATAAGGGTGTCCGAAATAATCAAACTGTTTCTTTTACAGAAAGGTCAAAAATTTAAACGGTATTTAAATGCCGTTCAAAAGGTGTTTTATTAATGTTCAAAATTTAAATTTTCTTAATATACCAGTTTGATAATGCGAAATGATTAAAATTCCACTGTAAATCAAAATAAAAATCAGACTCTAACAGATTATCATCCTTATGCATGTAATAAGTTTTATTTAATTCTGTTTTCTTAAAACTTGAAAATGCGGATTGAATTTCTTTTGCAAACTTTGTTCTAAATTCATAATACGGGATATCTAAAGTTTCTTTGGTTAATTTATTTCCCAAAATCATCTTCAAACCCTCTAATATTGTCAAGTTCAATGTTGTATCGTTTGCCGGTTTTATCAACACAAGTAGCATAGTCGACTGTTTTATCTGCGAACTTGTTTTCCCATAAGCAAATTAGTAACCCTATTTCTTGAGTTTTTAAATTTAAAATCTTTGTGCCATAAAGCATATAATCTTTTTTAACCATAATATATTCCTTTCAAGTTACACCATTAATCGCTCTATAGATTAAAAACATCAACTTTTTATTTAAAAAATTATCAATATGAAACATAAATTAATAAAAGTAAAAAATAGCCATATGGCTAATTGACAAAAAGGAATTATCCAAATACTATCTAATAGTATTTGGATTTTAAGGAGTTATGAAATGGGTTCTACGGGGCATGGAAAATTCGGCGATTACAGTGAGCAGCAAAATTACAATGTGAGTAATGGTGGGACAACCTCAGGAATGTACACAAGTACAAATGCAGGATTGGGAGGCAATAAATGTCCAACAGAACTGCCAACTATTAAATTAGAAGATGTTCAGACATCTCAATATTATATAGAACACCAAGAGTTACCTGAAATAGGAGATGATGTTTATTTATCTGACAAAATCCATAATGGTAGATTGGTTGTTGTGCATACTGATTCAAATTTAATTATTGGAAACTTACCTACATCATACAATTTCATGATTAAGTGTTTGGAACATAATTATACTGGTAATGTAATTTCGTCAGGAATGCAGCCGATTCCCTTTGTTGTGGTAGATTTACATGTGTAAACAAAAATTTCTTATAATAGGTGAGGTCTTTACAGATACTCACTTAGATATTACTAATTCGAATAGTGCTATTTTCCGCCTTGGAGGCATTTTCCATTCTGCACGAGCATTTTCTGCTTTAGGCACAGATTATGCCATGGCTTATTATGCTCCAAGCTATTTAGAAGAAGATATAAATTTTTATAATGTTAAACTAAATAGTAGTGGTTGTTTTAAATTGGGTAAAATTGATAAATGCCCAAATGTCATGATTGTATCTGAATCAAAAGAGGTTGGCGATCAAGGATATTGTAATGTCTTAAATGAGCAGGCAATATATACAGAAACAGAAGATATTTTAAATATAATTGATATTGTAAAACCGACTGATATATTAATTAACCCAGGCAGATACGATACAAAAAGTATATTAAATAAATTGCAAAATCTTGATATCAAAATACACATTGATATGCATTATGATAGCAACTCTCTGCTTGATGGATATTTAGGAAAAATTGAAACAATAATCCTTTCTACATCATCTGACTTATTTAAAAATCTTTGTAAAGGCACGCTAGAAGGTATTATAGAATATTTTAAAAACTATAATATTAATAATATTCTAGTAAAAGAAAATCGTGGTGGCTCATATTGTTATAGTACAAAATCTGGAACGATAACCGAAGCATATTCATATCCAACAAAAACAATGCATTCTGTTGGAGTCGGAGATGTATATAATTCCGTTTTTATATCAAATAAATTTGATAAACTGCAAAATAATATGACATTAGCATCTCTTATTGCATCTCAATATGCTTCAACAATGGATTTTGAAGTGTTTAAAATTAATGTTTCAGATGTTCTTGATAATTATAATAAATATTCTCAAATAAAAGGAATTCGTCTTTCTTGGGAAGATAGAAAAAATATTAATATATATATGGCTGCACCAGATTTCCCATACGTTAATACCGATAAACTTATTACATTGGAAAAATGCTTAAAATATCATAACTTCAATTTAAGATTTCCAATTAAAGAAAATGGTTTGTCAGATGAAAACACAACACCTACTCAAAGAGCACAAATATTTAGTAAAGATATGGAACTACTTCAAACGTGTGATTTGCTAATAGCAACATTATTGTATAATGATCCAGGTACGTTGGTGGAAATTGGTGCTTTTGGACAAATGAAGAAGCCAACAATACTGTTTGATCCATACAAATGTTGTAACAATCTTTTTGCGGAACAATTTTCAACTCGTTATTGTCAAACGATAGAAGAAGTTGTGGAAAAAACATTTGAATTAATGGGAAAGGAAATTCATGAATAAAAAATATGATGGATTATTACTTGCTTCCGGGGGAATGGATTCAACAGTATTAGCTTATGATTTAGCAAATAAAAAACAAAATGTCGTTATATTATTTATTGATTATGGACAACATTGTAAAGAAAAAGAATATGCAACTTTAAAAAGAATGTTACCTAAACAGTTTGTAGATAATATTGAAATTATAAAAATAGGTGATATTTACAAGTATTCTGAATCCAGAATGATAAAAGAAGCAAACTTATGGAAAGACGAAGTTAAAGCTGAAGATTTGTATTTACCATATAGAAATTTATTATTTCTTTCAGCAGCTTCTGCTTTTGCACAATCTTTAGGCATAAAGACAGTGTATTCGGCTTTTATAAACAGTAATCACGCAAAAGAAATAGATTGTTCGCTCAAATTTTTTACAGAATTGGAAACACTATTGAAAGAATATGGTTCTGTAGAAATAAAATTTCCTTTCAGAGATTTAACAAAATATGATGTAGCAAAAAAAGGGTTAGAGTTAGGAATTGCTATTGACGAAACCTATTCTTGCCAAGTGAATTCAAAAGCACCTTGTGGTGTATGTCCAAACTGTGTAGACAGATTAAACGCAATAAATAAATTATTTGAAAATTCTAATTATGATAAATAATGATCAAATACGAAAAGCAGAGAAATTAATTCAGTATATTGCCAAAACTGAACATAATTTTGTACCTGTAACACAAAGAACTCCATATAATCACATGGGAGCAACGATTGTTGACGGCATTTTGCAGGCTGGTCTAAATTATAAAACTGTAGTTTATCCAAGAGTAAAAAAACTTCTTATAACTTATCCTGAATATAAAACTACTTGTGATTTTTTGATATTGATACAAACCATTCCTTTGAACAAACTTATCAATTGGAATAATGTGGTTAAAATAAATAGAATAACAGAATTAAGTTGGTTTTTATATAATAATTCTGTGGAAACAGAAGCAGATTTGGGTATTTGGTTGAGAAACAAAAAAAATAAAGATAAACTCCTTAATATAAATGGTATAGGAAATAAAACAGTCGATTATTTAACGATGTTATCAGGTAAACCAGCGATAGCAATTGATCGACATATGTTTAAATATTTAGAATATGCCGGAGTAATCGTAAAATCATATGAAGAAGCTAATAAAATCTATTCATATGTAGCAAATCAGTTAAATATGACATTTTATGAATTAGATAAAAAAATATGGACTTATATGTCAAATCTGAGTATTTCTTACGCATAAAATCATTTTTAATTGCATAAGTTTATTTATATACAACAATAATTCACATCTAAAATATGGATTATATATCTTTCAAAATCTTGGTTATAGCGTTCGCCTATAATTAGTTTTGAGATGTAGCTTTCGGTTAGTTTTAATCTTTTTGCAAGCATTTTTTGCGGCATATTTTTCTGCAGCATTTTGAATCGTATCATTCTTTCCCTGCGATACAGAAAATGACTTCCGCCATCTTTCATATTATTCGGACTTTTTGACATTTTTTGTTCAAGTAATTCAATCTGTTTTCTCAGTTCTTTACGCATAAAAACTCCTTAAAATTAACGGATAAACATTAGGGTACACACATTTTAACTCGTTTTGCGGAAACATCAAGTCCTGATTCACTTCCGACTATTCTTGCTTCGTTCGCGTTAAACGGGTACGCCTTACGGCTTTGACCTTCTGCTCACTCGCGCTGTGTCGAAATGATACAAAATTAGTCGGAAACAGTTCCAATCTTCCGAGTTCGGAGTGATATATGTTAGTACGATGAACGAAGAAAAGTACATTACAATTAAAGAATTAGCGGAACTAAAAGGCGTAAGTCCCCGTGCAATTAGGCTTTCTTTGAAGAAATATGTAATTAGAGAAATTACAGTCAAAGGCGGAAAGAGTTTTGAAATTCTGTTATCAAGCATAGAACCGGAACTTCAGGAAAAGTATTATTCTAAAATTGTTCCGACTTTTACTGAAAAACAGCTTCCTGTACCAACGGATTTTCATAAACCGAATAAGGCAAAAATAATTGCACTTGCCCGCTTGGATTTATTGAATCTATGGAAAAAAGAACGCAAAAATCAGCAAAATAAAACACAGTTTGATAATGATTTTCTTGGTGCATATAATGCTCAAGTTTTGTATCCTGAGATTTATGTAAAACTTGGAAAGGTTTCAATAGGTACACTTCAGCGATGGAAACGGTTATTAGGGAATAGCAATAATTATGAACTTTTAATTCCAAATTATCATTATGAAGATTATTCCAGAACCTGTTTGACAGATTACGAAAAACAGATATTTTTGAAACTGCTCTTACACCCGAATAAATTCAGTATCGGAAAAGCCATTTCTTTAACACAATATGTTCTGAAAACTCAGGGCGTAGAATATATTCCAGCGGCTCCAACATTCAGAAGATTTGCTAACTGGTATAAAGCAAATTATTTTGACAAATGGACACTTCTAAGGGACGGCGAAAAAGCATTAAAAGAAGATGTTATTCCGCATATAAAAAGAGATATTTCAAAAATTGAAGTCGGAGAAGTTCTGATTGCAGACGGAAAACGATTAAACTTCCAAGTAATAAATCCTTTCACGGGCAAACCTTGTAGAGCAACACTAATCGGATTTTTGGATTGGAAATCAACTGCACTGGTTGGATATGAAATAATGATTGAAGAAAATACGCAAAATATTGCGTCCGCACTCCGCAATGCAATACTGAATCTTGGTAAAATCCCAAAATTTGTGTATTTAGATAACGGCAGAGCCTTCCGCGGCAAATATTTTGTAGGCAGTGCAAAATTTGACGAAATTGGTTTAAAAGGGATTTATGAAAAACTAGGTATAACAACAGTTTTTGCAAACCCGTATAATGCCAGAGCAAAAGTAATTGAGCGGTTCTTTTTAGAAATGCAGGAAAGTTTTGAAAAGTTATTGCCAAGTTATATCGGAACAAATATAGAGAATAAACCGGCAAGATTAAAAAGAAACGAAAAATTCCATAGCGAAATACACTGGCTTGAGTATAAAAATTCCTTGCCGTGTCCGAATGATAAATCCAAAACTATTCAGGAAATGCTAAATAGCGTAGAAAAACAAGAAATAAATCCAAGAGAGTTAGACGATTTAATGCTGGCACAGGAAATTAAAACTATCACAAGTCAGGGAATAAGATTTTTAAAATCAGATTATTACAATGATGCACTTTATGGTTTAAGGCAGAAAGTAATAATAAAATACAGCCTGTTTGATTTAAGCTATATCAATGTTTATACAATTACCGGAAAATTTTTATGCCGGGCAGAAAGAATTACCCTTACTCATCCGCTTGCTCATTACACAGGCAAAATTAAGGATATAGAGGATTACAAACAAAAAATTCAAAAACAAAAACAGCTTAAGAATAAAACTATAAAAGCCTGTAAAGAGTTTTTGAATATTGAAGATTTGGAAATTCTGGAATGCACCTTGGAAGAAAAAGAGGAAGAAATTTTACCCCAACCGATTGTTCCAAAAATTGAAATTAAAAAAGAAAAACCTGAAAAATATAACCCTGCAGTTAAGCCATTATTTAAAACAAGCAGAGAAAGATATGAATACTTAATGGAACACGGATGCATTTGTAATGATGACAGAGTTTGGCTTACCTCATACAAAAAATCAAAGGAGTATAAGCAATATGAAACCGATTTTTGTTAAAACTAAAAATGTCAAAGGGTTTATTAACCTTATTCACAACCTGAAAAATAAGCCTGATAATATATCAAAAATTGGTCTTGTTTATGGTAATGCAGGACTTGGTAAAACAAAGACAGCACTTTATCTTTCAATTCAGTACGATGCCATATATGTCAGAGCAACAAATTCAATGAGTCCAAAATGGTTATTGGAAGAAATAGCCAAAGAACTTGATGAAATCCCGAGATTTTATACGGCGGATATTTTTAGACAATGTGTTAATGCACTAAAAAATAATCCACAGATGATTATAGTTGATGAGATTGATTATCTGTTAAAAGATTTCAGGACAATAGAAACATTGAGGGATTTACATGATGAAACAGGTGTTCCGATAATTTTGATCGGAATGCAATTAGCAAAACACAAACTTAAAAAACATACGCATTTGTTTGACAGGATTTCAGAAATATACAAATTTAGCGAGTTTGAATATGCGGACATTAAGCAAATTACAGAAGAAATATCCGAGGTTGAAATTACAAAAGAGGCTATCCATTTAATCTACAACAAAGCAAAAAGTTTCAGACAAATTGTAAATACAATTGATGCCTTTGAAAAAGTGGCGCAAGCTAATGGATTAATGCAAATTGATGAGAATATAGCTACGGAGGTGCTAGGTGGATAAAATACTCAAAGTTGCAAAAAGATTAAAAACATTTACACTTGAAGATATTGTTATGTTTTGCGATATTGATGCTAAAACCGCAGAAAAATTTTTGCAAGAGTCGGAAAATATAAAACCATGCGGAGATAAATTTGAATATGTTGAAACAGTAAGAACTGAAGATAAATTTAAAATTATTAATAAAAATATTTCAAGTAAAAACTCAGATATTACAGTTGTTGCTGCCTGTGAAATATTTTTAGAAATCAAACAGAAAACTTTGACAGAAACATCATTTCAGGCATATAAAACCTTTGTTTATTCAAAAATTATTCCGCATTTTAAGAAATTCCAACTAAAAGATATAACCATTCAGGATATCCAAAAATTTAAGAAGTATTTGCAAGAAAATAAGGTATCCGAACGCAGGATTAAGAATATTCTCGCACTTTTAAATCAGATAATAAAATACTTTCAAAACGAAGCCTATATAGATAAAACCTGTGTTTTTGAAGTAAAAAGGATTGCAAATATCCCGAAAAGGCAAATACAAATTCTGACTCCGGAACAGATATCACAATTTTTGGAAATTTTAAAAAAGAAATATTCATATATGCTCCCAATTGTTCAAAAATTAATTACATTAAAACAGCCTTTGAACACCATTTTAACTGGTAGTGAACAAGAAAAGAAACACATAAAACGCAAAATTAGAAAAGATTTTTATAAAATTAAACAGGAACTTGGTCTTACTAATTATGTGATTGATGACTTAAGGTTTAGCAATATTATTGACAATTAGATAAAAATAATATATTATT
This sequence comes from uncultured bacterium, assembly GCA_902792085.1. GTDB lineage: Bacteria > Cyanobacteriota > Vampirovibrionia > Gastranaerophilales > Gastranaerophilaceae > Zag111. The sequence goes on along the minus strand of CADAYE010000022.1, from coordinate 84,550 downwards.
AGGTCATATTAGGTCTAATTGGGTATAAATATGTTAGAAAATATTGATATTAAAATTAACAATCAAATGCTTTCAATAATCTCTGAGATTGATGAGTTCAAAGGATCATGGAAATTATTAGGTAAGATGGCTCCTGAAAAACTGAGAGCATTAAAAAAAGTTGCGACAATCGAAAGTGTAGGTTCTTCAAATCGTATTGAAGGGAATAAGCTTTCAGATAAACAGGTTGAAGAATTATTATCCCGAATTAAGAAGCAGTCTTTTGCAAATCGTGACGAAGAAGAGGTTGCCGGATATGCAAAACTTGCTGATACAATTTTTGAAGATTGGGAAGTTATTCAGTTATCAGAAAATTATATAAAACAGTTACATAAAATTTTGCTTGAATATTCTTCAAAAGATGAAAAGCACAAAGGCGAATATAAAAAAATTTCTAATGCTGTTGTGGCTTATGATAGTAATGGTAAAGAACAAGGTGTTGTTTTCGAAACGGCAACTCCTTTTGAAACCCCAATCAAAATGCAGGAACTTGTAGATTGGACTAATATGTTTATGTTCCATACAGTTCAACGGAATCAATAATTGAGGATAACAAAGAGGGCTATTACAGAGCTCTAAGACAGACTCAAACGACGTTGAATAAAGAGCCTAACTATGAACCTTGGCTGATGTTTTTCCTGAAAACTTTGCAAAAACAAAAAATCAGACTTGAGTATAAAATAGAACATGCAAATACCTCTGTTCAAACAAACTTAGATTTGCCTGAAATTTCGGCGAAAATTATGGAAGTCTTTGAGACAAAAGACCGAGCAACAATTTCTGAACTATCTGAATTAACCGGAACAAATATAAATACAATCAAAAAACATTTATCAAGTTTGGTCGAAAATAATTACCTAACAAAACACGGCAAAACCCGTGGAGCCTGGTATACTAAAAACTAATCTATAACATTTCAGTAATTTTTTCTGCCAAACTGTATAATAGAGGTGCACTTTGATTCAGTTGTCGAGTAGTCTTGTATTCATCTGAAATAGTCTTTTTAATTTTTAATAAAATATTTTCAACTTTTTCTTTTTTCTCTTTTTTTGTTAGGTCAGTTAATTCGATCTTTTGTTGCAAATGTAGTTTTATTTGTTCACAAAAAGGTCTGTTCTCATCTAATTCAATGTCTTCAATATTTTCTTCTTGTAGTATCTCATTTGTTTTAGACAAAACATAGGCAACTGGAAGCACATCTTCAATTGTAGCCCCAGCCTTAATAGAACCACATAAATCTCTTATTGTAAAAACATTTTCTTCTGTGTATCCTGAACCAATTTTAAGGATATCTTTTTTTATTTTTTGTCCTTGGTCATCATCGTCTACAATAACAAGAGGAAATATCTCATAGTATCCAGCCAAAGATGCAACTGCAGATAAATTATCGCCTTTTCCATTTGTGATTTTTATACAATTATCTTTATTTACACAATTTAGTGCTTTTTGTAATAGAATTTTATCGCTTGCTCCTTCAACAAGAATCTTATCATTAGACAAAAAATCCCTCACAACATTTAATCCAAAAGCTGCTTGTAAAACTTCATCATCGTTTAAATTTTCTTCAGATGTAATTTGATTTATATCCGTTATGCCTGCTTTTTTGGAAACAAGATAATGACGATCTTTGGTATCTTTATCAATCATAAAATTAGAATGAGTAGCTATAAAGACATAATTATTTTTACCTATTTCAAGTAGTTCTTTGAGCATATACCTTACCCCTGAAGGATGTAAGTGTACTTCTGGTTCATCAACCAATATTAAGTTATTCTTTAAATTTCCTGTTTTATTGTTGATTGATAAGCTTAGTAGTAAGGATACAAAATGTTTGAATCCCTGGCTCCGTTCACTCATATTATGAAAAGCATCAGGATCGTCTTTATCTTGAACCTTTACGTGAATATTAAGCTCATCAGATATACCAACATCAATCAGAATTTTATGTTCTGGCCATTTTTTATTTAAATAGTTTGTTGTATCTTTTGCAAGTTGTTCCTGTAAGCGCCTTCTATAATTAGAACTTTTTTCAATTTCATTAATTTTATTATTTATTTCTTCTTGTGTTTCATACCCAGATAAAGCAAAAATATTTTTTAACGGTGGATATTGGCTAGGTTTTTGTGCAAAATCTTTTAAGGATATACTATCCTGTATTAAATATTTTGGACTTGTTTTCCATATTGAGATAGGTATTTCATACTTATTGTAGTATCTTTCGAGCACAGGTGTTATAAATTCTTCTAATTTTTCTTTTGTTAATAGATTAAATTCAGCTTGTTGCTCTTCAGTTAACTTTTTTAATTCTGCAGAGGATATTATTTCTACATTATTTTTCTTTTGAGGTGGCTGTTGAACCCCATTAACAACATTACCGGGTATTTCTGTTATTTTTTCATTAAAATATTTATTGCTAAATGTTAACGGCTTAAATGTAAATACCCATTCTTCATTAAGTTCGTTATCTTCTTGCAAATATATTTCTTTTGTTGCATTTGTAACAGTAATCTTATCTAAAACATCTTCTGGAATTTTTATAGCTGATGCTATGTATTTACGGTATGCACTCACATTTTCCGATTCCATTGTATAAAAAACTGAAACAATATCAGCTTCATTTTGCTGATTTCTGATTGATAAAAAATCCGCAGATTGTTCTTCGTTATACTGTTGCAAAAACGACATTGCATCCAATATATTACTTTTTCCTGTTTCATTTTTCCCAAGAAGAATCGTCGTATAACTATTATTACGTTTCTGAATTGGGAATTCAATCTCGTTAATTGACTTATAATCTGCTATTTTTATATTTTTGAGTTTCATCATACCCCCAATATTCTTTATTAATAGTGAAATTATAACATTGCAATTAAATATTTTTACAAAAAATTAACAAAAAATTAAGTATTTATAATGCAATTCTTGACTGAAAGCGATAAATTTTAGTGCTAAATGTTATTGTTTTGTAATACGTTTTGGTAACAAATTTTACTACTATTCAAATGTGATAAATACTTCCAGCTTAGTTCCGACTTAAAAATTTGCCATTTCAAATGGGACTTTTACGTCCTGCGTTTGTCATCGCTATAATATAAAGAGTGTCTGAGTTTTGGCGATTTGCTCGGATTTATACTGGATTTTTCGGTGACAGAAAGTGGACAAAAAGAGCAGTTTCGTTACATTACAGTCAATTCGTATAAAATCGCTATTACCCCAACCTGTCGGCTAATACAGGCTAATTAATTACAATTCAAATGTCCCAACCCCCAATAGTAGTGTTAGTAGGACGAGAAGTCATCCGAGCGAAGCTCGTTTAGGAGTTCGGCGGATTTTGCGTAAGAGTGGAGTCGAGCCTGTTAAGGCGAGCGGAACTCGAGTATGTGAGGACGAAGATTTGCGGCAACAAAGTGAAGCAAATCACTCGTCCGAGAGACAGCAAAATACAAGACGAGTCCCCTATCCTCCAGATTACAGACCGTTGACATTTGTCATCGGTCTGTAATTTTGTGTGGGTAGTATGACGAGAACAACTTTATTGAGGAGTTCGAGCAAGCCGAGCAGAGGAATGAGCGAAGCGAAAGTTGAGCAATTATGCCAATAATGAATATTTTGGCTAATTGCGAACGGTTCCGTTTACTGCGAGGCGCAGCAAACAATCTTGCAAATAGCAAAATAATCTCAAAAATTCGAGTCCCCTATCCTCCAAAAATTGAACATAGATGTATTTTTTTGGTGTAGTTTGGTCGGAAGTGTTTCATGTCATTGCGAGCCTGTGAAGGCGAAGCAATCCAGCCTTTAGCCAATTAAACGAGGTCGGAAGTGCAACTTTATCCAAAAACCGATTTACTCATATTTACTCATTATTTACTCTCACCGGTCGGCTACTTTCTATTAATAGCCCGTAGGGTAGACTTTAGTCTACCAATACTACAATTTTCATTCTAAATCCATATTTAAAACACCATTCTTATCATTAAAATTACACCAATCTTCTTGATACAAACCTTGTTTTACAAATTTTTTAAAAGAAGAAATTTCCCAATCTTTTGGTGAAATATTTAAATGTTTCACAGAATTGTAATGAATATAATCCAAATGTTTATTAAAATCCTTTGCATCTCTAATTATATGGTCATAGTATTTCCGTTGCCATATCCCCTTTTCGCCTCTGCTTAATTGAGCTTCTGTTTGATTCATATTCTTTGGCATTAACCTTGAAAAATTTGATTTTAATGACGCTATTATTTTAGAATATTCAGAAGCTTTATCGGTTTGAATTAAAATATGTAAATGGTCTGGTAAAACAATACCTGCTAAAATTTCATAATTATATTTAACATTTTTGAATGATTGTCTTAATAAATCGATATTTTTAACCAAAATTTGTTGACGATCATAAGTAACAATCGTAATAAACACAATATTTTTATCTTGATAATATCGTTTAAAATTTGACATAATACCATAATAAAGTATTGGTAGACTAAAGTCTACCCTACTTTTGATAACTATCAAATTCTTTGTTTTTTCTTCTCAAACCGACTGTTATTTTACAATAGCAAAATACAAGACGAGTCCCCTATCCTCCACCATTTAAAACTAAAACGAACCCTTACTGCTTTGCAGGTGGGTTCATTTTTTGTTTTAGGCTTGATTTATAAGGTTTTAGCCTGTTTTTTTTATGATATTTTATTTATTATATTTTTAAAGTATTCTATGATTAACAATGAAGAAAATAATTTTAATATATAAAGTTATAAGTTTGTTGTATTATAATTACAGGTTTTGGTATTTAATTTATAAGGATTAAATGGTATGAATCAAGCAGTAAAATTAGCAGTTATGATTTTTGTCATGATTTTATGCACGACAATTTCAGCATATTCGGCAGAAAAAAATGTATTATTAAAAACAACTTCCACCTGGGATAATGCAAATTATAAAAAATTAAAAATTAAAAAACCTGAAGTTACGGTATTAAAAATTATTATAAATGTCAATGAAGAATTGCCTATGCATAAACATGATTTAGTAAATATTGCTTATGTAAAAAAAGGTATTCTAACAGTAATTACTGACGATAATAAAGAAATAACTCTTCACGAAGGAGAAGTTTTGCCTGAATTAGTCGGAAAATATCATTATGGTAAAAATACCGGAAATGAACCGGTTGAACTGATTGTTTTTTATATTGGCGAAAAAGGAACTCCACTATCTGTTAATAAATAACAGAATAATTAAGATAATTTTGTTATGGACAAATCTTTTTACAATTCACCTGTTGGAATTTTAGAAATTATTTGCGAAAAAGATGCTTTAATTTCGTTGAAACCGGCACAAAATACTGAAAATTTTTGTACCGATACAATTTTTATTAAAACAGTTAAATCTCAACTTGATGAATATTTTTTAGGAAAAAGAAATATTTTTGATTTAAAAATTAGTCTTATCGGCACGGATTTTCAGAGATGTGTATGGCAAACGCTTCAAAAAATTACTTATGGTGAAACATCTGATTTAGCCGAATAAATCGTTTACAATTTAAAAATCAAATAACTCTTTTATATGCACATTTAAAGCATTTGCAATTTTGATTAGTGCCTTTATACCGGGTTTATTTATACATACTTCTATCTTTCCAATATAATCAAGACTCAAACCACTTTTTTCTGCAAGTTTTTCTTGTGTTAAATGTCTGTATTCTCTTAAGAATTTTATTCTTTCCCCTAATAAAACATATAATATATTTTCTTCCATTTGACAATTTTACTGGATATAGTAACATACTTTTACTGGATATTATCCAGTAAAAGTATGTTTGGTATTTTTTATGAGAAAATTTTTTAGTAATTTGTGTAAAAATATATTTTTTATTGATAATTCTTATGTTGGTTCAAAAAAATATAAAATTTACCATATCTTTAGATTTAAAATTAAAATAAGAGTTCGTTATTTTAATAATTTGCGAATATTTATAAAAAATTCAAAACCAACTCCATTAGACAAAATTATTGAAAAATCAAACAAAAAAGTGTATGTTTCAATAGTTGCAATATTTAAAGATGAACCTGATATTTTGGAATGGATAGAATATCACATATTAATTGGTGTAGAAAGATTTTATTTGTATGATAATGAATCTGATGAAAAATATTATAAAATGCTGCAACCATACATTGATTTAGGCATAGTTGTATATAAAAAAATTTATGGTAAATGCCTACAAATACCTGCATATCAAGATGCAATTTACAGGTATAAAAATGAAACTGAATGGATGGCTATTATAGATTTAGATGAATATATTGTTCCTGTCGAAAAAGATAATTTAAAAGATTTTCTTAAAGATTATGAACAATATCCTGCTATTGTAGCTAATTGGGTTATGTTTGATTCAAATGGTCTTATAGAAAGAAATCCCGCAAAAACAGTCATCGAGTCTTTTACCAGTGTTTACAGGAATTATAATACTTTAATAAATTGTACAATAAAATCAATTGTAAAACCTACTAAAGTCAGATATATTAATAGTGTTCATGCATGTATATACAAGAATAATGAACTTGCTGTGAATGAAAATTTTGAAAAGATTGCTGGCGGTTCATATTTTTATACAAAAAGTAACTCTATTAAAAAAATTCGTATAAATCATTATCACTGCAAGTCACGGAAAGAATATATTGAAAAAATTCATAAAGGATTTGCTGATCAATTACAGTTAAGACATTTCGATGAAAAAAAGATAAATTTTTCTGAAACTTGCCAAGATTTTGTGATTTTAAAATATCTATCAAAATTAAAAGATAGGTTACAAATAAAAAATAAGACAACTATATAGAATTTTCCATAAATTTAATTAAGATTATTTAATCTTCAAACTTTAATTCAAGTTGTTTTGGTTCTTTACGGACGAATGTCGGTTTTGGTTCAGTTTTTTTTACAACTTTTTCTGTTGTTTTTTCTGCCTGTGGAGTATCGATTTTCGGATATAAAACTTTGTCTATATCTTCAAAATGGATTCTTTTTTTGAGAATTTTGTTCAAATGATATTCAACAGTTTTTTTGATTTCCGCAAGCATGCCTTCACTTTGTTTAAAGCGAATAAAATTCGGATTGACAGGTGCAAGTGTGCGTTTTGTGTAATTCGGGTGAAATTCAAAATCATCAAGTTCATAGCGTTCAACTCCTGCTTTTTTACCAAGCGGTTTGAATATCGCTTTCAGCATAATTTCTTTATTAGTCGGGGAATGTAACAAAACATTGTCGTGTTGCACAAAATCCGTAACATTATTTTTTACTGCTTTAGACAGTGCTTTAACATACTCACTGTGTGCATTACCTTGCGTCCAAATAGCATCAGATTTTGCAAGACCTAAGTTTTTTATGCCCTTGAGGTTTTCTATGATAGAAACATCTGCACCTGTTGCAATTATACCGAGTTTATTTTTGCGGTAAACAGAGCGGACAACATTGAATTTTGCATAATCATCATCAATTTCTCTGAGTTGTGCAGAAATTTCTTTGTGTTTCAAAGTTTCAGGTTTTGTTTTTTTGACTTTGCGTGGTATTCCGTACAAACTGCGCAGGTTGTTATAATAATCTTCGTTAAGCCAATTTACAATTTTTGAATTGAGTTGTTTGTAAAGTTTACTGTTTTCAGCCGGATTTACAAATTTGACTATGCCGTCATCACCTTTTGTGCAGATGCTTACTCTGAAAGAATGTCCAAAAGATTGATTATTGTTTATTGGTGATATTTGCATGTGATTTCCCTTATCTGCTTATCTACTCCTAATAATACCCAAACAAAACTTTTTTTGCTTTGTTTTATAAAGTTTTATAACAAATTATTATATATATTGTAAAATTCTTGCAAAAAAAATTTGTTGAAATATAATTATGTAAGAGAAGTATTAATAGTAATACATTTATTACAAAAAAGAGGAAAGAAAAACATGAGTACATTAGAAACAGTTAAAAAAGTTGTAGTAGAGCAATTGAGTGTAGATGAAAAATTAGTTACACCTGAAGCAAAATTTACAGATGATTTGGGTGCAGATTCATTAGACACAGTTGAATTAGTTATGGCTTTGGAAGAAGAATTCAAATGCGAAATCCCTGATGAAGACGCAGAAAAAATTCAAACAGTTCAAGATGCTGTAAATTATATTGACAGCAAATTGTCTCACTAATTTGAGTTTTTAAAAAATTGAATTTTATAAATATGGGAGTGGGACAGTATTGTTTCGCTCCCGTATTATTTATACGTCATTCTGAGCAAAGATTCTTCGGGCATGCGCCCTCAGTAATGACGAGTACAAAGCGAAGAATCTTTTTATTTATATAAAGGAAGAAATTATGACAAAGAGAAGAGTAGTTATCACAGGATTAGGCGCTGTTACCCCGTTTGGCGTTGGTGTTGATAAGTTCTGGGATAGTTTGAAAGAAGGAAAAAGCGGAATAACTTTATCCGAATCAATTGATATATCAAAGCATGTTGTTCATGTTTCAGGGGAAGTAAAACAAAAAGATTTTAATCCTGAAGATTATATGGATCCAAAGGAAATTAAGAAAACTGACAGGTTTGTTCAGTTTGCAATGGTTGCAGCTGATGAGGCAATCAAAGATGCAAAACTTGAAGATATTGAAAGTCTTGGTATAGACCCTTACAGAGTTGGTGTAATCGTCAGTTCAGCAGCAGGTGGGTTCAGGACATTTGAAGATAATCATATCAGAATTTTGGAAAAAGGACCGAACAAATGTTCACCATTTACAATTCCTATGTGATGCGTTCCGTTCAATTCAGTACGGTGATGCTGATATAGTTGTTGCAGGCGGTTGTGAAGCAACAATTTGTGATGTTGGTGTAGGTGCATTTTCAGCAGCAAGAACTTTGTCAAGACGCAATGATGACCCTGCAACTGCATCAAGACCTTACGACATAGGCAGAGATGGCTTTGTAATGGGCGAAGGCGCGGGTGTTTTGGTATTGGAAGAATATGAACATGCCAAAGCAAGAGGTGCGCATATTTATGCTGAAATTGCAGGCTATGGTCAGACGGCAGATGCTTATGATGTTGTTGCTCCGGACCCTGAAGGCAAAGGTGCTATTAAGGCTATGGAATTTGCACTAAAAGATGCAGATTTAAAACCTGAACAAATTCAGTATGTAAATACACATGGTACAAGTACAGGTTTGGGTGATAAGGCAGAATCACATGCCGTTGCAAAAGTTTTTGGTGACAGAAAACAAAATCCAAATCTTTATGTATCTTCAACAAAGAGTATGCACGGGCACATGCTTGGTGCGACCGGTGCGGTTGAAGCGATAGCATGCGTTAAAACAATAAATGATAATGTCGTTCCTCCTACTATCAATCTTAAAGATCAAGACCCTGAAGTAGCGGACTTAAATTATGTGCCAAATAAAGCCGTGAAGGCAGAAATTCATACGGCACTTTCAAACTCTTTTGGATTTGGGGGACAAAATGCTTCTTTAATCTTTAAGGAAGTATAGTTTAATAATTATTCCAAATTTTAAAAAGCCTTGCAATAATGCAGGGCTTTTTGTTTGAACTTATGTAAGTTGTTTAGGCATAATTGCAAAACAATCTAAACTTTTTTAGGTAATTTCTTATCGCTTTTTGTAATGATTAATTTGTCATTTTCCATAGTGTATTTTACCATGTCAGTTTCAGGATTTACATCTAAAAAGCCAAGTATAGTTGAATTAATACTTAATTTGTAAGTTGGGCTTTTAGCCCAACATTGTAATTGTTGGGGTAGAAACCCCAACTTACGAAAAGATAAAAACACAAATTTGAAATAAATTTTGGGTTTTATATATTTAGTTAACCAAAATAGATTATCCTCTCCTGCTTGCAGGAGAGGATACAAGATGTAGGCAACTTGTTGCCTTACATATTGTTGGAGAGGCAGATGTAATTCGCTTTGCTCAAACATCTGCGCCCTCTCCTAAATCTTTCAGGAGAGGGAAATATTTTTATTTCTTGGCTAATTAAGTATATAAATACCTAAATTTGCAAACTAATAAAAATTACACTTTAGTAGTCAAAGACGGTGCGATAGCAATAAATGCTCTTACCAAATCGCTATCCCACTGAACTCCTGCACCTTCCTGCAAAATAGCGCATGCTTTTTCTATTGGCATGCCTTTTCTGTAAGGTCTGTCGCTGACCAATGCGTGATAAGCATCTGCAACTGATACAATTCTTGCTTCAAGCGGTATTTCTTCCCCGCTCAATTTGTCAGGATAACCTTTTCCGTCAAGTCTTTCATGGTGATGTTTTACTATCGGGATAAATTCTCTCAGTGCTTCATTTGGCGCAAGAACTTTTTCAGCACCGATTGTCGGGTGTTGTTTCATAATTTCCCATTCTTCATCATCAAGTTTACCCGGTTTTTTGAGGACGGATTCAGGGATACCGATTTTTCCAATATCGTGTAACATTGCGCCAATCTTAATTCTTTCAACATCTGCTTCAGGAAGATTGATTGCTCTTGCAAGGGCTTCGGAGTATCTTGAAACACTTGTTGAATGCCCTTTTGTATAAGGGTCTTTGGCATCAATTGCACCAGCAAGTGATGTAACCATTTCCATAAGGTTGTTATGGTTTAGAATATCAACATTATTAATCTTTTTAACAAATTCGTCTTCAAAATTTATGCCTGTTTCAAAATGGCGTTTTGCAAGGATTTCGGTGAATGAATTAACCGCAACATCATCCCAGAAATTGAAATCTTCGGTACTGATAATTGCAGACATACCTTCTTTATAACCTTTTGCCTGTGAAATATACATTGCTTGTTCGGCAAGTAACAACAGTTTTTCCTGATCCTGTGCGCAGTCAGGATATGTTGCAACCCCGACAGATACCTTAACGGGTCCGACATCATCTACAAAACAACATGACAAACAGTATGTAATATATTCTGCCATATATTTTGCGTTTTTGGTATCGGTTTCTGGCATGATAACGGCTATTTCATCTCCGCCGTATCTGCCTGCACTATCGGTATTTTTGATATTTTGTTTAACTTTTTCTGCAATAATTTTAATAACTTCATCACCTTTGGCATGCCCAAGTTCTCTGTTGATTTTTGTGATGTTATTAACATCAAACATTATGACAGACAAAGGTGTATTATTATCTTTTGCTTTTGCCATTTCTTTTGCAAGAACTTCCTGAAAACCTCTGTGAGTGTATAAAGAAGTCAGGGTATCAGTATTTGCAAATTTGTTTGTCTGTTCGAGCAGTTGAATATTGTGAATATACATTCCCATATAATTTGAAAGGAATGTGGAAAGATTGATATTAAGTCTTGCAATACTTTTGCCGACAAGCATTACCCCGATACATTTGTCAACAGACATCATTGGGATAATTACAGAACCGGTTTTGCTTAAATAAGGAATTTTAATGTAATCAATATTATCTTTATCAATTATTGTTCTTGAATTAAAACACTGAACTATCGGGTTTGTTTCATCAGATAAAAATACCTTTGAACTGTATGAATTTCCTGCTTTTGAATATAATCTGATATTAAGACATTTTGATTTTTCATGCAAAATACCAAAACCGATAAAATTCCATTTTTGTTTTTTTACAAAAATATCGTTTAAGCGTGAAAACAGATTTATAAGACTTGAATTGTTTGTAAACGCATCAGAGATGCTTTTCATTATTTCTGCATAATTTATTGCAACAGGTGTTGAAGTTTGTTCCTCAGGATACGGAACAAACGGATGCGATTTTGCTCGGTCTATATTAAAATTATTTATTGTTTCAACAATGCTGCTGAAACTTTGATTCTCTCCAAACGGATTTTTCTTAACAGGTTCTTGAACCGGCGCAGATATTGATGTTTCCGAACCGTAAGGATTTCTCCTGTTGTCAGAAACATTAGGCAAAGATTCTTCAATCCTGTTTAATATATTTTCAATAGGATTGGAACTCAAAGACTTTTGTTGAGGTTGAGTCTTTCTTTCTTCAATTTTCTTATCTGTATTTTCCAAAATTCAACTACCTGTTTCTTCCCTAAAGTTTCGTAACAAATTTTTTTTGACAAATTTTTGGGAATTGTTTACATTACTTAAATAAATTTTACCCTAAAACTTTCCTTTATGAAATACTGCAAACAGATGGAAATCCGCAAATTTCTAATACTTGCCCCGCTATTTCTACAAATTTATTACTACACTTATAGTATAAAACATGTTTTAACCTTTTCCAACCCATGTTTTAAGAAATATTAATATGTATCTGCGATATTACTACCAAAACGGGTCATACATAACGGCAGGATTCATATAATATGACTGATTCCCAAGGTTTTGGATTCTTTGCATGCGAACATAGTTTTGCATGCGTTGCTGCTGAATTAGTTGTTCATTAATATATTGTTGTTGTGCCTGCATTTCAAGCATGATTTGTTCTGCTTCCTGTTGCTTTTCTCTGTAATATTGTTCTTTTTTGGCAAGAACATAGTTCATATAGTCCTGATTTAGTGAATAAAAGGCATTTGTGAGTTGTTGTCCGTCATATTTTACAAGATATTGGTTTGCGGTGCGGAAAAATTCGTCTTGTTTTTGGCAAAGTTCCGCTGCTGTTATATTCTCAGGAAGTTGATTTCTGAAATATTCCCATTTTGGGGCTTTAACAAATATTTTTAGTTTGGATAATTGTTTGTCAATTTTTTTCTGTTCCAAATCAGCAATAATTTCATTAACTATTGCAATATCACCTTCATTCATGGTTGTATTTCTTGCCTGATATGCGTATTTCAGTCTGTCAGTATCATTTAGGGAAGTTTTTTGAATACGCATCAGGTTTTCAAAATTGTACTTTTGGTTATTAAGCGCAATAGCGATTCTGTGAGCGTTGGGCAGGTCATTTTTTTCACTGTAAATTGTGTATAGAAGTTCATTGTCTTCGTATCTTCTATTCCTTATTCTGCTTATGTAATTGATGGCATTTTGGTAATCTCCAATACCGTAATAGCATTTTGCCATCGAGGAATAAATTTTTTCGTCACCGGTGTTTTCATAAAGTTTATATACATCAAGTGCCTTTTGGTATTGATTGTTTTTCATGTAAAGTCTGCCAAGGTCATCATTAATTGTATTTTTTGAAAAAATTTGATAATTTCTGTCTGCCATGCGGATTTTATCCATAGTACGCAGTGCTTCTTCGTAGAGTTCTTTTTCAATGCAGTTGTTATAATATTGCACTAAAGCGGGATAAAAATTCGGGTATTTATATAAGACCTCTCCCCAGGCACCTTTGTCTATCAGTTGCTGAACTTTTTTTGTATATTTGTAATCCTGTTTTTCTTCTTTAGTTAAATTACGAACAAAATTTTTCTCAACTTCATCATTCATTTTATTAAAATGAATTTGTACTCTGTCGTTTTCAATGGTATAGAATTTGAGGTAATTGTAATACGGCATAGACTTGGTGTAAGTTTTTGTATTTTGAACATTATTTGCACTTATTACAATGGCGTCTGACGGGTTTTGTACTACCGTAAAAATTCCTAATATACTTATTAATAATAAAACACTAAACTTTTTCATAAACATCTTCCTTTGTTAAAGATATTTTACGCAAAAATTAAATATTTAACAAGAAAAGGAAATATTATTTTGTGTGTAGTCTTGAAAAATGTAAAATCATAGTTTATAATGTAAAAAAGGGCGAAGCAGGTTGCAGCCTGCCTCTTTAAAAGCCCTCTTATTTGGTGAAGTAAAGCGCAATGATTATCAGTAAGATAAGCCAAAGCGCTTTTTCTGTTATAAAGAATTTCACCTTCATCACCTCCTTTCATCATTCGTTTTGGTACGATTTACAGTCGCAGCGAACGGAAAGTAAGTGTTGTTTATAGGGCTTATTTCAGCATCTCCTTGTTAATCAAATTTAGGAGTGTTCAGTAGGAGATTCCGAAATAAATTCGGAATGACACAATAAGAGTTGTAGGTCAGGCAATTGCTTGACATAAAATAAAATTTAGGGCGGAGGTATCAACTCCGCCTTTTAAATTTCCCTTCCCTAAGTAGGGAAGGAGTAGGGATGGGTTTTGATTTGATTTATTTTCTGATTAACCCAAACCCCACCTAACCTCCCCTACCGAGGGGAGGAACAAAGTTATTTTGCCGATTGGTGCGTATAAACGCACCCTACATAACTGATGCTCAACTTTGTTTCGCATTGAAATTCTTTTCTCCCCGCAGGGGAGATTGAATGTTATAAATATAGTTTGGGTTTCAACTCAACAAAAAATATAAAAAATAAGGCTTTGTCATTCTGAACTTGTTTCAGAATCTTAAAAGCCTCATTTTTTATTATATAATCGTAAAACCTTTCAACTGTTCAAATTTTCAATAATTTTACAGCATCAAACCGCCGGCAACTTCGATAGCCTGACCTGTTACATAATCTGTATCAAGTGCTAAGAATTTAACTACTTTTGCAATATCTTCAGGTGTACCGAATCTTTTCATCGGAATTGCTGCTGCGTATTCTTCGATATTACCCAAGTTTGCAGTCATTGCAGTTTGAATAAATCCCGGACATACAGCATTTACTCTGATATTTCTTGAGCCAAATTCTTTTGCAAGAGTTTTAGTTAAACCGATTAAACCTGCTTTTGATGCAGAATAGTTTGCCTGACCGGCATTACCATGTACACCGACAATTGATGACATATTGATAATTGAACCCTGTCTTGCTTTCATCATATATTTGATAACTGCGTGAGTTACATAATATGCAGAACCAAGGTTGATTTTAATTACTCTTTCCCATTGTTCAGCATCCATTCTGATAAACAAACCGTCTTTTGTGATACCTGCGTTATTTAGCAAAATGTCAATGTGTCCGTGTTCTTCAATCATTTTGTCAACGGCTGTTTTAACCTGTTCATCATTTGATACATCAAATTGATAGAACCAAGCATTAACACCGATAGCCTTGAGTTCATCAATAGCAGGTTGTGCAGTTGCCGCATCACAAATGTCATTGATAATGATGTCACATCCTGCGTGTGCAAGTTCTTTAGCACAACTAAAACCGATTCCTCTTGAACCTCCTGTAATCAAAGCAATTTTTCTTTCAGTCATTTTAATCTTTCTCCTTATTTTTCATTCTTCCCTCGCCCATTGAGGGGAGAGGGTAGGGTGAGGGGTGTTTTCCCCTTGCAAATAAAATATCCCCTTTTCAACTTTCAAATTATAGCATAAATATAATTTTGTAAATAATTTCTTGACTTTTTTATGTTATACTAAACTTATCAGGAGGGATATTTTATGCAAACTATGGAAAAAGCAAATATTGATTGGGCAAATTTGGGTTTTGGTTATTACAAGACCGATAAAAGATTTGTTTCCATGTTTAAAGACGGCAAATGGGACGAGGGCAGTCTGACAGATGACGAAAATATTACTATGAATGAGTGTGCGTGTGTTTTGCAGTATGCTCAAACATGTTTTGAAGGAATGAAAGCCTACGAAACTGTTGACGGACATGTAGTAATTTTCAGACCCGATATGAACGCTCAAAGAATGTTTGATACTGCTCAAAGACTTGAAATGCAACCATATCCGCAAGATAAATTTGTTGAAGCGGTTGAACAGGTTGTCAAAGCGAATTTGAAGTATGTTCCTCCATACGGGACAGGCGCAAGCCTTTATATAAGGCCATATTTGTTTGGTTATTCACCTGTAATGGGTGTAAAACCCGCACAGGATTTTATGTTCAGAATTTTTGTTTCTCCTGTCGGACCTTATTTTAAAGGCGGTTCAAAACCGATTACATTAAAGGTCAGTGATTTTGACAGAGCCGCACCTAACGGAACAGGGCATGTTAAGGCAGGTTTAAACTACGCTATGAGTTTGCACGCAGGTGTGACAGCACACAAAGAAGGTTATGCCGAAAACTTATATCTCGACCCACAAACTCGTACAAAAGTCGAAGAAACAGGCGGAGCAAATTTCTTATTCATTACAAAAGATGGCAAAGTTGTTACTCCGAAATCATCAAGTATTTTGCCGTCTATTACAAGACGCTCATTAATGTATGTTGCAAAACACTATTTAGGGCTTGAAGTTGAAGAAAGAGAAGTTTATCTTGAAGAACTTAAAGATTTTGCAGAATGTGGTCTTTGTGGTACTGCCGCAGTTATTTCTCCTGTAGGCAGAATTGATGACCACGGCAAATCTATTGATTTTCCGTCAGGCATGGATGCTCCGGGCGAAATTACCAAAAAACTCTATGATACTCTTACAGGTATTCAATACGGTAAAATTGAAGCACCGGAAGGCTGGATAAGAGTAATAAAGTGAAAAGTGAATTGTGAGTGGTGAATAGTTCTTTCCAACAATTTCTTATATGGTTTATTCACAAATCATGACTCACAGCATACAAAAAATAAAAACTCGAGCAGTTTGGGGTAAATTGCTTGAGTTTCTTTTTGGGGTAATAGCCTTAAATAGGCTGTGTTTTATGGGGTTTATAGGGGTAAATGTAATTTAGGAGTTAAATTATATTTATTAAGCCATATACGGTAAATGTATATAGTTTTCGTTTACTGTACTTCTTTTTGGGGTTGATAGTATATTATAAGCCTTAACAAAACTGTAACCAAGTGCTTTTAAAGGGTTTGAATGAACAAAATCTGCATTTTGGGTAATGTATAAATCTTTTTCAAAGTTGATTTTGTTGTTTGAATTTTTATCAAGATTCATCAAACCTACTCTTGAGTTATCATTGTTATTATTAGTACCGAATGAAATCGGCTTTATTGTTGTTATTTTTACTGGATTTATTGTAATCATGTTCTTCTCCTTTCGGGATTAAGTGTAAATTCAACACTTCATTTAACACAAATACTATAAATCATAAAAAATAATTTGTCAATACCTATTATGAACTTTTGTTAAGCATACTGAAAATAAGACTACAGAAAGATTTAGCGATAAAGTGCCAAAAATACACTTATTACTTATTGCATGGCTTATACGGTTAAAAAAATTTCAAATTTTAATGCAAAAATTAATCATACTGTAGGTGTAGATAACTTAAATTCTGTATCAGATTTTTCTAATTGTTTTTCAAAAATCATGTATTGTTCAGTAATAGTATGCTTTTTCCTTAAATATAAAGAACTTATAAAGATTGTAAAAGATACACTTGATAAATATAATTATTTATTTTATAATAATATTACATTCTATTTGTGAAAAAAATCACGATTAAAATAAAATTATCATGTTATCATTTTATAAAAGGAGAAAAATATGACAACAAAAAGTAAAAAAACTGTTGAAAAACTTGAAAAAAGTTTGAACAAATCAACGGTAGTTGACAGTGCAGAACAATTTGAACTGCTTATTGAAAGAGTTAAAAAGGCTCAAAAAATCTATTCAACTTATACACAGGAACAGGTTGATAAGATTTTCAAAGCGGCTGCAACGGCTGCTGACAAGGCTCGTATTCCTTTGGCTCGTATGGCTGCAGAAGAAACAGGCATGGGCGTTTTGGAAGATAAAATTATTAAAAATCACTTTGCAAGTGAATACATTTACAACAAACACAAAAACGCAAAAACTTGCGGAATTATTAAAGAAGATAAAGCAAACGGAATAAAAATTGTTGCTGAACCTCTCGGAATTATTGCAGGTATCATTCCTACAACCAACCCGACTTCAACAGCAATTTTCAAATCTTTAATTGCTTTGAAAACAAGAAACGCAATTATCTTTTCACCGCACCCGAGAGCAACAAAATCTACTATTGAGGCTGCAAAGGTTGTATTGGAAGCCGCAGTTAAGGCAGGTGCTCCGGAAGATATTATCGGCTGGATTGATGTTCCGTCAGTTGAACTTTCAGGACAATTGATGCAGCACCCTGATATTGCTTGTATTTTGGCAACAGGCGGTCCTGGTATGGTTAAGGCTGCTTATTCATCAGGCAACCCTGCGTTAGGTGTAGGACCGGGTAATACTTCAGCCGTAATTGACGAAACTGCTGATATTAAAATGGCTGTTTCTTCAATTATTATGTCTAAAACTTTTGATAACGGTATGATTTGTGCATCTGAACAATCTGTTGTAGTTGTTGAAGATGTTTACGAAGAAGTTAAAAAAGAATTTCAGTACAGAGGTGCTTATTTAGTATCTAAAGCAGAACAGCAAAAAATGATTGATTTGCCGTTTATCGATCCGAACAGAGGAACTGCTCATCCTGCGATTGTAGGTCAGAGTGCAGTTAAGATTGCTGAACTTTCAGGTTTTGAAATTCCTGAATATTCAAAAATTCTTTTGGTTGAAAGACCTTCTGTTGATTGGTCTGATCCGTTCTCAAGAGAAAAATTATCACCGATTTTGACTATGTATAAGGCTAAAAACTATGAAGAAGCATCAAAAATGGCTTACGAATTGGTTTCAAAAGGTGGTGCAGGTCACACTTCAGTTCTTTACACAGATCCGAGAACATCTGAAAGAATTGACCATTATGCAGAATTGATGCCTTCTTGTCGTGTACTTATCAACTCACCTTCATCACAGGGTGGTATTGGTGATTTATATAACTTTAAACTTGAACCGTCATTATCCTTAGGTTGCGGTTCTTGGGGTAAAAACGCTATCTCAGGTAACATCGGGGTAGAAAACTTACTTAACTACAAAACAGTTGCTGAAAGGAGAGAAAACATGTTGTGGTTCAAGGTTCCTTCAAAGGTTTACTTTAAAAGAGGCGCTACTGATTTGGCTCTTCGTGAATTGGCAGGTAAAAAGCGTGCATTTATCGTAACTGACAGATTCTTGTTTAATTCAGGTGCTGTTGATGCGATTACAAATGTTTTAGATGAAATCGGAATTGACCATGAAATCTTCTTTGATGTTAAACCTGATCCGACATTATCTACAATCAAACAAGCAATGGATATAATCAAACCTTATGAACCTGATGTATTTATCGCATTGGGCGGGGGTTCTCCAATGGATGCTGCAAAGATTATGTGGTTAATGTATGAACAGCCTGATACAGATTTCAGTGATATTTCAATGAGATTTATGGATATCAGAAAGAGAATCTGCTCTATTCCTGATTTGGGTAAAAAAGCAACAATGGTTGCAATACCGACAACATCAGGTACGGGTTCTGAAGTTACACCGTTTGCAATTATCACAGACGATGAAACTCATGTTAAATACGCAATTGCAGATTATGCTTTGACTCCTAATATGGCAATTATTGATCCGAACTTTGTTGACGGCATGCCAAAAGGTTTGACATCTGCATCAGGTATTGATGCATTGGTTCACGCAACTGAAGCGTATGTTTCTTGTATGGCTACAAACTTCACCAATTCAAACGCTTTGGAAGCAATTAAATTGGTATTCAAATATTTAGAACCGTCTTGGTCAGAAGGTGCAAACAATCCTAAAGCAAGAGAAAAAATGCACTATGCCGCAACTATTGCAGGTATGGCATTTGCTAACTCATTCTTAGGTTTGTGTCACTCTATGGCTCACAAACTCGGTGCAATGTTCCATGTTCCTCACGGTGTTGCAAACGCATTATTATTCAGACAAATTATCAAATATAATGCAGTTGACTATCCGCATAAACAGGCAACGTTCCCTCAATATAAATATCCGAATGCAAAAGAGAAATATGCTCAAATTGCTGACGAATTAGGTTTGGGTGGAAAAACTCTTGATGAAAAAGTTGAATTGTATATTCAGGCAGTTGATAAACTTATGAAATCAATCAACTTACCAAATTCTATCAAAGATTTTGGTGTAACAGAAGAAGAATTTTACGCAAAACTTGATGAAATGGTAGAATTGGCATTTGACGACCAATGCACAGGTGCTAACCCTGCATATCCGTTAATGAGTGATATCAGAGAAATCTATATTGATGCATTTAACGGTGTTGTAAGAGATTACTACCCTGCAAAATCAGCAAAGAAAAAATCTTCTAAATAAGACTGATTATAATATATGAAAATACCCTTTCAATTTGAGAGGGTATTTTTTTATATTTCATTTAAAAAACAAGCGCTGAAATGGTTTTGTCCGATTTGAATAAGTTTTGGTACTTGTGTTTGGCATTTTCCTCCGCAAAAATCACATCTTGGATGAAAACGACAGCCGTCAATTTTTTGAGATAATGTCGGAGGTTGACCTTTTATTGTTTTAAGCGGAGTTTGTCTGTTTGACGGGATAGACTTTAACAAGGCTTGTGAATACGGGTGATTCGGATTTGCAAAAAATTCATGGGCTGGTGCGCTTTCTACTATTCTGCCTGCATACATTACTGCAATATTTTGGGAGTTTTCGCTTACAAGAGCCAAATCGTGCGTAATCAAAAGGATTGATGTTTGATTATTTTGTTTAATCTCGTTTAAGAGATTCATAATTTGTTCCTGAATTGTTACATCAAGCGCAGTTGTCGGTTCGTCTGCGATAAGAATTTCAGCATCTGTTGCAAGTGCCATGGCAATAACCGCTCTTTGCTTCATTCCGCCTGAAAATTCGTGGGGGTAGTTGTTCAGTCTGTTTCGAGCATCAGGTATTTGTACGGCTTCAAACGCTTCAATGGCTTGTCTTTTTGCTTCGTTCCCTTTCAGTCCTTTGTGAATTTTTATAACTTCTAAAAGTTGGTCGCCGACTGTGTATAACGGGTTTAGTGAAGTCATAGGGTCTTGCGGTATGAGTGCAATTTTACCCCCTCGGATTTTGCTCATTTCTTTTTGGGTTTTGTCCAAAAGATTTTCACCGTTGTATATAATTTCTCCGCCTGTAATTTTTGCGGTTTTGGGTATAAGGTTGAGAATACTCATTGCGCTCATTGTCTTTCCGCAACCGGATTCGCCGACAAGTGCAAGTGTATGACCTTTTTCAAGTGAAAAATTTACATCAAAAAGCGCCTGCTGAAAACTTTCTTCAACATTAAATCCCAAATTAAGATTTTTCACTTCTAAAACAGACATCAAGTTCATTATATTGTTTTTAAAAGTTCAAGTAAATAGTTTTTATGTCGGATATTTTAACAGTATTTATTATTTGATTAAAGTTTGTTGGCATTGCAGGTCGGATAATGCTTTTGAGTGAATGGTGAATGATGAATTGTGAATAGTCATTTACAAATTTATTGGTTACAAAATTTTCGATAGTAGTGTTGGTTGGCTAACCGGTAAGTTGGGCTTTTAGCCCAACATTATAATTATCGAGGTAGAAACCCCAACTTACAAATTTTTTTTGTGTAGTTTGTTCGGAAGTGTTTCATGTCATTGCGAGCCTGTGAAGGCGAAGCAATCCGGCCTTTAGCCAATTAAACGAGGTTGGAAGTGCAACTTTACCCCCAAAAAACGATTTACTCATATTTACTCATTATTTACTCTCATCGGTCGCTTACTTTCCAATAATCGTTATTTAAATTTGGTGCAAAAAATTGCACCCTACAAGCTTTGATTATGTACAGCAAATTTTATTTTTAGAAGTTTTATAACATAATAAATTATAAATAAAGGAATTAATTTATGAATATAACAATCTCAGGTACTTCGCATAATATTTTATTTAAAGGTAAAAAAGCAAAAGAATTTGATCCTAAACAAGTTGTTGACCTATATAAGCAAGGACTTACAACAAATGAAATTTATAAGCAGACAGGTTGTTCGTTTGTTCGTTTAAAAAATATATTATCTGTTTTACCGGATGAAAAGGATATTAGAGCTCAACACGCATATAACAGTAAACATCTTATTGCAACAACACTTAAAGAAAATGATATAATTGATATGTATAAACAAGGTATTCCTGTAACTGAAATTGCAGAAAGATACAATTGCTATGCACAAGTTATTAGAAATATTATAAAAAAACAACACAATGCAAAAGAATTACAAATTATAAATAAAAATGAATTACGCTTTGAACAAGAAATCCAAGATCAAATGCTTGAATTATATAAAAAAGGTTATCATATTGGTTATATAGCAAATAAGTATAATTGCTCTAAAACAGCTGTTCGAAAAGTATTATCTCAATTTGGAAATATGGAAAATTTAAAAAAAATTCATCAGCAAAATCACCTTGTTGCAATTGAAAAATTAAAGGAAGAAATTTTTGCTTTTTACAAACAAGTAAATGAAAATATATTTAAAGTTGCAGACAAATTTGGTTATAATAGTCAAACAATATTCAATTTAATTAGTAAAATGAACAAATAATATCTTTATAATAATCTTCAAATTTTCTATTAAAAATTCTCAAACCGCCTATTCTTTTACATTCTGCACATTTCACAAAATTATTAGTCAACCAAATATATCGGTAGACTGAAGTCTACCCTACTATCTATATATCATACTGATTATTACTTTTATAATGAAAGTAATAGCAAAAAACAAACACAAAAAAGATTGGTTGATAATTTTATTTAACCTAATTACAATTTTATTATTTGGGTATATTTATTTGGCATTGTGGATAGTTGCTATAACTCTTTAATTTTAATATAATAAACAATATTTTTTATCATATAACCATTTACCATGTCTGTCCTTACATTCTTGCTCAGATTTTACACAAAAACCTTGATCTTTTTCCTCGCATCGATTTCGGATATAATCCCAGCAATAACCTTTATCAAGACAAGAATCTATATTTGACAAATTGGTATTTGAAATAAAATATCCATTTAACAAAAATAATGATATGACAAGAATTAAAATTTCAAACAGTACTTTCATATTCGTATAATACATTATTAATATTTATCTGGCAAACCATTTGGTCTTAATATATCTATTAAAATTTCACAAGCTTCGTTCGGATTCATTTTTCCTTGTTCGCGGCCGTATTTATTAGCTTCCATATCACGATTAGCATCTTCAATTTGTTCAATTAAATCAGCTCCTTCAAAAAGAACTTTTCGTGTACCTTCCTCAAG
Source organism: uncultured bacterium (assembly GCA_902792085.1). Taxonomy (GTDB): domain Bacteria; phylum Cyanobacteriota; class Vampirovibrionia; order Gastranaerophilales; family Gastranaerophilaceae; genus Zag111. The sequence goes on along the minus strand of CADAYE010000022.1, from coordinate 61,526 downwards.
TTCTCTTAATAAACTTATGGCTTCAGCTAAAACTTCCCCAGCTCCACCTCGTTGTGTAGCTTGACAATTTGCTTTTGAATGAAAATATTTATCCGCATTAATAGTATCCGCACTTACCATATCATTATAATTCCTTGCAAAATCGCCCGCCGCATTGTCCCATGTAGCAGCTTCATCGAGTATCTTTTGACAAGTATCTTCGTATAATTTACCTGTTCTTGTTTTTATTTTACTAAATAACTCTTTAATCATATTTTTGATATTATTTTGTAATCTTTTTGCTTCATCAACTAAATTAGCAAATTGTGTTGGTAAATCATCAAGACAATCACAAGGTTCTTCATTCTCGCCTGTTTCAGGAGCAGAATTTCCATCTACAATCTCAACATAACATTTGCAATTCGGATGCGGTCTTTCAGGGACTTCGTCATAATAATCAAATTCTTGACCATCTAACTCTGAACACTCATCACAAGTGTTTTCACCGTTTTCAGAACACCAAACATATTTATTATAGCTTACTCCGCCTTTTAGTACTTTACTTTCAATATTTCCTTTTTCTTCTTCTGCATCACTTAAATAATTGTGTTCTTGTAAAGTATTATATCTGTACAAAGATTTACCAACATCTTGCAAATCAGTATAAGACTTTAATAATTTACCCCTATCCTTTTGATTAAAAACAGGGTTAGTATAGTTTTTTAATAAATTTTCTTGTGACTTTGCAATTGTATTTAGCGTAGTTTTGACTTGTTTTGTACTTTTCAATGATTGCAGAATTTTTTCTTTTAAATTTGCCATTCATATTTCTCCTTATAATAAACTCGAAAACACTTATCTATTATAAGGAATAGTGTACTTTTTGAAAATTCCCCTAATCCGTCACTACTAAATAGGTGTGATTATTTTTCCTCTTTATACCCAAAATCTTTTAAAATATTATCTTTTTTGCGCCAGTCTTTTTCAACTTTGACTTCCAACCCCAAGAAAACTTTTTTTTCTGTAATTTTTTCCAAATCCTGTCTTGCTTCTGTTCCGATTTTTTTGAGCAAATTTCCGCCTTTACCTATCAAAATTCCTTTTTGGCTCTTTGTTTCGCAATAAATTGTTGCATAAATTTTATCAATATCTTCCTGCTCAAAATAGTTTTCAATTTTGACTGCAACTGCGTGCGGAATCTCATCAGATGTGTTTAGCAAAATCTTTTCTCTTATAATTTCCTGTGCAACATCACGCATAGTTTCTTCTGTCACCACATCTTCGGGGTACATAATTTCGCCTTCGGGAAGTTTTTTGTATAAATTTTTGAGCAAAGTGTCAATATTTCGCCCTGTTTTTGCAGAAATTCTTATAACAGGCAGATTTTCGTCAAAAAGTGTTTTGTAACTCAACAGATTTTGTTCAATTTTTTCAGGCTTTTTAATCTTATCAACCTTGTTCATTACAATAATCACAGGAATTTTTGTTTCCAAAAGGTTTTGGACAATCCATTTGTCACCTTTTCCGGCACTTTCCGAACCGTCAACAAGAAAAATTATTACATCTGCATCAGGAATAGCAATTTTTGCTTCATCAATCAAAAATTCACCGAGTTTATTAAGCGGTCTGTGAATCCCCGGGGTATCAATAAAAACAATTTGTCCCTGCTCGTTTGTCAGAATCCCTTTAATTCTTTTTCGTGTAGTTTGGGCTTTGTCAGTTGCAATAACAATTTTTTGCCCCAAAATCTGATTTAACAGGGTTGATTTGCCCACATTCGGGCGTCCGATTATAGTTACAAATCCGCATTTCATTTTTGTATTGTAACATAAATTTACCAAATATTAATAAAGTAGCAAAAAATTTTATTCTCGACTATTATATAAATTGAAGTGTAGTTTTTTAAAAATAATGGGAAATATGATAAATAGAAAATTTATAATTACAACTGTTCTTTCAGCATTTTTAATTGCAGGTAATTCCGTAATGGCGGATTCAAGCGATTTATTGAGAATGGATGTCAAAAAATCATCAAATGATGACACGGTAGATGTGACATTTTATACAACAGGTGCGCCGACAAACACCGTTGTAACAAGAAAATCGGGCAACACTTATGTTGTATTACTGCCAAATGTTGCAGGTAATCAATCTATTGTACCTGCCTTGGGCGGAGTAAGAGATTTGGTTTCCGATGTCAGCGTGAAAAATGTAGATGATGGTATCGGCGGTTATACAAAAGTAACATTTAATACAACAAAACCCATAAAAATTCAGACTTATACAAAAAAAACAGCACCATTAACTAAGGCTCAGCAGGATTATAAAAATTTGATTTCTCAGAATAATAAATTTGATCCTGATAAGAAAATGGCAAACTTCAAAAAAACAAGCACTTCTGCTTCAACAACCGCAACTTCAAGTGTAAAACCTGCAGTTTCAACAACAGCAAAAACAACTGTTACAAAATCGCCTGTAACGACTTCAAAAACAACGACAGCAAAGCCTGTTGAAGCAAAAAAAGTTACCCCGCAAACTACACAAACAAAAGCAACAACTCAAAATACGAATAAAATTGCGTTAAAACCTGTTGCAGTTCATGTGCCTGTCATAAAGAAGGATAGTGTAAAATCTTCTGCTCAAACTGTAGTAAAAGTTCAGCCTAAAACAACCAAAACTGAAGCAGTGAAGCCAAAGACAGAAGTAAAACAGGTTGCAAAATCTGCTCAAAAAACTGAAGTTAAATCAGTTCAAAAGACAGAAGTAAAACAGAATATTAAACCTGTTCAAAAAGTTGAGGTAAAACCTGAGGTAAAACCTGTTGATGTCAAGCCTGTTCCGGCATTTGATTTGAAAAATCCGCCGGCACAATCAAAAAGTGCAAAAGCGGATAAATCAAAAACTGTTGAAAAAACTGTAAAAACAAAAACTGCAGGAAAAAGTTTGCCTATTATTCCGATTGCAGGAGCATTATCAGTTATCGGTATTTTTATACTCGGTGCTTTGATGAATATTATTGCAAGAGCCGTTAAAAATAATTCACAGTTAAAAGAATATCTTGAAAATTACAATTCTGAATCCGAAAAGGTCAAAGATGACGATTATACTCAAATAGCCGATAATGACAATTTGAGTTGGCAGGAAAAATACAAACTTTATTCACAGGCAAAAGATGGTCAAAATCAGAGCGGTACATCTTATGTTACAAATATTGGCGGTACTAAAGGTGTACTTGTAAATGATATGGCAGCAAAGGTTTCACAAATGGAACATGCGCTTTCACAAACTCCTTCTATGAAGCAGTTCAGCGCTTCTCCAAAGGATGTTCAGTCAGAAGAAGAAGCAATTGCAAGAAGAATGTCAGGTCTGAACTTAAAATCTTTTGCAAAAAATCTTGACCTAAAAATGACAAGCAGACATAGTTTGCCATTAGAAAGCGAGAATACTGTTACAGAACCACTTCATGAAGGTCCGCATGTAAAACTTAAAAATAGCGGACTGAATGTCAGCAGAAGAAATTTTGGAGGACATGGTTTAAGTATATCGGATTTAGTCAGAACCGGCAGAAGATTTTTACCGAAAAATAAAATTTCAGATGAAATGAAAGAAATTCAAGAACAGTATTTAATTTCTTCTATGGAAGAATATTTGAGTATTATTGATAATGAAAACAATCAGCAGGAATCGGTTTCTGCTATAACGGAAGAAATTACAAATATGATTCCAAAACGCAGTCGTTCAGAAATGATGAGTGTAACTAATCCTTTAGGAAGTAAAGTTCCGTTCAAAAAGTCGCAGACATCTGATTTCAACATTTCTATCAAGTCAAAATATGATATAGATAATAACAAGAGTATTTTAATGGTTGAATCTGACGGAGTTTCGGCTTTAATCGGTAAGATTGGCGAGAATGTTTATGTATTGAAAAAATTTGATAAAATCGTAAACAAATCGCTACAGGTCAGACTTGATTACGGAAGTGTGTATATCGTAAAAGTCGGTGGATTTAAGTGTCTTGTTGATGTAGCAGAAGACAAAATGAGAACTTTGCTGGAAATATAATTAATATCCCTTAGTCCATATCACTAAAAGATTGGGATACAAAGCAAAGCCCTTTAATTACACTTATGCTATTATCTTGTCAATTCGGGAGAGGGAATGTTAAAAAGAATTGTTTTAATATTTACAATAGCAATAGTGCTTATTTATACAGGTTTTAGTCTGTGTAAAAAGAGTGATAATTTTGTGCATATTGTGTTTGCGACTTGGGGTTCGGAATCTGAAATTAATATCTTAAAACCTATGCTTGAGGAGTTTGAAAAACAAAATGACGGAATTAAGGTTGATTTAATGCATATTCCTCAGAACTATTTTCAGAAAATTCATCTTTTGTTTGCTTCAAATACAGCGCCTGATGTTATTTTTATAAACAATTTGTATCTTCCGTTGTATGCGAATGCAGGAGTATTAGAGGATTTGACAAATTATGATGAATTTGAATACGACAGGTATTTTCCAAAATCAATTGAAGCAATGAAATTTAAAGGAAAAATTTATGCGCTGCCGAGAGATGTTTCTAATCTTGTGTTCTTTTATAACAAAGATTTATTTAAAAAACAAAAAGTTGATTATCCGGCTAAAGATTGGACTTTAGATGATTTGTTAAAGAAGGCCCAAAAACTTACTACAAAGGAAACATTTGGAATATCTTTTGAGGAAAAACCGCTTTATTATCTTCCATATATGCTCTATTACGGCGGCTGGGGAGTAAATGACAGCGCAGATTATTTTAGTCGTAATGTTTTAAACCAAAGCGCAAATAAAAAAGGGTTGGAATTTTATGCTGATTTGAGGCGAAAATATCATGTTGCTCCGAAAAAAGAGGAAATAGGCAGTGCAACTATGGCACAGATGTTTTTGCAGGGTAAAATCGGAATGTATTTATCGGGTCGATGGTTGGTGCCAAAATTTCGTCAGGAAGCAAAATTTGATTGGGATGTTGTTGAATTCCCAAAAACAATGTTTATGGATAGTTCAGGCTGGGCAATAGCAAAATCTTCAAAGAATAAACCTCAGGCAGTAAAACTAATTAAATTTTTGGCATCAAAAGATAATTCACAAAAGTTTGCGCAGAGTGGTCTAATAGTTCCTGCAAGAATGGACAGTGCAAATTCAAAATATTTTCTTGACGGTCAAAAACCAAAAAATGCTAAAGTGTTTTTAAATACCGCAAAAAATTCCGTACCGACACCTGTGACGGTTAATTATAACGAAATTCTTGATGATTTGAACTCCAAAACGGAATATATTTTTAATAAGTAATTTTATTAATGATATAATTAGTTTATGAAATCAATACAATTTTATGCGCCGAAAGATATAAGATTTGAAGAAGTGCCAATAAAACCGCCGCAAGAGGGCGAAGTTGTTGTAAAAGTTATGTCGGCACTTACTTGTGGAACGGATGTCAAAACCTATCGCAGAGGTCATCCTGTCCTTATAAAAGAAGTTCCGTCAGGGTTCGGGCATGAGTTTGCCGGAATCATTGATAAAGTAGGCAGGAATGTTGAAGGGTTCAAAGTCGGAGACAGAGTTGTGGCGGCAAATTCCGCACCGTGCGGAAGATGTTTCTATTGCAGACATGAAGAATATAATTTGTGCGAAAATTTAGATTTATTAAACGGTGCTTATGCGCAGTATATAACTGTTCCTGCCAGAATTGTCAAAAAAAATATGCTTATTTTGCCAGATGATATGAGTTTTGACAGAGCGGCTTTTTGTGAACCGCTTGCTAATGTTGTCCATGGTGCATACAGAACAGAAATTAAAAAGGGGCAAAGTGTCGGTATAATAGGAATAGGTCCTATCGGGTTGATGTTTGCAAGAGTAGCAAAACTTATGGGCGCAAGGGTAATTGTTGCCGGTAGAAATCCGATTAAACTTCAGATGGCGGATGATTTTGCACACGCTGATGAAATTGTTGATTTAACAAAATATCCTAATCCTGAAAGGATTTTCAAAAGTTTTTCTGATGAAAACAAAGGTTTGGATGTTGCGATTGAGTGTGTGGGTTTACCTGAAATTTGGGAACAAATTTTCAATTGCGTAAGACCCGGTGGTACGGTGCATTTCTTTGGCGGATGCAAATCGGGTTCAAAAGTGAGTTTTGATACCACAAAAATGCACTATGGCGATATAAAGATGTTGAGCGTTTTTCATCATACTCCAAAATATTTCCGAAAAGCATTTGAATATATTGCATCAGGCGAAATTGAGGTTGAAAAACTTATAACTGATACCTTGCCTTTAGAAAAAGTTGAATACGCAATGCAGCAACATATTGAAGGCAAAGCGATTAAATTTTTAATCAAACCTTGGATGTGACTTGAAAAATGCACAATAATAGTTTATAATAAAGAAAAGGGCGAAGCAGGTTGCCGCCTGCCTCTTTAAAAGCCCTCTTTAGTTGGATTTAAGCACTATTACTATTAGTAAAATTAGTATTAGTGCTTTTTCAGTTACACTGAAATCCATCTTGCATCACCTCCTTTCATCATTCGTACAGGTACGATTTACAGTCGCAGCGAACGGAAAGTAAGTGTTGTTTATAGGGCTTACCCTCAATAAAAATAATATCAGACACATTTCAGCATCTCCTTGTTAATCAAATTTAGGAGTGTTCAGTAGGAGATTCCGAAATAAATTCGGAATGACACAATAAGAGTTGTAGGTCAGGCAATTGCCTGACACAAAAAAAATTTATGGCGGAGGTATCAACTTCGCCTTTAAATTTTCCTCCTCTAAGTAGGGAAGGGGTAGGGATGGGTTTTGATTTGATTTATTTTTTCTGATTAATCCAAACCCCACCTAACCTCCCCTACCAAGGGGAGGAACAAAGTTATTTCGCCGGTTTTTGGTGCGTATAAACGCACCCTACATAACTTTTCTCCCCGCAGGGGAGATTGAATGTAAGTTTGCAGGTTACGCATACTTGCTCAACACAAGATCTAACGAGGGTTAATAATTAATTTTATTTTTAATAAATTCTTTCCCCTGTTTGTTTATCAAATTTGTATAAATCAGCGGAATTTATTGACAGGTCAAGTGTTTTACCGATATTATAATCCGAACTCAAAACCGCAGAACAATGTTTTGTACCAATATCAAAATAAGCGATTTTTTCACTGCCAAGCATTTCTGATATATCAACTTCAACGGTTAATTTTATATCACCATTGGGTTTGACCATTTTTTCAGGTCGTATTCCGTATAAAATATTTTCATCAAGCCCTAAATCTTTTCCGTCAATAAAATTCATTTGCGGAGACCCGATAAACCCTGCTACAAAAGTGTTTTTAGGGTTGTTATAAACTTCATCGGGGCTGTCAACCTGCTGAATATCACCATTATTTAGTAAGACTATTCTGTCACCCATAGTGAGTGCTTCTGTTTGGTCGTGGGTTACATAGATAAAAGTTGTTTGCAATTTTTCGTGCAACTTTTTGATTTCAGAACGCATCTGAACACGAAGTTTTGCATCAAGGTTTGATAACGGTTCATCCATAAGAAAAACTTTCGGATTTCTGACAATGGCACGACCTAAGGCAACTCTTTGTCTTTGACCGCCTGAAAGTTGTTTTGGCTTGCGGTCTAAATATTCGGTCAAATTGAGGATTTGAGCGGCATCCTGCACTTTTTTTTCAATTTCCGCTTTTGGAATTTTACGCATTTTTAATCCGAATGCTATGTTTTCTCGCACCGTCATGTGAGGATAAAGTGCATAACTTTGGAACACAAAAGCGATATCTCTATCTTTTGGCGGAACATCATTGACTTTTTTATCGCCGATAAAAATTTCGCCGTCTGTTATATTTTCTAATCCTGCTATCATTCGTAAAAGTGTAGATTTCCCGCAGCCTGATGACCCGACAAGAACTATAAATTCTTTATCTTTTATCTCTAAATTTACGCTATTTATAACTACTTTATTGTTGTCATAAGTTTTTTTGACATTTTTTAAAATTACATTACTCATCTTCTTCCTTTTCAGTCGGGACAATTACATTATATTCATTCCCATTGTTTGATTTAATGTTAAAAATCCCGTTTGCTCTTTTGGTTAGTATGCTGATAATTCCAAGTCGCAGACTTTTTACAATATGTTTTTTATTTTTTTCAAGTTGAGCATAAGGATTGCATATTTGGCGTAAATCCTTTGGTGCAACGGGTGTACCTGCATCTATAATTTTTATTTGCAAATATTTTTTGTTTTCATCAAGTCCGTATGTAATGTATTCTTCATCATTCGGGTTTGACAAAATTAGTTGAATATTACCTACTTCGGTCGATTTTAAAGACAATTCAAGAATATTTATGATTGATTTTTTTATGGCATTAAAATCATTATAAACATTTCTTGATTCAATACCGTCATAAATTAGATTGATACTGATTTTTTCTTTATCAATATTTTTTTCAAATTCTTTGATAATATCTTTAATTTCCAAAATGATATCAAATTTTTTGTATTCGCTTTCATATTGCAGGGATTCTGCATAACTGAAATCAATAAATTTTTCGGTAAATTCATTTAATTCATTGGCATTAGACTGAATAATTTTAAGATATTTGGATTGTTTTTCGGATACTTCTCCGGCTATTCCGTCAACAAGTCCCTGACAAAATCCTGTCATTGAATTAAGTGGCGCTCTGAATTCGTTTTGAAGTTTATAAATCATTGCATTTTTTTCATTATTAAATTTTTCTATATTGTCTTTTTCAATATTATCTTTAATAATTTTTGTATTATCTCTTATACATACGCAATAATCTCTGCCTATTTTAGATGCTGTCAGTTCAAGAAATTCGTTTGGGGTATTGGTTTCTACAAGAACTGCTTTTTTATATTTAACCGATTGTCTTACTGCTTTCAGTCCATTACTAAAAAGTTCATTTATCGTAATATTTTCAATAGCACCTAAATTGTTTCTTGCATTAAAATTTGCTTCTTTAATAAAGCCGTCAGAATCAAGATACAAGAACATATCGGGCAAATTATCAAGAATTTTTGGCGAAGTAAGAAACGAATTCAGATTTTTTCCTATTTGTTCAAAATTCATAAGTTGCCCTCAAACCCCTTTATAATATATAATGCATAATAACATGAAATTAATTTTATGTAAATTTTTGTAATAATTTTAGATACGAAGTAGCAAAAAAATTCGTGAAGATGGTTTATAAACAAAGATTGTACATGGATAGTTAAAGAAAAGCAGGTGATACTATGAGAGAAATTGAAAACAACCTAAACAATGTAAATTTCAAAGGGATTCCGCAAATGCCGGCTGTTGAAGAAACTTCTGCAAAGGCTGATGCTCCTGTTGCTCCTGTTGAGCAAAAAGAGATTAAAGATTTAAAAAATATGCCTGCTGCAGAACTTGGGAAATCACAGGTTGCATCTGATTCTGTCGAAACAGATTTGAAGTTTTTACAAAAACATCCGCAACTTGTCGCAGAACTGAATGAAGCAATGGATAAATACGCTCAAAATCACAGCGAAGAAGAAACATTACAAATGTTTGAAAAAATGCATCAGGAATTTGCAACAAAATAGTGTTTGTCGTTGCTATACATTTAAGGTAATTAGTTACATGTTTTGTACTAAATAATTATTTGATGCATAATTGCGAATACTCTGCAGAACAAAACGATTAAGTATCGTTTTGTGTGAGGAAAGAAGCAATTCGGCTGATTAGTTTTAAAAGAATCGTATAAAAATAATTGTTGGTATTTTTACATCGACCTACACTTTACAATCAGTTTTCGCCCTACATAGGGTAAGAATTAATAAATAGCAGACCGCAAAGATTTTTCTTTGCGGTCTGCTCCTTTATCAAGATTATTGTTCTTATTATTTTAATTGTCCTTTTTTGGCTTTTAGTTCTGCCAAATTATCAAGTGCTTCTTTTTCAGTAGATCCCTCTGCAACTAAACTTGCATCGCAACCATCTTGGGCTCTCCAATAACCTCTTTCACTAGACAAGTTATTCGATTTACCATTACCAAGATTTGTTCTTGTAACAATTACACCTTTTCTGTTTATATCACATTCGAGTAGTTTTGGCGGATAAGTGAATGATTTTGGAACATCTGTCAATTTTCTGAACTGGTTCCAAGACATACCCATTTGTTTAGCAACAGCCTGTTTAAGAGCCGTTCTCGCTGCATCCAAGCCATGTGCTTCTACGCAATCAGGATACATTGCTTTAACAATTTCATTCCATGTTTCACCGCCATGTCTTGTAAATTGTATTGCCATGTTTTGTGTAGTAGGTTTTTCATCGCACGCCAGTGGAGTATTGTCTACAGGATTATCTACAGGATTGTCAACAGGATTATCTACAGGATTGTCTACAGGATTGTCTACAGGTGGAAGATGTTTAAATTTATCAACTTCAGCCTTAATAGCATCCAAATGTCCCAGTGCATTACGTAGTTCTCTTGTTGTCGGTACAGTATTTTGTGAACCGATATCATGATCAAGAACTGCAACAATCAATGCTCTGTCAATTGCTTTATCACCTGTAATCTGTCCTGCCATTTGTATAATTTGGTTACCTATATTTTCATTTTTGCGACCTTTGTACATTTTTACAAATTTTGATAATTTATCATTATTTGCGCCTTGAACTGCTGCACTTATTTCTGCAGGTTTCTTAGCAAATCCTGCCAAAAATGCCAACGCAGGAGCCGCAATTAATCCTGCAGGTGATAATGTTGCAATTGCTTCACATGCTGCTGTTGCTGTCGCAAAAGCATCTGCATGAGCGTGTGCTTTTGCTGTTGCTGTCGCAATTGCTTCATAGTATTCAGTTACAGATTGTGTATCTTCTGCAAATTGACCGCCAATTCGTTTATGTATTTCTTCTCCGGTGTATGGATCAGTCCAGTCAAATTTATATCCAGGAACGGATGCTTCTGCGTGTGAGGTTGCTGTAACTGAACCTGATTCAGTTACAGTTACTGATTCTGATGCATAAGCATCTGCGTGATCTTCAGATGTAGCTGTTGCTTCAGCACCTGATTTGGTTCTTGTTAATAAGTAGCTTACTCCCATTGTTGCTAAAATTGGCGCTGCTTCTTTTATACCGTTTACAATTCGTTTCCCTAATGGATTAGGAGCTTCAAAACCGTATGCTTTGAATGCGCTTCTAATATTACTCATTGATAAACCGGTTTCCTGTTCAAGAATTTGTTGTTCTGTGTAATTAAGTCGCATATCGCCGCCTGTAATATCAACCAATGCATCTTGAATTTTTTCAAGAGGTACTTGTTCAAGCGGAATATCTTTACCGTTTTTATCTTTCATTAAGTTTGCCAATTCACCCCATATAGCTTTTTCTTGTGGTGAACTATCTGATTTATCGTAGTATTTTTTACCTAATGCAACTAATTCGTAGATTACATTTTGGTCTTCCGCTGTTACTAAATTCAAATTCAAGTTTTTATTTTCAGGTGATTTTTTTGCAGCTTCAAGATCTGCCTTGTCATAAAATACTCTTGTATCCAATAATCTGTTGTGTGCATCAACGTTGTCGTTATATGCGCGTTTGTCAGAACCAACACCTGTATTTTTAATAAAATTTGTACGTTTTGAAGCTCTGTGAGCAGTGTGAACTTCCTGATATTCCAATCTGGCATCGGAGAAGTTTAATCTTGCTTGGTCACGTCTTGCTCTTAATGCATCTTGTTCTGCTTGTAATTTATCAAATTCTGCTTGTGTCATTTCTCTTTTAGCAAGTGCTCTGCGTGCATTTGCCAAATTCTTCTGCCCGTCTTTCCACTCTTTGGTCAATTTTTTAGTTTCTCTTTCGTACTCATCTCTTAAATTTTTTATTTCTTCTTCTTTTTTCTTTAATGCGACTCTGACATCTTTCATGGTCGGGTATTTTTCCCCAAGTTCAATCCATTCGCCGTTAGTTTCATCATAATAACGTGCAAGACGTTTTCTTTCATCATCTTTTGTAATTTTTTTTCGATGTTGTCTTGAAATATGAATATCAAAAGTGTAAGAACCATTTCCATGAGAAGCAATTTCCCCATCTTCTGTTCTAACACCATTTGCTTTAACCTGTTTTTTAGCATTTTCAATTTCTGCAAGTTGTGCTTGGTTAAATTCTTCTCTTGCCTTTTTTTCTTCGTCTGTTAGTTGTCTGTCATTAGGATTTGCTTGTACGCTAACACCTTTGTCAACATCTTTTTTAGGTGCCCCACCTAATTTTGCCAAGCCTTCTTGTGCTGCTTGCAAATCTTCGGGTTTAATTTTTCGATTTTGAATTGCATCCGCTAATTCTTTTGCGTTTGTGTACTGCACGCCGCCAACAGTAACGGGAATTGCACCCACTCCTTGTGTACTCATGTTGTCATCCTTTCTTTCTATTCGAAATTAATCAATCATTCACTATAAACTTATAAACACTTTTTATTTTCAAAAATTGACTTTGAATATTTACTTTTTATATACTTTTTATCTAAAAACCAGATATAGTGTATATTTTCAGAATGTAAAGAAATATTACAAGGTCGATTTTCAATTAGTCATTCCAAACTTGATTCGAAATCTCCTATTAACAAATTTATAGGAGATCCTGAAACGAGTTCAGGATGACAATTATTCTGGTTTACCTCTTACACAGTATTTCATCTTTTACCTTTCTAAAAACATGTAATTTCTACGCTAAACATGTATTCGGCAGGTTTTGGCATGAACTTTAACATGATTTGTAAAATTGTAACAAAAGGTTTACAAAAGGCTAATGAGTGCATATTTTATGGTATTCACAGTATTTACATGAGTTGGTATTACACTTGAATAATGTGTCTGAAGTTATATCTTTGCAAATTTTTACTAATTCATTTTCATATTTTGTTTTTAATTGCTCATTAAATTCAATAACATAATTTTGTTGATTTTTAAGGTCGATATAGACAAATGACAGGGATTTGTAATCTGCCAAAAATCTGTCTGCGCATAACAAATAAATCATTGTTTGAGGGTCAAATTCGGGGTTTTGGGGGATAGAACCGGTCTTGTAATCAAGTATATAATAATTTTCATCTATATGTACCAGAGCATCCAGTCTGCCTCCAAGCCAATAACCCTCACCCGCATTTGCACGGCTCTCAAATTCGCCTGCAGTTCCATTTTCCCTTGGAAGAGTGTTGGGGTGTGGGGTCAATCTGATGCTTAGTGTAAATTCGGATTTGATATAATCTTTGTTATAAAACGGATTTTGTTTTAAAAGTTCCCAAACTCTCCGTTCCGTATCTGTTAAAGCGGTTTCTATGCGCTCAATTTTAATTTTTTGAAGATAATAATTTGCAAGTGCATGAATTTTTTTACCTTTTTCAAACGGCTGAGCGGATTTTGGCACATTAATATTTTCAACATATTGAAAATAGTATTTTTTCGGGCATGTCAGATAAGTTTTTATCATGTTTGGAGAAAAGTTAGTGTTCATAAATTGTCACCCCTCCTGACCTCCCCTCACAAGGGGAGGAATCTGTGAGTAATTCATCAAAAATCATGCTCGGTTCGGAACTTTTTGTTTTGCCGTAACGGGTTTGTTCTTTAGTGCTTGTAGAGATATAAAGACGATTTTTTGCTCTTGTTATTGCGACATACAGCAGTCTTAAATTTTCTTCCAAAATTTCTTTTTTTAATTCAAAATCAGATTTTTTCTTGTAATTGGGATTTAAACATCTGATTTGTTCAATAAAATCTGCATTTTTAAGGTTTATAGAGTCAATGGAGAGCGGAAGATTTTTTTCACTCATTTCCGGCATGAAAACAAGATTAAACTCGTCCCCTTTAGATTTGTGCATAGTCATAATCTGAACTTTGCCCTGCAGGGATTTTTTATCGTCTTCATCTTCTTCGCTAAAGAACTTAAACCCGCTCAAATTCGGGCGTTTTGACAGTTCTGAAAGCCTTTCAACTGCATAAGAAAGTGAATTGTTTTTTATACAAATTCGTTTTATAAGTGTTGAAATCAGGTGAATATTTGATTTGTCAATTTCTGATTTCATAATTCCCAAATCCTGTGCAACTTTTACGACAAGTTCATTTGGCGGTAAGGCGCAAAGTGAAACCCAATAGTTTACATCCCAGTAAAACTGTTCTAAACTTTGGTTGTTCAAATTGTCACAATTTAACTGTATAAAAGGATTTTCATACTTTTTAATTTCTTCGCCGAGTCCGTATTTGTATCTGCCTGTTTCTGACAGAATATCGTAATTTTGCCCCAAAATATTGTTATCAAAAGGGTGAAGAACAATTTTCATAACGGCAAAAATTGCTCTGAAAACAGATTTCTGTGCAAGACATTGATTTCGTGTAATGACTTTAAACCCTGCGTTTTCAATCAAATTCTGCCATGCTTCAACCTGATAATTGTTTCTCAAAAGTATTCCGACAGTATAATCGGGATGTTTTGATAAAGCTTCTCTGATAATCTTTAAGACATGGCTTTTTTCTTCTTGTGAAGTATCAAAAATTTCTGAAATTACAGCATTTTTTTCAACGGGATTTTTGCCTTCAACAGGTTGCATAAACATTTTAAAGAAAGCATTTTTTGTCGTTTCATCAGCCAAAGATATTGTTACAAGTCTGTTTGCAAGTTCCCAGACATCTTTTGTGCATCTTTGGGAACAATTCATGCTTACATTATAATTTTCGGTAATAAACTTTCTGAATCCCTCTACATCAGCATTTGAGAAGGTTGCGGTAATTGATTGGTTTACATCTCCGCATCTGATTATGTTTTTGTATTTCCCCCCTAAAAGGGTGATTAATTTTTGCTGAATGAGTGAAGAATCCTGCGCCTCATCTTCAATCAGATATTGACAAATATTCTGATAATACGCATGTATATCGGGGTTTTCTTCCAACAACTTAACCGAACCTGTCAGCATATCATCATAATCTATCAGGTTAAACTCTTTCAGGTTTTCAATATAAAATTTATAAAAAGTTGCAAATTTTTGGAGTTTTTTATCGGTTATGTTTTTGGGTAAAATTCCGCCGTTCATTTTGAAAGTTGATACTGCTCTGTCAAATTCTTCTGCCGTTTTCTGTTCAATACCGAGTTTTTGGGAAATTTCTCTCAAAATTCTGCCTCTTTGGGAATCGTCGCAAATTTCAAAATCAGCGTTCAGACCAAGTTTTTCATAGTTGCCGTTTTCTTTCAAAATACGCAGGGCAAGACCATGAATTGTGCTGATATTTGGTAATTTAGACGAGTTTTTGCGTACATTTTTTATTCGTTCTCTGAAGTTTCTCGCAGCCGAATCCATATAGGTCAAAACAAAAATATTTTCAGGGTTTATCCCAATTTCCAAAAGTTTTATAATTAGTGCAAGCAAAATAGTTGTTTTACCCGCTCCAGGCACTGCGGATATTCCCATATATCCTTTTTCATAGTCAAGAACAGGCTTTTGGTCGGCTCTGGGGGTGATTTTAAAACCTTGTTCGGTGGTATCTTCAGACTTTCCATTATTGGAAGTTATAATATATTCTTCTATTCCTCCATAGTTTTCAACCCCGTTGGAATCAAAAAGACTTGAATAACAGAAAATGTGTTCTGATGCGCAAAGGCTCAGTTTTCGCAAAACTCTTGCGTTTTTGTCTGCCGAAAGTTTTATATTATCGTCAATGGTGTATGTGTCTTTGTCCCAGTCTTTTTGGAATACCCACGCATTGTATAACGGTCCTGTATCGGATTTTATCCATTCACTATTTGAAATATCAAGCCAAAATTGATATTTTGTTCGGATATGGTTGTCAATAATTTTTTGAGGGGTAGAAATTATAAGGTCATTTTGCTCGATTTCAAGTACAGAATAAGGATTCTCTGAAATAACCGAATTTTCAATCTGTAAAATGATATCTGTTTTTCGTCTGTTAAATTCTGTTCCGAAAATATCCTCAAAATCTCTGATTTGTTTAATAAAAAAGTTGAATTTATTTATTTCGTTTTTGTTAAATTTTTCAAAAGTAAATAATTCATTATATATATTAATTATTTGTTCCGAAATTTTTTTGTCTGAAACAGAAAGTGTCTGAATAAGTTTTATAAAGTCAGAATATTTTTGAGTGTATTCACTATCCTCAAATTCATAAGAAATAAGTTCTTTTGTCTTTTCAAACTGGTAAAGAATTTTTTGGCAGTATTTGACAGGGATTTTTAAAAATTCCGATAAAATTACCCGAATATCAAATTCCGAAAGGGTATTTTTCAGTTCGGTATTGAGTTTCAGAACTGTTATTGTTCCAAGTACAAGCCTGTTTTGGATAAGTTTTTCGCTTCCTGTTAAAAATACCGGATTAGTCGTTTTTAAATTGTTTTTGAGGGTAAATTTGAGCATGTCATCTATTACCGGACTAATAATTGATATTTCACAGGCTTTTGTGCCGTTTTTAATAAGTTCGTTTATTTTATCTATAACACTTTGTGCCATTTGCGAACGCTTTGAAAATGATATGTAAGAGAAATTTTCGAGTTTATTAAATTCTCCGTCTTTAACATTTGCAAAGAGTTTGTCTGCTGCATACCCCCTTTGCCCTTGCAGGGCATTTTCCCCTTGCAGGGGGCAAAGGTTATCGCAAGCATTTCTGCCCCCTTTTAGGGGGAAGTCGCCGCAGGCGATAGAGGGTAAATCATTTGAGAATATTCTCTTCAGTCTTTCATAATTATTTTTATCCGCACTTAAATATCCGCATCTGCTTGAACCCAAAGGGTCTATTGCAATAAAATATTCCGTTAATTGCATAGATAAATATTCCACAAAATCAATACAAATCGGGGTACACTCATCTGCATCATCTATAAACAAATATTTTATATCCTTAAAATAAGAGGTATTTTTATAGATAAAATTGAATAAAAGACATTGTCTTAAATAGTCAAAACCACGCAGTTCAAGAGTTTTTCGTAAAAGTTTTTTTATTGCAAGCGAAGCGTCATCACTAAAACCCTCTTTTAAGATCTTTGCGCGTTCATCAATTTCACTTTGTGACAAATTATTTTGTATAATAAGGGAATATCGTCTGAAAATCTGCTGAATTAAAGACATTCTTGAATTGTAACCCTTAAACTGTACTTCTTTTAATATGTCTTTTAATATAAACTGCGAAATTTCTAACCCCGATAAGTTTGGTAAAATTACCGGATTATCAAAAACATTACGGTCTTCTAAAAAAGCCCAATTATCGCTCACAGTATTATATACAAGTGAATAAAAAGAATGTATCTGCAATTTTTCTATGCAGTCAATATCTAATTTTTCAAGAACTTTTTTTGTAAATTCGTTTTTTAGAGTTGAATTTTGAACAAGTACAAGAATTTCTGAAGCACTAACTCCATCATTTAAAAGTTGTGCATATTTGTCAATGAGAATATCTGTTTTATCAGATACTAAACTTCCCTCAATAAACATATAGAGCAATACTCCTTATGATGTATATTAGCATGAAAATACGTCAGAAATGTACATCCTTGATATGATGTTTCAAATTTGAAAATGTAATACTATTGTATTATCGAAAAAGTGTTACGGATACAATTATTTTTGTTCAATGGAAGGAGAAACAAGATTATGGCAACAAAAAAAGTTAATTTGACATTGGAAGAACAAATCGGATTTAGCGCAGGAGAGATTTATGAATACCTGCACACAAACGGAACTGTATCTTTCTCAAAAATGAAAAAAGATTTAGACCTCAAAGGCAATTTTGCAGATTTAGGTTTGGGCTGGTTAGCAAGAGAAAACAAAGTTGAAATTCAACAAAAAGGACCTGCTGTAAAAGTTAGTTTAAGATAATCAATCAGATTCACCACTATTTGAAATATATATCAATATACAAATTAAGAGGCTCGTACCGGTTCGGTACGGGTCTTTTTAAGGTATATAAGTTAACAGGCGGATAAGTTCATTTTGGTTATATATTCTGTAAAGAACTTATAGACTAATATACCTATCGACTTATTTTTTATGTTTATGTTAAACTTAAAATATATATCAACTTGAGGAGAGGTATCTTAGTTATGATGAAGTGGTTACTGAAAATATTGGGCGACCCGAATGAAAAGAAAATCAAAGCCATGATGGGCATTGTTGATCATATAAATGCGTTAGAACCTGAATTTGCGGCTATGACTGATGAACAGTTGAGAGCAAAAACAGACGAATTTAAAGAAATACTTGAAAAACGCCCTCGTTCAAATAATTTTAAAGAGGATTTAAAACTTGAAAAAGAAGCATTGGATAAACTTTTGCCGGAAGCATTTGCGACTGTTCGTGAAGCAGGTAAAAGAGTTTTAAACATGCGTCATTTTGATGTTCAGTTGATAGGCGGATATTTTTTGCACAACGGACACATAGCAGAAATGAGAACCGGTGAAGGTAAAACTCTTGTTGCAACTCTTCCTGCTTACTTAAATGCCCTGACAGGCAAAGGTGTTCATGTTATTACAGTGAACGATTATCTTGCAAAGCGTGATAGCGAATGGATGGGCAAAATCTATGAATTTTTGGGATTGACAGTCGGTTGTATTTTGTCTAACGGCGAAGGTGCAAGAGATTTTGAGCTTAAATATGATGCTTACAGATGCGATATTACTTACGGTACAAATAACGAATTCGGTTTTGATTATTTAAGAGATAACATGGCATCTTCAGAGGCTATGCTTGTTCAAAGACCATTTAATTATGCCATTATAGACGAAGTTGATTCCATTTTGATTGATGAAGCAAGAACACCTTTAATTATCAGCGGTCGTCTTAGTCAGTCTGAAGATACATACAGAACAATGGCAAAAATTGCTCCTCAACTTGAAAAAGAAAAAGATTATACAGTTGATGAAAAAAATAAAAATGTTATTTTGACAGAAGACGGTATTGACAGAGCGCAGGAACTTATCGGGGTCAAAGATTTGTTTGATATTAAAACAAATCTTGCGCATCATCTTTTGCAGGCATTAAAAGCGAAAGAACTTTTTGAAAAAGATACCGATTATGTTGTAAAAGACGGCGAGGTTATGATTGTTGATGAGTTTACAGGTCGTATAATGGAAGGTCGCCGCTGGTCTGACGGCTTGCATCAGGCAATTGAGGCAAAAGAAGGGGTTGAAATTCAGGACGAAACTCAAACTCTTGCAAGTATTACTTTCCAAAATCTGTTCAGACTTTATCCGAAATTATCCGGTATGACGGGTACTGCTATGACTGAAGAAGCCGAATTTGGCAAGATTTATAATCTTGAAGTTACTGCTATCCCTACGAACAAACCGGATATAAGAATTGACCACCCTGATGTTATTTATAAAACAGAGGTTCAGAAATATTTGGCGGTAATTGACGACATTATTAAACAGCACAAACTCGGACGCCCTGTTTTGGTCGGTACTGTCAGTATTGAAAAATCCGAATATTTATCTGCTTTATTAAAACAAAGAGGAATTAAACACAATGTTTTGAACGCAAAACACCATGAAAAAGAAGCATATATTATTGCTCAGGCAGGCAGATTGGGTGCGGTAACTATTGCAACAAATATGGCAGGTCGCGGTACTGATATCTTGTTAGGTGGTAACGCAGAATATCTTGCAAAATCAAATCTTGATGAACAGGGCATTGATGAGTCAAATCCTGATTATGAAAATCTTAAAAATCAGGCACTTGAAGAAGCAAGAAAAATTACAGAAGAAGAACATAAACAAGTAGTTGAAGCGGGCGGTTTGCATGTTATAGGTACAGAACGCCATGAATCCCGCCGTATTGATAATCAGTTGAGAGGTCGTGCTGCTCGTCAGGGTGACCCAGGTTCTACGAGATTTTTCTTGTCATTGGAAGATAATTTGATGAGAATTTTTGGTGGAGAAGCAATAAAAAATCTTATGAATATGCTTAATCTTCCGGAAAATACCGCTATTGACCATCCGATGATTACAAAAAGAATTAAATCCGCACAAAAACGAGTTGAAACTTTCCACTTTGATATAAGAAAACAAGTTCTTGATTATGATGATGTCATAAATATTCAACGTGAAAAATTCTATCATCAGAGAAGAAAAGTTCTTTCAGGCAGAGGGCTTTATTCGGATATACTTTATATGATAGAGCAGGAAGTTGACAGAATTTTAGGCAGTTATATTTCGCCTGAAATGAAAGTTGAAGAATACAATTATGAAGAACTTGAAAAAATGGTCAAAGAACTCCATTCTATTGTTCCTCCGCTATCTAAACTTATTGAAGTAAAAGATATTCAAAATATGCGTTATGCTCCGATGTATGAAAAGGTCAAAGATTTTGTTATTCAGGCATATAAAGACCACGAAGTTGAGATTATAGAGTTTTATAACAAAATTATTGCGGAATACAATTCGGATACTCCACCGCAAGAACCTTTCAGTGATGATAATGTCGTAAGACAAATGGAAAAAGATGTTCTTTTAAAAGTTGTTGATGCAAAATGGATAGACCACCTTACAAATGTAAGAATGTTACAGGATAGTATCGGACTTCGTGCTTACGGTCAAAAAGATCCGCTTATTGAGTACAAAAAAGAATGTTTTGATTTGTTTAACAAAATGATGTTTGAAATTCAATCAGAAACGGTACAATATCTGTTTAGAACCCGTTTCGGAGTTCAGGTCGTAAATCCTGACGATATCGACCCTGATATGATGGTGTAATTATTCAAATAACTCATTTATTCCGACATGGAAACATTTGCAAAAAGTATCTATATGAGAAATAAATATTCTCTTTGCTTTTGCCTGCTCAATTTTAATCAAAAAGCATGTGTTTATTCCTGTTTTTTGTGAGAGTTCTTCTATGGTCAGATTATTTATTTTTCTCAATTTTTTGATATTATTTGCAAGATTTTTTGCATAGTTTTTCATGATTTTTTCTTTTTGTTTGTGTGGTAATGTCAATCTGCTTTATATGTGTCAGGCAATTGTCTGACCTGCTAATTTTGCATATTTTCCTCCCCTTATTAGGGGAGGTTAGGAGGGGTTTTAGTATTTTATTTTTTAATCTGACTGACACCCATCCCTACCCCTTCCCTATTTAGGGAAGGGAAATATATTATATTTATAATATATATAATCTACAAACTATATAAAACTATTTTAAATTATTGTTTTTATATTGTCAAGTATATAAAATTAAACTATGGACGAACAAAAAATACTTGAGACATTCGGCTTTAATTTTAAAATGTACCGAACGAAACTGAAGTTATCGCAGGATGATATAATTAATAAAACAGGTTTTAGTCAGTCTTATATCAGTAATGTTGAGAATGGAAAGCACAATTTGTCTTTAATAAATGCTCTCAAATTGTCTGATGCTGTCGGGAAAAATATTGAGAGTATGCTAAAAGAGATTGAATAAATTTATGTTTACCCCTCTACCTTTGGAATACAAAGCGAACCAACGAAGAATGAGTTGTGTGAGTCTGTATACGGAACAAAGTGAAGTTGAGGGTGCCCGGAGGGCGGGTGAGGGTAAAATGAACGAAAAAGATTATTTTAATTACGAATTACAACATATTGATTCAAAAACCGGTGCAAGGGCAGGGGTTTTGACTACTCCGCACGGCAAAATTGAAACACCTATTTTTATGCCGGTCGGAACAAATTCTGCCGTAAAATCTTTGACAGGCGACCAAATTAAAAGCACAGGCGCACAAATTATTTTGGGTAATTCTTACCACCTTTATTTGAGGGCGGGGGATAAAAGAATAAGGGATTTTGGCGGAATACATGGCTGGATGAATTGGGATAAGCCTGTATTAACTGATTCAGGCGGATTTCAGGTGTTTTCTTTAGGGCATTTGAATAAAATAACAGAGGACGGGGTTGAATTTCAGGACCCAAAAAATGGTGAAAGACATTATATTTCACCTGAAATTTCAATGGAAATTCAGCAAAATATCGGAGCGGATATAATAATGGCATTTGACCAGTGCGCACCGTACCCTTGCGATTATGATTTTGCAAAAAGTGCAATGGAACGCACTCACAGATGGCTTGAAAGATGTTTTAAGGCTAAAACTAATCCGAAACAGGCACTTTTTCCTATTGTTCAGGGTGCATTTTTTGAAGATTTGAGAACCGAAAGTGCAAAGGTTATTTCAACTTTTGATGCGGTCGGTTATGCAATAGGCGGTGTTAGTGTGGGAGAGCCGAAAGATGTTCAGAAACATTTTACCGAATTTACCGCACCATTGTTACCGCAAAATAAACCAAGATATTTGATGGGTGTGGGAACACCGGAAGATTTATTAGACGGTATAAAAGCAGGAATTGATATGTTTGACTGCGTATTGCCTACCAGAAACGCAAGACATGGCTCATTTTTCACATGGAACGGAAAATCTAATATTAAAAATAAAAAATATGAGGATGACAGTCTGCCTTTGGTTGAGAATTGTGATTGTTATGCATGTAAAAATCATTCAAGAGCATATATAAGACACTTGTGGAAATGTCAGGAAGCAACGGCATCAACGCTTTTGTCTATTCATAACATAAGATTTCTGTTAAATTTTGTGCATCTTTGCCGTGAAGCGATTTTAGAAGACAGATTTGAAGAATTTTATAATGAACACTATAAAAATCTCGAAGCAATCCAGTTATTTCATCATTATCGACAAATTAAACGGCTGGATTGCCACGCCCTAACGGGCAGTTAACGGCTTCGCCGACACATACAGGCTCATAAGGCTCATTATTATTTCGCCTGTTCGCTTTGTATCGCAATGACATGCTACTGTAAAATAGTATATAATTACCTAATTATCAGCCGAATAAGTCATAAGTTTTGTAATATATCAAATGTTTTTTAAGTTTAACATTTGACGGAATAAATTTGTTTATATTACGGGTATTCGTTATTAAATGCGGTGTAATTTGTGCAGATGCTTTTTGTCCTGCGCTTAATGCTGTTGAGCTGATTAAAATTTTACATATATTATAAAGTATGGTATCATAATATTATTGGGGTTTTATTATGCAAAGAATCGGCATAGGTTACGATATTCACAAATTAATACAGGGCAGAGATTTAATAATTGGCGGAGTAAAAATTACGCATGAAAAGGGTTTGCTTGGTCATTCGGATGCTGATGTGTTAATTCATGCAATCATTGATGCAATGCTTGGGGCATTAGCATTAGATGATATTGGTACACTTTTTCCCGACACTGATGCAAGTTATAAAGATGCAGATAGTACAATATTATTGAAAAAAGTTTTTAAAATAGTTAAAGATAAGGGTTTTTCGATAGTAAATATCGACAGTAATATTATTGCACAAGAGCCCAAAATGATGCCCTATATTCCGAAAATGAAATCAGCTTTGGCGCAAATTTTGGAAATTAAACCAAATGATATTTCTGTTAAGGCAAAAACAAAGGAAAATCTTGATGCTGTGGGTCAAAAGTTGGCTATCGAAGCAAATGCGATTGTCCTTTTGGAAAATAAAGGTTAAATTTCTTTATAAAGTCTTTTATTTTATTTTGAATTGGGGTATGATAATTCTATGACAGTGAAGGAAAAATTATATTCGGATGTCCCGCCGACGCAATTGAGGGGTAAGGAGGAAAAGTTTAAACCTGCTAAAACAAGCAAGTTTTGGCTGACTGTTGCGAGTTTGTTCTTTTTTAATATGCTTCAAAACAGGTTTTATGCGTTTAGATATAACGGATATGAAAATTATGCGAATCGTGACAGCAAAGTTCCGACAATATTGTTTTTCCCTCATTCAAATTGGTGGGATGGCATTGTTTTATATAATATAGCTCACAGAATTTGTAAAAAAGAAATTCGTTTGATGGTTGAAGAACTCAACAGATTTCCGCTTTTAAGGCGCGGTGGTGCGTATTCTGTTAACAAAAAATCTCCTCAATCGGCTATGAGGGCATTGAAATATTCTGTTGATTTGTTAAGTGATTTGAGGAATTTGTTGTGTATTTTCCCGCAGGGTATAATCAGACCACCTCACTACAGACCAATTGAATTTCAGACAGGTCTTGCCTATATTGCCCAAAATGCCGTAAAAAAGTATGACAAAATTAACTTAATTCCTTGTGCAATCGAATACTGTTTCTTTAGAGATAACAGACCTGAAGTTGTTATGGATTTTGGCAAATGTATTGAACTGACAGATAAAAATATTGACAGGCATGAATATACAAAATTTTTGGAAAATGCACTGACAGAAGTTTGTGATGAACAATTCCATAACATTTCAACAGGAAAAGTTGAAGATTATCAGATTTTATTTAAGCAACACCTCAAATGGTACAGACGAATAGAACAAAGATTAAAAAGTATTGACCTGCCGGAAGTTGCGGATGTATAAAAAATAAAATTATGAAAATATCATTAAGACCCCATCATTTCTTGTGTTTACAGGGATATAAAGGATTAAATTATTCAAAATTGCAGGCAAATTCTTGGAGCAAGATTTCAAAAGAACTTACTCAAAATCCTGATGCGGATATTTTAATAATCGGTGGCAGTGACGATTTATGCAAAAAATGCCCTGCAATTGTGCAAAGCAGAAAATCAAGATGTATAGAAAATACCGTAAATCTGTTAGATGAAAAAGTTGCGGGTATATTGGATATTGCAAAAGGTGAAATTTACAAATATTCTGAAATTTTAGAAAAAATAAAGAAAAATTTTACAAAAGAAAAACACCAAGAACTTTGTTCAGATTGTGCGTGGTGGCAAAAAGGCCTTTGCAGAGACAGTTTTGAAAAATAACATCAGCAAAATTTTTCTATCGCTTTGACAAAACCGTCATTGTCGCAAGTATCTGTTATATAATCAGCGCATTTTTTTAATTCTTCTGTGCCGTTCCCCATTGCAACACCGATTCCGCCACATTCAACCAAATCTATATCATTATTTTGGTCGCCGATAGTCAAAACTTCTTCTTTTTTTATTCCCCAATAATTGCGCAAAAATTCAACACTCAAAGATTTTTTTGCATCAGAAGGACCGATTTCACAAAAATACGGGGTAGATTTTACTATATATAAATGCGGATATTTTTCTTTTAAAACTTCAACCCACACAGAAACTTTTTCTGCATCATCAATATCAATGGCAAGCAGTTTATTTACATCTTTTATTTCCAAATTGTCAAACGAACAAACTTTGTAATCCACAAATTTGCCTTTAATATAATACTGTATAATTTTATTATCTTTTTCGACATAAAGTTTATCATCAAGATATAGGTTTATGTGAACATCATTTTCTCTTGCCCATTTGATAATTTCTTTTGCGGTTTGCGGGGGCAGCTTGCTTTGATAAAGCGTTTTTCCGTTCATTTCTTTAATAAGTCCGCCCTGATAAGAAATTACCGGAGTATTTAATCCTAATTTTTGTGCTAACGGTACGGCTGATGAGTGCATTCTGCCTGTTACAAGCACAACTTTTATCCCTCTTTTATTCAGTTCATTTATGCAATCCAAAACCGCAGGACGAAAATCCCCTCCATAAGGTAAAATCGTTCCGTCTATATCTGTTGCAATCATTTTTATCATAGTTGAAAACCCTTGCAAAATGCCCTTGTTAAAGCACAAATAGTTTTAGAATCATTAATTTCACCATTATTAATCATTTCAAAAACTTCATCAAGCGAAAATTCTTTTGATTTGATTATTTCACCTTCATCAGGATGTTCCCCGACAAATTCCAAATCGGATGCGAAATACAGATACAATTTTTCGGTGCAAATCCCCGGACTTGTGTATATAAAACCTAACGATTTCCAATTTTTTGCTCTGTAACCTGTTTCTTCTTCAAGTTCTCTTTTGCAGGCATAATCAGGATTTTCTCCAATTTCAAGTTTGCCTGCCGGAAGTTCTATATTAACATTTTTGAGCGGATAACGATATTGCTTTGTCAAAAGAATTTTTTTATCGTTGGTCAATGCAACGATAACAACTCCGCCATTATGAACGACAACTTCTCTGAACGATTTGTGTCCGTCAGCAGTTTCAATGTCATCTTTCAAAACTTTGACGACTTTCCCCTCAAATTTTACTTCCGAATTTAATGTTTTTTCTTCAAACTCCATAATTTTATTATATTCAAACAAAAAAATATTGTAAATAATTAAATTAAAAACAACCCTTGTTAAAGGGTTGTTCTCGTATGTAACAAAAATAGTGGGGATGAGGTAAATGTATTTATGTAAGTAGAAAGAGATTATTTACATTATCAATATACAATGAGCATGCGTCAGAATAGGACATATATTTTAATTTACCATGTCTATCCTTACAGTCTTGCTCATCTTTGACACAAAACCCTTGATCTTTTTCTTCGCATCACATACGGATATAACCACAGCAACAGCCTTTATCAAGACAAAAGTCTATATAAGAGTTATAGATACTTTTAATCCCGATAATAACTAAGATTACAAGAATAATTATAACTAAGCTAAATAATAATATGGCAATTTTAATAATCTTTTTTCTTTCTTATTTTTATTGTAGCATATTTGTATTTTTTATAAAATTATTGTATTTTGTTTTTATGGTAATGCTTTTGACAATTATTCCTACAATTTTATTTTATCTGATACTGAAAGTAAAACATTTATATAGATTTTTATTGTCCATAGCATTTTATATTTTTCTTTTCGTTATGGCTGTTTTATTTGAAAATACCATTATGAGTTTTTATTATAAAATAGTGGATAAAATTGATTATAATAGCATAACTGATTTCACTCGAATTTTGTTTGGTTTTTCAGATATTTTATTTATTATTTTTACAACAATACTACTTTATATTATTTATAAAACGAAAAATAAAAAATTAATTCATTATACAATTAAATTTTTTGTATTTATAATTTTATACTATCTGCTTAGTTTTATATGTTGTTCAATATATTTTAGAATAATTAACATTTATGGATATGGCAGTATTATATCAGGTGTATTTTATAATGCATATCGATTTTTTGTTATATGTATTTTATTAGCAGTTATATTATTCAAGGAAAAGAATTAATTTATTAATTATAAATTAATTCTTTTTTATTCTATCTTCTTTTCTTCAGAATCCTATTTGTATAATCTGAATTCTTTTGCCAATCTCTTAATAATATTTGTAAAAGTTGTTCTCTCGTTATATTTGGGTATTTTTGTGCATATTGTCTGCCAATTTCATTATTTAGTTGGTCTAAATTAGTATCATAAGCACCACTTCCGGTATTACTAAAGTGAAGTTTTTCATTTAGATTGCCTAACCATTTAGCTTGATTTTGTCCTAAATTTCTTGCATATAGGGCACTTACATATTGATGTCGTATATCATTAGAATACAATTGAGGAGAATTTGTATTTGCTCTCAAAAAATTCCCGACTTCTTGTTCTAATTTACTATTTAAATCATTGTAGTAAGAGTAATTAGATAAATTTGGTATTCCTGTATTAAAATTTTTAATTTGAACATTTAGCAGTCTGTCAAATTCTTTATCTGTACCCGTTAAATGTGCCGCACCTCCAGTTGTTGAAATACCATTTCTTGAACGATAATGTGCTTTTACTTTTGTGCCATCTGCTTTTGTATATGAATTCACATATACTACATCCGGGTTTCCATTAAGTTGGTTCTGTCTTGGAATTCCTAAATTTTGCAGTTGATGAAAAATCGCTTTTTCATTTTGTTCATACTCATTACCAGACATTGCTCCAATGTCTTCAGCAGTAAATATTCTATTGTTATTTGAAACTTTGTTGAAAAAATCTTTTAAATTTGTCATTTATATTTCTCCTTATGTTAAACCTAAAAACTATTGTGTATTATAAAAAATTATGTTTTTTTGAAAATTCCTCTTTTCAGTCGCTACTGTTTGGCAGTGATGAATTGGCTGTAATTTGCTTATAATATGTAAATTCTTGTATTCAATTTTTATATATAACAATTTTTGTGTGTAGTATAATAAAGCAAAAAAGGGATAAATTATGGCAAGACAGTTTTCACCACAACATATAGAACAAATGTTTAAATATATTTTTGAATACAGCGGTTTTGAAGTTGACGGATTTGACCGTCAGAACAGAATAATTGCTTATCCGAGTAATAATAATCAGATGTTTGCTTTTCCTATGACTAAAGACGGTCAGATTTTAGAGGGAGTAAGAAGTTATGATTTGGATATTATGACTCCTCCTGAAGAACTTTTATACTGTGCAAAAATAATTCTTGGTGAAAAGAAATTCAAAAAAATGAAAAAAATTCTTGATAATTCTACATTCAAAGAAATTCTTGATATTTTGAAACCGGAATTATGGATAAATTATTCATTAAGTCAAAAGAAATCAAAATTTGTAATTTTTTGCAGATACACAAAAGAAGGCGTATTGAAAATGATAACAGACTTGGAAGATACCTATGATGCGATTGCATGGTATGATTTCAACCCTGACGGAAGTGCTGTTTTAAAAGCCTGCTGGGATAATGAAGATACAAAATATCCGCCTGAAACCTTTATGAATATTATTGATTATGCGCAGGAAATTATGGATGAAAAAGGATTTTTAAAAGTTTGGTTTAATAAATTATTTCATAAGGGTGAATATGAATTTTCATTCAGAGATTGTCTGAGAATTTATGACTATTATAAACACGAAGAAAACAGAGTTTAGGAGCAGATATAATTCTTCTTGTTAAAATATGTAAATTATTTTTGCAAATTTCAAAAATGGTATAGAATATCACTATATCAGAGTGGAGGTTACAATAATGAAATTATCAAAAATATTTGCATCTTTATTATGTGTATCAATTTTGAGTGTTGGTTCTGTTATGGCAGAAACATCTTTTACACCTTTGAATTTTGATGAAAGTAATGCAGTAAAAGCACCTGCAACTACTACATCAAGAACTGTATCGGGTGTTCAGGCAAAAGGTACAGACCTTTTAGACCCTGCACAGGTTACAGGCGGAACAAAAATGCAGACTGCAATTACTGAAATTGATAAAGCACAAATGGAAGTAAGAAATAATTTGCTTAATTACAAAGCAAAATATGCTGAAATTGACTCAAAATATCAAACAACAAAGGCTGAAAGAGCTGCTATGAGAAAACAGGTCAGACAGGCAGAAAAGAAAATCAAAAATCTTGATAAAGCAAAAAATACTATTCGCAAGAATTTTGAAAGAAAATCTAATATCTAAGTTGTATATAAGGTTGGAAGAAGAGAGAAAAACGACCGTCATTATTGGCGGTTGTTTTTTTTTATAGCTAATAGCTTCGCTGACGCATACAGGCTCACACCGCTCGACATGTCTTGCGGGTTCGCTTTGTAAAGTTCAGAATGACAGGATGCTTATTTTCTTCCGACCAAACATGTAAGTTGGTGTTTCTACTCAAACCTTAATTTGTTAGATTTGCAGGACGAGGCATCAATCCTACTTTTACTTTTTGTTGTTCAGCGCTGTTATAATTGATTTGTTAGGCTGAATGAAAGCCCAACTTACGAATTTGAATTTGGGCAAAAACGGGCTATAAAAATTCCAACGATAAAAAAGACGATAACAAAAGTCATCGTCTTTTTTATATGGGCCGCAGTGGACTCGAACCACCGACCTCACCCTTATCAGGGGTGCGCTCTAACCACCTGAGCTAGCAGCCCTTATATCGTGTGTCAAATGCTATAGCATTATCTCACTAATGAATTCAGTTGTCAATTTGAGCATTTGAGACCCTATCAGGCCTCTCGCAAAATAATATAATTTAGTTGTCAATTTGAGCATTTGAGACCCTATCAGGCCTCTCGCAAAATAATACTTAATTATTTTGCTCGGCAGAGTGCTCTAACCACCTGAGCTAGCAGCCCTTATATCCTGTGCCAAATGCTACATTACTATAACAATTTCGGCAATATTAAAATTATCACAAACATTTTTTAAAATCAAGCATTAGTTTTTAATATATTTTTATTGTTCGTTACTTGTTAAATGCAAAAATATATAAAATACTAAAAAATCAAAAGAATTGAAAAAATCTGTTGGTTTTAATTTATAAAAAAATAAAAAATTAAAATCTGAAAACCTTTGCCAATTGCCATTCTTCTCTTTGTCTCCCCCACTAAATAGTAGTGACGGAAAAGAGGAATTTTCTTTTTTTTAGAAATGGTTATACTAATATTTGTAATCTTCAAATACCAATTTTAATATTAACCCTAACATTCCAATACTCTATCAAAAAAAAGGGGATATTGCCTCCCTATTAATATTCCCTTTTATTTTTTTTAGAGCGGAAATATTATTAAGCGAACCTAAAAATGCTTAATGTAATATTAAAAAGTAGTTCAAAAAGGAAGTTTATGAAATTATCACAGCGCGAACACGATGTACTATTGTGCATCGCAGATGGTTTAGTTGAAAAGGAAATAGCCAAAAAACTCGGTATAAAACAGGGAACGGTTCATTCATATATCGGTTCTCTGAAAAACAAAATGGGTGCTTCAACAAGAGCAAATGCCGTCGCAATTTATTACAGACAATATCCTGTTTGGGAAATAAAAAGAAAAAGGAAATTAAGATACGAATGAAGAGAATAATAATCCACTGGAGCGCAGGAACATATTATCCTACTTGGCACGAAAAACAATGTTACCACTATCTTGTAGATAAAAACGGTAAAGTCTGTGAAGGGAATTATAAGCCGGAGGATAATCTGAACTGTAATGACGGTTTATATGCCATGCACACAGGCGGAGGAAATACAGGCTCAATAGGTGTTGCAATGTGTGCGATGGCAGGCTTTGTAAGTCCAAAATTCTGCGGAGAATATCCAATTACTCCGATACAATTTGAAGCCTGCATGAAATTGTGCGCACAACTCTGCCACAAGTATTCAATAGAAATTAATCCGTCAAATGTTATGACTCATTATGAATTTGGTCAAAAAAATCCTAAAACAACAAGTTTTGGCAAAATCGACATAATATATCTTCCGCCTTATTCGTGGATTCCCAAAAATGATGTGGGAAGTTTTATTCGTTCAAAAATTCGCTGGTACAAACAAAAATATTTCGGAGGTTAAATATGGATATTAATTACTTTGATTTGTCGGGAGGTATAAACCTGAATTCGACAAAAACCGAACTTGGTACACACAGAGGGCAGATGCCCTGGGCAGATTCAAAAAACATTGAAATTTATCTGAACAAAGGTATTATTAAACAAAAAGGCAATACTTTACTTTTTGAACTGCCTGTATCCGAACCAATTACCGGTATGCACGAATTTGAATATAATGATGTGTATAAACTCGTTGTTACAACCCAAAGCGGTAAAATTTATATTTATTCCGAAGAAAATGAGCAGTTAATACTTTTAAACAAAACTCTTAATGGTACTAATGTAAAATTTGCCTGTTTTCTGCATGGTATACTTGTTGGCTCGGAAGCAGACGAAATGTTCTATATCAATGATGATGGAGAATATACGATTAATGAGTGTAATCTTGCCGGGTTGGATGAAAATCCTGTTTATCCCGATTGTATAGCGGTTTATTCCGGCAGAGTTTGGGTTGCTAACGATTCTACGATATATTATTCCGCTTTGGGTACTTATGATAATTTTACAGAACCAGATGATGCAGGTTATATTAATGATTTTCATACCGATACATCTAATATTACAGGCATGCACAATTACAAGGATTGTCTTTCAATTTACAAACGGGAAAGAGTTTATCTTTTGCAGGGTACAAGTCCTGCGGATTTTAGAATAATACCGTTTGCCGACAAAGGAACATTAAGCCAAAATTCTATCTTAAATGTCGATAATAAACAATATTTTTTGAGTAATGGTATTTATGCGCTTGAACAGGTTGGTGAATTGAATCAGATTCGTTTAGGTTCATCAATTTCTGAAAATATAACTCCGGAATTTGAAAATTTCGACAAATCAAAAATGAGCAAAACTATTGGTGTTCATTACCAAAATAAGCATCAGATATGGTTTTTGTTTCCATATAAAACAAGTACATATTACAATACAATCTGGATAAATGATTATGTAAACAGAATTTGGTATAAAAGAGTTTTACCACAAAATATTACATTTATGTGTAATTTTCATAATTCTATTTTATCTTCAGACTCCTTGGGGAAAGTATATATAGAAGATTCAGGCACGACTTTTGACGGTCAGAATATTGATTTTATGTGGAAATCCCCTTTTCTTTCTTTGAGTAATGTTCATCATCGCAAAATGATAGACGAATTTTATTTTGTGCTTGATGATCAGCAGGATAACAAATTCAATTTTTGTGTATATAAGGACTATGACGGGAATTGTCCTGATGACATAGAAAAAATTTATTCAAGGAATTTATCTCAATTAATTTGGGCAAAAGATGATGAAGATTTGGATATCTCAAAATGGTGTCTTGATTCAAATGATGCTCCTGTTTGGACAATAAATGCGGATATTCTTGAAAAAGCCGAAATTTGCGGAAGCAGTTTCAGTGTTCAACTTTGTGTTGAAGGTAACGAACTTGATGATAACTGCGCAATTATCGGTCTGCAATTCAGAGAGATTTACAATGATGATTAAACTCACCACTCATTTATAAATATACAGTTACACACAATTCAAACAAACGAAAGGACAAAGGAAAATGACAGATTTTTCAACAACTTATTCTGCTTTCATTCCGGAAGTATGGAGCCAAAAATTAAACACAATGTTAGAAAAAAACTGCGTAATGATGCAGTGCGTAAACAAAAATTGGGAAGGTGAAATCTCAAAACAGGGCGATAAAGTGAAAATTATTACTCCTGCGGATGTTACGGTTTCAACTTTGACAACAAGTAATATAACCTATTCTGCGCTTACTCCGACTGCAAAAGAACTTGAAATTGATCAGAAAAAATTCTTTGCATTCAAAATAGATGATATTGCAAAAGCACAGGCAAATACAGATATTATGGAAGCACATTTGAATAATGCAAGAAAAGCAATTGAAGAAGTTCAGGACTCTTATCTTCTTGCTTTGCATACTGATGTTCCAGCGGCTAATACCGTTGGTACAACTGCATCTCCTGTTGCATTGAACAAATCTACGATTTATGAAAAATTTGTTCAGTTGTCATTGGCATTAAAAAATTCGGATGCAGTATATGCTGGTGTTCGTCCATGGGTAGTTATTAACCCGAATATTGAATCATATTTATTGCAAAGCCCTGAATTTATTTCTGCTCACAATGTTGCTGATACAACATTAAGAGAAGGCTCAATCGGAAGAATTGCAGGCATGGATGTACTCGTAAGCACCAATCTGACGGCAGTTGACGGAAAATATTATGTTCTTGCAGGTACAAATGATGCTATTACTTTTGCATCTCAACTTGCAAAAATAGAAAGTTTAAGAGATAAAGATTCGTTCTCTGATTTGGTAAGAGGCTTATATTTATACGGAGCAAAAACGGTTCAACCTAATGCACTTGCAAAAATGATTGTTACTGCATCATAACAAGCACCGTCATTACCCCAAAATAATAAAGGAGAAGATTTATTATGGTCAGAACCTTAAAATCTATTATTAAAGATTTGGCTCAAAATGCCGTAATGATTGCGGAGGAAGAATTCGGTTCCGGTAACGGTCAGGCAAAAAAGCAGACTGCTATCGAATATATAGTTAAGAATTTGCCGTTTTCCGAACCGATAAAGCACATTATATCATTTTTGTTTTCAAAATTGATAGATGAACTTGTGGAAACCGCAGTTGAATGGCTTCACCGCCAAAAAGAAATTCAAGGAGAATAATAATGCAAAATCAACAATTTAATGGTATTTCATCATCTGCCGTGACTCCGCAGATAAATTACCAAAATATACTCGGGCAACTATTGACGGCACTTGCGGTTAATGCGCAGAAAGAACAGTTAGTAAAACAATTAGGTAATAATGAGCAAATTCAGCAACTTATAAGTGCTTTTAACGAAACGAATAAACAAAACAATAATGCTGTTTTTGATGCCAAAACACCGGCAGTAAATCCGTTTGACCTGTTCAATCAGGAAAATCCAGGATTTTTTGAAAAAAGTGCCAGAGGAGATGTTCTGAACTATATCAAGGATTTAGATATGGACAAAGATGAAATTACCAAAATAGCCAAAATGATTGAAGCACTTGAAAATTCAGCCATTGAAGGTTATTTGAAACAATCCGCACACGATAAGACAATAAATGACGAAAACCTCGCTGCAAAAAGCAAATTGACTTCTTATGCTCAAAATGCTTCTCTTGACAGTAATAATAACAAGGTCTTTACTCGTGAGGAAATCGGCAAAATGAGTGGTGACGAATTTGTCAAAAACGAAAAACTCATTATGGAGCAGGTAAGACAAGGTCTTATCAAATAGTTTGTGACAAATAAAACGGGAGAGTTTGGGGCAGGGCTTTGTCTTGCCTCAGGCTTATCCTGAAAAAAGGAGAAAAAATGAACTTTTTGGAAATAATAAACAAATGTCTTTTAGAACTCAATTACAGGCAGGTTAATTCTTTATCCGAACTTGTAAAAAATGATCATCAAAGAATTAAAACTATTATAAATATTGTCAATCAGGATATTTGTTCTGCAATTAACTGGAATTTTTTATTACGAAAATCAACGATAGAAATTCCGAAAAATGCAACTGAAATGGACAATCCTATATATGGCAGAATTTTGTACTTTCTTGTTGACGGCAAAAAATACAGTTATGAAAGTGATGTCGAATCATTCCTGACTGGAGAGGCAAAAGATTGTGCATATTCTTTTTATGCTGATAAATTGCTTTTTGGAAAATCTGACATCCCAAGAACTGCAGAAATTATCTATTATACAAAAAATTGTGCGGTAGATAAAGACGGAAATGAAAAGGCAGAAATGACTGAAGCAACGGATTGTTCAATAATTCCGATGCCTTTTGATCAGCAACTTTTAACTTACGGAACTTGTCTGCGCTTAAAGGCTAATCCGTCTTATATAAGGTTTAGTTATTGGATGGGCATGTATAAAGAAGCCCTTGCAAATTTGAAATCTACTTCTTCTATCAATTCGCAGGATGCCCCGTTTGTAAGGATTTTTAGGCAGTAAAGACAAAAAAAACAGGAAGTCGTTTTCATTCCCCCCTGTTAAGATTTACACTAGCCGAAATATAAATAGCATGATTATTATACAAGTTTTTTATAAAAAATACAAATTTTAATAAGAAATGTAACAAGATGAATGAATTAACCAATCAGCAAAAACTTTTTGTAAATGAGTATATAAGGTCTTTAGATGCCGAAAAATCCCTCAAAATTGCAGGGTATAAATCCGAGCGCAAAGAAAAAATTCTGTCACGCTTGCTTTCCAATCCGAAAGTTATTAAGGAAATAAAAAACGAACTCAAGCATCAGATAGATGTTCTTAATGTGCCAAAAGGTTATGTAATCCAAAAACTTCTTCAGATAGCGGAATTTTCACTTGAAGAAGAAGAAATATGCGATAAAGATGGTAATCCGACAGGCAAAAAGAAACTCCGAGATGCTTCTGCCGGATTAAAGGCACTTGAAAGTCTTTGCAAATACCTTGGATTTTCTCTTACAAAAGATGATAACACCGATTACAAAGAGGCCAAAATTATTACCATCTCAAATTTAGATGATGAAAAAATATAACGAAAGGACTACTCTATGAAACAAGATAAAGAAATTGAGCAAATTTTGCTTGATGATGAAAAATATGAACAATTTATTAAGGATAAAACCGAAAAAGATTTTAATAAAGTTCTTGAGCAAGCCTCAAAAAAAGAGGTTGGCGAGATTACCGATTTTAAACAAATGAAGCCGGAAAACCTGTTTTCAAAAAATACAACATATTTTGTAATAAATAAAATGAGTAAAACAACTTCTTATATCAATGGTATGCAGGCAGAATCTTTTCTTGTGTCCGCTTATGAACGAGAAAAATTTATTTCCGGTAAAACGGATGCGTTTATTTATCAGGATAATTACATCAAATTTTTCAAATACAAAGGCCAAATTTGATGTGTAAATTTAAACAAGTTATTCTATCCCCCTCGTGTTTTAATTTGCACTATATCCCTGATATTATTAACTGTTACGGAAAGTACGCAAAATATTTGCAGGATGATTATGCCAAAAATTTCGGTATCTTTCATGTTTTCCTTTCATTTCCGAATTTTTGGGTAATAACCGATAATCTTGACAAATTTATGGGATTTGTATTTCTTGACAATTTTACGGGCAACGGAAGTGTAAATTTCAGTGCGGAAATAACCGTCTGTTTTGATAAAAAGGCTTGGGGCAGTTTTGTCCGGTATAGTGCAAAATTTTTTTTGAAATACTGTTTTGATACATTCGGATTTTACAAAATAAAAGCACTTATTTTTCCTGACAATTTCAGGGTTAAAAAACTCCTGAAACAAGTCGGCTTTGAATATGAAACAACTTTACCTGACGAAACATTACGCTTTAATAAAGTGCAGGATATTGATGTTTATTCAATAAAACGAAATTACTACTACAAAGATGAGGTGAACTATGATTAATACTAATGATGTTACTATGCTTACGGCTCAAGATTATTACAATGAGCAGAATATTTTAAGAAATATTATTTCTAAATACGATTATTACAATGATGCAAGAAATTCTCAAAGGGCAGATAACAGGCTGATTTCTTATGCGATTTATAATGCCGATATTCCGCAGATAAATGACTGGAATTGCAGAATACAACTCCCTGAAATCTATGAACTTGCACAAACTCTAAAATCTCATATTGTGCAAAATTTATACTCTCATCCTGACGGAATGTTTGATGTTTCCGGCAGCGATTTAAAATCCCAAAAATATGCAAATCGCCAAAAAGCAATGCTTGTCAATACTTTTGAAGATATGAAAATATCCGATGAAATGGAAAAAATTGTAGATTCCGTTGTCGAAACAGGGGAAGTAACCCTGTTTGTCGGCTGGGAAACAAAAACAAGAAAAGTTCGCAGAGTATTATCTTTAAATGAACAACTTGAACTAAATACGGATAAGTCTTTTGTTATTGAGGATAAAGTAATTTATGACAATGCGAAAGTTAAATTTATTCACTATGAAGATTTTGTTTTTGACAGAACAAATGTTAATAATTGGGATTCATGTCCAAAAATTTATCGTACATACCAGACAATAGACGATATTAAATCAAACAGGGCAAATAATATGCTCAATGCTGAAAAACTGGAAATACTGAAAGGAGTGGTGGCAAATAAGAATAATCAAAAAGATTCAAAATATTCGATACCGAAAGTTGAAGTATTGGAATATTGGGGAGATATTGAACTTCCGACAGGTGAAATACTTAAAAACCAACTGATATGTGTTGCAGGCAGAAGTGTGATTATAAGATTTGAAGATAATCCTTTCGTTATTAATCCGTTTATTCACGCAAATATCATAGAAAATCCTTCAACAGGCAGAGGAATTTCACCTTTGAGGGTTGCATTGATTTTAAATAATATATCTTCCACAATTCTGAACAAGCAACTTGATGCGCTTGCATTGATGATGAATCCGCCATATCTTGCTCCAAAAGGCTGTTTTATGGGTACTCAGGAAGTAAAACCGGGTAAAATCATTGAATATGATTCAACTCTTATGACCACAAGCCCTGTACCTTTGTCGTTTGATAAGGCTATGACCGGCTGGGATTTTTTGAATTACTTTAAAAATACTATTGAAAGTGCAACGGGAATTTTCAAAAATATGGCAGGGAACTTATCGAGTGCAGAAAGAAGTGCAACAGAAATTAATTATTCTGCAAACGGTCAGGAAGCAAGACTCAATATGATTTTAGATTCAATCAACCGTAAAGTTATTGTGCCTATGGTGGAAAAAACAGCGCAGTTAATTTCGTATTTCAAAATCGGGTCAGAAAGCATAATGGTCAATGATCATGGCAGGACAGATTTTGTTGATATTGATGATGAAATCAGAAATTCAAACTATGTTTACCGTTATGGTGACAGAAAAGCATCATTTGAACGCAAATCGAGATTCAAAGAAATGTTTGATGTGTTGACTAATTTTGTCAAAGTTGATGAAGTTGCACAGCGTATAAATTGGCTTGAATGTTTCAAATTTGCATTAGAACAGTATGGAGTTGAAAATTCAAATAATTTTTTAAAAGATGAAAATTCACAACAAAATCTAAATCTTTTATAACCCTTTCTTCACACAAATGAAGGGTGGGCGGGTTGGATTTTATTATTAGAAAATAAAAACGAAAGGACTGACTTATGCAAAAACAAATACACGTGAATTCTTATGTAAAAAGAGATGGCACGCAAGTAAAAGAACATTTTAGAACAATTGATACGGATAACTATGGAACAGGACCTATTTTTTCGGAGTATCCAAATTATCCGATAATGGATGAGAAAAATTACAATTCGGTAAAAAATTTCTTATCAAGTATACTTAATCCAGCTATGAATATGGAATCTGCGCCTGTATTACATGGAGGAGTATCTGTTGATGTTGGTTTTCCAACCGATAGCAGTGTCGGAGATGTGGGAGCAGGTGCAGGTTTAGGAAATATTTTTTCTGATGTCAGTGGCGTTTTGGGAACAGTTGCTGCAGTTGGGTTAGAACTTGCACCAATAGCATTGCAAATGTACCAAGCGATGAACAGCGGTAATGTGCAGGCAGTAGAATATTTAAAACCTCAGTTTAATACAAAGATTAAACAAATGGATATTCAAGTTGCACAGATGAAAACTAATATTGATAACAATATTACAAAACTTGTTAATGCAAAAAATCAGGTTGAGTATTCAAAAATCTATGAACCGCTCCAAAAAGATTGGCAAGAATACCAAAGTGCAAAAAATATTGTTAATCTAATCAAAGTTCATGCAAATAATGGCGATTTCAAATCCGTTGCAAATGATTTGGGGAATTTTGTGAGCAACAACCAAAAACAAATCATATCTGATTTATTACAACCAAATGTAAAATTGCACAATGATATTAATAACGCAAAAGATTTTATTAATAAATATCATATAGACGATAAATTTAAGTATGCCTTGAGCCACAATACAAGTGGCATAAACCACAGTGCGGATTTCACTGATTATGGTAATGGAAATATAAAAATAAATAATTTTTTAAATAAAAATAGACCAAATGCAAAAGAAATGGCAAATATATTTTTAGCAAAACCACAAAATATACCTTTAAGTAAAGAATATAGTTACATTCCTAAAGGTAATGCTAATATATTAAATTTCAAATATAAATTATTTGGAACGAATAAGGAAATTCCTCAAGACTGGGAAGGTATTATATTTAATCAAAATAGTTCATTATTTAAAAATGTTTCAAATTCTACTGAAATGCAAAATAAAATTCGAGAACAATATAACGTTATGCGAGCAGATACACTTAATGACAAATTAGAAGTAGATTTCTCAAAGGATTCAAACTTACATTTATCTATTGGTCATGCGACTGTTCTTGAGCCATATATTGATTCACAAGGTTATTTTCATGGGATACTTTTTGATAAATATGATTTTGATTTGTTATATAAAATGGCATATAAAAACCCAGTTACATATATTATAAATGACATATTTTTTATAATACAAATTGCAAGAGGTCATAATTTTTATATTCTTGCGCCAATAATATTTCAATGGTAATATTGCCCATATGATAGATTTTTACAAAATGAATAAAGACATAATATACGTAATAGGCATACATATTCTTATGCCTATTGCGTACTGTTTTATTTTTATATCTACACTAATAGTCCCCCTTTTATTATTCTTAAATGAATTCTCGCAAGATATAGAAAATCCTTTGGGTTTAAATATTAAAACTTTTGTATTTATATTCTTTTGTATATTCATTATGTTTCTTTTTATATTACGAATATGTATACTACCTTGTGTTTATGGGTACTTTGAAAAAAAATCTAATAACATTAGATTGAAAAATTTTATAAATAATTTAAAACACAATTATCTATATAGATTGCTTATACTCATTATTGTTGAAATTCCATTTTTGATATTAGTATTAAATGCAAATACTGTTCATAATCCGCCTTATTGGGAACGTATTGAGCTGCATGCATTATTAACTTGTACATGTGATTTATTAGGTTGCTATCTTGTATTATTTCTATGGTGGGATGTACAAAAATTTATAAAAAAAATTAAAAACAAAACATAAAATGCGAAAAACAGAACAGAATATACAAAAATATATGAACCACTCCAAAAAGATTGGCAAGAATACCAACACACAAAAAACATTGTTAATCGAATCAAAGTTCTCGCAAATAATGGGGATTTCCAATCCGTTGCAAATGATTTGGGGAATTTTGTGAGCGAAAGTCCCATAGGCAAAACGATAATAACAAACCCGTTAATGCAAAATGTTATATTCAATTGGTAATTATACAATAATTAACCCACACATAGAAAACGGCGTTTTCAAAGGTACATTGATTGATATTTATGATTATCATTTATTATTAAAGTTAAGCCATTCGATAAATTTCAAGACATTAGTAATAAATGATTTAGCATTTTTGCTTCAACTTATTGGAATTATAAAAAATTATTATTCTATTATTCCGATTGAATTCGTTTTGTAAGATTTACACCAAAGGATATCTTGTTATATCCTTTGGTTTATTATAGAATTGGCCTATGAATAATAAAATTTTTAAAGACAAAGATTTATGGTTGATAGTTATTACTCATTTAGTTTTTATTAATTCCTTTGCACATGGTTTGGTTTTTGGTTTTTTATTAATAATTTTGTTATTAACATCTGTTTTTATATGTTCT
This sequence comes from uncultured bacterium, assembly GCA_902792085.1. Taxonomy (GTDB): domain Bacteria; phylum Cyanobacteriota; class Vampirovibrionia; order Gastranaerophilales; family Gastranaerophilaceae; genus Zag111. The sequence continues at coordinate 20,575 of CADAYE010000022.1, read as the reverse complement.
TTATTTAATTATAATGATAGAGAAACAATATTTGTGTTTATAGTTATCCTTTTGCTTATATTAAGTTATATTATAAGATCTGCTGCTCTGCCTATTGTGTATTCTTATCTTGAAAAAAATTCTAAAAATACAAATATAATAAAATTTATAAACAAAATAAAATCGAATTATTTATTGAGAACAATTATTTTATTTATATCTGCATTAATTCCATTTAGTATACATAATGTAACAAATATTAGTCCAAAATTGATTTTGTTATTACACTTATTTCTTTTTTCATATTTTATAAGTTATGTTACACTTTTTATATGGTGGGATATACAAAAAATTGTATGCTGTATTTCCAAACAACAATTGCATTGAAGATGTTTTTAGAAGCCGTTAGCAAGTAGGGTTGACTTTACCAACCAAAATATTTTTCTACAAGAAATTCATATTTTGCAAAAATATTATTCTCTAATTCCAATTGAATTTAAATTATAATTTATAAATTGTCTGTACCAATGGGTATTGCCCCATTGGTACAATTTTGTGTATAATTAAGCTTATGAAATTAATACTAAAAATACTTGATTATTGTTTCTTAATTAGTGCGGTTTTAATTTCAACATTGTTTGGAATAATCACTCTACTATGGTTTCCCGCATTATTAACTCAATCATTTATTTTGAATATTTTAGTTATAAATTTATTTATAGTGTTGTTTTTTACCCCTGCCATATTGATTACCGTTATATTTTTAGTAGCAAAAAAATATAACGGTAAAAATTCAAAATTATTGAAAATTTTATCATATTTTTTAATTTGTGCCTTAATATTTTTTCATCCGGCAATATCAAGATGTTACGTTATTTATGAAGATTACATGGACAAAAATAAACCCTATAATCCAATAAGACCAATATCTGAATACAACAAATTTGCAGAAAATAGATCTTCAGAAACATCTCATTTCCCTGATAAAATTCCCCCAAATGCTACTAATGCTGAATTATATATAAATTATATGATGCATGGAGATATCGAAAAATATTTAAAATTTAACATTGATGATGAGTATATAAATAATGAATTAAAAAATTATCAATATACTACAATAATTACCGGCGATAAATATACCGGTCATCCTCCGCGTGGCAGAACAAAAAATAAGGATGATGTTTATTATATATTAGGCGACTTGTTACAAATGCATCGTGGTTATAGTTATGGAATAGTTGTAAATAGAAAAACACACGAAATTATTTATTATTATTCTTATTATTAAAAATATGCAATTTTAACAAGTAATTAGGTTTGCACCAATTGTACTTCAAATGTCACAAGCGATGAATAGCGGTAATGTGCAGGCAGTAGAATATTTAAAACCTCAGTTTGATACAAAAATAAAACAACTTGATACTCATGTTGCACAAATGAAAACTAATATTGATAACAATATTACAAAACTTGTGAATGCGAAAAATCAGAGTGAATATTCAAAAATATATGAACCACTCCAAAAAGATTGGCAAGAATACCAACACACAAAAAACATTGTTAATCAATTAAAAATATTTAACAATTCAAAGTATTACTAATCCTTAATCCACTTAACAAAAAAAATAAAATATGTTAATATGTGGATAAATTAATATGTAGGTCAGGCATTTGCCTGACAAAAAATAAGTTGGGTGTTCAGACCAACAACAAAGGAGAGTTTTAAATGAAAAAATTTTTTGCAATAATTTTAGGATTATTATTTACAATGCAAATGACTTTTGCTGTACCGTTCAGCGGTAATGCAAAAACAAAGCGTATTCCTGCAGGTACCACTTTATCATTAAAAATGCTCAATACTATTGATACTTCATACAGTCCATCCGGAAGTGATTTTACGGCAATGCTTATAACTGACCAAAAAGCAGAGGATAATGATGATATTATTTTGCCGATGGGTTCAATTGTCAGAGGTTCAATAAAGGGAATCAATCCTTCAAGACGACTTTCAAAAGGTGCGGTTTTGTATTTGGATTTTGACCATGTTGTTACTCCAAACGGCAGGCAAATTCCTTTGAGTCTTATTGTTACAGGCAGAACTGATACTACTTTTGACGGCGGAATAACAACCACAAGAGGTTACAAGGATGCGTGGCTTCTAACCTGTCAAAAATCAGGCGATATAACAAAAAAATCCATAGCATGGGGCGAAAATGTAACAGGTAACGGGTTTAAATATGTAATTGTTCCGTTTGCGGCATTGGGCGGTGCATTAGGTACTGCCGGTTATTTTGTTTATGACAGCGTTGCGGATTTAATAAGAAAAGGTAAAGATGTTAGAATTTATCAAAATGAAATTTTAAATGTTGAACTTCTTGAACCTGTTGATGTTCCGGTAATTTAGATTATGTCTAAAATAGATAAAATAGAAGAATTACAAAATTTATTAAGAGAAGATTCTCAAAATTTTCAGGCACGCAGACAACTTGCCGTGCTTTTAACGGACTGCGGATTTAATGATGAAGCACTGAAAAATCTCATTTATCTTTCAAAAACTTTTGCTGATGATAGCGGTATTTTTTTTAATCTTGGCATAGTTTATGAAAAACTGAAAAATCTTAAAAAGGCAAAAGAAAGTTATCAAAGGGCAATTGAAATTGAACCTGAAGCGATTGATGCAATTTATAATCTCGGGCTTGTGTGTACTGATTTAAAAGAATTTGATATGGCTATAAAATGTTTTGAAAAAGTTATTTCTACGGATGGTGACGATTCAAATTCTTATTTCAATTTGGGACTTGTATATTTCAAGATGCAAAATTATCTTTTGGCGGTAGAAAATTTTGAAAAGACAATTGATTTGAATGATGATGATATTTATGCGCATTTTTATCTCGGGAATATTTATAAAGAACTTGGCGACAGTGACGGAGCAAGAAGTGAATTTAACAAGGTGCTTGAAATTTCTCCCGATTACAGTTGGGCATATTACAATTTAGCGGTTTTGGATTATGAAAATGGTGAATTGGGCAATGCGCTGTCTAATTTAAGCCGAACTATTGAACTTAATCCTGCCGATATTGAGGCATATAAAATTTATGCAAAAATTCTTGCAAAAAATGAAAATTATGACATGGCAGAAGAAATTATAACCCGTGCTCTTGAAAATTGCGGTGAAAACGGTGATTTATATTATATTGCAGGTAAGTTGTCAGGGTTGCAGGGAGATAATATTAAATATCGAATAAATTTGCAAAATGCCCTGAAGAATTATAAAACCTTATCAATTTCCGTATCTGCATTAAAAACCGAACTTTCAAAAATTTCAGTCTGATTTTTTTCATGTTAAAATCAAATATGTAGGTTGGGCATACTTGCCCGACATAAAAAAGAGGATTTTAATTATGAAAATGTCAAATATGTTTGTGCAAACAATGAGAGAATTTCCGTCAGATGCGGAAGTAGTTTCACACAAAATGCTTGCAAGAGCAGGTTATATAAAAAAACTTACAAGCGGAGTTTATACTTTTTTGCCTTTAATGTGGCGGGTTTTGAAAAAAGTCGAAAATATAATTCGTGATGAGATGGATAAAGCAGGTGCGCAGGAACTTTTGATGCCGTTTGTTCAGCCAAAAGAACTCTGGGAAGAATCAGGCAGATGGAACGCATACGGCGGTGAACTTATGCGTCTCAAAGACCGTCACGGCAGAGAAATGTGTCTTGGTCCTACGCACGAAGAAATTATAACTTCAGTTGCAAGAGATGTCTTGAAATCATATAAGCAGTTGCCTGTAAATTTATATCAAATTCAGTCAAAATTCAGAGATGAACGCCGTCCTCGTTTCGGACTTTTAAGGGGGCGTGAATTTATAATGAAAGATGCGTATTCATTCTCAACTTCACAGGAAGATTTGGAAAGAGAATATCAAAATATGTGGCAGGCATACACAAATATATTCAAAAGATGCGGATTAGATACAAAAGCGGTTCAGTCTGATTCGGGTGCGATAGGCGGAAGCGTATCGCATGAATTTATGGTAATCACAGACACAGATGCGGGTGAAAACGATGTTTTCTATTGTGATGATTGTGATTACAGTGCAAATTCAAATCATGCGGTTTCAAATTTGCCTGATGCCGTAACAGACGGCGGTTATAATGAAGCAAAAATTATTGATACTCCAAATGTAGGCTCAATAGAAGATTTGAGTAAATTTTTAAATTGTCCTCAGACTGCAATTTGCAAATCGCTTGTTTATATTGTTGATAAAGCCCCTGTTATTGCTCTTATTCGTGGTGATAAGGCGGTTGAAGAAACTAAACTTATGAACGCAGTAGGCGGACTTGATATAAGAATTGCAACATCTGCTGAAATTGAAGAAATGATGAATGAAAATGGTTTTAATGCAATAGCAGGATTTATTGGACCAAAAGGTTTGAAAAAATATGGGGAGTATGAAATTAAAATCATTGCAGATAAGACGGTAACTGACCTTAAAAATTTTGTGATTGGAATTAACCAAACAGATAAACATTTAGTTGGTGCAAATTGGGGTGTAGATGTTGAATTGCCTTCTCAGGTTGAGGATTTAAGACTTGTTGAAGCGGGCGATTTTTGCCCTCAATGCGGAAAACCTTTAAAAGTGACAAGAGGAATAGAGGTTGGTAATATTTTCCAACTCGGAACGAAGTATTCAAAACCGATGAATGCGGTTTATCTTGATGCAAACGGCAAAACTCAGCCTTATATAATGGGTTGTTACGGAATAGGTGTTACAAGAACGGCTGCGGCTGCGGTTGAAGCACATCATGATGAATGGGGAATTAAATGGCCTCTTGCTATTGCGCCGTATCATGTTGTTGTTGTTCCTGTAAGTACTCAGGATGAAACACAAATGAAGGTTGCAAATGAGATTTATGAAAAACTTTTAAATTCGGGTGTTGAAGTTGTTTTAGATGACAGAAACGAGCGTCCGGGGGTTAAATTCAAAGATGCGGATTTAATCGGATTTCCGTTTAGAATTACGGTTGGTAAGACAATTGCTGATGGAAATGTTGAATTTGTCGAACGCTCAAATGGTGAAAAACTTGCTATGACTGTGCAGGATGCAGTTGACAGAGTTGTAAAAGCGGTTAAAGAGATTGGTTAAAGTGTAAGTTGGGGTTTCTACCCCAACACTAACCCTCACCCGAAAATCTAAGTTTCGTAAACTCAACTCGATTTTCTACCCTCTCCCTTGGAGAGGGTTAAATAGCTCCCTCTCCGGGGAAGAGGGCTTGGTGAGGGTTAGTTTTAGCTCCCTCTCCGAGGGAGAGGGTTGGGGTGAGGGTTAATCAATATATTTCTTATTCAAGATATTTTGTTCTTATTTCGTCATTGATAATATTATTATCTTCATTGTGCTGACTGCCATCAAGTTCAATGATTAACCATTTTTCCCGACAGATAAAATCAACAATATAATCCCCTATCGGATATTGCCTTTTAAATTTAACTCCTAATTGATTGTTTCGTATGAATCGCCACAATTTTTGTTCTTGTGGTGTTTGATTTTTTCTTAAATTTCGAGCAAGAATATTTTTTGAATTCATTGTTTTAATTTTAGCATAAATATGTGATTAACCCTCACCCGAAAATCTAAGTTTCGTAAACTCAACTTGATTTTCGATCCTCTCCCCAGGAGAGGGTTAACTTGCTCCCTCTCCGAGGGAGAGGGAAGTTTTTCAATGCGAAGTATGAGCATTAGAAAAACGGGTGAGGGTTTAATCTTTAAAAATTATGCTATAATTAACACATGTTCAATTGGCGGAAAATTTTAGGATATTTTATACTTATTTTTATTGCATTCAGTATGCTCTATCCGTTTTTCGCCATGCTGAATTTATCTTTTGTCCCGAATGGTGAAATCTTTAATCAGGGCGGAAAACTTTTTTATACCCCTTTAACAAACGAAAATTATAAAAGCGTGTTTGAAAAAATTCCTTTGTGGCAATATTTTGCAAACAGTCTTTTTGTGGCACTTGTTACAACTGTCGGGCAGGTTGTTATCAGTGCATTTGCAGGGTATGCTTTTGCAAGACTACATTTCAAATTTCGTGACGGCTTATTTTTAATTGTTTTAATTACAATGCTTGCGCCTCCGCAAGTGAATATTATTCCGCTGTTTTTTCTTATGCGACAGTTGGGGTGGATAAATACTTATCAGGCTTTAATTGTTCCGGGGCTTTTTGGTGGTTTTGGAATTTTTATGATGCGTCAGTATTTTTTAGGGTTGCCAAAAGATTTGGAAGAATCTGCGCGAATTGACGGATGCAATATTTTTCAGATGTTTTGCAGGGTAGTTTTACCGCTTGCAATTCCTGTCATTTCAACTCTTGCGATTTTCACTTTTGTATCAAGTTGGAACAGTTTTATGTGGCCGTTGATTGTTACAAATACCGAGAGTATGCGTACTTTGCCTGTCGGACTTGCAATATTTAAGGGAAGTTTTAGAGAAATTACACTGTGGGGTGATTTGCTTGCGTGTTCTGTAATTTGTACTTTGCCTGTTGTCGGGGTATTTTTGCTTGGCAAAAAATATTTTATAAACGATATTATGCAGGGAGGAGTAAAAGAGTAAAAAAGTGAATATTGAACAGGTGGCTGTTAAATTTACTTTTTTGTGCTAAAATGTTTTTGTGAAATTTTTTGGTCAATTCATAAAAGTATTATTAATTCTTACGGCTGGTTTAACGCTTGGTTGTTATGCGTTTTTCCTTTTTGTTTTGCCAAATATTCTGACTTCTCCCGAAAATGTTCAAAAGTATGAAAATCTTTTGGGTGAAAAAATCGGAGTTCCTGTTTCTATAAAAGGGTTGGAGGTCAAAACGAGTCCAAATTTATCGTTTGAAGTTAAATCTGACAACATATTTATTGTTCCGCAGAATAATACCGAACTTTTTCATCTTGATAAAATCAAATATGGCGCAAATCTTTTCAGGCTCAAACATGGTCATTTGTCGGCAGATTACATTTATGCCGATTTGTCTGCAATGAAAAAATATTTAAAACTTGCACCGAGTAAAGAGAAAAAATCTTTTGATTTTTCATTTTTCCCTGTGACTAATATCAAGGGTGCGCAGATAAAATTCAACGACAAAAATTATCTTGATGTGGATTATATCAGATCAAAAAAACATAAGGGTAAAATTGTTACCCGTTTGCTTGCAAATATTTACAGTGAATATTCAAAAGCCCCTGTAACTATTGGTGAAAACGGCTATATAACTTACAAAGATTATGTCGGTTTTGAGCAGTTTTCCGTAAAATTGCCTAAGTCTGAAATTTTATTGACAGGTTCGCAAAAAGGAATGAAAATTGCGGGTAAAAATCTGCCTGCCAAAGAGTTAGAGGAAGGTTTTTTATATTTTTACAAACTCAAACATCCTGACAAACGCAATTTTCTTGAGAATTTCTCCGATTTCAAAGGAACAATGGATGTGAATTTGTTTTTTGATAAACGAGGTTTGACGGGAAAAGTTGTCACTCACAATTTGGGTGCAAAATTTTCCAACATAAAAGTTGATGTTTTTCTGCCTGAAACGGTTTTTGATTTCCAAGGCAGGGAGGTTGGGGCAAAAACAAGCGGAACTTTTGGTACGGAGCCGGTTACGACGGATTTTCACCTGACGGGAATGATGACGGATGATTTGCATGTTATGGGTAATGTTTCGTCTGTTTTTCAGGACAGGTTGACCAAAAAATATTTCCCTGCGGTCGGAATTTCTGGTAAAATTCCTGCTAATGTCAAATACCACACGCATAATCAGAATGTCAATGTTTATTATACTTTGAACCTCAATAAAGGCACTAATATTTTGAGTGAATGGGGTAATCTTGATAATACTGATAAGACACGACTTTTGACAATGCACACCGTAAAAAACGGCGACCCGATGAAGATAGAAAGTTGGGAATACAGCGCTGACGGGGTTAAGATTTTGTCAGGTTCGGGGAATTTTAAAAAAATTAACGGCAGATACACTCTTGCTGATATGAATGTCAAAACAAACGGCAAAATCAGTGTAAATTATATCAAATCTTTTCTGCGTGATTATGTCAAAAACGGCGAATTTGATGCTGATTTGCGCTTGGATATTTTAAAAGATGTTTTGTTAGGCAGTGTCAATTTGTATAGCGTATCTCACGGAGATTTTTTGTATCTTAAAAATGCCAATATAAATGTCACTCCGCAAGATATTAGCCTAAATGCTATCGGCAGTTTTTATTCTGCGCCGATAAAGATGTCTGCTCGTGCGGCAAATCGTGTCAGTGATGATATTTTAATTCATTCGATAGATATTTATATGAAAGAATTTCATGTTCGCAAAGGCAAAATTGCGGATATGAACGAATCTTTTAAAGACGGGAAGCCAAAGCATAAGCCAAATACGAATACAAAGAAAATCAAATACACGGTTGAACAGGGCAGAGTAGTCGTAGACCGAATTTACGCAGACTCTTTTGATGTTCATAATGCCAATATACAAGGTTCGCTCAAAAATAATATTGCGTCATTTGTTATCCCAAAAGCCGATTATGCAAGTGGTTTGTTGAGTGCAAAAGGTACTTACAATTTGAGTGATCACAGTTCAAATATGTGGTTTTACGCATCAGACATTGATTCTAATGTTGTATTGACTGAATTTTTCCATTTGCCAAATCATATTAAGGGTACTGCTTATGCGACTTTGCACGCAATATCTAAAAACAAATTCAATGATATCAAGGCGAATGCGACATTTGCCATTAGTGACGGTTATATGCCAAGAATTGCGGAGCAGGAAATTTTTGTCGGTGAAAAGCGTCCTGACGGCACGAAAAAAGGTGTAAAATATACTATATCCAAGATAATCAATCTTGATTTTTCAAAGCCTGAGGATTATATGGCGAGCATATACGGTTCGTTCAACCTCGACAACGACAATTTGCGTGATTTGAGAATGTTTTTGAAAAGTGAAGGTTTGAGCCTTTATTTTGAGGGAATGTACGATATTCCGACCGAGTGCGGAAATTTGAGTGTTTGGGGCAAGCGAAACAAGACTTTGGCAAAAGGTATCAGGATATTCAAAATTCCTGTCAATTTGCTTTACAGAATTATATTTGAGCCGGAACACAGTTACGGCATGTATGAGGATAAGATAAAATTAATTCCGTCTATTGATGAAAAGATTACAGATGAGACATCTGTTTTCAGGGTAAAGGTTATGGGTTATTTCAACCGCAAAGGCGGATTGAAGTATGAGTTAAAAGATTTGCGTAAGTAAGACCCCACCCCTACCCCCTCCCCTGCAAGCAGGAGAGGGGAATTGGTTGACACCCATCCCTACCCCTTCCCTAACGAGGGAAGGGAATAATAACCTCTCCGAGGGAGAGGTCGCAGTCGTAGGCGATAGCCGTACGAATGCGGGTGAGGGTGGTTTAAGTGCCATCATATCCGGTTCACCCCTCACCCAAAATTCTAATGCTCACAAGTTCGCATTGACATGACTGTTTATGCGCAAGAAATTTCTCCCCTAATGAGGGGAGATGAAAGAGGGGTGCAATCCCGTGAGGGCATTTTGTCTGAAAACGGCACCCACCCTTACTATTTCCCTCGTAAGGGAGGGAAATTGCGAGGGCAGATTACGGGCTTATGCGTTATTTATTTTATGTAAATCTACGTCAATATCCTGTTTAATTAATTATAAAGTATTATTAAGACCTAAAATCTATACATATTGATTACATACAGATTATTTACTTGACAAAAAGGTATATTTTTGTTAAGTGAGTTGATTTTTCCCATGCCTTATGTCATAATATTATTAAGGATAAGTGTGAATATTACTATAATTTTTTACACAAGTCCATACCGCGGAAGTATATAAGAATATTGAATTACTAATTAGTATGAGCAAAGACGAGCATAGAAGAAATATAAACAAAAATACTTCAGGCAGCACTCTTAGAGGTAAGAGTGGCAAGTCTTTTGCGCATTTATCCCAAAATTCCTCCCCGATTGGGGAGGTTAGGAGGGGAACAATAACCCCCTCTACTCCGACTTCTCACAGCCAGAGAGTTGATGTGGTCGAACCACCTTTACCTTTGCGAAAGAGGGTCATTTCTGCACAGGATAAAAGTTCCAAAAATTTGGGTGAGGGTAAAAAGCCGTCATTTATGCAAAAGGCATTAAAGGCGGCGGCAATGTTTGCGCTGGCACTTGGTACGACATCGTTGAGTATGGATTCTCAGGCGCAGGCATCGAGCAATTTGCTCAACATCAGGGGTGTGAGTGATGTAGAGCAGCAGGTTTTGGAAGAACAGGACAAACGCAGAAAGTTTTTAACAAATAAGAGTGGAACGAAGTTTACAAACAAGATTGTCAGCACAAATATTTTGCGTATTAGCCCTGAGGTTTTGAGTGCGGTACAAAATAGTATCGGGCAAAGAGATGGTGTAATGCGTGATTTGGCTTTGCGTGCGAGCGAAGCGACCCTTGCGCAAGGAAGTCATCCTGAACAGGATAATGTCACCCTGAACTTGATTCAGGGTCTCACCCCTGACGCTAATGACGGTAGATTCCGAAACGAGTTCGGAATGACAGATGAGTCAAAGGGTGAGGGTTATACAGTCGGCATCAACAGTATTGAAACTATTGAGGTTGATTCGGGTATAGAATTAGGTTATGCGACAGTAAATAACCTCTCCGAGGGAGAGGTCGCAGTCGTAGGCGATAGCCGTACGAATGCGGGTGAGGGGCAAACCTCATACGACAACCAAACTCAAATGGCTGGATTGCTTCACTCCGTTCGCAATGACATGAGCGGTTATGCGGATACTGTCATTGCGAGGAGCGTCAGCGACGCGGCAATCCATAATACTAACGACAACCAAACTCAAATGGCTGGATTGCTTCACTCCGTTCGCAATGACAATAATCGTCATCCTAAGCAGGACAATGTCATCCTGAACTTGATTCAGGATCTCACCCCAAACGGGTATGACACACTTCCCTCACCCGAATTTGTAAATTCGCAAGGCTCATTAACAAATTCTACCCTCTCCCACTCAAGAACACTGTGGGCGAGGGGTATTCCGACGGGTTATGCTGTTCCGGCGGATAGTCCGACAGGTCATGTAATATGGGAAGAATCGGGCAGTGCGGTTGTTCCGTTGGACTTTGATACATCAACGGGTGTTGGTACGGGTACGATTAGTGCAAACGAAAACGGTGTATTGCACTATTACACTTACACTTATACAAGACCTGATGGCGGGCTAAATTATGGTAGTGGTGATAAGAGTTTGACTATCGCTTTGCCAACATCACTTGGCACAGGTAAGGACCGTTACTTATAAATACAATTCAGCACAGGGAACGGGTGACGGCAAAAAGTATTACACCTGGGGTGTTGATGCAAAGGGCAACAGAATTTTGACTGATACCACAGATACAGGCGCAGGCGACATTGTGGCAAGTTATAATACTTCTAACCCTGTTTCAGCGCGTATGGTCAACCCGACAAGCGGTTACTCGGGTGTAAATTATATCGGTGCGAACTTCGAAACTTCTGCGGCCAATGCTCGCGGCGGTGCGTTGGGTTGGTCGAATTCAGGCACTCGCGGCGCGGTTACGGCAGATTTTGTCGGCAATTATATCAAGCAGAATTATACATCAGGGGCGGTGCGTTGTCTAATTACTTGAATAACGCTACAGGCACCTCAGAAGTTGGGGACATATCAGGTGATTTTATAGGCAACTATATTGATTCAAAAACAGGATTCAACTACGGCGGTGCGATAAGTAACTTTGCATACGCAAGTTCAACTTCTTATACCCCTGTAGTCAAACTTGGAAACATCACGGGTGACTTCATCGGGAACTATATAAGTGGTGAAAATTACAACTACGGCGGTGCGATTTATAACAAAGCAGATGGTACAAACTCAGGTGCGACAATCGGTGACATCACGGGTGACTTCATCGGGAACTATATAAGTGGTACAAGTTATTACAACATAGGTGGTGCGATTTATAACTCCGGTAATGCGACCATCGGTGCTATCACGGGTGACTTCATCGGAAACTATATAAGTTCTACAAGTGATAACAACTACGGCGGTGCGATTTATAACTATGCAAATAATACAAACTTAAGTGCGACAATCGGTGATATAAAGGGTGACTTTATCGGGAACTATATAAGTTCTACAAGTAATTACAACTCCGGCGGTGCGATTTATAACTATGCAAATGGAGCAAGTGCGACAATCGGTGACATCACGGGTGACTTCATCGGGAACTATATAAGTTCAACAAGTAGTAACAACTACGGCGGTGCGATTTATAACTATGCATATAACTCAAGTGTGACAATCGGTGACATCACGGGTGACTTCATCGGGAACTATATATCAGCAAACGGTAACTCTACCCATGGTGGTGCGATAGATAACACCGGCGCAGGGGCAAAGATCTCATCCCTGACAGGTGATTTTATCGGTAATTATATCAAGCAGAATTATACATCAAGTATTTCCCGCGTATATCAAGGCACAATGGGCGGTGCGTTGTCTAATTACTTGTCTTACGCTACAGGCACCTCAGAAGTTGGGGACATATCAGGTGATTTTATAGGCAATTATATTGATTCTAAAACAAATCGAAACTACGGCGGTGCGATAAGCAACTTTGCTTATAATGAGTCTTCTTATACCCCTGTAGTCAAACTTGGGGACATCACGGGTGACTTCATCGGGAACTATATAAGTGGTACAAATTACAACTACGGCGGTGCGATTTATAACGATGCATATGGTAAAAACTCAAGTGCGACAATCGGTGACATCACGGGTGACTTCATCGGAAACTATATAAGTTCAACAGGTAGTTACAACTCCGGCGGTGCGATTTATAACTATGCAAATGGTACAAACTCAACTGCGACAATCGCATCTATCACGGGTGACTTCATCGGGAACTATATATCGGCAAACGGTAACACTACTCGTGGTGGTGCGATAGAAAACACCGGCGCAGGGGCAAAGATTGGCAGTCTCACAGGCGATTTTGTCGGAAATTATATCAAGCAAAATTATACATCGAATATTTCTAACGAATATCAAGGCACAATCGGCGGTGCGTTGTCTAATTACTTGTATAATGCCATAGGAACAGCAGAATACGGCGACATATCAGGTGATTTTATCGGCAACTATATTGATTCAAAAACAAATCGAAACTATGGCGGTGCGGTTTCTAACTATGCTTATAATGATTCTTCTTCTGCTCCTGTAGTGAAACTTGGGAATATCACGGGCGACTTTATCGGGAACTATATTAGTGGTACACAATACAACTACGGCGGTGCGATTTCTAACTATGCTTATAAGTCAAACGCAACTGCGACAATCGGTGATATAACAGGTGACTTCATCGGGAACTATATTAGTGCTACAAGTAGTGACAGCAGCGGCGGTGCCATTTATAACTATGGTAATGGTACAAACTCAACTGCGACAATCGGGAACATAAAAGGCGATTTCATTACTAACTATATATTAGCAACAGGTGCCCAAACTCGTGGCGGTGCGATTGATAACCGAAGTAGTGGGGCAAAAATTGGCAATCTCACAGGTGATTTTGTCGGAAATTATATCAAGCAGAATTATACATCGAATATTTCTAACGCATATCAAGGCACAATGGGCGGTGCGTTGTCTAATTACTTGTATAATGTCACAGGAACAACAGAAGTTGGGGACATATCAGGCGATTTTGTAGAAAACTATATTGATTCTCAAACAAATACCAACTACGGCGGTGCTATAAGCAACTTTGCAAATTCAACTTCTTCTGCTCCTGTAGTTAAACTTGGGAATATCACAGGTGACTTCATCGGGAACTATATAAGTTCTACAGGTAATTATAACTCAGGCGGTGCGATTTCTAACTATGCTAATGGTACAAGCACAAGGGCGACAATCGGTGATATAAAGGGTGATTTCATCGGGAACTATATAATCGGAACAGATAACAACCGCGGCGGTGCGATTTCTAACCTTGCAGGAGGTAATGCTGCGACAATCGGTACTATCACCGGTAATTTCATCGGAAACTATATAAGTGGTTCCGGCTATGGCGGTGCCATTTATAACTATGGTAATGCGACAATCGGTGCTATCACAGGCGATTTTATCGGCAACTATATAGGTTCCGGCTATGGCGGTGCGATCTATAACACAGGCACAATCACTTTAAATAATACAACATTCCGCAATAACAAGGCAAATGACAAGTTGCAGGGTATATATAACGCAGGCAACGGTACGATTAATATTAATCGTTCAACCTCAATCTATGACGGTTTTGAAACCGAAGGCAGCAATGCATCATTGAATGTCAATAACGGCGCTATACTCAATCTGTATGTCAATAACGGCGAAACCCAAAATGTAACTTTGGGTAAACTCACAAAAGCCGGAAATATCAATGTCGGGCTTGATTTGGATAGTGCAGGCGCAACTCAGGATTATATCAGCGCAACTTCTTTAACCAACACATCAGATAGAGATATTGTTATTTCCAAGTTGAATTTAATAAGTGAAATCGGTGCGACTAAGACATTTACGGTTGCGGACAGCGTTTTGCGCGGTGCGATGACTCTTCCTGGGTATCAGGTTTATTCTGATACGGCAAGAAATCTTTATGTAGCGACATATAACAAGACTGCAGGCACAATCAATTTGGTTGACGATGCAATGTGGGGCACTTTGGATAGAGCGTACAAAGCCGGAACTGTTGACAGATATAGTGTTTATTCGGTTGTAGACGGCACAGCAAGCGATTATTCGTTTATAACCTATGGAGATACACCGTCATTACCTTTGACTCCTGAGTATCACAAGGTTATTTTGCGTACAAATCAGATGTCGACTTTAGACCGTACGGTTTGGGAAAAATCGGGCAGTGCGGTTTCCGGGCTTGAAACCGGCACAATAAAGGTTACATTGCCTCATAACGGCGCAACACAGGATGAATTTTACACTTATACTTATACAAGACCGTCTGGCGGGCTAAATTATGGTGGTGGCGACACTGCGGCAACAATTGCTTTGCCAACCTCACTTGGTGCTAATAAGACCGTTACTTATATGTATCAAGGTACTTATGGTAGTGGTGACACTGCGGCAACAATTGCTTTGCCAACCTCGCTTGGTACAGATAAGACCGTTACTTATATGTATCAAGGCACTTATGGTAGTGGCAACACTGCGGCAACAATTGCTTTGCCAACATCACTTGGCACAGATAAGACCGTTACTTATATGTATCAAGGCACTTATGGTACAGGCGATAAGAGTTTAATTTTTGATTTGCCAACCTCGCTTGGTACAGATAAAACTGTTACTTATAAATACAATTCAGCACAGGGAACGGGCGATGGCAAAAAGTATTACACTTGGTCAACAGATGCAAACGGCAACAGAATTTTGACTGATACCACAGATACGGGCGCAGGCGACATTGTGGCAAGTTATGATACTTCTAACCCTGTTTCGACCCGTAAGCAAAACCCGACAAGCGGTTATAGCGGTGTAAACTATATCGGTGCGAACTTGACGATTTCTGCTGCCAATGCTCGCGGCGGTGCGTTGAGTTGGTCGAATACTGCTGGCACTCGCGGCGCGGTTACGGCGGATTTTGTCGGCAATTATATCAAGCAGAATTATACATCAAATATTTCTTATAATTATCAAGGCACAATGGGCGGTGCGTTGTCTAATTACTTGTCTTACGCTACAGGCACCTCAGAAGTTGGGGACATATCAGGTGATTTTATAGGCAACTATATTGATTCAAAAACAAGTTACAACTTCGGCGGTGCGATAAGTAACTTTGCTTACTCAAGTTCAACTTCTAATACCCCTGTAGTCAAACTCGGCAACATCACAGGTGACTTCATCGGGAACTATATAAGTGCAACAGGTAATTCCAACTATGGCGGTGCGATTTCTAACTATGCATTTAGTACAAACTCAAGTGCGACAATCGGAGATATAGAAGGTGACTTCATCGGGAACTATATAAGTGGTACAGGTTACAACAACGGCGGTGCGATTTCTAACTATGCATATGGTACAAACTTAAGTGCGACAATCGGTGACATCACGGGTGACTTCATCGGGAACTATATAAGTGCAAACGGTAACACTACTCGTGGTGGTGCGATAGATAACCAAGGTGTGGGGGCAAAGATCTCATCCCTTACAGGTGATTTTGTCGGCAATGGCGGTGCGTTGTCTAATTACTTGAATAACGCTACAGGCACCTCAGAAGTTGGGGACATATCAGGTGATTTTATAGGCAACTATATTGATTCAAAAACAAGTTACAACTTCGGCGGTGCGATTTCTAACTATGCATCCGGTACAAACGCAAGTGCGACAATCGGTGCTATCACGGGTGACTTCATCGGGAACTATATAAGTGGTACAGATTCCAACTACGGCGGTGCGATTTCGAACTATGCAAGTAGCGCCAATGCGACAATCGGTGACATCACGGGTGTCTTCATCGGGAACTATATAAGTGCAACAAGTAATGAAAACTACGGCGGTGCGATTTATAACTTAGCAGGTAATAACTCAAGTGCGACAATCGGTGACATCACGGGTGACTTCATCGGGAACTATATAAGTGGTACAGATTCCAACTACGGCGGTGCGATTTATAACTACGGTAATGCGACAATCGGTGACATCACGGGTGACTTCATCGGGAACTATATAAGTGCAACAAGTTATGGCAACTACGGCGGTGCAATTTATAACTATGCATTCGGTACAAACTCAAGTGCGACCATCGGTGATATAAAGGGTGACTTCATCGGGAACTATATAAGTGGTACATCTTCTCAAAACTACGGCGGTGCGATTTATAACTATGCAGAAAGTAGCGTAAGTGCGACAATCGGTGACATCACGGGTGACTTCATCGGGAACTATATAAGTGGTACAAGTTCCAACTACGGCGGTGCGATTTATAACTATGCATATAATACAAACTCAAGTGCGACAATCGATGACATCACGGGTGACTTCATCGGGAACTATATAAGTGGTACAAGTAGCAACTACGGCGGTGCGATTTCTAACTATGTAAATGGTACAAACTCAAGTGCGACAATCGGTGCTATCACGGGTGACTTCATCGGGAACTATATAAGTGGTACATCTTCTCAAAACTACGGCGGTGCGATTTATAACTATGCATCAAGTAGCGCAACTGCGACAATCGGTGCTATCACGGGTGACTTCATCGGTAACTATATAAGTTCAACAGGTAGTTCCAGCTACGGCGGTGCGATTTCTAACTATGCAGTTAATACAAACGCAAGTGCGACAATCGGTGACATCACGGGTGACTTCATCGGGAACTATATAAGTGGTACAAGTTCCAACATCGGCGGTGCGATTTATAACTATGCATATGGTACAAACTCAAGTGCGACCATCGGTGACATCACGGGTGACTTCATCGGGAACTATATTAGTTCAACAAGTAGTAGCAACTCCGGCGGTGCGATTTATAACTATGCATATGGTACAAACTCAAGTGCGACAATCGGTGCTATCACGGGTGATTTTATCGGCAACTATATAGGTGGTGGCTCCGGCGGTGCGATTTATAATAACGGTACAATCTCCTCTATCACGGGTGACTTCATCGGGAACTATATAAGTTCAACAAATAGTGGCAACATCGGCGGTGCGATTTATAACTCATATGGTACAATCTCCTCTATCACGGGTGACTTCATCGGGAACTATATAAGTGGTACATATGACAACCGCGGCGGTGCGATTTATAACTCATATGGTACAATCTCCTCTATCACGGGTGACTTCATCGGGAACTATATAAGTTCAACAAGTTATAACAACTACGGTGGTGCGATTTATAACTATGCAGAAAGAGCAACTGCGACAATCGGTGCTATCACGGGTGACTTCATCGGTAACTATATAAGTTCAACAGGTAGTTCCAGCTACGGCGGTGCGATTTATAACTATGCATATAATACAAACTCAAGTGCGACAATCGGTGACATCACGGGTGACTTCATCGGGAACTATATAAGTTCAACAAGTTATGGCAACTACGGCGGTGCGATTTCTAACTATGTATATGGTACAAACTCAAGTGCGAACATCGGTGCTATCACAGGTGACTTCATCGGGAACTATATAAATACAAACGGTAACACTACCCGTGGTGGTGCGATAGAAAACCAAGGTGCGGGGGCAAAGATCTCATCCCTTACAGGTGATTTTATCGGCAATTATATCAAGCAGGATTTAACATCAAATATTTCTAACTCATATCAAGGCACAATGATGGGCGGTGCGTTGTCTAATTACTTGTATAACGTTACAGGCACCTCAGAAGTTGGGGACATATCAGGTGATTTTATAGGCAACTATATTGATTCAAAAACAAATCAAAACTACGGCGGTGCGATAAGTAACTATGCAAACACAAGTTCAACTTCTTCTACCCCTGTAGTCAAACTTGGCAACATCACGGGTGACTTCATCGGGAACTATATAAGTGGTACAAGTTACAACTACGGCGGTGCGATTTATAACTATGCATATAATACAAACTCAAGTGCGACAATCGGTGACATCACGGGTGACTTCATCGGGAACTATATAAATGCAAACGGTTACTATACCCGTGGTGGTGCGATAGAAAACCAAGGTGCGGGGGCAAAGATCTCATCCCTGACAGGTGATTTTGTCGGCAATTATATCAAGCAGAATTCTACATCAGATATTTCTTACGAATATCAAGGCACAATGGGCGGTGCGTTGTCTAATTACTTGTATAACGTTACAGGCACAGCAGAAGTTGGGGACATATCAGGTGATTTTATAGGCGACTATATTGATTCAAAAACAAGATACAACTACGGCGGTGCGATAAGTAACTTTGCATACTCAAGTTCAACTTCTTATACCCCTGTAGTCAAACTTGGCAACATCACGGGTGACTTCATCGGAAACTATATAAGTTCAACATATTATTACAACTCCGGCGGTGCGATTTCTAACTATGCAGAAAGTAGCGCAACTGCGACAATCGGTGACATCACGGGTGACTTCATCGGGAACTATATAAGTGGTACAAGTGGTTATAACTACGGCGGTGCGATTTCTAACTATGTACATATAACAAACTCAAGTGCGACAATCGGTGCTATCACAGGTGACTTCATCGGGAACTATATTAGTTCAACAAGTAGTCGCAACTACGGCGGTGCGATTTCTAACTATGTATATGTTACAAACTTAAGTGCGACAATCGGTGACATCACGGGTGACTTCATCGGGAACTATATAAGTGGTACAAGTGACAACCGCGGCGGTGCGATTTCTAACTATGCATCCGGTACAAACTTAAGTGCGACAATCGGTGACATCACGGGTGACTTCATCGGGAACTATATAAGTGGTACAACTTCCAACTCCGGCGGTGCGATTTATAACTATAACGGTACAATCTCTTCTATCACAGGTGACTTCATCGGGAACTATATAAGTGGTACAAGTGGTTATAACTACGGCGGTGCGATTTGTAACCAATACGGCACAATCTCTTCTATCACAGGCGACTTTACTGACAATAGCGTAACCGTAACAGGCGCAAGCGGCACAGCACAGGGCGGTGCGATTTATAACTATGACGGCACAATCACTTTAAATAATACAACATTCCGCAATAACAAGGCAAATGGCAAGTTGCAGGGCATATATAACGCAGGCAACGGAACTATTAATATTAATGGCACAACTTCAATCTATGACGGTTACGAAACAAGTGGTAGCAACGCATCATTGAATGTCAATAACGGCGCCACTCTCAACCTGCTTGTAAATAACGGCGAAATCCAATATGTATCTTTGGGTAAACTCACAAAAGCCGGAAATATCAATGTCGGGCTTGATTTGGATAGTGCAGGCGCAACTCAGGATTATATTCTTGCAACTTCTTTAACCAACACATCAGGTAGAGATATTGTTATTTCCAAGTTGAATTTTGTAAGTGAAATCGGTGCGAAAAAGTCATTTACGGTTGCGAACAGCGTTTTGCGCGGTGCGATGACTCTTCCGGGGTATCAGGTTTATTCTGATACGGCAAGAAATCTTTATGTAGCGACTTATGACAAGACTGCAGGCACAATCAATTTGGTTGACGATGCGATGTGGGGCACTTTAGACAAAGCGTACAAAGCCGGAACTGTTGACAGATACAGTGTATATTCGGTTGTAGACGGCACAGCAAGCGATTATTCGTTTATAACTTATGGAGATACATCGTCATTACCTTTGACCCCTGAATACCACAAGGTTATTTTGCGTACAAATCAGATGTCGACTTTAGACCGTACGGTTTGGGAAAAATCTGGCAGTGCGGTTTCCGGGCTTGATTTTGATATTGCAAACGGTATTGCAACCGGCACAATAAAGGTTACATTGCCTCATAACGGCGCAACACAGGATGAA
>CADAYE010000021.1 GCA_902792085.1 uncultured bacterium | reverse complement strand
AGTCTTCTAGACCGTCCATTCTACAAAATTAATAAGATGTTAAGAATATAAGATTGTAGGTTGGGCATACTTGCCCAACAATAAAAACGGGAATTTTGTAATAACAAAATTCCCGTTTTATTTTAATATATTATTTCCTCACCCGCATTTGTATGCCTCATTCTTCGGCAACAACTGCTCTCTCTTCCAAAGGTAGAGGGTAAGGTTTTATTTACCACTAGTGGCAGCAGGTGCAGGTTTCACCGCAGCCGAACTGTTCTTTTGCGGCAGCCATATTAACTTTGATTCTGCCGTCAACCGCGATACCTTCCCCTGTTTTTTCAGATATTAACAACGGGTTAATATCCAATTCGGTGATGAAACTAAAGTCTGAAACTAACTGAGATAATCTCAAAATTGTTTCTTCAATTTGTTCCATCTGAGCAGGTGTTGTACCTCTTGCGCCTTCAAGTAATTTGTATGCTTTTACTGATTTAATCATTTCTTTTGCATCAACATCTGTTAAAGGAGCAATTCTGAAAGTTACATCTTTCATAACTTCAATAAATACACCGCCCAAGCCGAACATCATCATATGTCCGTATTGAGGGTCTGTTGCTACACCGCAAACCATTTCACGGTTGCCTTTAACCATTTCCTGAATGATTACCCCTTCCAAACCGTCTAAGAGTCCTTTTGCTTCCAATTTAGAAATAAGGTCTTGGTATTCTGCTCTTAATTGTTCTGCAGATTGAATATTAACTCTAACACCGCCCACATCTGTTTTGTGAGAAGTTGTTTTTGAAGTCATTTTCATAACAACAGGGTAACCGATTGAATCTGCGATAGATACTGCCTGATCTTCGGTTGTTGCAAAACCTGATTTGCAAACTCTGATTCCGTAAGCATCTAATACATCAATTGATTCTCTTGTTGTTAATTGTTCTCTGCCGTCAGCGATAGATTGTTTGATAATTGATTCTGCTTTTGCTTTATCTACATTGTAAGACGGAATTTTGCCTTCCGGTCTTTCAATCCATAATCTTTGCTGATTCAATCTGTGTAAACCTTCAGCGGCTTCTTCAGCGTACATAAAGAATGGAATATTAACATCCATATCAGATAATGCAGTAAAGAATTCAGATTTTGTCATAAATACACCGATAACAGGTTTTTGAGGGTTTTTAGCCTTAATTTCCATCAAAGCTTTAGCAACATCAATATCTTTCAAGCCCAAGAACGGCAAGTAAATACATATAATCATATCAACATTTTCATCTGCGATAACTGTTTCAAGTGTTTGCTTGTAATGTTCAATAGGAGCGGATGCAATCATATCGATAGGGTTCTTAACTGATGCTGCTGATGGTAAGAAACTTCTTAATTTTTCTTTTGTTGCATCAGTAATTTTAGCAATTTGCATACCGTATTCGCAAACAGCGTCAGTTGCCATAATCCCCGGACCACCTGAGTTTGTAATAATTGCAACTCTGTCACCCTTTGGAATCGGGCAGTTTGCAAAAACTTTAGCGGTTGAGAATAAGTTTTTCAAAGAATATTCTCTGATTACACCTGATTGATTTAATAAAGCGTTAGCAGCTTTATCTGCACCTGCAAGTGAACCTGTGTGAGAAGAAGCTGCAGAAGCACCTGCTGCACTACGACCTGCTTTTAGTGCTAAGATAGGTTTTTTCTTAGAAATTCTTGTTGCTAATTTTCTGAAATTAGCAGGGTTTTGGATTGATTCCATATATAAAAGAATTTGTTCGACATCATCTTCATTTTCCCAGTATTCAAGAGCTGTTTCTGCGTTAACGTCAGCCTGATTACCGATTGAAATGAATTGTGCAAAACCAAGGTTTAAGTCTTTCAAAATATTCAAAATACCGCCGCCTAAAGCACCTGATTGAGAAACAAATCCGATGTGTCCTCTTTCAGGAAGTGATTCAGCAAAACATCCGTCCATAGAAATTTCAGGTAATGTATTTACAACACCCAAACAGTTAGGGCCAACGCATCTCATACCGTATTCTTGAACTTTAGCCAAAAGTGCTTTTTCTGCTTCAGCACCTTCTTTACCTGTTTCTTTAAATCCTGCTGTAATAATACAAAGACCTTTGATACCTTTTTGGTGGCATTGGTCAATTGTGTCTAAAACGAATTTTGCGTTTACAACGATGATTGCCAAATCGATTTCGCCCGGAACTTCCAAAACGGAAGTATATGCCTGTAAACCTTCAATAATACCGCCTTTGGGGTTAATCGGATAAATTTGCCCTTTAAACTTGTATTCCTGAAGTCTTTTCATGATGTCAGAACCGATTGTGTGTTCTTTTGTAGAAGCACCAACAACCGCAATTGACTTTGGTTTCATAATTTTGTCTAAATTTGCTGTCATGTTCTTATCCTTTCTTGTTTGATAACACAATTATATAATAAACATTTGCAAATATGTATAACTTTATTTGTCGTTATTAAAAATTTTGGTAACTATATACAATGTTACAGTAAATATGCCTGTCATTGCGAGGAGGAAATGGCTTTCCGACGAAGCAATCCAGTTATTTCATCATTATCGACAAATTTCGCCGACACATACAGGCTCACAAGGCTCATTATTATTTCGCCTGTTCGCTTTGTATCGCAATGACATGCTACTGTAAAATAGTATATAATTACCAAAATTTTTCTAAAAATTAATTTTACATTCTGCCGTGCTTTTACTATAATTATCGTAAGAACACACAAAATAAGGATGAGAAATGAGTACATATTTATTGGAAGTCGGAACTGAAGAATTGCCTTACAAATTTATTCCACAGGCAATTGAACAATTAAATGACGGATTTACAAAATTTTTAAACGAAAATAAAGTAAAATTTGATGATATAAAAGTTTATGCAACTCCAAGGCGATTGGCAGTTTTGCTTTACGGACTTGAAAGTGCAACAACTGATGAAGAAAAAATTGTAAAAGGTCCTATTGCAAATATTGCATTTGACGAAAACGGGAATTTAACTAAAGCAGGCGAAGGTTTTGCAAAGAAAAATAATCTTTCTCCGGAGTCTTTATATATCGAAAATAATTATGTTCACGCAAAAATTGTTATAAAAGGTAAAGATATAAAAGAACTTTTGGCGCAGAATGTTCCGGCAATATTTATGAAACTTCAGGGTGCTCATTTTATGCGTTGGGGTTATAATGACGAAAAATTTTCACGCCCTATAAAGTGGATTGTGTCAATTCTTGATAATGACGAAGTTAAGATTAAAATTATAGATAAAGAATCTTCAATTTATTCAAGAGGTCACCGATTTGCCATGCAGAATTTCCCAATCGGCAATCCTGAAGATTATATTGAAACAATGAGAAATGCCTGCGTCATAGTTGACCAAAATGAACGCAGAGAACTTATTATTCAAAGAGCCAAAGAAGAAGCAGCAAAAATCGGGGCTGTTCCGTATTATACGGAGGATTTGTTAGAAGAAGTTACATTTATTACCGAATATCCTGTCCCTGTTATTTGCGAATTTGATGAAGAATTTTTGACTATCCCGGAAGAAGTTACGGTTACTGTTATGAGTTCTCATCAAAGATATTTTGCGTTGCATAAAGACGGTAAACTTATTAACAAATTTATCACAATGGCAAATTATGTAGGCAGTGAATTTAAAAATATTAAAGAAGGTAATGTTCGTGTAATCAAAGCAAGATTAGACGATGCTGTATTTTTCTTTAGGGAAGATACCAAAAAGCCTCTATCTGATTATGTTGAAAGTCTTAAAGGTGTTACATTCCAAAAAGGTATGGGTTCAATGTATGACAAGACTCAAAGGCTTATTGCATTATCTAAAAATATTGCATCAGACTTGGGTGTAAATTCTGATGATATTGAACGCACCGCGCTTTTGTGCAAAGCAGATTTAACAACTCACCTTGTATTTGAGTTTACAGAATTGCAAGGGTATATCGGTTCGGATTATGCGAGAGTATCAGGCGAAAATGATAAAGTTGTTGAAGGTATCAAAGAACACTACTTCCCGATTAATGCGGAAAGTGAAACGGCTAAAGGTCTTGAAGGTCAGATTGTCGGTATTGCTGATAAAATTGATACTGTATGTGCAGTATTTGCAGGAGGTAAAAAACCGACCGGTTCCTCTGATCCGCTTGGTGTAAGACGCGCTGCTTTGGGCGTTATAAAAACGATTTTAGATGCTGACTTAAAAATTGATATTGATAAATATATAATTGAAGCATTAAAAGGTTTGCCTGTTCAAAAGGATTGTGCTGATGAGGTTAGAGAATTCTTTGTTCAAAGAATGATTATTTTCTTATCAGAAAAATATAATAAAAATACTCTTGAAGCATGTGCGAATAATAATCCGCTTTCTGATATTGCCGATTATGTAAAAAGAGTTGAAATTGTTTCAACGCTTGATGC
This sequence comes from uncultured bacterium, assembly GCA_902792085.1. Taxonomy (GTDB): domain Bacteria; phylum Cyanobacteriota; class Vampirovibrionia; order Gastranaerophilales; family Gastranaerophilaceae; genus Zag111. Next base: position 17,064 of record CADAYE010000021.1, on the reverse strand, counting down.
TCCTCAACTATTAGAAAATGCAAACAGAGTTATAAGAATTATAAAAGACCAAAATTCAGGTACGATAAGCGAAAATTACTTTATCGAAGATATAGAAAAAGTTCTTTATAGCGAAATCAAAATGGTTGAGCCTGATAGTGATTACAGATTGTATCTTGAAAAACTTGAAAAACTTAATCCGACCGTTACAAAATTCTTTGAAGATGTTTTGGTAATGGATAAAGATGAAAATGTTAAAAATAACAGAATTTCTTTATTGGCATTATTAAAAGATAAATACGATTATCTTGCAGATTTCAGCAAATTGTAGGATTGAATTGTAAATATTTGTAAATATAATATGTAAAGTAGTCAATTAATTATTTTACAGTACTTTAAAATAATACAAGAAGTTAGTGTGTGAGGCAATCATGTTTGAACGAATTAAAAATTTAAAACTCGTACAAAAGATTAAAGAAACGGTTAGTCCGAAGTCAAGACTGCAGGAATATGCCGACAAAACACAATTGGACAAAAGCACTGTGGATTATTTGGAATCCATCAGTGGTGTTAATATGTTTTCTGACAAAAATGAGCTGGAAGTGATGGTCAGAAATCAACTCAAAGAGGAATTTCCGGGTATTGAAAATAAGAAATCCTATGAGTTGCTTGTAGATGCTGTAATGAACAACATCATGAAAAAACAACTTCAAGCCGACGAATCTAATCTTGATATTGAAAAATAATTCAATAAAGATTAAACTTAACAAAAAAGTAATACCTGATAAGGGTATTATTTTTTTTGCTATTTTATCTGACATAATATTTTCGCAGTTGGGTAATCATTATAATACACAACATTATTGACGAACATAAAAGTCCAGTCCAAAATCCGATTAAATTCATTTTTAAATGCAATCCGAGATAACATCCCAAAGGTATTGAAACGCACCAATAAGCCAAAAAGTTTGCAAGCAGAATGATTTTTGTCTGCTTAATGCCTTTGCAGATGCCTGACAGAGAAATCTGTAATCCGTCAAAAATTTGATAAAATCCTAAAATTATCATTACCTGCAATACTATTTCATATAATTTTATGTCAGGTGTAAAAATTGATACGATAAATTTTGGGAATGACAAATAAGTTATTGTGCATAGGGTCATAAAACCGACAGACATTCCAATGCCGGTAAACGAATATTTTTTCATATCCTCAAAATTGCCGGCACCGTTTGCAAAACCGACCTTCACCGCAATACCGTTTGAAATCGCAAAAGGTACCATAAAGGTTAAGTTTATCAATGTACAGAGTAAATTTTGCGCCGCAGCGTAAATTCCTGCAATTCTGCCCATTATTATTGCAATACTGTTAAATGCAACAAATTCTACAAGTATCGCAAGTGCGATAGGCAGACCTATTTTGACCAGATTTTTATAATAACCTTTTTCGTGATAGTTTCGCAGTTCCATAAGTCTGTGGCAGTACCACAAAAGCACAAATCCCATGAAATACCTTACGATAAAACTTGAAACTGCAAGCCCGATAACACCCATAGAAGGAATAATTCCCCATCCGAAAACAAAAATTATATTGAGTATTAAGTTTAAAAATACGCTGAAAATTGTTAGTAAATTTGGAAATAAAACAATTTCAAAAGCCTGCAAAAATTCTTTTAGGCTGTGATGTAATCCGCCTCCAAAAGTTGAAAATGCACTAAGGAGCATATAATCCTGAATCGGTTTTATTAGTCTGGTCTCAAAACCCATTTTCGGGATAATCGGGATAAAAATTAGTATTATAATGCAGGATAATAATGCCCAAAACAGAGCAAATCTGATTGACGGGTAAAAATATCTTTTTATCGGCTTGCCTTCTCCCCTGTAATTTGACAATAACGGGGAAATACTTGAAGTTAAACCGATAGCGATAGTCATAATGCAATTTACTATTGCCGCCGCAATACTTATCGCCGCAAAAGTATCTGTTGAATGACGCCCTGCGACAATAATATCCCCGATACCGATAAGGATAAATCCTACATTGCCGAGTATAATTGGGGATGCGATTTTTAAAAGTTCTTTAATATAAAAAATCGGCTTTTGCATAATAAGATTTTAGCATAAAAATACATAAAAATTTTCTGCCCTATAAGGTGGAATGGGTAATATATTGTCGAAATAAGTCTTATCCTTCACTCTGAATTTCACAAAGGGAACCGGCGAAGAACGAGTTGTGTGACTCTGTATGCGCAGGCGCAAAGCGCCCGGATTGTTTCAGAATCACCTTATTAATCAAATTCAAGAGTGTTCGGTAGGAGATTCCGAAATAAATTCGGAATGACAAAACGGATAAAATTGTGTAATTTCCCTTCCCTATATAGGGAAGGGGCAGGGATGGGTTTTGATTTTTCCTTCTTGATTAACCCAAATAAGTAAGTTGGGGTTTCTACCCCAACTTACTTATTGATTTTTCATCCTTATTACCCAAACCCCACCTAACCTCCCCTACCAAGGGGAGGAACAAGTTTGTATGTCAGGTAATTGTCTGACACTTAAAAAGCGGGAATTTTGTTTTTAACAAAATTCCCACTTTTAATTTTCTGTTTTTATAATATTTCTTTAACGCAATTATTTTGAAACTGTTTCAAAAATTACATCAAACGCTTCAGAATCTCTTACTGCCATATCAGCAAGCATTTTTCTGTTTACAACAACATTTGCTTTTTTGCAAGCATTTACGAATTTTGAATAACTCATACCGCGTTGTCTTACTGCTGCATTGATTCTTACAATCCATAATCTTCTCATGTTGCGTTTTGTGGTGCGTCTGTCTCTGTAAGCATATTTAAGTGCTTTCATTACAGCGATATTTGCAACTTTGAAAATTCTTGATCTTGCTCCGATAAACCCTTTAGCAAGTTTTAATATTTTTTTGTGTCTTCTAACACCGGCACTACTACGTCTAATTCTCATTTTCTATGCTCCTATCTTGAATACTTCTTGTATGGTAACTCTTTAGATACCAGTGCTACATGTGACTCAGAAACGTCAACCATCTTGAAAATTCTGCGTTTTCTTGATGCTGACTTGTGTTGGAGCAAGTGGCCGATGCCTGCTTGTCTTTTCATAATTTTACCGCTTGCAGTAACTTTATAACGTTTAGCTGCGGCTCTGTGTGTTTTTAATTTTGGCATTTCGTTTCTCCTTTTCTTTGTGTCGGATTTTAACCCTCACCCGCCCTGCGGGCACCCTCTCCCAAAGGTAGAGGGACTTTCGGATTTTTTATCCAAACCTACGATAACTTCGCTTCATAGGCATACCAAAGCCTATTTCGGCTGTATAGGTTTATAGTAGTACGAAAACATTTTATTTGCAAGCGGTTTGTGTATATTTGTTAAAAATGGGGTAAGTCACTAAAAATAGTATTTATAATTTTTTGACAAACTCCTCCATGGTAACTTTGCCTTTAAATGCTGGTGTTTGATTATTTAACTCCTGTTCCTTTTCATTTTCAATATTATGGCGCAGAAACTTGTTTAAAACTTTTGGCAGTCCGAATCCGATTAGTGCGGTGTTTGTGAGTAAAGAGAACCAGTACAAACCCGCTCCGATATTTTTTGTTTTCTTCAAAATTTCAGGTGGTATGTCTTTGACTTCATCTAAAGTTTTGAAATTTCTTAACGGCATTTTAAATTTTTGCAAGAAATTCAAATCTTTTCCGCCGTCATTCATAATTTTTGTTCCGAATATTTTATCTGCAATTCTTCCTGCGATGTTATTAATTAAAAAATCTCCTCCAAAAAACATTGTGAATAACCCGATATCTCTTAATGCTCTGTCTTTGCGCTCATTTGTATCTCTTGAAGATATGAGTTTGGCAGGGAAACTTGATAAAACCCAAATAGCAGCATAAATGGTTTTTGACATATTTGTTCCTGAAGTATAGTCAAAATTTTGCGGATTATTTGCAATTTTTTTGTATCCCCACCTCGAAATCAAAGATTTCGGTCCTCCCTCAAGGGGAGGACTTTTTAAAGATAAGGATAATCCTTTTGTTACCGTTTTTGCAAAAAGTATTCCGGGGATGACTGAAAAAGCAATATTCCAAGCAAGTTTTTTGAGTTTTGATTTTTTAACTTCGTCATCAGATTTTGAATTATCTTTTTTAAGTCCAAAGCCGGCCGAAAAATCTTTTCGTTTGGTTCGCATTTGAGTATATTCTGTCGCAATCCAAGGAATTGCCGACCACATTGCACCTGTTGTAATAAAATCAGTCATCAAAACTTTTTCGTGGACTGAGAGTAAATCTTTTTTCAATTTTTCGGGGTTATTATATCTTTTGTAAATTTCTTCAAATGCTTTTCGATGTTCATTTGTTCCTGTTTTTTTGTCAAAAATTTTGGCAGTTTTTTCTAAACCTTCTTTTAAATCAGCATCAGGCGTAAGGTATTTTTTTGATACCTGAATGATTTTCTTTTCTGCACCTTGTAGCGACTTAATTATCCCCTTATTTTTCAGGAAGTGTTTATTATAAAGCGGAATGAGTAAAACTGGAGTAAGATATGATGCAACAAAATATATTCCGCCCATCAACGCACGCTCTTGTGCTTCATATTTGTTATTCGACATAATACATTGCGGAACTGTGCTTCCGCCAAGTGTTGTAATCCCTCTGTTTATGAGAGTATGATTTTGCACATAGGCAGTTGAATTATATATATTTAGTCCCTTGAAGGGTAATGTATCAGATACTCTTTTACAATCCATAATCAAATTAATGTTATCCGCTGATAAAAAAATAACAATGATTTATTAATCATTGTTTTATTCAATCTGTAGATTGAATTTTGATATAAACCGTAAAGTGTTACAAAATATAAATTTTGAAAATACTTATTATAGTTGAATTTAGGGTTAATCTACACCAAATATATGATTATTGTGCGTAATTTTGCCCTATATCTGCACTTATGGTATTATTAGTGTTAGAGTGGTTATTTGTCGGATTGTAGATAAATAATCCCCAAAATAAAGACTTGACGGGTAAGATGAGAAGATTATTTAACAAAAAAATAGGAAATATATTAGGGCTTGTTATTGCGGTAATTTTGTTATCGTTTTGCATTAGCGGTTGTGTTCCTCAAAAAGAAGAACCGCAAAAACCGTTGCCTCCGGTACCAAAGGCAAATAATACTAATCCTGAACCTCATAAATCTGTAAATATTGATGTTGAGGATGATGATTTGGCCGACAATATGATATCGTATGATGTCACAACAATCGGTCGCAGTGACCCGTTTATGCCATATAATGAAATGATTGAGTATGAAAAAGCCCGCAATTCTGCAATTGCAGAGGCAAACGCAAAGAATGCAAAAATTCTGAAACTGAAAAATCTTCAGAATTACAGAGTGAGAGAGCAAGATGATATAAGTCCTTATAGTTTTAATCTTCCTGTACCGCCGACTGCGCTTGATACAGGTTCGGTTGCGGCAAAAATTACAAGAACTAAAGTTGTTGGAATTATGTTTAATACGAAAAGTCCGTCAGCGATTATAAATGTGGATAACAGAGATTATCTTGTTCGGCCGGGAGATAAAATTATTGGTCAGGAATATAAAGTTGTAAAAATTACTCCGACTTGGGTGACTGCTGCAATGGGCTCAAATGTCTATTCGGCGGCTATCGGGGAATTATTTACAAAAGACGGTATAGAAACCAATCAGACAGATATATATAATTTGAAAGAAAGATTTGGCGGAAGAAAAATTTAAATAATAATCAAGCAGGAGCAGATATGAAAAATAAAATCAGAGAAAAATTTGTTGTAAGTGTAATGATGTTGTCATTCGCGGTTATGGGGGTATCACCTGTTGCTTTGGCGCAGGACTCGCCGGTAATTCGTTCTCAACAACCTGTTACATCAATGGATATCAATTCTGATACGCAAATTCAAAATGCGGATTCACTTGTAAACCTCAGCCTTCGTGATGCAGATGTTATGCAGGTTTTGAGAATGTTTGCCGATCAGGCTGGTATGAATATAATTTTTGCTCAGGATGTCAGTGGCAAAGTTACGATGGATTTGGTTAATGTGACTTTGCAAAAGGCTTTGAGCCTTGTTGTAACAACACAAAAACTTAAATATGGTATTCAAGGTAATACAATGATTATCTCAAGTGATGGTGATGAAGATATTGATATCGGTGCAGGTTCAAAAGATATTATCATAGTTCCTGTTAAATATGTTAGTGCGGCGTCAATAGCAGATTTTTTGAATAAAAGTATTTTCACCAAAAAGAGCATAAGTCCGGGGGTATCTTCAAAACCTGTTGTTACTACCAATCCTGCAAATAATGAATTAATCATTATGGGTACTCGTGAAGATGCTTTGATGGCACAAAAAATAATTGATCAATTTGATAAAAAGCCTCCTATAACTAATTATAAAGTTAATCACGTAACTCCGGCAGAAATGGCAGGACTCATTTGTTCTACATTAATTCCTTCATTTATGAGTAATGGAGAGGGATCAACAGGTGGTGCAGCCGGTGTCCCGACAGGATTTGCTTCGGATACATTTGTTGGTGGCGGAGAGTCAGGAGGTCTTTCAATAGGTGGAGGTAAATTGTTGTGTTCGGTTGACCAGAAGGCTGATGCTGAGGATTTGTCATCCTTACCGTTTAAAAATATGACAGTTTCATATTTCCCATCTATCGGTATGGTTCAGATTATCGGTGGCTCTCCGTCTCAACTTGAAATGATTAAGGATTATATTGCGGCAAATGATTTGAAGGCGCCTCAGGCATATCTTGAAGTTCAGATTATTTCATTATCTGAAAGCGGCAGTAAGTCTTTTGATAATACCTGGCAATATATGAGTAAGAGTATATCTTTCAATGCAGGTAACGGCCGATTGGCGACTGCAAGTTCAGGTGGCGGTAAAAATTATCCTATTTTCTTTGCAGGACATGGTTTCAGCGAACAGGCAAAAGGTTCTTCAAGTACTTCTACTTCCAAAGATGATTCCGGAGATATATATTATGGTCAGTGGAACGGTTCTCCTCAGTTAATTTGGACAATTAATTATCTTGTTGATAATAATAAGGGCAGGGTTCTTGCTAATCCTCGTATTCTTATTACAAGCGGTCAGCAATCTGTTATTGACTTGACATCAGATTATGTGGCAAAAGTTACATCACAATATTTGGATTCAACAGGTACAGGTTCTTCGCAGGTTCAAAAAGATTATGATATTCAAAATGATAATGGTATAAAAGTTACGATTACCCCGTTTATAAGTCCTGACGGTTATGTTACTTTGGATATAAATCCTAATTACAGTACCATTGCAGGCCAATTATACACCGGGAGTGAAGTTGAAGGTAATCGAGACCTCGCGGCTACTTTGCTTCAAAGAAGGAACTTAGCCTTAAAAGGTATTAGAATTAAAGATGGTGAAACCTTAATCATCGGGGGTATGATACAGGAAGTTGAAACTAAGAATGTCAGTAAAATCCCGTTTCTTGGGGATCTCCCGTTTATTGGCATGTTCTTTAGAAGTACGGGTACAGAAAAATCTAAGGAAGAAATGGTTATAATGATTACACCTCAAATCATTGTTGATACGGAAGATGCTGCCGAAATCACAAATTTGGATTTGTAATTATTTAATCAAATAAAATTAATGAACGAAGTTATTTCAAGAATAAAAAACAGTATAGACAAAACTATAATTGACAAAGTTGACAAAAGTTCGATGACCAAAATGAAATTTGTGCCGGTCAGTATTCGTCAGGGTCAGTTGTTTGTTGCTGTTTCAAAGAAATCAAATATGGATAGGATAAGTCAATTGTTAAAAAGATATTATCCTAATCCCATAAGGTTTATGCCTGTTGGCGGTGATGATGATTTACACGAGTTATTAAGCGGTTTTATTGATGAAAATAAAATAGAAGAAAATTTTCCAAAAGTGATTCAAAAGAAAGATGCCCCCGTTATGGTATCTGAGCCTGTCGGTGGTATGCTTGGGGAATTGTTTGTTAAAAAAGGGTTGATTACACAAGAACAATTAGACGATGCTCTTGCGGAATCAAAGCGTTCCAATGCTCCTATAGGTTCTACTTTGTATGAAATGGGTTATATTACTCTTTCTGACTTAAAGACGACATTAAGCGAACAAACAGGTTACAAACTTGTGTCTTCAGAACAATTACAGGAACAGAAGAATTTTATTAATATTTTGCCTGAAGATTTTATTCGAACAAATTCGGTTATACCTATATCTTCTGATGGCAGAGTTTTGACAGTCGGGGTCTTAAAGCCCTTGAAACAGGATATTTTAAAAGCAATTATTTATATTACCGGACAAAATCCCCGCCAACTTTTGATGACTCATTACGAGTTTAACAATTCTTTGGAAGTATTTTTCTCCAAAAGAAAGAAACAAACAGAAAGAATTCTTGAACAAATTAAAACAGAAACAATTGAATCTGAAACGGAAGCAAGTCTATCAGATCAACTTGATGCAGAACTTCTTGATTCAACCGGTACTGTTGCCAAATTTGTTAATCAAATTATTACAAATGCTATTGATAACAAGGTTTCCGATATTCACATAGAACCTCGGCTTAATGGCTATATTGTGCGATACAGAAAAGATGGTATTCTTCAAAAAACTATTGATATTCCAGATAGAGCAGAATCTTCTGTAATTACCCGTTTTAAAGTTATGTCAAGAATGAATATAGCAGAGCAAAGACGACCTCAGGATGGTACTTTTACTATTCCATATAAAAATATGAATTATGATTTTCGTATAAATACTCTGCCTGTATCCGGAAAAGAAAAGGTCGTTATTCGTATTTTGGCGCCGGCTATTAGTTTAAAATCAGAAGATAAACAAATTAAGCTTGTCGGTGCAAATTCGAGTGATTTGGAAGAAATTACAAAAATGGTATCTTGTCCGAACGGTATCATTCTCACATCCGGTCCTACGGGTTCGGGTAAAACGACAACTCTTTATTCGATTTTGAAAAGTTTGAATGATGAATCTGTTAACATTACTACGATTGAGGATCCGATAGAAATAAAACTTGACGGTATAAATCAATCTCAGGTTAATGTAAAGGCAGGTATTACATTTGCTTCCTGTATGAGAGCAATCTTACGTCAGGACCCTGATATTATATTAATCGGGGAAATTCGTGACTATGAAACATTAGAAACTGCAATCTCCGCTGCTTTGACCGGTCACCTTGTGCTAAGTACGGTTCACACTAATTCTGCTGCTGCAACTGTTACCCGTCTGATTGAAATGGGCGCAAAAGATTATCTTGTATCTTCAACATTATCAGGGGTAATTGCTCAGCGTCTTGTAAGAAGATTGTGTGATGACTGTAAAACAGAGTATTATTGCACAAGAGAAGAAGCGATGAAAGTAACCCTTGATGAAGATGAAATTGAAAAACTTACGAAAACTCCTATATACAAGGCAACAGGTTGTAATCATTGTAATTTTACCGGTTATAGAGGTCGTTTAGGTATTTATGAAATTATGCCTATAACAAAAGAAATTAAAAAACTTATTGCACAAGGGGCGCACGATTTGGAAATTGAGGAATGTGCAGTTGACCATGGTATGAATACTTTAAGTAATTCTTGTTTATCGCATATTCTTCAGGGGCATACAACAATAAGTGAATTTGTAAGAGTATTGGGTTTGGCAGGCGATTAGTATGGCAAGATATAATTATACAGCATATAAAAACGGTACAAGTGATATTGTAAAAGGTCAGGTTGAAGCAACAAATTTGCGTGAGGCGAGAACCGAAATTCGTTCTATGGGGTATACTCCAACTTCAATTATAGAAGATAATATTCCTATTAAAAAGGCTAAAGATGCGAAAAAATCACTTGTAAAAATGCCTAAAATGGGATTGTCAGAACAGATAGACTTCACATCTACACTGCAAATTCTTGCGGCTGCGGGTATTCCGATTATAGAGTCGCTTTTGTTTATTGAAAATGATGCGGCAAAATTAAAGATGCGTCAGGTTGCGGCAGAATTAAGAAAACAAATTATGAATGGTGGTACATTTGCAGGTACTATAGCAAAATACCCCGAACAATTTGGACATGTCTACATTGGTCTTGTAAAAACAGGGGAAGATGCAGGTGAACTTGAAAAAACTCTTGACCGTTTGCTTGATCTTTTAAATAAACAGGCAAATATCAGAACTAAAGTCATCGGAACTCTTATGTATCCTGCATTCGTTATTCTTTTGGCGGTATTTATTGTTATAGTCATGCTTGTATTTGTATTTCCTGTATTTAAAGACATGTTTGATCAAATGGGGATGCAACTGCCATGGATTACCCGTGTATTAATGGAAATGGGTATTGCATTGAAGAAAAATTGGTACTTTATTCCTCTTGGTTTTGCTGCGGCAATTTTTGGTATAAATTTTCTTTTCAAATGGAAGCCGAGTAAGTGGAAAATTGATGAATATGTATTGAAAGTTCCTGTTTTGTCAAAACTTATACAGTTTTCAAATTTTGCAAACTTTATAGCCGTCATGCAGGTTGCTTATGATGCAGGTGTTCCGATTTTGGAATGTTTGTATCTTGCCAATATGACACTGACTAATCATACATTGGAAACCAGAGTTGAGGAAGCCACGGTTAAAATTCAACAAGGTCAGCATTTGTCTGCGGCATTGAGGGCAACAAGGACGATGCCTAAAATGATTTTGTTTATGATTGCAACAGGGGAACAATCAGGTCGTTTGGGTGATATGCTCGGACAAGCCGTAAGTTATATTGATAAGGCCCTTGATAATATTATTGACATGATGACAAAAATGATTGAACCGATAATGCTTGTTGTAATTGGTGCGATTGTACTTATATTAGCATCTGCATTGTATTTACCGTTGTTTGCTTCCTATATGGGAATGTAGCATATTTTTTTGGATGTATGTAATTAATTAACATTTACTACGCAGTTGTGAAATAGATCAATTTACTGATTACAAATTTCTTTTAGTGTGCTATTTACCTCTTTTAGGTGCGATTTATCAATTAACTTGCACAGTTTGTAAAAGTCTTTACAATTCACATAATTTCTCCTATTGCTATTATTCTTTATTGATTTTATAATTATTCCATCAGTTTATAAGAAGGAGTGATTATTATGGCAGATACAAAAATTTTAGCGACTATTGAGCGTTCGGACACAGAACAGTTACAAATTTCTTTGAGCGAATACAAAGGAACAAGTTATCTCAATATGAGAATATTTTTTACAAATGATGGCGGGGCAACATGGATTCCGACCAAAAAAGGGGTAACTTTTACCGCTGAACAATTAGATATTTTAACTGAAGCCATTGAAGAAGCAAAACAAGAACTTATGGCAGAAGCGGAATAGTTTTAATGACTGATATAATTCAAAATAAATTATTTGAACAAAAATTAATATTAAAAAAACGACAAAATGAAAATGACGGAGAAGGCACTCCGTCATTTCATAAATATGCCGTTTGTCTTGTAAATATTAAAGCAATGGGGGTTCGCACATTCAGTTATGAAATTCCTCTGCATTTTCAAAATAAAATCAAAATCGGTCAGGCTCTTTTAGTTCCATTTGGCAGACAAGGAATGATAAATGCTTTTTGTGTCGGGTTTAGTGACTATTTACCGCCCGAAATTAAGGCAAAACCGATTACAAAAATTCTTGAAGAAACACCATTATTCAGCGCGGAATATTTAAAACTTTTGGAATGGGTTGCAAATTATTACTGCACAGATTTGATTACTGTTTTGAATACTGCAATTCCCTTAAAACTCATTGAGAAATCGCTTAAAACCGAATTGTCTATAGAATATGTAAGAGATTTTGGTGCAACAAAAAGACAATTACAGGTTTTGGAATTATTAAAAGAAAAGGGCAAAATGCCATTGGTTTCGTTTGAAAAATTTGCCAAAACAACGAGAGCAACTGTCAAAAAACTTGAGTCGCTTGGTTGTGTAAGAATCAGCGAAGAAGAAATCTATCGCAATCCGTTGGATATACTTAATATAAGTGAAACAGAACCGCTAAATGAGTTGTCAGAATTGCAACAGGAAGTTTATGAAGGAATTAAGGCAGATATTGAACAAACATACAAAAAAGATTTGCCCCCTCACCCCTCCCCTCTACCGATGGGAGAGGGAGCAGTTGTTCACGAACTTGTGAGTGGTACAAATGCGGGTGAGGGTGAGAACAAACCTTCAGATGCTCAACCGTTCAACCATTTAACATATTTAATTCATGGTGTTACTGCAAGCGGGAAAACTGAAGTATATTTCAAACTTATAGATGATACGATAAAATCGGGTAAAAATGTTTTGTTTCTTGCGCCTGAAATTGCGCTTGCTTCACAACTTACCAAACGGCTTGCAAAAAAATTCGGTACTAAAGATGTCGCTATATGGCATTCGAGTATTTCAGAGGGTGAAAGATATGATGTTTGGCAAAAACTTTATAAAAATGAAATAAAAATTCTTGCAGGTGCAAGGAGTGCCGTTTTTGCACCGCTACAAAATATCGGCTTGATTATTATAGATGAAGAACACGAAGGAGCATACAAACAAACATCGCCTGCTCCGAGATATGATGCAAGACTTGTTGCAAAAAAACTTGCGCAATTTAATAATTGTCCGCTGATTTTGGGTTCTGCAACTCCTGATATTTCAAGTTATTATTATGCTGTCAATTCAAACCATTTATATCAGATGCTAAAGCGTTACAACAACGCAAAAGTTGCACCAGTTACGGTTATAAATATGCAGGAATACGGTCAGGCTGCGTACAGACATTTAATTTCACAACCATTAATTCATGCAATAAAAGAAACTTTAGACAATAAACAACAGGTTATTTTGCTTATCAATCGCAGAGGATATTCTACTTATACTCAATGTCAGGGGTGCGGGCATGTTATTGAATGCCCGAATTGTGCTATTCCTATGATTTGGCATTCAAAGGATAATATGCTAAAATGCCACTATTGTAATCACGCACAGTATTTCCCCGATAAGTGCCCTAATTGTGGATTTGAGGGATTAAAAAATTCCGGAACTGGTACGCAGAAGATTGAAGAATATATCGGCGAAATCTTTCATGGGTATAATATCGCAAGAATTGACAGTGATGTTTTGGTTCGTAAAGGGGAACATATAAGACTTTTAGACAAATTCCAAAAAGGTGAAATTGATATTTTAGTCGGGACACAAATGATAGCAAAAGGGCTTGATAACCCTAATGTTACTTTAGTTGGGGTAATAAGTGCGGATGCAAGTTTTAATCTGCCTGATTACAGGGCATCAGAAAGGGGATTTCAGCTTTTGACTCAGGTAGCAGGACGCGCAGGCAGAGGAGAATTTAAAGGCAGAGTATTTTTCCAGACATATAATCCTGAATTTTACGCTCTTGAGAGCGCAAAATCTCAAAATTATGCAGATTTTTATAAAAAAGAAATTGTATCAAGAGAAGATTTTGATTATCCTCCGTTTAGCCAGATTATAAGGATTATTATGTCGAGCCAAAACAAATTCAGAGCGGAAAAATCGGCACAGGAAGTTGCATTAAGACTTAATACAATGATTGATAAGTTTGGTTTTAAAGAAAGACTTGATGTCCTTGGACCTACGCCATGCGTTATAGAAAGGATTAATAGTCAGTGGCGGTTTCAAATTATAATAAAGAACAAGTTAGAGGAAAAAGGGCATCAATTTGTTTCAAGTTTTTTAAATAAGATTAATGCCCCGAAAGATATCCGCATGACCATTGATGTTGATCCGTTGGATATTTTATAATCTATTAGTAAAAGAAAGAAGGTAATTATATGAATATTTTGTATATTGATGCATCTGTCAGACCTGATTCTCGAACAAAAAGACTTGCACATCATTTTTTTAAAGGGATAGAAGAATTAAATGCAAATGTAAAAGAGGTTTATCTGACAAATGAATGTATTCCGCCGCTAAACAGAGAATCTTTAGAACACCGAACAAGACTATCCGAAGAACAAAATTTTGACGAACCGATATTTCATTACGCAAAAGAATACTCAAACGCAGACATGATAGTAATTTCTGCTCCATATTGGGATTTATCTTTCCCTGCAACGCTGAAAACATATATCGAAGCAATAAATGTTGTGGGATTGACATTTATGTATAATGAAAATGGTCAGCCTGTCGGACTTTGCAAAGCTAAAAAACTTGTATATATAACAACCTCCGGAGGTAAAATTATATCAGATGAATACGGTTTTGGGTATATAAAAGAACTTGCACAAAAATTCCATGGCATAAAAGATATTGAATACATTAAAGCAGAGGAACTTGATATAATCGGTGCAGATGTCGAAGATATTATAGAAAAAGCCGAGAAAAAAATTGATAAACTAACCCAAGACATAATAAAAGAATGTAAATAAACAAAGGTAACTATATAGGCGTGAGGGAGGGAGAAATTTCAAATTGAACAGAATGTGAAATTTAGAAATTTGGGTGGGTGATTCCCCGTTAGGGATAACCATTTTGCCAAAATTTTGTAGTAAATAATATATAATTGCCTAAACAAAAAATCTGTCCTGTATTTTAGGGCAGATTTTTTTTGCTATAATAGTTTTATAAAAGAAATGAGGAAATTTATGGATATTAAAGCAGTAATTTTGGCGGCAGGCAAAGGTACAAGGATGAAATCCGAAACTACACCTAAAGTTTTGCACGAAATTTTAGGCAAAACTTTGCTTGGTTATGTAATAGATAATGTTAAAAATATAACTAACGAACAGTTTGTTATTGTCGGACATCATGCGGATGAAGTTGAAAAATTTGTAAACGATAATTATTCTAATGCCAAAACTGTTTTGCAAACTCCTCAACTTGGAACAGGACATGCGGTATCTATGGTCTGCCCCAATTTGGAAAACTATGAGGGTTTGGTTTTAATTCTCTGTGGTGACACTCCGCTTATAAAAGAAGAAACACTACATGAATTTGTAGAATTTCATAACTTTAATCATTCTGATTTAACAGTAATGAGTACAATTTTTGAAAATCCGACAAATTACGGCAGAATAATAAGAGAAAACGATAATACCTTAAAATGTATCGTAGAAGAAAAAGATGCCACATTGGAACAAAAAGCCGTAAAAGAAGTTAATGCAGGGATTTATTGTTTGAATTGGGGAAAAATTAAAGATGCATTTTCTCAACTCAAAACAAATAATGCTCAAGGGGAATATTATTTAACAGACATAATTTCTTGGGGTAAGGAACAAAATCTTAATGTAAACGCTTATATTTTAGATGATAGTGATGAAATTTACGGTATAAATTCTCGCTCCAACCTTGCAACCGCATCAAAAATTATGAATAAACGCCATATTGAAAAACTTATGGCAGAGGGCGTAACAATTGTTGACCCTGATTCGACATGGATTAGCGAAGACACACAAATCGGACAAGACACAATAGTTTATCCGTTTACATATATTGAAGGGAAAAATATTATCGGTAAATCCTGCAAAATTGGACCTTGTGCTCATTTAAGAGGCGGTGTAGAAGTTTGTGATAATGTAAAAGTCGGGAATTTTGTAGAAGTCAAAAAATCAAAAATTTCTTCAAACACAAATGTCGGACACCTGTCTTATATTGGCGACAGTGAACTTGGAGAGCGTGTAAATATTGGTGCCGGAACGATTACCGCAAATTATGACCCGATAAGCAAAACAAAATCAAAAACTGTTTTAAAAGATGATGTTAAAATCGGTTCAAATACAGTTTTGGTTGCACCTGTGACTGTTGAACAGGGAGCAAATGTCGGCGCAGGTTCAGTTATAACAAAAGCCATCCCTCAATGGGCTTTAGCCTTAACCCGTTCACCGTTAAAAGTGATTGAAAATTGGGTTAAACGAAAGAATAAATAAGGTAACTATATACAATGTTACAGTAAATATGTCTGTCATTGCGAGGAGGAAATGGCTTTCCGGAAACAGGGACAATTTAGCTCAAAACATTTTACTGTTCGCTTTCGTGGTGGTCAGAGTCTTTTAAAAGTTTTGAAAAGTCAGACGGTTTGATATCTTGAATAAAGTTTTTAAATTCTTCGGCTTCTTGAGCGTCTTTTGCGCTGTCTGTTGAAACAGAACCGGCAGAAAGAACTTTTGCGCTCACATAGATTGGGGCATCGACACGAATTGCGACTGCTATTGCATCAGATGGTCGCGCATCAATTTCTATTGTTTCTCCATTTTCTTTTTCAAGATAAATTATTGCGTAATAAGTTTCTTTTTCTACATCATTGATTTCAACTTTGGAAAGTTTATAGCCTGTTTTTTCGACCATAGATATAATAAGGTCGTGAGTCATAGGGCGTGATACAGACAGATTTTCAATTTTTCTGATAATAGAACTTGCTTCTGCTGAACCTATCCAAATCGGGAGCGCACGGCGGTTTTCTTTATCGTGCAAAACAACTATAGGTGAACCTGTACGAGTATCAAGGGCAATGCCCATAACTTTCATTTGAATCATTATATAAACCTTTCTTTTAAGTGAAAAGTGAATAGTGAGAAGTGAATTGACCTTTACGGTTTTTGGAGTTTATCAAATTTGTCAAATAATAATTTTGAAATGAACCACTCACTATTCTCTCTCAGCAGTTCACTATAATTATACAAAACAAAAAGATTTTTTTAAAGACTTTTCAAAAAAAAGTATTTGTGATAGAATTGTAAATGTAATCTTGGTAAAGGTTGCGCCGAATGGAAAAGTGGCCGAGAGGCTTAAGGCGGCACCCTGCTAAGGTGTTGTGTGGGGTTACCTGCACCGTGGGTTCAAATCCCACCTTTTCCGAATTAAAAAGCCAAATACCAAAGGGTATTTGACTTTTTAATTATAGGTATAGGTTTTCAGGTATAGGTTTTCAGATATAGTTTAACAGGACATTTCATTTGAACTCTTAAATTGATTATTTGGCAAAGTTCAGTGTGTGTTTAGGTTTGGGCGGTCGGAAAAAATCTTTTTATG
>CADAYE010000020.1 GCA_902792085.1 uncultured bacterium | reverse complement strand
TCCTCGCAACGACATGAGTTATGTCATTGCGATCGGTAGCAAAGCAATCAAGCCGTAACACCATGTCATTGCGAGCGAAGCGAAGCAATCCAGCCATTTAAAAAGATGGGCACACATACGTTTCCTACAATCTGCATTTATTAATTGTTGTGTTTCACCTAACTTACAATCTAAATAAAATATAAACATAATATTGTCTTTCTTCGCTCATAACCGTATTATAGGCTGGGTTGCTTCGTCGGCATCCTCGCAACGACATGAGTTATGTCATTGCGATCGGTAGCAAAGCAATCAAGCCGTAACACCATGTCATTGCGAGCGAAGCGAAGCAATCCAGCCATTTTATTTGTTAATAAGTTACAAACATCTGGGTTGCTTCGTCGGCAATCCGTTGCCTCCTCGCAACGACATGTTTATATCAAAAAAAACGGGACTTTTTGAAAATCCCGTTTTTTGTAAATTATATCCCTTGCCTTTAAATAGTTTCCTTTTATTGATTTTTCCGACTTGATTAACCCTGTCCGCCAGTGTAGTTTGGTGCAAGCATCTTGACATCTGCTTGTTCCATCTTCTGGCATGCTTCGTAATCTGCTTTTGCGACCTGAATTTGAGATTCCAAAGTGTCTTTTTCGAGTTGCAACGAATCTTCTTCGTCTTTGAGAGGTTCAAGGAACTGATCTCTCATCATTTCAATCTGATTTTCAATATATTGCTTATTCATCGCAAGTTGTGTATCTGCCTGAGCATTCATTTGAGATATATATTGAGAAGCTTCTTGTTGCTTCGAAGATATTTGTTGAGATAATGAAGCCGCAGTTTTAGGATCAGTCATCGTACCATCTTCTTTAAGAGCAGAAGCCTTAGCAAATTGTTCCTGAATACCTTTAAACTCACCACTACCCATCAATGCGCCGGTAATGGAGTTCTGAGCTGCCTGCTTAGCCATTGTATTTTGCAAGGTTAACTGTTGTTCCATGGATTTCTGCTGACGGTCAATCATTTTTTCCATGTTGGCAACATCTCGGGTTGCGCGTCTCAGTTTTGACTGAATACGCATCATACGAGCTTGTAAGGATCTGTATCTCGATCCCGCAGCCAATTTTCCGTATGCGCCTAATAAGAAACCCATTGTCCTTGTATCCTTGTGTTAGTGTCCTCGTATTTATATAAAAAATTTTTGTTTTCAATAATTGCCTTTTTAATTGCCTTTTGTTAAGAAATGTTACAAATCAAATATATTATTTAATATAAAAAAAGATGAAAAGCATTGATAACAAATGTTTTTGTCATTGCGAGAAGGCAAAGGATTGCCGACGAAGCAATCCAGTTATTTTATCAACATTTACAAATTAAACGGCTGGATTGCTTCACTTCGTTCGCAATGACATGTTGCTCTGAAATAAGAAATCTAACTTATATAGATTAAATCAACCAACTTTACACTCTTAACATAATTTACAAAATTAAAGCAATAATATAATATAATAATGCTATGGAAAATAAAGAATTAAATGAGAAGATCAGTGCATTGACACTAAAAATGGCACAAGAGCCAAATAATATTGAAAATTACCACGAACTTGCAGAACTTTATTTGGGATTGCAAAATTATGACAAAGTCATGTCTGTATTGGACAGTTTGCTTGCAATAAAACCTGATGATGTTCAGGGTTTGGTCGGAATGGGTACAATGTGGTTTTATGAAAGAGATTTCAGAAAATCCTTGCAATACTATAACAAAGCATTGGAAGTTAACCCTAAAAACTACCTTATATATTATAATATAGGTAATGTTTTTGCTGAATGGAAAAACTTTGATAAAGCGTTGTTCTACTATAATAGAGCAATTGACTTAAATTCAACCAATGCGGAAATTTATAATGCAATCGCATTGTTGTATCAGGATAATAAAGAATATGTTGAAGCAAAAGCATATTATGAAAAAGCACTTTCTTTAGAACCTGATAATGTTAATGCCTTGATAGATTTGGGTAATGTTTGCTTCAAATTGTTTGAATATGAAACGGCATTGAAATTATTTAAAAAAGTATTTGTGCTTGCCCCTGATAATGAACTTATTGCGGTTTGTATTGCAAACGCACTTACACTGACAAAAGATAAAGAACAGGCTTATAAATACTATGAAAAAGCCCTGTCAATGACAGATGATAAATACAGAATTTATATTTGCTACGCTATATCATTATCAGAATTTAAAGAATACGATATAGCAGAAGGCATGTATAAAAAAGCGATTGAATGCAGACCAAAAGAATCACCTGCTTATGTTCTTTTGGCAAATTTATATTCTAATCAGGATAGAATATCAGAAGCAATTGAAACATATAAACAGGCTTTGCAGGTTGACCCGAATAATGCGGAAACATTTGAATTGTTAGGAAATGCTCATTATCTTGATAATGATATTGATAAAGCAATTCAATCATACAGAGCGGCAATTGCACTTGCTCCGACAAATGATGAGTACAGACTGATTTATTCTCAGGTTATGGAAGACTATATAGAAACTGCACACAAAGGATAAGATATGGGATATTCACATGAGGTCGGAATTTTAAGCCGTTTAGGTTCTGCACTGTCCTATCTGACTGCAGGATGGGGCGGACTGATTATATTTATTGTAATGCATTTAGCAAAGAAAAGACCGTCAAATTTCTTTACTTTCAACGTTTACCAGTCAATAATAATTGCGTTTACGATATTTGTTTTAGGAATGGGTTGGGCGATATTATTTAACTTGCTCTCACATATTCCGCTTATTCAAATACTTGTATCTTGGATTGATTTATTATTATTCAGACCTGTATTGTTTTCCCGTTCAATTCCCGAACTTTTAATTGCCGGACTAATAGCATACTGCACTATTTATTGTTTACTTGGCAGATACCCGATTATATATAAAGTATCAAGTTTAATAAAACGATAAAACCTGTTGACAAACAGTTTTGCTTGATGTTTGATATAAGTACACTAACCGTCTTTGCGTGCTGAAATATAAGCGGTTGTGTAAAGTCATTCCGAACTTGTTTCGGAATCTCTCACCTGACGCACAGGTATGAGACCCTACCCGATAAGGGACATTTTGCACGAAATCAAATATTTCGGCAAAAGCGGTCAAACAAGTACAGAATGACTAAAATTTTGATAAAGTAGCCGAAAGCGTGACGCCCAAGCGTGTTTCAATAAAGGCAGAGTATATGGGCAAATATTGGTAAAAGGAGAAATTATGCCAACTATTAACCAATTAGTACGACAAGAAAGAAAAGTACTAAAATCAAAAACAAAATCTCCTGCTTTGATGAATTGTCCTCAAAGACGCGGAGTATGCACAAGGGTTTATACAACAACCCCTAAAAAACCAAACTCAGCATTGAGAAAGGTTGCCAGAGTCAGATTAACAAACGGATTTGAAGTTACTTCATACATTCCGGGTATCGGTCATAACTTACAGGAACACTCTGTTGTTATGATTAGAGGCGGTCGTGTTAAGGACCTTCCTGGTGTTCGTTATCACATCATCCGTGGGACATTAGATACCGCAGGTGTTGCTAACAGAGCTAAATCAAGATCTAAATACGGTGCTAAAAGAGATAAAAAAGGAGGTAAGAAGTAATGTCAAGACGTTCTAAACCTGCAAAAAGAATACCTTTAGCAGATCCGGTATATAACAGTGTTGATGTTTCAAAATTCATTAACAGAATTATGAGACGCGGTAAAAAATCATTAGCAGAAAGAATCTTCTATGCAACATTAGATTCTATCAAGGAAAAAACAAACGAAGATCCGATTGAAATTTTCCAAAAAGCGATGAAAAATGCTACACCGTTATTAGAAGTAAAAGCCCGTCGTATTGGGGGCTCAACTTACCAAGTACCTATCGAAGTTAAAGCAGACAGAGGTTTTGCTCTTTCTTCATCTTGGATTATTGATGCCGCAAAGAAAAGAGGCGGAAAATCTTTCAAAGATAAGTTAACAAACGAAATCATTGATGCTTCAAACGGTACAGGTGCCGCTTGCAAAAAGCGTGAAGACACTCACAAAATGGCTGAAGCAAACAAGGCATTCGCTCACTACAGATATTAATATAGTGAAATGCAGTATAAATGTAAAAACACCTTTCAGTTTACTGAGAGGTGTTTTTTCTGATTTGTTTTAAATCCTCCAAAGGATTTGAAGAAACTTTTATATCATATTTGTCCATAAAAGTCTCAAATACCGACGGATTTATAACTTTTGGCGAACAAGATGCTATATAAATATTTTTAACCCCGATATTTTTCAGTTTAATAACTCCGGAAATTGAAGTTGCATCGCAGGTCGGAAAAATAAAAAACATTTTATCAAGATATTTTCTGCAGGAAAGGAGTTTACTTAACACATAAGTTGCCAAAGGAACATAATTCCCAATATTAATCGTTACAACATTATTTTTATTTGATTCATAATAAAAACTCAAAGCAAATTCATCTGTTCGAATATTTTCAAAAAACACATCAAAATACTCTTTTTGAACATCAGAAAACGAATTTATACCTGCAATATAAAGCCTGCGAATTTTACCCGATTCAAGACGCTCCAATAATTTATTAAACAAAATCTCTAAATCTTCATTATTAAAACCTAAGTAAGTATCCGGTTTTTGTCGTCCTTTTTTAAAACCTGTTGAAGAAATCGCACTTTCAATCAAAGGTCTGTAATCGTTATTTTCAATTTTTATAACCCCTTGCGGAGTAATATAGTCATTAGAAAATATTTTCCCTCTGTATAAATATTCAGTATTATTTTTTGAATTTTTTGTAAGAAGAATAGCCCCGGGAAATGTCCCGTAATCAACAATACAATTCTCGCTGCTTCTGCCGTAATGCCCCTTAAGATTTGGATAATTCCTAAATTTTTCAAAACTGTGACTTATTAACAAACCTGAATGGGTATAAATATCAATATCTTTATCTTTTGTAATTTCAAGAATATTTATCAGGTCATTAAAATTATTTCCTGATACTAAAATACATTTCCCTTTCCTTGTAGAATGTGAAACCATAACATCAGAAATTTCGCCAAAATCACTAAATAAGGCATTTGCTATTTTTAACTGAATACGCGAATCAAGAATAGATAACGAATTTACAAAGTCACTTAATATAATCTTATCATTTTCAACCTGATGCCATTTAGCAAGTAAATTTAACACATCCGAAACGGCAAATTCATCTCTTATATTAAAATCAAACAGTTTTGAAATATTTTGGCAAGCACTTTTTAATACTGTAAAAAGTATATGCGAGAGATTTCGATTTTCATTCGATATCCGATTATACAACCTTCTTAATAAAATATCGCCAAAAGATATGGATTTTGATAATGTATAATTTGCATCAAAATCAATAAATTCTTCTATTCTGTCAGGAACAATATTTTTTTGCGAACATTCAAATTTATAGCGATTTTTACTGTTTGAAAAAATATAATAACACTGCATTGCAAGTTCATATACCTGCTTTTCGCTATACTCATTTATATATATTAAAGATGCAATATTGTTTATGATTTCGTCTTCAATTTTGTGATTATGAAGTCCAAAATCAGACAATCCTACGATATAGAATGATGCAAGTTTTATAAAATGCAATACAAGTTCCTGAAGTGAAACAATGCCGGGAGAGAGTGTGCAAACACCCCTTGATGTGCAATCGTCACTATCAAAGTTAAAAAAATTATATTCACTGTTGTTCATCAAAACTTATCCCTGAAGATTTTTTATATAATCAATAATGTCACTTGATTCATACATCAAAACTTCGTTATCCGTATCATTTAAAAACGGTACCTGATCCTTACCGCCAAGAGAAACAAGTTTTTCAAAATTTTCTTCAATACCAACATCTTTGAGATTAAACTCTATATTATTATCATATAAAAAATTCATTACTTTCTTACAATAAGGGCAGTATTGCGAGACATATAAATCGAACATATTATTCCTCCTGTCGTGAATTAATTGAACAACAGATATATGATATAAAAATTCCCCAATTTTATCAACCGAGATGTTAATTATTAAAATTGAAAAATTTGAATTTTTATAATAAACTCAAAACTATGAATAAGAAGAACATACTTTTTGTATTCGGAACAAGACCGGAAGTTATAAAACTTGCACCAGTCATACTTGAGTTAAAAAAACACTCTGACAGGTACAATGTAATTATATGTAATACGGAACAACAAAAAGAACTGTCAAATCAAACATTGAGTTATTTCAATCTTAAAGCAGACATAAACCTTGACTGTATGAGAGAGAATCAGGCGTTGGCAGATGTTCAGTCAAGAATTTTAACTTCATTAGAGCATGAAGTATTTGCAAAACATGAAATTGATGCAACAATAGTGCAGGGCGATACAATGACAGTTTTGTGCGGGGCTTTAACAAGTTTTTACCGTAAAATTCCTGTTTTCCATGTTGAAGCGGGACTAAGGTCATACGATATTTTTGAACCGTTCCCTGAAGAAGTTATGCGTCAGATGACATCAAGGGTAACAGCATTGAATTTTGCCCCGACACAAAAGAATAAACAAGCGTTGTTAAATGAAGGAATTGACGAAAATACAATTTTTGTAACAGGGAATACCGTAATTGATGCACTGTTTTGTTTGAGTGAAACAACAATGCAATCGGCAAAAGATTTTTATAAAAATAAAAATATACAAATTGATGATAAACTTGTTTTGATAACAGTACACCGAAGAGAAAATCATGGGGAAAGGATTGACAGGATACTTGATGCAATAGAGCATCTTGTAAAAAAATACTCAGACCACACATTTATATTACCTGTTCACCCAAATCCGAATGTCAGAGGCAAGGTTTATAATAAATTGCAAAATTATTCTAATGTTCATTTGCTTGAGCCGTTAGACTATCCGAATTTGGTTTATTTAATGAAGAATGCCAAACTCATTCTGACAGATTCAGGCGGAATACAGGAAGAAGCACCGTCTTTTGGATGCCCGACTTTTGTAATGCGTTATGAAACAGAACGACAGGAAGGAATTGATGCAGGGGTATCTGTTCTTGTCGGGGCAGACTATGACAAAATAGTTAATCTGAGTGAAGATATTTTAAACAAGGATAAATCGGCTTCTCGTTTGAAGGCACAAAACCCATACGGAAAAGGCGATTCTGCTCAAACAATTGAACATATTATAAACAAGTACTTTTCATAATAAAAAAGCAAGTCATACAACTTGCCTGATAAATAAATGTTTTAGGGATATATTTAAAATATTTGAGATAAATATTTATGATTTTGTTAGAAGTGACAATCTTTCATCAATTCTTCTGTCGATTTTTTTGATAATATTTTGCATATTCGGATTTTTAGGCGAAATACTTGTACCGTCATCCATGCTTTTTCTATACTGTCTGTATAGTGCAATTTCTCTGTCTTTAATATCTTTTTTAATTAACAGACTATTTTCTTCATTTGTACGCTTTATTGAGCGACTGACAACTACACCCAATACAGCAAGAACAAATAAAGTCCAAATTGCTTTATCTACAGGGAAACTTTCTCCAACCAAAGTCTGAGGACCATCAGCAGGACTCATTATTACTGATGAAGATTTAATATTTGGTGCTGAAACATAAACTTTAAGCTTATTTAATCCTGCATTTTCTATAATAAGATTGTCAATTGTGCCTACACCTTTATAAAGCGCATTTACGGTATCAGATGATGTTATCCCAGAAAGCTGAAGAACTATTTCATTATCTGACAGAACCTTTTTTGATACTTTTGATATATTATCGGTGTCTAAAATTATATTGTAACTACCGTTACTTTTTTCAAAAGTAATTGTATGAAGTTGATTTGCTTTCGCCGTAACATTCAGTCCCAAGAATAAAAATGCAATTAAGAATCCGAGTATTAGAAATATTTTTTTCATTTTTCTCTCCTCCCTAATCTCCACGTTTATACTAAAACTTTTAGAATTAAATAGCATCAATCCATGGGTTTAAATTTATTATTACGAATTGTAACAATAGATATACATGCTGAAATTAGGAAAAATTTAAGACCTTTATATATATGTAAGAACGAGATATTTGGAGAGAAACATGATTTTATTATTCGGAGAAAAAGCACACAAATCAAGTAAAAACTCAAATATTAAAAACCATCCTATAGAAAATTCAGGGATATTGGCAAGAAGTACACAACCAAAAAGTCTTTTGGCTGCAAACGAATACGATATGTACATGTTTTCTGTTCAGGCGGAAATAGATTATGCTCAATATGCGGGAACAGAAAATTATATTGCAAATGCAGGGTATGTTAGCGAATATTCACAAGCAATGACAGGCATGAGTGAAATCGGTTCTTACTCTGAATCATTCGGCGGAGATTTCAGCGGAAGTTTCAGCAGTTTTAGTTGCGGAGATTGCGGAAGTTTTACTTCGGTTGGTTAATTCAGAAAAAAAATATTTGTTAAAAGAAGACTTTAAAAGTCTTCTTTTTTTGTGCAAAAAAGTTTAAAAACATCTATGTTTGTATTATTATTTTATTAATTAGTTGTGGATATTAAGCAGTTATAAATAAGGAGGTTATAATATTATGGCTAAAACTATCACAGTTGATGGTAACTACGCTGCAGCGCATGTTGCGTATGCACTAAGCGAAGTATCAGCAATTTACCCTATTACACCTTCATCAACAATGGGTGAATGGATTGATGAATGGGCATCACAACACAAGAAAAACATTTGGGGCAAGGAAGTAAAAGTCGCCGAAATGCAATCAGAAGCCGGCGCTGCAGGTGCAGTTCACGGTTCTTTGGCGGCAGGTGCTTTAACTTCAACTTATACAGCATCTCAAGGTTTGTTATTGATGATTCCTGTTATGCACAAAGTTGCAGGGGAAATGCTCCCTCATGTTATACATGTTGCGGCTCGTGCATTAGCAGCACAATCATTGGCAATTTTTGGGGATCATACTGATGTTATGGCATGCAGAAACACAGGTTATGCAATGTTATCAGCGAATTCTGTTCAGGAAGAAATGGATTTGGCTTTAGTTGCTCATTTATCAACTTACAAAGCAAAAGTTCCTTTCTTACAGTTCTTTGATGGATTTAGAACATCACATGAAGTACACAAAATTGAAGAAATTTCTTATGAAGATATCGCTTCATTAGTTGAACCAAAATACATAGAAGAATTCAGACAAAGAGCATTAAGACCTGAAGCACCTGTTTCAAAAGTCGGTGCTCAAAACGGAGATGTTTATTTCCAAGGTCGTGAAACATCCAACAAATACTATGAAGCAACTCCTGATATTGTTCAGGAATATATGGACAAAGTTGCAAAAGTAACAGGTCGTCAATATCATCCGTTTGATTATGTCGGTGCGCCTGATGCAACTGATGTTATCGTAGCAATGGGTTCAGGTTGTGAAACTATTGAGGAAACAATCGAATACCTTAACTCTACAAGAGGAACAAAATACGGTTTGGTTAAAGTCAGATTATACAGACCGTTTGATGTTAAAAGATTCAATGAAGCACTTCCTTCAACAGTTAAAAGAATTGTTGCAATGGACAGAACAAAAGAACCCGGTTCTATCGGGGAACCTTTATTCTTAGATGTTGTAGCAGCAGTTGAAGGCAAAGGAATCAGAGTCATCGGCGGTCGTTATGGTTTGGCTTCTAAAGAATTCACTCCATCAATGGTTCTTGCTATTTACAAACATTCTGAAGCAAACGGTTTCCACGGGTTTACAGTTGGTATCAATGATGATGTAACTCACAAATCATTGCCGATAGACGAACATATCGTAACAGAACCGGCAGGAACAACAAACTGCATGTTCTGGGGGTTAGGTTCAGATGGTACCGTTGGTGCAAATAAAAACTCAATTAAAATTATCGGTCAATATACAAACAAAGATGCTCAGGCTTACTTTGCTTATGACTCTAAAAAATCTTTCGGTGTAACCGTTTCTCACTTAAGATTCGGTGACAGCCCGATTAAATCAACATACCTAATTACTGCACCTGACTTTGTTTCTTGCTCTGCGCATGCTTACATTGGCAGATATGATTTACTTAAAGGTATTAAAGAAGGTGGTACATTCTTACTTAATTCACCTTGGTCAAAAGAAGAAGCATTCTCTCACTTAACAAGAGATATGCAGGAAACAATTATTAATAAGAAAATCAAATTCTACAATGTAGATGCTGAAAGACTTATTAAAGAACAACCTGGATTAAGAGGTAAGGGTGCAAATACAGTCATGATGGTTGCATACTTCAAAGTTTCAGGAATTATTCCGTTTGAACAGGCTTATGAAGGTATGAAAGAAATGACTAAGAAAACCTTTAAGAAAAAAGGTGACGATGTCGTTAATATGAACTTAGCGTTAATTGATGCAGCTATCAACGCAACTGAAGAAGTTGTTATTCCTTCATCATTAGACGGTGTTGCTCACGCAGATCACGTTGAAATGGTTCCTGCTGACGCAGATGAATTTGCTAAGAAAATTATTGAACCTTCAATGAGACAAAAAGGTGACGATATTCCTGTATCAGCAATGAGCGTTGATGGTGTTATTCCGACAGGAACAGCAAAACTTGAAAAACGAGGAATTGCACCAAGAGTACCGAAATGGAACTCTGAAACCTGTATTCAATGCGGCATCTGCGCATCTGCATGTCCTCACGCTGCAATCAGAACAAAACTTGCGGAACCGGAATCATTGAAAGATGCACCGGCATCATTCACAACAGTAGATGCTAAACCAAATGATCACGGTGAAAAATTCAAAGTTCAGGTATATTGTAAAGATTGCACAGGCTGTGGTGTTTGTGTTGACCAATGCCCGATGAGCAAAGTTGCAGGAAAAGAAGCTCTTACCTGGTCATCAATTGAAGCAGAAGAAGCCGCTGGTGAAGATGCAAACGAAAAATTCTTCGATGCATTACCAGATAACGTAATGGGTAAAAACACAACCAAAACTATTAAAGGCGCAATGCTTCGCAAACCGTTGTTTGAATTTTCAGGCGCATGCGCAGGCTGCGGTGAAACACCTTATGTTAAATTAGTTTCACAATTATTTGGTGAAAACGCAATCGTTGCAAACGCAACAGGTTGTTCTTCAATTTACTCGGGTACATTCCCGACAATTCCTTATACAAAGACTAAAGAAGGCAGAGGTCCGGCTTGGGCTAACTCTTTATTTGAAGATAATGCTGAATTTGGTTTTGGTATGAGATTAGCGGTAGACCAAAACAGAGACACATTAAAAACTTATGTCGGTAAAGTTCTTGAAAACGAAAAAACTCCTACGGATTTAAAATCTGCATTAGAAGAAGCAATGGCACATTTTGATGAAAAATCAGAAGAAGCAGTTGCAGCGCAAAATAAGGCAAAAGATGCAATTGCTAAGTATGCTGATAGTCCTTGCCCTGATTTAGCAAAAGTACGAGAACTTCAAGACTACTTCACAGATAAATCTGTTTGGATTATCGGTGGTGACGGTTGGGCAAACGACATCGGCTACGGTGGTATTGACCACGTTCTTGCACAAGGACAAAATGTTAATATCTTGGTTCTTGATACCGAAGTATATTCAAATACCGGCGGTCAGGCATCTAAATCAACTCCGACAGGTGCGGTTGCAAAATTCGCAACAGGCGGTAAGAAAACATATAAAAAGAACATGGGCTTAATGAGTATGTCTTATGGTTATGTTTATGTTGCATCAGTTGCCTTGGGTGCAGACAGAGCGCAAACTCTTAAAGCATTCCAGGAAGCAGAAGCATACAACGGACCATCAATCATCTTTGCTTATGCTCCTTGTATCGCTCACGGTATTGATATGTCTAAAACTCAGACAGAACAAAAACGCGCGGTTGAAGCAGGATACTTCCCGTTGTATCGTTACAATCCTGAAGCAGAAGTACCGTTCACCTGGGATGCTAAAGAACCTAAAGCAGATTATCAGGAATTCATCAGATCAGAAGGTCGTTATAAGTCATTACTTAAAACGAACCCTGAAGCTGCTGAAGACTTGTATGCTAAGGCTCAAAAAGATGCAGCAACAAGAATGGATGTATATAAAGCCGTTGGTGCGTTGCTAAAATAAAATGTCATTAAACTAATGACAATACAATAATAAAAAAATCCTTGAAATTCTGAACTGACAGTCATACTGTCAACCTGAACTTTACAAAGGGAACCGACGAGGAACGAGTCGTGTGACCCTGTATGCGCAGGCGCAAAGCGCCCAGACTGTTTCAGGTTCTCACACTTCCCGGATTATACGGTAATTTAACGGAGGTTTCAGAATCCTCAAGGATTTTTTTTATCAAATATTTTGCTTTACATTTATTCACAAAAAAAATAAATTTTGACAATAAATTTTATACTGATGTTTTAATATAAATATAAGTGTAGAAGAATAGGAGATTTAGTATGACTGATAATTCGGGTTTGACAGTAGGTTTAGGTACAACAGCATTAGGTTTGGGTGGGGCATATTCTATAAAACCAATTAGTAAGAAAATTTATAAAATGGTAGTAGATAATGCAAGAAAAAATCTACCGGCTGAAGATGCTTATGTCACAACTAAACCAATTTTTGAGGCTAATAAAGCATTAAAAAACATTAAACTGATAAAACCAATGATGATTGCAATTCCTTTGTATATTGGATGCGGAGCAATTGTGGATTGGTTTAACAAAAAACAAAGAACAGAAACAGAACCGAATGCAATAACAGAAAAAGGGAATACATACACTAAAGTTAACATGGGTAAAAAATTAGGAGCAGCATTAGGAGTTGCAGGATACGCAATAAGCAGTCTTATCAATTTACCAGAGATAAAAAAAATGTTAGCAACATCTCCAAATAAAGCAGTAACAGTAGGAACAACAATTGCTATGGGAGCAATAGGCGGTTACCTGTTAGGCGCATTAACTGATAAAATT
This sequence comes from uncultured bacterium, assembly GCA_902792085.1. Lineage (GTDB taxonomy): Bacteria > Cyanobacteriota > Vampirovibrionia > Gastranaerophilales > Gastranaerophilaceae > Zag111. The sequence continues at coordinate 6,666 of CADAYE010000020.1, read as the reverse complement.
TCTAATAAAAAAGCCGCAGAAGCAGCAGACAAAGCAGCCGCATAAAAACTTTAATAAATAATATATAAAAAATCCTATTTTGCTAAAAAATAGGATTTTTTATTGTAATAAAGATAAAAAACTATTTTCTTAACGGCTTATAGATAACATGACCGTCTCTTACATATTTTTTTAGAACTTCTTTACCCAAGTCTGCCTCAATATTTCCGTATGCTCTAATTCCACGTTTTGCAAATTCCTCAAACCAATTTGGTTTAAAACCTTCATCATACCCTGTTATTGCTTCAACATCTTTAGATTGAACACCATAATATACTTCTTTTATACCCGACCATAAAATTGCACCCAAGCACATCATACAGGGTTCTGAGGTTATATAAATTCTTAGATTAAACTGCGATAAATCATAAGTCCCTAATTTTCTTTCAGCCTCTTTAATGGCATTTATTTCAGCATGACAATTTGAACAAGCATCATTCACAACAGAATTTGCGCATTTTGAAATCAAATTACCTTTATCATCATAAATTGCGCATAAAAAAGGTCCATGACCTTCCTCAACATAACTCTGTACTTTATTTTGCATAGTCGTTATAATCTTTTTTGCCTGTAAAATTTTATCAGGTGTAAATTGTTCATTAGAAATAATATTTTCATTTTTTGAAGTAAACTGTGTCATATATGCCTCATTTATATAATACAATTAAAATAAATATATTCAAACGCACTAAAAAAAAGCAATTAATCATTAATAAAAAAAACACCGATAAAAAGGTGTCTTTTTATCTACGCCCCAAAAGATTGTCTTGACCTGTTCGCATTAAACGTGTCTACGGTTGATTGCTGCATAATTTTTAATTATTCCGCAATCAAGCCAGCCAGTAGGGTAGACTTCAGTCTACCGAATATTTTGAAATGGTTGACTAAAGTCAACCCTACTTTAGAGTGCAAATATAGGGACAAAAAGTGCAAATTTGAGGACATTTTTGTTCCCAAAATCGGACATTTCGGACATTTATACTCAACCTATTTCCGGACTTTTAAAATCGGCAAAGGCTGGATTGCTTCGGGCTTTCGCCCTCGCAATGACATGAAAAACTTCCGACCAAATGTCCTGTTAAAAGGTAGTCGCTCGAACTCCAAACGGAGCTTCTCTTCTATATTTCAACCATAAATAAATAGACACCCCTTTATGGGTGTCTATTTATTTACGCCCGAAGAGATTCGAACTCCCGACCTTTTGGTTCGTAGCCAAACGCTCTATCCAGCTGAGCTACGGGCGCATAAATTCAATTTCTATATCATATTAACCAAAACATAACCGATTTTCAAGTAGATATATATTATTCGGTGTAACATATTTGCCAGTATTGAGTTCTGTTCTATAATTATAATAGGGATAGTACACATGAAAAATATTTTTATAAAAATACTTTTAATATTTACATTTATCTTGTATTTTGCATTTTCACCCTCTAATGCAGAGTCTTTAGGGATTTCATCCGTAACATTTGATAATTCTGGTTCATTTTTGAGTATAAACAGCCCTGATAACATGGATTATCAAATTGAACCTGCACAAATTATGAATGTTGAAGAAGATAACGAAGCATATTTTGAAATTCAGCCTGCAAGATTAAATAACGGCAATAAAAACTATCTTATAAACACTGATGAAATAAATGAAATAGGAATATCACAAATTTCTACGACTCCCGATATAGTACGTGTTTCCATTAAGTATAAACAAGGTTACAATCCACAAAATATAACACTTCATCGTATAAATAACACACTTTTTGTCCGATTCAAAAAAACACAGATGACAAATTATTATTTTCAGGAAGTCTATAAAGAGTCAGGCACTATACCGGTTTATGAAAATATAAATGTTCAGCAGAAATTATCCTCACAAAAAAATGTGTTGGGAGAAATAAATTCAGCATTCACACAGGACAAGCCGTCAGATGAAAATGATATTGTACTCTCAACAAAAAATTTATACCTCAAAACAAAATACTATATTAATAGTGTTACACTAAAAGGAAACACCCCGATATTAAACGGAAGCGGAACATACACACTTGTCAGGCCAATCTATCTTACAAATCCCGAAAGAGTAGCATTTGACATAAAAAACACAGTAGTGAATCAAATGCTAAGAAACAAAGACATACCTCTTGGCGAAGACACAATAAAAATCGGTCAGTTTGATCGCAACACCGCAAGAGTTGTACTTACTACAAAAAGTTCAAGCGACTATGTACCGGTTATATTTGGAGATATTCAAAAAATCGGTTTTCTAAATACACAAACAACAAGTCCATTAAACTTGTATTCAACCACAAGCAACATGACAGCTGTGGCTTTAGAAAAAGTGGATGACACAAATCACAGCATAAAATTTGCATTTTCAAAACCGCTTATTTTCGGGCTGAAAAGAACATCTGATAAGATAGAAATATTACTCTACAATGTGAATAACTACTTCAGCGGAGCAATAGAGTCTGAAGTCAGAGCAACAGCATTTGAAAAAATGCAAACTTCCGATATAAAAGGTGGCGGAGTAAAATTTGCACTACCGATTAAAAATGATGATAAATGTGACATTTACTTGGGTGCAAATGGTAAAACTTTGAGAATAAAACTTAATACAGCAGAAAAATATACACCTGCAAATGACACTCAAACAACAGAACCTGAAATAATCGTACCTGCGGTAATAAAAAAACATGCAGCCGGTAAAAAATATGTAGTAATAGATGCAGGACATGGCGGTACTGACTACGGTGCAATAAGAAACGGTATCAATGAAAAAGATATAACACTTGATATTTCAAAACGAGTTCAGGCAGGGCTGGAGAAAAAAGGATATAATGTCGCAATGACAAGAACTGATGATACTTATGTATCATTACAGGACAGAGTTGAATTTAGCGAAATCTTTAACCCTGATATTTTTGTCAGTATTCATGTTAATTCAAGCAACTCAGAATCCCCTTATGGCATTGAAACTCATTATTACAAAGACAACAGTCTGACACTTGCAAAGCACATTCACGCATCTATGCTTAACAACATAAATTCAAAAGATAGAGGGTTGTTCAAATCTAAATTTTATGTTATAAATCATACGACTGCACCTGCCATATTGGTTGAAATCGGATTTATATCAAATCCGAATGAAAGAGCGCAGTTGGTAACAGAAAGCCGGAAAAATGCAACTGCAAAGGCTATAATAGAGGGTATTGATGGCTATTTTAAGAAATAACGATCCTATCGGATTTTTTGATTCTGGTGTAGGGGGATTAACAGTTTTAAAAGAAGTTAAAAATCTAATGCCGAATGAAAATTTTATATACTTCGGTGATACTTTGCATGTGCCGTATGGTGATAAAACAAAAGAACAACTGCTTGAATATTCAAAAGATATATTAAAATTTTTTGAAGAAAAAAAATGTAAAGCGGTTGTTATGGCTTGCAATACAACATCTTCTACAATATATGAAGATATTAAAGACAAATATGATTTCAAAATTTACCCGATTGTTCAGACTGTCGCAAAAGTTTTGGCTAACACATCTTTAGATCGATTGGGAATTTTTGCAACAAAAGCAACAATAAGTTCAAATGCGTATCAAAACGAAATTGCAAAATATAATTCAAATATGAAAGTATTCGGACAGCATTGTCCTGAGTGGGTAAAGATTGTAGAAAATAACACATCACAAAGCGCAGAAAGTATTGAAATTATAAAAAATGACCTGAATATAATGCTGAAGAATAACCCGCAAAAAATTGTTCTCGGATGCACTCATTATCCGTTTTTACTGCCTGTTTTGACTAAATTTGCCCCGAAAGAATTATTTATTGACCCTGCAAAATACTTTGCACAGGCAATAAATACTGATTTAACACTTGCAGGACTTACAAATGATAATAGTTCAGAACATACTGAAGAATTCTATGTAAGTTCAGAACCTGATAAATTCAAAAATTCTGCAAAAATGTTTTATGAGATAAATCAAACAATAAATTTGTTAAAATTTTAATAATTAACTTTCTTTTAAATTTTTGAAATGATGATATACATACCAAACGGCAAGTATGACACAGGCAAGAATTATTGCCACATCAAATTTGTGCCATAAAGACTTGAATGCACCAATGTGCTGACCGAATTTTACACCGACAAAAACAAGCGCATAGCACCAAATTAAAGAGCCTAACAATGTCATTGAAAAGAAAAATCTTTTTTTCGCCCTCAAAATTCCTGCAGGCAAAGAAATAAAAGTTCTTACAACAGGTAACATTCTGCAAATAAAAAATGCCCAATCACCATACTTATCAACCCATTTATCTGTATCCTCAAGGTCTTTTTTGGATATAAGAAAATACTTGCCATACTTTTCAATGAAAGGTCTACCACCAAAATAACCAAGATAATAAGACGGGATAGAACCAAGCAAACACCCGATAGCACCTGCCCATGCCGCAACATGAAAATTCATATCACCTTTTGAAACCAAATATCCCGCAAACGGCATTGTTGCTTCACTGGGAATAGGAATATTACACGATTCTAAAGCCATAATACCCATGATTCCCCAAACACCCCAGCCTGTAATAACATGTTCAAGCCATGATATAAAGCCTGCAAGTAAATTATCTAACATAAAACATCCCTCTTTCTCTTTTAAAATAATACCAAAAACAGAAATAAAAAAAAGGCACTCATAATAACAATGAATGCCTTAATCTTTTATATAATTCAAAAAGAATTATTTGCCGTTAACAGCAACCTTGAATTTTTTACCTGCAGAGAAAGCCGGAACGGTTTTTGCAGGGATTTTTAATTCCTTACCGGTTTGTGGGTTTCTGCCGATTCTTGCTGCTCTCTTACGAGATTCAAAAGTACCGAAACCAACTAATGTTACTTTACCGCCTTTTTTAACAGTTTTTTGAATTGTATCAATCAAAGTTGCTAAAACTTCTGATGCTTCTTTTTGAGTAACACTTGCTTTTTTTGAAATTTCTTGTACTAATTCTTCTTTGTTCATAATAAAACTCCTTCTTTTGTGTACTAAACTAATATAGCAAATTTTCATGTAAATGCAAGCAAATTAACGAATATTTACACTTTTTAACGAAAAAAACATACAAGCAGAGGAATTTACGAGGTATTTGATATATAATTTATCTATGAATATTACACAGGAATTTGATACAATTACGGCAATTTCAACCCCGTTAGGAACAGGCGGGGTAGGAGTTATAAGAATATCTGGCGACAAAAGTTTTGATATCGCACATACCATTACGACATGTAAAGAACTTCCTGCCGGAAAAATTTGTCATGGTTGGATAACTGACAAGGAAAAAAAAATAGACGAAGTAATTATTCTTCCGTTTAAAGCCCCGAAAAGTTACACCGGAGAAGATGTAATAGAAATTCAATGTCACGGGGGAGTGCATGTTGTAAAAAATATTCTTGATATTGTTATAAAAAACGGTGCAAGAATGGCAGAGCGAGGGGAATTTACTAAAAGAGCATTTCTAAATAAAAGAATTGATTTGTCTCAAGCCGAAGCGGTTGATGATTTGATTCACTCAAAAACTTCAGATTTTGCAATTCAATTGGCAAAAAATCTTTCAGGAACGCTTGCACAGAAAATACGAGAGATAAAAAAAGATATTTTTGAAGTAACATCAAGAATCGTAGCGGGGATCGATTTTCCTGAAGATGTTGCAGAACCGGATTACTCTTATCTTGTTGAAAATTTTGAAAAATCTATCAATGAAATTGATAAAATACTTAATAATGCAAAATCATCGGATATTTTAAGGCAAGGTATAAAAATTGCCATCGCAGGGCGTCCAAATGTTGGGAAATCTTCATTATTCAATGCCTTGTTAAATCTTAATCGCGCAATTGTAACAGAAATTGCAGGTACAACAAGAGATATAATAAGTGAAACAATTGATTTGGGATTGCCTGTCACCCTGATTGATACGGCAGGAATAAGAAATGCCAAAAACATTGATAAGGTCGAAGAAATCGGAATTGAATATTCAAAACAATCCGTACAAAATTCTGATTTGATACTGTTTTTATATGATGCTTCAACAGGATTAACAAAAGAAGACGATGCGATTTATGAAATTATAAAAAATAAAAAGCATATAACTATTGCCAATAAAATAGATATTACTGATAAAAAAAGCCACACACTTAAAAATTCTTTAGAAATATCCGCATTAACAAAAGTTGGATTGGATAAGTTAAAAGAAAAAATTAAAAACACTGTGCTTGATTATAATACAGAGGATTTAGAATTTGTCACGAACCAAAGACAGCAAGCATGCTTAGTCAGATGCAAAGATGCACTTGAAAATGCACTTGAAGGCGCAAAAAATAATCAACTTCAGGATATGATATATATAGACCTAAAATCCGCACTCCTAAGTCTTGACGAAATAACAGGCGAAGTTATTACAGACGAAATTTTAAATAACATTTTCGATCACTTCTGCATCGGGAAATAAGTATCAAGTTTCGTGCCGGTGTCGGCTTACGCAAAAAAAAACGACTTTTGCAAGTCGTTGGAAAATCAATAGGAAAAAAGGGAAAGGAAAGTCTGTTTTCTAAACCCTTACAATTCAATG
>CADAYE010000019.1 GCA_902792085.1 uncultured bacterium | reverse complement strand
TGGGTGGGAGAGGGTAGTTTTTCAATGCGAAATATGAGCATTAGAAAAACGGGTGAGGGTATATCAGGACTTTTACACAGTGAGCAAATACAAATGATTCGCGAGTGGAGTACATCCTGGTTTGCTTGGTTGCTCGCCATCGACAGCACTACGCATTTTGCTTTTTGTGGCTTTTACCTTTTTTATGTACAAAAATGTAACTAATTACTTGACAGACATATTTACTGTAACATTATAATATAGTTACCAAAATAATTATATGGCAAATTATTTTTTTATCGGGTTTAAATTATATATGAGCATAAATTTTACCGGACTAAAAAATCTTGATATAAAAACATTTAAAGCAGACGGCTACGGGTTTTATCTGAATAATGCCCACCATATTGAGCAAGGCGCCAAATATTACACATTAGTTTCCCTCAAAGCAGACCTTGACGGAACAATAATTAAAGGTGAAAATACACAAGTCCCCGGTTTTCAGCCTCACATTATGCAATATTTTGAAGCCCTGCAAAAGATGAAACACTTTGTACTTGCACAAAAAATTTTGGGAATAGATAATCAGGACAAAATAGAAATTATAATGAAACATTTTCATGCACCCGATAATTTGGGCGATGTGAGTCAGTCCACTTTTATACTCAACGGACAGGATATTCCGCTTGTTCACAGAAATGTTCTTCCCCTATATTCATTTATGGGCAGAGTTACAAAAGATATCCTAAACTTCTTTAAATTACACCCCCAAACAAGAGACTCCGTTCAACTTATGAATGATTCCATCACAAAAGAAGCATCCGAATTTATTGAAAATATGAACTTGTAACAATAAATTTATAATTTAAAATTTCATATTGATTTTCTGCTAAAATATTATTAGTTGGGATAAAAGTATGAAAGAACGAATTTTACTGTTTATAATTGTTATAGGATTAACAACATTTATTTATGTTTTTCAAAATTATACGGAATGGGGTTTAGCGCTATTTGTATGCCTTATGGGGGTATATTTTGTGGCATCTTCAATTGCAACAAAAGTAAAATCCCGTAAGGAGTCCAAAAATCCAAAAGTAAAAGACGATACTTATAAGCCTTTTGTATCCGTTATGATTCCTGCACATAATGAAGAAGCCGTTATATCTTCAACAATATCAAGAGTTTTTGAAATGGATTATCCGAATTTTGAGGTTATAGTAATTGATGACAGGAGTACGGATAACACTGCATCAGTTATCAAAGACTTAGAAAATAACTATAACGGGCGACTTAAGACTTTAATCCGTTCAAAAGACGCTTTTCCGGGGAAATCTGCAGTGTTAAATGATGCCCTCAACTTGGCAAATGGGGATGCGATTTTGGTTTTTGATGCCGATGCCCAGATGAATAAAGATTTTTTGACCAATCTTGTTTATGAACTTCAGCCAAAAGATGTTGGTGCCGTTCAGGCAAGAAAAGTTGTTAAAAATAAAGATGTAAACCTGCTGACCAAATGTCAAAACAATGAAATGACAATAGATACCTCTTGTCAGGTTACAAGAGATGCCGTAAAAGGGGCCGTCGAACTTCGCGGCAACGGAGAACTTATTAAAAGAGAAGCATTAGAAGACATTGGCGGCTGGAATAATTACACAATAACTGATGACCTTGATATGTCCACAAGACTGCATATAAAGGGATGGGATGTAAGATTTTGTAAAGATACCGTTGTTTATGAAGAAGGTATTATGTATCTTATGCCTCTGTACCGCCAGCGCAGAAGATGGTTGGAAGGAACTATAAGACGCTATCTTGAATATTTTTGGGATATTATGACATCTAAAAAAATGTCGCTTCGTGTAAGACTTGATACCATCGCATATATTTCCGAATTTATTATGCCGGCATGGTTTATTATTGAATTATTTATTCTTATTTCAAAAATAATTATAAAAGGAGCATCTGTTAATACTTTGATGTCCTCTGTAATTATGGGGTGTATTATAGGTATCGGATTTATGCTTTCATGCAGATATTCATTGAGAAAATATGACAAGATGAATCGTGTTGATGCCTTTACTCAGGCTGTCATTACTGCAGTATATCTTTTGATGATTTGGTTCCCGCTTGTATTATTTATCGGTGTTAAAATTTTGTTCATGAAAAAAGATATGAAATGGGGGAAAACAACACACGGTCTTGTCGCCCATGAACATGCAATTCAAAGGGCAAAAGAAAAAATCAAACAGGCCAAAGAAGAATTAAAGAAATTGTTAAAAATGTAAAGATTGAACACAAAGGAGAAATATAAATGAGTACAATATTATCAATAGAAGATGTAAAAGCAAAAATCAGAGCCGTTCCGAATTTTCCCAAAGAAGGAATTATTTTCAGAGATATTACAACAGGAATTAAAGACGGCGAAACAATGAGATATATGATTGATTATCTTTGTGACCAATACAAAGAATTTAAAATAGATTATATCGCAGGAATTGAAAGCCGCGGTTTTATTTTCGGGATGCCTATGGCTTATAAACTCGGATGCGGATTTATTCCAATCAGAAAACCGAATAAACTTCCCGCTGAAACAATTAGCGAATCTTACGGACTTGAATACGGAACAGATACAATAGAAATTCATAAAGATTCTATAGAAAAAGGTGCAAATGTATTGGTTGTTGATGATTTGCTTGCAACAGGCGGAACTGCTGCTGCAGCTTGTAATCTTGTTCGTAAAGTTGGTGGAAACCTTATCGGTGCGGCATTTTTAATCGAATTAAATGATTTAAACGGTAGAAAAAAATTACAAGATTGCGGAAAAATTATTTCCATGCTACAATATTAACAAATATATAACTTAGGAGATATATAAATGAAAAAATTAGCACTTGTTTTAACAATTTTAATGGTTACACCGCTTGTTGCGGCAGCAGACCAGCAAAAAGTAAATTATTATGCACCATATTATGCACAGAACAATGTTGTTCCGGGCAAAAAAGTTCAGTATGCCGAAAAGAACTCAAAAGTTTACAAAAGAGCATCAGGCAATGATTATATTTTGAAATACAACATTGATGATTTGGAATCAGCACCTTGGATTAACGGTGGTAAAAGAAATTATAATTAATCTTTAATTTTAGTTTTAAATATATAGTCCTGCTTATTGATTATGAGCAGGGCTATTTAAATTTTGGTAATTATATACTATTTTACAGTAGCATGTCATTGCGATACAAAGCGAACAGGCGACGATAATGATGAAATAACTGGATTGCTTCGTCGGAAAGCCATTTCCTCCTCGCAATGACAGACATATTTACTGTAACATTGTATATAGTTACCTAAATTTTTACGAATTCATTTATATCAAGCGGTTTTTCAATTCGTTTTTGTGCCTCTTTTGAGCAAATATTGAGATTTTCAGACAATATACCTTTTATAAAGTCTGTAACTTCTGCAGGTCTGACGGGAACTCCGTTTTCGGTAATCACAATATCGGTTTCTGTATTATGTTTTGCAAAGAAATTTTTAAATTCTTTAAGTGAAAATTCTGATTTCATAACGTTACCACATGTTGTTGTGGTATTTTCGCCCTGTCTAGTAAATTTTATCGGTTCTCCGATATGCATACCAGTAAAGTTTTTATTTTTGTCTTTACCATAAGAAAATCCGACGGGAACAACAGTAACTTCTTTTTTTATTCCCAATACTTTGTTTATAATTTCTGCAATACCAATTTGAAAGCGACTGTCAAAATCCAAACCTTTAAAGATTGCAAGTTTTCCTTCAGGGAAAATAAATATATTTATTTTATCTTTAACAAAATCTTTTATAAGTGGGAAAAACGCCTTTGCATTGGTATTTTTATTACTACTAAATATATTTGCATCTATTCCGACGGCGCCAAAATTTTCAAATGCCTTACGCTTTGTTTTATTCATTGTTTTCAAAATATCCTGATTTAGAATAATTTTAGGAAGGGGAAACTCTTTTTCTTTTCCTGCATCTTTATAAGCCCTTACAAGTAAAGTATTCAACACCGCAAGCATAGACGGGTCTTGCTTTTGGTTAGAATGATTCATTATAAAAATAGTAGATTTTCCATCTTGAGCAATTTTTTCAAAAATTTTATCTTCAATATTAACATCAATCATTTTGAGGGTGCTAAAATACCTGCTTATAAGTTCAAGTTGAAAGAGATATTTTTCATTTGCTTCAGGTTTAATTTGCGCAATCATTTTTGTAATTTCTTTTATTTTTTTCCCTTCAAACAAATCAGTAAAACGATTTGCAATAATCCTCATTAAATATTCTATACCATGCAGACCTTTTTCGCCCACGGCATTGACATTTATCCCTGTAAAAGTTGGATTTTGCGGATAAGTTCGAGTACTAAAATTATTTGTCCGACGAAAATATGTATTATTTAATTTATTATATGCGTAATTATTTGTTATAAGCACAGAAATCACCAATTTATCAGTAAATATAATAGGCTATTATACATTATTTACCACAAAATTTTGGTAAAACGGTTATCCCTAAGGGGGAATCACCCACTCAAATTTCTAAATTTCACATTCTGTTCAATTTGAAATTTCTCCCTCCCTCACGAGGGAGGGTTGGGGTGGGTGCTAATTTTAACTTATTTTTGTGATATCTACTATATAGTTACCATATAATATTTATAAAATCGGTAAAATTATTTTTTGCTATGAACTAATGAGATTGCCACGCTCGTTTCACTCGCTCGCAATTGTACATGACAGCCTGTAACCTGTATGTCAGGCAATAGTCTGACCTACTCACTATACGCTTTTAACCCGTCATGCTGAACTCGATTCAGCATCTCACCCTTGACAGGATTGACCCCTCACCCGAAAATCTACTTTTCGCAACTGCTCAAAGTGATTTTCTACCCTCTCCCGTTGGTAGAGGGTATAGCGTGTAAATCAGGCAATTGCCTGTGACCTACACGCTAACATTGGGGTGCGTATAAACGCCACCATACATGCTACCAACTTGTTATTGAACATTCACATTGGTGATCATTACTTATAGGGCATTCTTTTAGAATAGACCAAATCCCGTTACCTTTATCTTGCAAAATAGCGCAATAGTTTAATGCCCAAGTGCAAATACAAGTTGACGTATCAGGCACATGACAGGTCTCAGTTTTGTTGTCCGACGACACACACAACCCTTGAAGAGTGATACGGCGACTATACGAAACAGAACAAGAACCAGAAGAATTACCACCACCACAAGTCGATGAGACTGAACAATATACATCCGTCGGCACAGAGGACATATATTCCGCATAGCAAGAGCACACTGTCGGGCTGGTACATTTCATAATGATTCGTTTTGTATTATTACCATTACCACCACTACCACTGCCACCGGTAGATCCACAATTACAAAGTTCATAAATTGGATTGTATTTTTCTTGACGTGGTTGCTCGCTACATATATTGCAGCAAACACTATGCCAATTGTCTTTGCATTGACCTTCATTTAGTTTAGCCTGTGCAAGACTCAGACAACATTCTCTTTGTTCCTCGGTTGTTATATTAGTTATTCCGGATGGAATTGAACAGCAGCAATAGTTACTGTCAAAATAATCTGCACAACATTTATCTACAAACAAAGTCTGGCTATTATTTTTCCAATGGGCACAACATTTGCCTAAATATTTATTTTGTACTGATCCAAGATCACAACATACTCCGGGGTTACCTTGCGCCCAAGAAGAATTATCGCAACATTTATTTTTTAAATTAGTATCAGAACTTACAGTACTATCATGAAAATAATTACAACAAGAATATACAAAAGTATCTGCAAAAGTCGTACCTGGAGTGTAATTACCACTTTTCCAAGCATTACAACAAACCTCTTTTCCATTTGCAGATTCTCTAAAAGTTTTATTTCCACAGCAAGTAGTTTTATAAGAGCCATCCAGAGACCCCCAGCTTTTGAGATTATCGCAGCAAGTAGAAAGCGTATCAGGTTCGCTTCCCCCTTGGAATCTCCAGGCTTTACATTTATCTTCAGGACCGCAATAGAACCCTGCACCGGAGTAGGAATAATCAGAGCATTTATTAGCTTCACCGCCAAAATCGCAAGTACCATTATACCTTGTTGGGTCATACCACCATACACTTGTGTTACCAACAGAAGTCTTGATATAATCGCAACAACCGATGTATTTTGTATTAGAAGTCGGGAAGTTCCAAGAAGAACCATGATAAGTTCCGCAACAGTACTTTTTCCAAGTGGTACTACTTGGATCGTTGCCGACTAAACCATATCCTCTGTCACAACAATAAGCCGCAGAGCCCTGAGTGGCTTTATTTGATGGATACCGCCCGGTACTATAAGTTGCGGGTAAAGCACAACCTGCCTTACATCCAGGATATATTTTATTGTTATAAGTCGATTTTCCGTCTTCATCAGTATCTAATGCTTGACAACAGGTAGCATTTGCGCCTTGAAAAAGTTGACTATTAGGGTCATCCTCATAAAGTCGAACACAACAAGATTTTTTATCTTCATCTGGAGCAGAATTGATATTATCCACATTGCAACAAGACGCAACCCATTTTTGCTGACAAGTACATTGATTTGTTTTTCCCTGCTTACAGCACCATTCACTTTTCTCATCATCTTTATCATCCGCATCATTTGAACAACATTCAGTATTCTGATTACCTTTTTTTGTATTACCAAAATTGTCTATACAAGGGTCTTCTTCAACAGGGTCTTCCCCTCCTCCACCACCGGGGGTATCACCACCACCGGGGCATTGGGCTGTGAAATCATGCTCGCAACAAAAAACAGATTTGGTATTAGAATTATTGTTACAACACCATTCATGGTTACCATAAGTGTGTAGTCGTCCATCACCAATTGGTTTCAAACAACAATATTGTTTGAAATCACTTTGTGAAAATTCTCCTGGATTATTCTCTTTACAACAAGTATTTATGTAATTATTATCTTTTAAATACTTTTGTCTGTTAGAAGTATCATTGTATAATTCTCGACAACAACCAACGTCGTTAAAAGAGCCATTATGCTCCTCCAATTTCAACTTACAATCGCAATATTTTTGCCACTTTTTACAACATTTTCTTCTATAACCATAACCACCATATTCATATGCCCAATTGTTGTCTTTTGCAGTCTCGCAACATGTCTCATTTGCGTCACCATCATAGTCGCAAGCGCAATATGCTGAATGAAAACTGCAACATTTCTCTCTATAAGCACTGCCACCATAGTCATCTGTCCATCCGTATCCTTCCGCCCAATTACAACATAAACCATTTGCTGGACCATTGAAATCACAGCAAGCGCCAAAAGATCTACCGTCCCATCTAACACCGGAACTCATACAACAAGCCTGACCATAGACATAAGTGTCACAACATATTCCGAAATTTGTACCACTTGGCTTTACCTTGCCTGTACTGTAATTTGATGACGGGTCACAACAATAAGACTTAAATTGACTCCGTGTAATCCATTCCGGGGTTGTTGTATTATTATTTGCAAGAGTACAACATTTATTGATCCAATCCGTTCTTGTGTCACCACCGGTTTTAGCTACTCTATTTAGTACTGTAGAATCACCACAACACTCGGTTCCATTAACAATATTATGGATAGTTGCCGCATCCGCACAAGTACAATATTTTGTATCTAAAGTACAACATTTTTCTCTATAAGCAGAACCACCATATGCATTATTAGTCCAACCGGCTGCTTTTGCAGCATCACAACATGTCGCATTTGCCGTTGCCGCGCCGCTGTAATTACAACAAGCGGCTAAATTTGTACCGTCCCATTTAACGCCGGAACTCTTACAACAGCCTTTGCCATAAGTATAAGAATCACAGCATATACCGTAACTTAATTTGCCTGATACTGTTGTCGCACCTGTATTATTTGAAGATGTTGGATTACAACAATAACTCTTGAATTGTTGAGGTGTAACCCAATTTGCGGTAGTATAAGATTCACCTTTATTTGCACCGGAACAACATTTACTTATCCAATTCGTTCTTGTGGCACCACCGGTATTAACTACACGGTTGACGACTGTCTCATCTCCGCAACATCCTGTTCCATTAACAATATTGTAGATAGTTGCGGCATCAGCACAAGTACAATGATCGGCCTTCTGGTATGGCTTATTCTTACAACAAAAAGATGTTTTCCATTTTTTATCCGCTGGCGCTGTACAACAGCGCCAGTCACTCTGACCGGGCATCTTTGTTGCTTCACTTGTTCCGCTACAACAATAAGTTCTGAATTCATCGTCCGTTAAAGTATTCCGTGAGGAAGTAGCATTTGGTACGTTTGGTGCGGCATCACAGCATTTTTTCTGCCAGTTTAAATCATTTTTAAGTAAAGACTGCGTTGCTTTACAACAGTTAGGCAAATCATATCTTTCAGGATTACCTGTCTTACCTCTTATAACACAGTCATCGCAGACCCCCTGTTCATCACAGCAATTAATTCTATAGTCTTCGCTTATAGGGTTTCCGTCCCAATCTTTCCAATTGTTTGCTTGGAAAGCACTGCAACAATTTTTAGATGGAGACCCGTTACCCGGATTACAGCAATATATAGCATCATTTGGGTTATTATCTTTATTTACACCATCGCTTTTGCAACATTTTGTCCTGTAATCATCTTGGGTAGGATAATTTGTTCTATATTTACAACAATCTGCCTGCCAACGATACTTCGTATTTTCTGTATCTTTCAGTGCTTTACAACAAGTATCACTCGTTGTTAAATTCTTATCTAATTTTGTAGCGCAAGAGCAATAGTTATTATTCGTATTACAACAAGCTAATTTGTAACCTGTATCACGAGTGGTCGGATTAACACCTTTTCCGGTTCCACTCCCGTATTTTGCATTGCAACAGAATTCTGTCGGATGCGGATCCTTATCATCATAATAACAACAAGCAGATTCCCAATTGTTTTTCCAATCTAACCCTTGTTTTGATGCATTATTTGAAATTGAAGCACAACAAGTTGAATTCAACCAGTTAGATTTATCTTCAGCATTCGGTCCGCCGCAACAATATAAGTAATGTGCGGATCTTACAGGATCAAGAGTATTTTTATGAACAGAATCTTTTGCACAACAATTTCCCTGCCAATGTGCTCGGGTCTGTGCATTTTTTGTTATACTTGCTGACGCTTTTGATAATACACCGACATCCACACAACAATCGGCTTTCTCATACTTTGTGTTGACCACTTTCCAAGTATTAGCCGCAGTCGTACAATCACAGTAAACACCGATATTATCTAAATCATCCTTTGAAGTCGGAACATTTGTACAACAATATTGATTTCTATATTTCGAAGGATCATTTGTTCTTCTTCTTATTTTGCAGGCATCCTCACCGTCAGGACATACGCCGTGGAATTTACAACACGCTATTTTGTATGCATCATTGATAGTTTCACCATCATGGCTTTTCCAAGCACCGGTATTTGATGTATCATAAGCCTTAAACGCTTCACAGCACTCTTTGGTTGGAAGAATACCCGTTAGTTCATCGGTGTTTCTGTTTATAGTGACCCCGTTTGGAATACAACAATACTGCTTATTATCATCCGTATTACCTTTTCCGGTTCTTGTATAATCAGTCGTACTGCTACAACAAGAGGCACGATATATTGAAAAACTTGTATATTTTGTCGGAAAATCGCAGCAACCTGGGCGCCATACATTTGGGTCTGTTACATCTTTTTTCATGTCGGTATAAACATCTCCGCAGCAAGTTCCTTCTGATCCTCCGGGAATTCCGTAACTTGCCTTAAGCCCGCACATCCATAATTCTTCGCAATTCAACCCGCCTTTATGACCATAATGCTGACAACACGCAGCCTTATAGTATTTTGAAACTTTTGTACCGTTATTATCATTAGTCATCCAATCTCTGCCGGCAAAATAATCACAACACTCTTTCTTTGGAGTATTACTCGTATTCCAAGTATATCGGTTGCCACTATCCGTTATTGAAGGATGATCTGCAATATCCGGGTCACAGCAGTATTCTTTGTTATTATCTGTATTTGTATTTGCGGTATTATAATTATTATCATCAGCCTTACTGTTTCTTGTATAGTCCTTGCCACAGCAATATTGTCTGTACTCTGCATTGTTTGAATACTTGGTTGGCAAACTACAACAATTTTTCTTCCATTTGTCATCTTTATTATCAAGTCCGGATTTTGTACAGCAGCCTTCTGTCCAGTTGCCATCTATCTTACAACATTTTTGTTCTGTTTCATAATAAGGGTTGTTTGTTGTCAAATTTCCACCCTCATATCCATAACAGCAATGACTTTGCCAGTATTCATCACGACTTTTGTGGGACTGATTGTCCAAAATTTCACAACACTCATTTTTCGTTGCACTGAAATACTGCCAAGAATCCCTGTTGCCGTCTTTGGCTGTTGCATTCTCAGTACAACATGCCGCATTATAAGCCGCTTCTGAAGGGTATTTTGCTCTTGTTAACTTACAACAGTTTTTCTGCCATTGTCCTTCCGTATTCGCCTTATGTCCGTTATATGTATTCTCTCCAAGCATGCAACAACCATCCCAACGAGAACCATTCCAAAATTTGGTATTTTCATCATCAGGATTGTGATCAAAACAGCATTCGACTCTCAGAGTCTGAGGGTTTTCGTATATAGAATTCGGCATGCAACATTGCTTTACATATTCATCTTCAAAAGCTAACTCCCCATCTTTCACACTGCTGCAACACTGAGGTTTGTTTTTATATTTCTCATGTTTACAACATCTTCTTAGAGGCTTATCGGCTTTTAAGTTGTCGTCACCACCATCTAACTTACTAAGAAAATAATCACAACACAACTCATCTTCTTTTGTATTACTCTGAGCCTGATTTAGAGTACAACAACGGCTCAGAACATCATTGTTTTCGCTCTTTATACCATAGATATCGTCATGACAACATCCGTCAAATATTCCGTCGTTTACTCTGTAATCATGTTTTGTATAATAATCCAAATTCGAACCTATATGATCATACTTCCATTTACAACATTGCTTTGAAGCATTTATAGGCAAACGACAACAATATTTATTATATGGATTGTTCCCACTCTTTTCACCAAGCCCGTTTACACCTTCATACTTACAACAAGCATCATCCGGATTACTAATTTTGTTTCTTCTTGCTACCGTATTACAGCATTGTTCACTATCATTATTCTGCTCGCAGGCAGGTTTGCAGGCTAAAAATTCGTTATAAATTGCAGGATATTTACAGCAATTGCTGTCTGCAGTTAATCGCAATTTCCCACTTTCGATATTTTTTTTGCAACAACCTTCCGTTTCCGGATGAACAGAACAACAATAATCACTTACAGCATTTGGGGCACAGCAGTTTGGATCATGTTTGCCTTGGGCTTCTAATATTGCACAACACTCATCTGCCGGACCGGTTATTGTATGATTTGTACACTCATCTATTTTACAATTCGGATCTGTGTCAGGATCACACGACGCAGCATCGGGATTACATATCAAATGATTTGGACCTGTTGAAGCATCTCTGTACCATGGGCAGCAAATATCATCTTTACCTGATGCTACAAAGCCATCTCGCTTACAACATTCCTCACTCTTTGGATATACCTTACATGGGTCTTTCTCTATTTCTCCGCAATCATCTCCCTCGCAAGGTGTAGGAGGATCAGGAACAATAACCCTTGTTGGTTCTTCTTCGGTAAAGATTACTCCTTGTTTTAAGTTTATTTCAAAAGTTCTTAAATCACGTCCGTATATATTAGGACCTTTTGGGCCGTTTAAGTCTATCCAGCCCTGTATTTCTTCAACTCCGCCCGCTTTTTTAATCTGAGGTTTTAAACAAATACTGACCCCGTTTTTCAAAAGCGCACAAGCACCTTTTATATCACTAATGTCAAATTCTACTCTGTCATTATCCCTATACTCATAATATCGTCCGCCAAAACAATCCCCCGGCTCATTTCCACAGTATTTGACCACTTTCATATATTTATTAATATATGCACCGGAATTATCCGCATAATTACCGGTATCAGTTTCGACATACATCATTGTATTCGTGATGTCTTCTTTATTTTCATTGGCAGGCAAGCCTTCCAATGAATTCAACATCTGCTTGACTTCTGTCTCATAAGACAAAGCAAATGATTTGTTTTGCGCTCTGGTAGTTATTACAGGGAATATTAATACAGCAATTACGGCTATTACACCTAACGCTATCAATACTTCCGTAATAGAAAACCCCTTTTTATTTCCCAAAAACTTATTGCTCAACGCAGATAAATATCCGCCCAAAAGAGACCTTTTATGCGACATTATTTCTTTCCTCGCGATTCTTAGTATATTTTGCCATACGTACGTATATTAATTATAACACCTATCCATGCCTCTGTCAATGATGGGAAAGCCCCATATGTCAATGTTTTTACAAATTTTAACCGTTCAATTTGAAATTTCTCCCTCCCTCACGAGGGAGGGTTGGGGTGGGTGCTGATTTTAACCTATTTTTGTGGTAACTCCTATATAGTTACCTTTTTTACCACATAAAAAAAGCAAAAGCGTTATTCTTGCCTAAAAATTTTCACTGTTATAAAATAGTAAATATAGTTTAAATTAATTAGGGATAGGAAGATATGAAACACGAAATAAAAGTTTGTATGGGAAGTTCATGTTTTGCAAGAGGCAACATCAACAATCTTGAATATATAGAAAGTTTTATCAAAGACAATAATCTTGATACAGAACTTGATTTGGTCGGTTCTCATTGTCAAAATAAATGTGAAAACGGTCCACATATTACTGTTGACGGAAAAGATTATGATGAAGTTGATGAAAACAAATTGAAAAATATCCTTGACGGATTATTATAAATATATATATGGATTATTAGGGGTTAAGATATGACAAAACAGCATCCGGTTTATACTTTGACAAACGAATGTAAAGACTGCTACAAATGTGTCAGGCATTGTCCTGTAAAAGCAATCAAGATAGAAAACGATCACGCATCTGTTATTGCGGAAAGATGTATTTCCTGCGGACACTGCGTTCAGGTTTGTCCGACAAATGCAAAATGTGTAAGAACTGATTTGGAAAAAGTTAAAAATTTATTTATTGCCAAAAAAGATGTTTATGTTTCTCTTGCTCCATCCTGGCGTTCGGTTTTTGAAAATTCTGCAAAAAAAATGATTGCAGTTTTAAAAAAATTAGGTTTTAAAGAGGTATCAGAAACAGCATTAGGAGCACAGGAAGTTTCTATTCACGACACTGAAATTTTGAATAAAATGGAAAAGGGGCTTCTGATTTCAAGTGCTTGTCCTGTAATCGTAGATTATATAAGACTTTATAAACCTGAATTTGCAAAATACATAACACCTGTCGGATCGCCTGCAAAAACACATGCAAAAATGCTGAAAAATACTTACGGGAATGATATTGCCGTTGTATTTATAGGTCCATGCATAGGAAAGAAAAATGAAGCAGATGAAGATGACGGACTTATTGATGTCTCAATAACATTCGAAGAACTAAAATATTGGATAGCAGACGAAATTGGGGATATTTCTGAAATAAAAAAAGAAAATGATTACGAATTTGTACCATACAGCGCACACGAAGGCACTTTATACCCGATTAACGGCGGTATGAATGAAACAATTCGCAAAGTTGGAATTAAACCCGAAGTTCAACTAATGGAAATCTGCACAATTCCTGCATTTGAAAAGGCATTAGAAAATCTTGATCCAGAAAAACTTGCAATGCCTGTTTTTGTAGAGGCTTTGGCTTGCGATTCGGGTTGTATAACAGGACCTTGCATAGCATCAAATAAAGCAAGTATCAGTTCGATTTCAGATGTAATGTATAAGGTTAAAGTTCGTGATAATATTCCGCAACAGGCAACAACCGTTGTAGAGTGTAAATATGAACCAAAGGGAGTTGCAAATTCAAATTATACGCTTGAGGAAATTAAATCTGCACTGAAAAAAATCGGGAAACATACAGATGAAGACGAACTTAACTGCGGAGGATGCGGTTACAGTTCTTGCAGAGAACTTGCAGTTGCACTGTTAGACGGAGTAGCAGAAACCTCTATGTGCGTTTCTTATATGAGAAAAATTGCAATGAGAAAAGCGGCGGCAATGCTTCGTTGTATGCCATCTGCAATCGTTATGGTTGATAACAATATGAATATTCTTGAAGCAAATGACAGTTTTATGAAGATGTTTGCAGGAGATATGTATGAAATATTTAAATCAAGACCTGACGGAATGACAGGGGCAGCATTAGACAGAATCGTTGATTTTTCGGATTTATTCGCTACGATTCTGAAAACGGGAAAAGAATTGCATAAGGAACATTATGCAATAAAAGACCGATTGTACGACATAAATGTATTTACAATAGAAGAAAACGAAATTGTCGGGGCGGTTATTACAGATGTAACCCAAACGGAAACAACAAGAGAGAAAATTTCAGAAAAAGCAAGAGAAGTTATTTCCAAAAATATTTCTATTGTTCAGGAAATCGCCTGCCTATTAGGTGAACACATGGTTGAAACCGAAACGCTTTTAAACTCTATTGCAAACGATTATGACGACAAATCTGAAGGTGCAAAATAATGTTTATTGATATTGATTGCCATCAGATAAAAAAATATAACCAAAATGCTTTCGGAGATTACTTTGTATCAAAAAGATATCCCGATGAAGAAAGACTCATTGCAGTTTTGTCTGACGGCTTGGGTTCTGGAATAAAAGCAAATATATTATCTTGTATGACTGCAACAATGCTTTTAAGATTTGTCGAGGGTGACCAAATACCGATTAAAGATGCGGCAGAGATAGTTATGAATTCGCTGCCTGTATGTCAGGTCAGAAAAATTAGTTATTCAACTTTTTCTATCATAGATGTTAATGACGAAGGACACGCAAAAATTGTGGAAGAAGGGAATCCTGACTTTTTATGGATTAGAAATGGCGAAGTTATGGAACCGCCTTATGAATCAATACCCTCAAAAAACCACAAAAATCGTTGTATGAAAAGTTACAAAATCAAACTTGATTTGGGGGACAGATTGATATTTTGTTCTGACGGAATTACACAATGCGGACTCGGGAATGAAAAATTAAAACTCGGCTTACGCAGAAGCGGACTTATTAATCTTGTATTGGAAAAGTTAAAACAAGATCCTGAAATTTCGAGTTCGGAATTATCTTCATACCTTGTGAAACAGGCAAGGAATATTGAAACCGACAGAAATCCGAAAGACGATATGTCTGCACTTGTGTTGTATTGCAGAGAACCGAGAAAATCGCTTGTATTCACCGGACCTCCGTTTAATCAGAAAAATGATGCGCAATATGCACAAACATTTAAAGATTTCAAAGGGAAAAAGGCTATCTCCGGTGGAACGACTGCAAATCTTATATCAAGAGAATTAAATATCCCGATTACAATGGATACAACCATAAGTATCGGCAGGCTTCCGTCCTGCTCATATATGGATGGGGTTGATTTGGTAACAGAAGGTATTTTAACACTGACCCAAACCCTTGAATATCTTGAATCAGGAGATTGGGATATTGACAATGCGGCAGGAAAGTTGGTAAAATTTTTATTAGATAGCGACTGTATATATTTTATGGTCGGAGCAAAACTCAATCAGGCTCACTATAATCCAAATATGCCTATTGAAATTGAAATCCGCAAAAACATAATCAAAAAAATGAAAAATGTTTTACAGGATAAATATTACAAGAATGTAAGTGTACAGTATATATAGGAGTTAGAAAATGGCTAAAGTTAATGTAAAAGTATGTTTGGGAACAACTTGTTTTGTAATGGGTTCATCAAATTTGCAGGAACTGATTGACCTTGTTCCAAAAAAATACGGTGAAGATGTTGAAGTTGCAGGTTCACCATGTTTAGGTTTATGCTCAATTGACTGGGAATTTTCAAAAGCCCCTTATGTAAAAGTTAATGATGAGGTAATTAAAGAAGCAACAGTTGAAAAAGTTTTGGCTGCAATTGACAGAGAATTAAAATAAATTTTTTATAAAATAAGTTAACTATATAGGAGATACCCCAAAAATAAGTTAAAATCAGCACCCACCCCAACCCTCCCTCGTAAGGGAGGGAGAAATTTCAAATTGAACAGAATGTGAAATTTAGAAATTTGGGTGGGTGATTCCCCGTTAGGGATAACCGTTTTGCCAAAATTTTGTGGTAAATAATATATAATTGCCTAAAATAATATAAAAAAATGAAATAACATATCATTTCATTTTTTTTATAGCAAATTTTATTTTTACAAACATTAATAATATAAAATTTTACATGGAGGTAATTATGGAAATAGGATTTGAATCTTTTCCCAAATATGAAAATGTAAGAAGTAATGCATATTGGTCAAGAGTACATATTGATTCATCTTTTGGAAT
This sequence comes from uncultured bacterium, assembly GCA_902792085.1. Lineage (GTDB taxonomy): Bacteria > Cyanobacteriota > Vampirovibrionia > Gastranaerophilales > Gastranaerophilaceae > Zag111. Next base: position 23,061 of record CADAYE010000019.1, on the reverse strand, counting down.
TGATAATTCAGATATAGAAGAATACAAAGCCCATTTAAAAGATTGCAACGAAAATCCGACAATAGGTCTGCTTGCAAGAAGAAAATACATAACCCAAAAACCTATGAATTATCCCGAATATGCACGCAGTAACATGCGATATTTAGAAAAACAACCTGTTATTAAGGAATTAAAAAAGAATTTAAAGTCCAAAATTAATACACTATATCCTGACACAAAACACATACGAGATTACATAATTAACAACAACAGAGTTACGCTTGATTTTGTTGAAAAGCACAAAAAATATACCGCATTTAACAAATTAATGATAATGCTGAAAAAAATAATATAAGTTGGCATTAACATTAGCCACCAACAAACTCTCTCCCTTCGAAGATGGTATTTTACTTGATATCTCCCAGCAGGGGGGAAAAGAATTTCAATGCGAAACGAAGTTGAGCATTAGAAATTCAAGAGAGGGTTATACACTATCTCTCTTGGGGGAGAGTAATTTTTCAATGTAAGAAATTTATTTCGAACATTTGAAAAATGAGAGAGGGTTTGTAGATAATACCCTCTCCTGTCAACTCGTTGACATCCAGCACAAGTCATACAGGCTCACACGAAAAATTTTGTCATCCTGAACTTGTTTCAGGATCTTAAAATTTTTCGGTTCGCTTTGTATCTCCGTAGGAGAGGTAGAAAATCTTTGATTTTCGGGGATGGTTAAATATTTGTCGGCTATTCCTCCCCGATGGGGAAGGGTTAAGTGGAGATTTTTACGAAAATTCCTACCCTTGGTAGGGGAGGTTAGGTGGGGTTTGGGTTATTTGATTTAACCTAACCCACTCCAGTAGCGGGGAACTGCAACTATCTCGATAGCCGCAGTTTAGAGTAAGTCTTCTTTTTCCTGAACTGTATAAGGCTTTCTTTTCATTTTTTACCTTTTATATATTAAAACCCTAAAACCAACTTTATTTACTTTGTTTAGTTATAGGGTTTCTGTTCATTTTTCACATTTTTTTTATTTATATTTCAACATATTTTCTTGCACATTCAAGCATTGAATTGATTAATGCCGAATTGGAACTCAAATTCATTCCGTTTATTTCCAATACCTGTTTTATTCGTTCCTCCCAAAGATTATAAATATCAGTTCGGTCTAAATCAAGCGTTTCACCTATCATTAAAAGTTCTTTAAAATCAATTGGCAAAGGATATGCACCACGAAGCATATCAACTATATGCACACGTTTTTTGCGCGGAAACGATTTGAGGAAATTAACCATACTCATTTTCTTTTGCTTTAGAACACTTTTTATAAATTCTATCGAATCATCTTTCAAAATGGGCTCCTGCGGGATTTTATATTCTTCAAACTCTTCAGGTTCAATATCCATGACCGTTGCAATACGCTCTAATGTAGTTGAACGGGTTGAAAACGGAATTGTTTCATCAATAAGATTATAGACATAAGATAATGTAACCCCTATCATTTCGGCAAAATCTTTTTTGTGAAGAGAATTTTTCTCCAAAAAATCAATCACTTTTTGCGAACTTTTTTCTTTTGTAATTTTATTTTTCATATAAGTCTCCTTAAATTTTAATTTCTTTCAATTTATTTTCAAATTATTATTTTTTTAACCTTAAACTTTCTATATCATTGTGGTAATATTTATTTAGATTAAGATTACAAAAACGAGGATAAAATGAAATTAGTTGCAGGACTTGGGAATATAGGTGAAAAATATACTTGGACAAGACATAATACAGGTTTTATGGTGGCTGATAAATGGGCAATACAAAATAATGTTCAGTTTAAAGAGAACAAGAAACTTCAATGCTATATTGCCAAATTTCACAAAGGACTCCACGATATTATTCTTATTAAACCGACAACTTATATGAACTTGTCAGGCAACGCTATATCTGCAGTTATGAATTATTACAAAATTGATATAGAAGATTTACTTGTAATTTACGATGATATTTCTATTGAACTTGATAAGATAAGATTTCGCCCGAATGGTTCTGACGGAGGACATAACGGAATTAAATCAATAATAAAGAGTTTAGGAACACAGGGTTTTGCAAGACTAAAAATAGGTATAGGTCCTCAGCCTCCGATACCGGCAGAGGAATTTGTTTTGCAGAACTTTTATAAATATCAACTTGATAAATTGAAACCTGTATTAAAAACTGCAGTAGAAGGAATTGAATTTTACCTCGATGAAGGAATGGAAAAAACACAAAACTTCTATAATTAGAAACATATTAACTATTTTACAAATTCCCTTTTGATGTTATAATTAGATAGCAATATTTTAAATAAGGAGTCGGAATAAATGAGTTTGCAACTCGCTGAACAATTTGAAGCAAATGAGCAATACGAAGAAGCATATCGTGAATATAAAAAAGAATATGAAGCAAATCCCGATAATATGGGTATATTAGAGCGTCTTGGTCATTTATCTTTAATTCTTGATAAGACAGAAGAAGCAGCAGGTTATTACCACGAAATATTAAAGCGTGATGTTACAAATCCGCTTGCTTATGAACAGTTGATGTCCATTTATGAAGACACCGATGCTTATAAATACTATGTTTACAGAGGCAACAAAAACTCTATTGAAGGGAAATTGGATTTTGCGATAAACGATTTCAAAAAAGCACTGGGGCTTTGTTCTGAAGGCGCACAGACTGCAATGACACGCTTTACACTTGCGAATCTATACAGGCAGGCAGGACAAGATATGAAAGCAATTGACCAATTTAACATTTTGCTTGAAGGTAGCGATGTTCACGAAGAAATGTTTTTGCAACTTGCAGATATTTATATGAAAGATGAAGCGTATTCGTCTGCAATAGATACGCTAATGAGAGCAAAACAAAGAGGGTTTGACACCCCGAAAATTAACGAAGGACTTGCTGCAGTATATTTAAAAAGCGGAGATGCACAAAAAGCAATTGAGTTTACTAAAGACGAACTTTTAAAAATTCAATGTATGCTTGAAATCGGGCAAGTAGAAGAAGCATACACACAACTGAACAGTTTAAGCGAAGAACTTAAACAGGTTCCGAGATATTTCACATTAAAAGCACAATATTTTTATTCTGCCAAAAAATTTGACCAAGCGCTTGAATGTATTGATGAATATAACAAATTGGCGCCTAATTCACCGCTCACATACCAAATGCGTGCGCTTGTATATGATGAAAAAGGTGATGAATACAATGCTCATGTAAATTGGGGGAGATATAATATTGTAAGAGGAAATTACGATATTGCAATCAATGAATACCTTAATGCCGTTCAAATTAATGATAACGATATTGAATTACTCTTTGAACTTGCGGCATTATTAGAAAGCAACAAAGAAGTTGACCATGCAAGTGAATATTATGTGAAAATTGTAAAAAAAGATCCGACAAATAAAGAGGCTTTGAAAAGACTTGCATCATACAGAGAAAGTATTGGCGATTATCAGGGGCAGGTTAATTGTCTTGAAAAAATTATTGAAACAGATAAAAATGACCTTGATGCCCTCAAAAGTTTGGGTAGAGCCTATGAAAAAACGAAAGCAAATGCAAAGGCTTTGGAACTTTACCAGCACTACATCGAAATAGTAAAAAATCCTGCGGATTATAAAATTATCAAAGACAAAATCGAAAAACTTCAAAACGGCGGAGCAGAAGAAAATTCCGAAGGATTGCTTGATAAAATTATGAAGATTTTTGGTAAATAAAATTTTTGCCCTTTTATTATTACAAGCGAATAGAATAAGCATAGCAATTACGTTATTGAGATGTCATTGCAGTAATATTGTATATAATTACTAAAAATTATTATTCTTAATTACTTCAACTTTGCTTCGACCTGACTAAAAAATTCATCATAAGGCTCAGGCCTGTATATTCTAATAACTTTTACGGGAGCCATTTGGTTAAATGCAAAACCATCAGCATTTTGCAAAACTTTTTCAACAGGAATAAATTTAACTTTAAATTTATTCTCATCTATTTGGGATATATAAACATTTGCATCAATTACAACAGTTTTATCTTTCATTTCCGTAGCAATTCGTCTTGTCGGGCTATACATTGATGCCGCAGCAGCACCATAAGAAAAGACAGTATAAGCGGTAGCGGCAGCAAGTACGACACTCCAACCTGCAACACGCTTTTTACTCGTATAAGACGCTTTCAAAGTTTTTGTAACTCTTATCAAACCCAATTCTGTATTAAAATCTTCTATTGAATAATCGCTATCATACAAAGTCGCAAGTACTGCATCCATAACAGACTTTGAATCGGAACAGTCAAAATAACGGGTCTGCATATCATATAATACCTGTTTTTTAACTTTCGGCATTGTCCGCGAATAAGCAGTGTTACAGGGAAAAAGACTAAATAAAAAAATTAAAATCATACAAAAAAACTTTTTCATTAATCTCGCATTTCCTTTGCCTGACGCTTTGATTCTTTTATTGCTTCTTTTAGGGCCTGTTTTTCTGCTTTCATTGCCTCTTTTTCAGCCTGAAGGGCCTCTTTTTCAAGACCTTTTTGTAGTTGTAATGCTTCTTTTTGAGCCTGTTTAGCCTCTTTTTCAGCCTGTTTTGCCTCAAGTTTTGCCTGTTTTACAAGTTCTTTTAGTTCTCTGGCTTCTTCTTTGGGGGATTTGATATGTTCCGGTTCAGGATCAACAGGAATCAACTCCATAACCTGTTCAGGTACATAAACAGACTCGGCGGCAGGTTGCCTTGTATTTTGTTCAGATTCGGAATCTTGTTTCTCCTGCTGAACAAGCGCCCCTTCTTTTACATCTTGCCTAACTTCTTCTTTTTGCACAGCAACATCTTCTGATTTTATTTCTTCTTTTGGTGAAGATTCCGCTTCCTGTTTAACATTTTCAGCCGGCAAAATCTTGTCTGGTACGGGAACATTTTGTTCATTAACTATATTTTCGACCGGCTCTTTAACTTCAGATTCATTGACCGGTTCTTCAGTTTTTTGAATCTGAGGTTTTCTTACTTGAGGTTTTACCTTTTGTGATGTTTTTTTGAGAGAATCAGGTTCTTCATCTTTTTTTATTTTGTTTGCAATTTGTTTTTGAAGTGCAACGGCATTATCAACTTTTGTATAAAAATCGGCATAATATTGCGAATCTTCAATATCATCTATCATTTGCGCATTACCGTACTCATTAAGCAGTTTGCGTTTAAAGTTTGTTCTGACTCTTGCCTGCTCTCCGTATTGAGTAACATTGACACTGACTTCTAATGTCGCAACTTTTACTCCGTTATAATTTAATCTTGATTTTGTCACCCCAAATTCCTGCGAAATATCTACATTTGGATCAGAAGTATCAAAATCCTTCACTCCGTATATATATCCAAGTAAAGAATTAACATTATATACAATAAAACCCTCATCTTGCAAAACATTTAAAATTGATTTCATAACAAAAATATTGTCTTTTGCAGGATAAGACTTAGTTTGAAACTGTCTTTTCTCAAGTTGTGTGACGGGAGTAATAATTTCCTCATTCTGCCTTTTTTTTGCAACTGCCGGCAGACTGCAGCATAATATAAGTAAAATGGCTAATATCTTTTTCATACTTAAACCTCTAAAAAAAATTCTGCTACAACTATTATAGCAGAATTTTATATTATATGAAAAAATTTATATTATTTTCTATTTGAAAGCGCGATCACTGCACTTTTAAGCACACCTTTTTGAGCGATTTCCATATCTAAATCATCATACTTTGCAACCATTTTCAATAATTTTTGACCCTTACCACAGGTAACATCTAATTTAAAAAATGTATTTAATCCTTCAAGATCCAAAATGGAAGCTACTTTTAGCATTGCTACATCATTAAATAACGCACTTAAACCCGCCGGTGAACTGATGTATTTTACCTGTGATTTATCTTTTATGTAATCATTTGGACGCCTTTTGACAAATGTTCTTACGGTATCGAGTTTGTCTACATTTTCAGAGGTTAAGATTTTTTGCATCATTTTTAATCCTTGTTCACTATTTGAAGCATTCAGAATTTGAGTCAAATTTGAACGAACAAAAGGACTTCTTGATATTTTATCATCACTCATAACAATTTCCATAATTGTAACATTGTTAGGATTTAATTTTGTTCCAATAGCGTGAACATTAGGCTCTAATTTTGCACTGCCTACAAAACCATCAGGCATGACATTTTTTCTGACCGGAACTTGTTCTAAATTTCGCCAACCACATTTTTTTGCCATTTCTTTTTGATATTTGCTAATAGGCTTGAATACATTTAATTTTAACATTATATAACTCCTATCCTGTAATTTTTAATATGAAACTCCTAAAAATATTTTTTGATTCATAATTTTAATTTTACCAAATTTGCAAGTTCAAAAAGCACATTTTCCCAACAGTTTTGTTTTTTTGCCAGCAACGGTTTAACACTTTTATACCAGCCGACATTTTCACCATCTGTCTGATACCAGCGATAATTAGTTTCTTTATTAAAAAGACCAATCGTATCAACACCCAATGCTCCTGCGAGATTTAAAATTACATTATCCGTTGAAACAATTAAATCCATATTTTTAACGGCACATGCACTATTTGTAAAATTTTCAAAAGTATGCCCTAAAGAAATTACTCCGTCAAAATCACTTTCACCTTTTTGTAAATTATAAAACGATAAATTCGGAATGTCTTTTAATAAAAAGTAAACTTTTGAAAGTTCAATGTTTCTTTCATTATAATTCGCACTTTTATCTCCGCTTAAAGAAAGTCCGATTTTGAAAGTACCATCATCTCTTATATATTTATTTTTATAATCAATTATTGCACTTTCATCAACATCAAGATAATCTGATTTAAGCAAAGATAAATCATAAGATTCAAATTGTAAAACATGCAAAACATCTAAAAGTGCCATATTTACATCATAATCAACACCGTTTTCATCGGATACAATTTCTATTCCCTTGAACAAACCCGAATTTGAAATTAAATTAAATAACTCTTTTTGAACTACGAAAATAATTTTTTTTGCAATTTTATTCAAAAACGGTACAAATCTTGAATACATAATAGTATCACCAAATCCCTGTTCATAATGAACGAGCAAAGTTTTATCGGATATATCTGTTATAAAATCCCATTTTTTACTGATATCAGAAGGATATTTTAAATTTATATCATCAATATTAAATCTATGTGTAAAATATTCGTGTCCTTTTTTAAAATCGCCACTGTGAATTAAAAAACAGCCATAATTGTAAAAATCGTTTTCATTAGGATTATTGTGCAAAAGTTTTTCGTAAAAGATTTTTGCCCTCTCATTATTGCCCAATTTTTCGTACCCGAAAGCAAGTCCGTGAAGTATTAGCCTGTTATCAGGCTGTATTTGATAAGCCCGTTCATAAAGTTCTATTTGCCTTTCCAAAGATTCACTACCATTCAATTTTGAATACAAATCTGCAGTAATAGTGTAGATTGCAACTTTTGTCTTATCTATATTCAAAAATTTTTCATAACACTCAATCGCATGTTTATAGTCTTTTATTTCTTTATAAAAATCTGCAAGTTCGATATACGAAAGCAACTTGTTTTCTTCATTTTCCCCGTATATCTGCAAAAATTGAGAATATAATTTGTTATCATTCAGTTTGGTAAGATTTCGCGCAATTGCAAGATAATCAAGACTGTCAAGAGAAGATTTTACTATTAAAAATCTGTATAACACAAGCGCTGAAAGAAAATTCCCTTTTGCAAATTCATCTTTTGCATAATTATTTATCGTCGAAAACAAAACGATTTTCATACTATCAGGTGCTTGTTGTTTCATTGGAAGAAATTTTTTATAAACATTAAAAATTTCAATATTAAAACTATGGTCAATACGCTCTAAAATAAATAAATCAAAATCCCTGAGTAAAAATTCGGAAATACCGTTTGACTCAAAGGCCTTACAATCTTTTTCAAATAACGACTCTAACTCTTCTTTTATCATAAAAAATTCTTAATTTAATAACCAATAGCCCAATTAAATTCAGTATGTTTAACTTTTTTCGGATGCGGAAGAACCGCGGACGAATTCATTGCAGTCACTTCAATAACTTTTTCCGCCTTATGAAGTAATTTATTCTCTCCAATTTTACTGTCAACATTATTAAAAGATTTATATCTGTCCAAATCGGCCTGTAAATCAGCGTTTTCGGTATTAATTCTTACTATTTCTCTGTCTAACAAATTCAATTTTGCTTCAAAATTCATTGCAATATAATAACTTACAATAGTTACGCAAATAGTAAACAAAAGGCAAAAACAGAGAGTTTTATTTATTCTTCTTGTCACCATTTCTCTGATTGTAACAGGTTTTACTTGATAAAAAGACCCGGAAGCAACAGGATTTGACACCGGAGCCGTACTTGGCTTCTCGCCGACTAAAGATAAATTTTGATTCGGAACTTTGATATTTGTACTCATATATATCTATTTTTTAATATACTTTGCAATTCTTAGTTTGGCACTTCTTGAAGGAGGATTTTCACTAATTTCTTTATCAGATGCAACTATCGGTTTTTTATTTACCAATTTCAAAACAGGAGGTGGACAATTACAAACTGCCTGTGTTTTATCACAATGACAGCGCACAGAGTAATACTTGAACAATTGTTTCACTATCCTGTCTTCAAGAGAATGAAAACTGATTATACTGATTATAGCACCGAACTCCAAAATATCCAATATGTCATTTAGAGTTTGTTTAACATTTTGTAACTCATGGTTCACTTCAATTCTTATAGCCTGAAAAACCCTTGTTGCAGGGTGAACTTTTGACTTTACATGCGGAGTGCAATTCACGATTAAATCAGCAAGTTCGGTTGTTGTTTTAATATTTTTCAATTTTCTTTTTGTAACAATTTCTTTTGCTATCCGCTTTGAAAAATGTTCTTCACCGTACTCCGAAAATATTTGGACAAGTCTTTCTTCGCTATAAGTATTTATAACATCACAAGCGGTCAAATCCCCATCTTTATTAAAACGCATATCCAATGGTGCTTCTTTAGAAAACGAAAATCCCCGTTCCTGCTTCGTTAATTGATGATAAGATGCTCCTAAATCAAACAACACTCCGCCCGTGATTTTATCAATGCCTAAATCTCTCAAAATATTTTTAATATTAGTATAAGAAGATTTTACAATTGTTAAGTTTTTGTAATCTTTTAATCTTTCACTTGCAGCATCAATTGCATCCTGATCAATATCAAATGCAATAAGTCTGCCGTTTGGCGATATTCTTTTTAATATAAGTTCACTGTGACCGCCGCCGCCAAGCGTGCAATCAACATAAATTTTGCCGTCAGTACATTCAAGTGCATCAACAGCCTCATTTTTCAATACAGTATAGTGAGTAAAATTCTGCATAGAACCATATTAACATGAACAACAAGTCTGGGAAAATGGTAAATATTTAACTAAAAAACAACCGATAAAAGTATATTCATCGGTTGTTTTTTAGTATTTGATAATAGCAAATTCTATTCTTTTGTATATTCAGCATCTATAACATCATCGTCATTATTTGATGTTGATTCTGATGAAGAATCAGTTTGAGCATTATCAGTTTGAGCGTTTGCTCCTTCTTTTTGCACTGCCTCGTAAGCCTTTTGAGAAATTGCAAACATTGTTTGTTGTAAATCTTCAGACAGTTTTTTAAGTTCTTCCGTTGATTTATTTTCGTCAATAGCCTTTTGAAGTGTTGTCTTTTGTTCTTCAAGCTTTGATTTGTCGGCTTCATCAATTTTGCCTTCAAAATCTTTTAGAACTCTTTCAGCAGATGCTATCATACTTGAAGCATTGTTTTTAATTTCTGCTTCTTCTTTTTTCTTCTTATCATCAGCAGCGTTTGCTTCTGCTTCTTTTACCATTCTGTCGATATCTTGTTCTGATAAGTTAGAAGAATTTGTGATAGTGATTTTTTGTTCTTTATTTGTTGCTTTATCTTTTGCAGATACATTAACAATACCGTTTGCATCAATATCAAATGTAACTTCGATTTGAGGAATACCTCTCATTGCAGGAGCGATACCGTCAAGTCTGAACATACCTAATGACTTGTTGTCTTTTGCCATTGGTCTTTCACCCTGAAGAACCTGAATATCAACTGATGTTTGGTTGTTTTCTGCAGTAGAAAATACCTGAGATTTTGAAACAGGAATTGTAGTGTTACGAGGAACTAACGGAGTCATAACACCGCCTAATGTTTCAATACCCAATGTCAACGGAGTAACATCAAGTAATACGATATCTTTAACTTCACCTGCCAATACACCTGCCTGAACTGCTGCACCGACTGCAACAACTTCATCAGGGTTTACTGATTGGTTAGGTTCTTTACCTGTATAATCTTTAACCAATTTTTGAACAGCAGGGATTCTTGAAGAACCACCGACTAAAACTACTTCATTGATTTCGGATTTTGAAATACCGGCATCGCTTATAGCTTTTTCAACAGGTGCTTTACATCTTTCCAACAAATCAAAAGATAATTCTTCAAATTTTGCTCTTGTCAAATTCAAATCCAAGTGTTTTGGACCGTTAGCATCAGCCGTAATGAACGGTAAATTGATATTTGTTTCAAATACTGAAGACAATTCGCATTTTGCTTTTTCTGCGGCTTCTTTAACACGCTGCATTGCTTGTTTGTCGCCGGTTAAGTCAATGCCTTCCTGTTTTTTAAATTCTTCACAAATCCAATCCATAACTTTTTGGTCAAAATCGTCACCACCCAAGTGAGTATCACCTGAAGTTGATAATACTTCGTGAACACCGTCACCTATTTCAAGAATTGAAACATCGAATGTACCACCACCTAAGTCGAATACCAAAACTTTTTCCGTTTTTTCTTTTTCAAGTCCGTAAGCCAAAGCAGCGGCTGTAGGTTCGTTTACGATTCGAAGAACATCTAACCCTGCGATTTTGCCTGCATCTTTTGTTGCCTGACGCTGTGCATCATTAAAATATGCAGGAACAGTAATGACTGCTGATGTAACTTTTTCTCCCAAATATGCAGAAGCGTCATCTGCAAGTTTTCTTAAAATCATTGAAGAAATTTCCTGCGGAGTATAATCCTTACCGTCAATATTTACTTTGTAGTTATCGCCCATGTGGCGTTTGATTGATGCGATGGTTTTATCCGGGTTTACAATTGCCTGTCTTTTTGCCAATTGACCTACAAGTCTTTCACCTGTTTTTGAAAACCCTACGATAGAAGGTGTAGTTCTTGACCCTTCTGCGTTCGCTATAACGGTTGGTTTACCGCCTTCCATAACTGCGACTACGGAGTTTGTTGTTCCTAAGTCGATACCAATTGTTTTTGCCATAATTTTATCTCCTTTTTATTAAATTACATGACTTTATTCTTATATTAAAGTTATAACACGTGTTTTTGCCATTTCCTGAAAAATAAACAAAAAATTAACAATTCATATCTGCTAAAATTAATTATTTTGGGTTAATGACCTTTCACAAATTTTGTTATAGAATAAAGGCATATTTTAATGAGGGTTTTATATGACAATTGACAACGCGTTGGTTATGATTTTGGCAGGTGGTGAGGGTAAAAGATTATACCCATTGACTAAAGACAGAGCAAAACCTGCCGTTCCGTTTGGCGGTCGTTACAGAATTATTGATTTTGTACTGAATAATTTTATTAATTCAGGATTTTTTAAAATAAAAGTTTTGACGCAGTATAAATCTGATTCGCTAAACAAACACATAACAAGAGGCTGGACATTGTCACCATTTTTAAATCAGTATGTTGATCTTGCTCCTGCTCAGATGAGGACAGGTAATGATTGGTATAAAGGAACAGCTGATGCAATTTATCAGAATATTTTTCATATAACAGATGAAGACCCTCGTTATGTCTGTATTTTTGGAGGAGACCATATTTATAAAATGCATGTTGACCAGATGCTTGATTTTCATAAAGAAAACAATGCGGATTTGTCAATTTCCGGTATTCCTATTCCGATAGAAGAGGCTTCTGAATTTGGAATTATGGAAGTTGATGAAAATTGGCGTTTGATAAATTTTGTCGAAAAACCTAATTACAGACCGAAATCAATTCCTGGAAATCCGAATATGTGTTTGGCATCTATGGGAAATTATATTTTTGACAAAGATATTTTGCTTGATGCTCTAAATCGTGATGCAGTGAAAGAAGATTCTTCTCACGATTTCGGAAAAAATGTTATTCCTATGCTTTTAAGGGAAGGTAAAAATATTTATGTTTATAACTTTGCTCAAAATACATTCCCAGGAATGACAAAAGCAGAACAGGGGTATTGGAAAGATGTAGGAAGTATAGATGCTTATTGGCAGGCTAATATGGATTTGTTATCATACAATCCCGAACTGAATTTGTATTCAAAAGAATGGCCGTTAAGGACTTTTAATTACAATTATCCGCCGGCAAAATTTGTTTGGGAAGAAGGCGACAGAGTTGGTATGGCAACAAATTCAATGGTATCTGAAGGCTGTATTATTTCAGGTGGCGGTCTTTCTCATTGTGTATTATCACCAAAAGTCAGAATTAACAGTTATTCAAGCGTAACAGACAGTATTCTGATGGAAAATGTAGAAGTCGGCAGATATTCTCAAATAAGAAAAGCAATTATTGATAAAAATGTTGTTATCCCTCCGCATACAAAAATTGGATTTAACAGAGATGATGATATAAGACGGGGATTTCATGTTTCAGAAGGCGGAGTAACGGTTGTTCCGAAAGGTGCAATACTTTAATATTGTAAATTTTTGTTAATATTTTAGCCAATATATGGCAATAATGCCCGCACAATTTTTTTTATATAGTGGGTGAATGTGTGTATGTCTAACCTTAGTGTAAAACCTTTTACAACTTATGGACAAAGAGTCGCAAATTGGGTCTTTAATAAACTGCCGTCTATGGAATTCAAAAATCCGAGAGTATTAAAAAGTATAAAATGGACTGCAAAACATATCACATCTCCGCAAAACAGATTGATATTAGGAGCTACGGCATTAATGAGCCAGCCGTTTATAGACTTACACAACCGAAATGTAGATGATGAAACACGAAAGGTCTCAGCAGCCAGAACAGTTGCAAAAATACTTGCCGGTACAACAACAGGTTTTTTAGTACGGTATTATTCAATAAAGGCTGTTGACGCATTTACTCAGAATCCTGACAAATCATCAAAAATATTGAAAAGCTGCCTAACCCCTATGGGCGTAAAACGAACAATAAACGGGATGAAAAAATACAGATTTACAATAGGAACAATTCTCTCTCTTGCAGTTATGATGTTTACAAATTTTGCTATTGATGCCCCATTAACAAAGGCTTTAACTAATGTTTTTGTCAAAAAAATTAAGGAGCATGAAAGAAACAAAATTGATAATACAATAATGTCACCGCCTCAAAATGTTGAGAATAAAAAAGAAACAGACACATATGATACATATTTTCACCATAATATGAATAAATTTATCAACAATAGAATGGAGGCTAAATAATGTCAAAAGTAAAAGCCCCCCTTTCTATTCTTGATAAAATTTATAATGCTTATGAAAATTCCATGGATAAAATGTTAATTCATACCGGTACTATCGGATGGTTAATGTCCTCCGCTGCCCAGATTTTTGCAATAATAATAAATGATAAAATTCCAAAAGAGCAAAAAATGTTTCTTATTCCGCAGGAATTTATGGATGCATGTGTAAATATTCTTTCTTTTTATCTTGTTACACGTTCATTTACCGGAGTTGCAGATAAACTCGTAAAAACAGGTAAATGGATTCCGAACAGCCTAAAAAGAGCACTCATAAAAGGTGGTTTTGAAAAAAAGATAGGAAATTTTAACTTTGATATATCAAAAATCAAACTGACAAGTAAACCAAAGGCTACTTATAATTGGTTTAAGGGTGGAGTTGGTGTTTTTGCAACTACTATTGGGACTGTTATTTCCTGTAATATAATTACACCGATATTAAGAAACATATATGCTTCTCATCGTCAGCAGAAAAACATTGCAAAAATGAATAATCCGAATCCTGCGCTTCAGAACCCGCAAAATAATCGTGACAGAGCAAAGGCTGTTATTCATAAGGCTTATATGCAGACTTTTATGAACAAAGGTAACTTAAAAGTATAAGTAAATAAAACCGGTAATAACCGCTATTAACAACAGAACAAAAAGTATGATTATGTTACGAAAGTATGTTGTTGTATAACTTTGCCCTTCGTTCAAAGTTGCAACTATGCTTTTTGAATAATCAAATTTTGTATCATTTTTTGTTTTTTCGTAGGCATTATGCATAAGTTTTCTAAACTTATACATTGATTCAAGTTTTTGCCTTGCATTTGGGTTTAGAATAGTCATTTTTTTTATTTTGACATTTTCTCCTGTATCAAGCTCATTATCCATATATGCAGAAAGACTGCCAATGAGTTCTTTGTCAGGTTTTGATTCATTCGGGTTGTTATCAGGTGCATACTTTGTAATAACCTTTTGTACTTGTTCAACCTTTTTTCTGCATTTGGGACATTTTTTCAAATGTTGATTAAAAAATTCCAACAATGACGGTGCAAGTTTTCCTTCTATAAAGTAGCCGATTAGAGATTCTATCTGATTACATGTAAACTGAATGTTCATAAAAACTCCTTTATGTATAATTTTTTAAATCTTCGTGCAATTTCATTCGTGCTCTTGAGATTCTTGATTTTACAGTGCCTATACTTGAATTAGTCGTAGATGCGATTTCTTCATAACTCAATCCCTGAAATTCTCTCAATACTATTGCAATCCTGAATACTTCAGGTAATCCCCTTATTGCCTTTTTTACCTGCCTTTCACATTCGTTTGTTATACACTTTTCAATCGGCTTTGAGTGTTTATCTGGAATCTCTATATTTATTTCTGAATCCTGTGACGGACATGAATATTCAATCGAAATTACAGGAGGTTTGTTTTTTAATTTTCGCAAATAATCGTAGTAAGTATTTGTAATTATGTGATTTAACCAACCCTGAAAGCACTTTGGGTTGTGAAGATTATTGATGTTTCTTGCAAGTTTTAATAAAACTTCCTGAGTCAAGTCATAAAGATTTTCATTACTTTTAAGCATATATGAAAGCGTTGCAAAAACATCTTTCTGCACCTTTCTTATAAGTTCTTCAAGGGCAGAAAAATCTTCTTGCTGCGACAAAACAACAAGTTCATCTGTTTTCATCTTTTTGTAATCATTTTTATTTGGCATAGTATCACTCAAAAAAAATATTAAATGAAAACTTTACCTTAATTATCGGAAAGATTGCTAATTGTTGGGGCAATATTATTTTTTTTAGAATTAAACTTTTGATTTTGACTCTTTTAAATATTGTTCAAAAATTTCAACACTATCGCCGACAAGATCAACACATGGACGTTTTTTATAATAATTTTCTGTTCTTGGTTCAGGATTTACCCCGTCTGTTGTCTGTACACCCTGCAAAAGTTCTCGACATATAATACTGCCGTTTTGGTCTTTAAATCTTTTTGCAAGTTCCTGTATGCGTTTGTAGTGTTCGCCTTTTTCCATAGCAGTATCATTGGCTCCTGCAAATGCAAGGCCGGCAGCCATAAACATTCCGCTGACCGTACCGCAGACCTCTCTCATTCTTCCCATTCCGGCTCCAAAAGACGATGCAAGTTTCATTGCCGTTTCAAAATCCAAACCTAATTCTTCACAAAAAACTCCCAAAACTGCCTGCGAACAGTTACATCCCGATTTGAACAGTTCTTTTGCTTTTTCTGATTTTTCGCTCATATTAAACTCCTGATAATTTTATAAATAAAAAGACCCCATTTCTGAGGTCTTTGTATAAATGCTCCAGGCCAGACTTTACAAAGCAAACCACAGAGCCGTAAGGCGATGTGTGTGAGCCTGTATGTCGAGGTGCGAAGCACCGAAGACTGAACTGGAAGTGAAAGGCTGGCTTTGTATAATAACAAAAATAGCCTCTAAAAATGCTCCAGGCCAGACTTGAACTGGCACCGAGGTTGAGCCCCGATTGGATTTTAAGTCCAACGCGTCTACCGATTCCGCCACTGGAGCGCGGCTTTAATTTATTATGTTGTCAATTTTGCTCTGTTTAAGCGCGTTTTAATTTATTATGTTGTCAATTTTGCTCTGTTTAAGCGCGTCTACCGACCTCTCGAAAAACTTGACATTTAGTCAACTTTTTCTCGGCAGAGTGCCACAGGAGCGCGGTCAAAAATTATTTAGTTTTCAAATTTGCTCTGCTTTAGCGCGTCTACCGACCTCTCGAAAAACTTGACATTTAGTCAACTTTTTCTCGGCAGAGTGCCACTGGAGCGCGGTCAAAAATTATTTAGTTTTCAAATTTGCTCTGCTTTTAGCGCGTCTACCGACCTCTCGAAAAACTTGACATTTAGTCAGCTTTTTCTCGGCAGAGTGCCACTGGAGCATAGAGTGCCACTGGAGCGCGGCTTATATTCTACTAAGTTGTCAAACACGCTATATCTGCGCAAGTCAATGTTATAATAAAAATCTCTCATTGTCAAACGGAAAATGCATTAAAATACTCATCAAATTCTTTTATTTTTTCACCTAACATGTCTATAATAAACAGCAATTGCGCTTTTACAGTCTGTATATTGTCACATCTTTGCCCTAATAATCCTGATTTTACATTTGAAAATAACAGATTTTGAAACATCTTTATCTGCTTATATATCTCTCTATCAATAATATCTTTTGTATCGGCAAGCAATATAAATAATTCGCCCAAAATTGATTTCGCTTTTAAATACTTTTTGCGAAGCATTTGCTCCTGTATATTCCTTGCATAATCAAGTATTTTTTCATATACGGAATAGATTTTTTGTTTCTTGTCAGGCAGATTTTTTCTGAAATAGTGGATTGCACAATTATATCCTGAATCTACTATTTCTTTCCTTTTTTCCGTCGGGCAATTAAAATCAAATACCATTGCATCTCCGGTATTGATGACTATATAGTCATAGTTATCACTATTTCCATATATTTCTTTTATAAATGCGGTTTCTGAATATGTCATGCAGGAATAAATACCGTTTACATAGTTTAGCGGATTTGTGTCATCTCCGCTAAAATCACCCTCAAGTCGAATTTCGCAAATTCTGTTTTTTGATTCACGGAGATTTTTTGACAAATACCACATTGGTTTACCCTTCATCAAATCTCCGTCAACAAGTAGTTTATCATCAATATTTACTGCTCTCATAAGCCCAGGGGCGCAGCAAGATATCCTTACCGCCATTGCGACTTCAAATTCAGGGGTTTCTATTGAAGAAAACTCGCAACACGAAAAATTTTTCATATTAGTTGATATTATAAATAAGTCTTTATTAAGGTCTTTGAATTTTATAGGTGCATTTTCACCCTTTTGGTATTTGTCACCGTAAAATTTCTTTTCAATAAGTTCTCTGAACCAGTCAAGAAAAACTTCACCTTTACTAAGTGCAAATTTTACATTGAAACCCAATGAAATATCTCTGAACAATTCGAAATTTACACTTAAAAAGATATCTTCAATTTCTTCCGTTGTATATCCGACGGCAAGTAACGATGCCACCATCGAACCGACCGAAGAACCGCCAAGGCTCACCGGTGTTATCCCTAGTTCTTTAAATGCTTTCAAAACCCCAACATGACCAGCGCCTCTTATCGCTCCCCCACCGAATAAACATATATATTTTAAACTCTCTAACTTCTTCATAAGCAAATAATACCATAAAAAAAGATTGGCGAAATGCCAATCTTTCTTATTTTCACATTTTATAACTATGCAACTTTTGAACCCTTGATTTCTCTAATCAGGTATTGAGCAACCCATTCAAAATCTTTGTTATTTTTTGCTGCTTCTTTTAGATATTCAACAGATGCATCACCAATTCTGATTAAAGTCATTGCAACAACACCTCTTTTGATTCCTCTTACAACCTGCAATCTATCAACCAAACTCGGTACTGCATCAGAACCTATGCTTACAAGTTCATTTTCGACTTTGTTCTTTGTTGTGTTATCTACATTTTCTAATTCAATTAATGCTTCTTTTAATGTGCACATATTATCTTCTCCATATAAATCTCATTTACATTAACATTATAAATTAAATTTTAACGATATTAAGATTTCATTACATAATCTTTATATCTTGAAGAAAATATTAATATCTTCTTTATATCTATATTCTGTGTTTATCTAAAAGCACCATCAAAACAGAAATATCCGCAGGTTTTATTCCGCCTATACGAGATGCCTGTGCCAAATCTCTCGGGCGGATTTTTGACAGTTTGTCTTTTGTTTCGGATGAAATATGATCAATTTTGGAATAGTCAATATTATCAGGGATCCTGAACTTTTCCAATTTCCCTGCGTTATTAACCTGATCTTGTTGTCTTTTTATATACCCGTCATATTTTATAATGACTTCAATCTGCTCATAAACATCTCTTGGAATTTGCAAATCAGCAGTACCTTTATCGAGTTCCTGCAGAATTTTATAACTTATATTAGGGCGCTTCAAAAGTTCTGATGCTCTCATTCCTCTTTCAAGATGTTCACCGTATTTTGCCAGAATATTATTTACTTCTTCATTTGCAGGTATTTTTACCCCCTCAAGCCTTTTACTTTCTTCTTTTATTAGTCTTTGTTTTTCTTCATAACGGAAAAATTGCGCATCATCAATCAACCCGAGTTTATGCCCGATTGGAGTTAATCTTTCATCTGCATTATCCTGTCTTAACAGTAATCTGTATTCGGAACGAGAGGTTAACATTCTGTATGGGTCCTGAATATCTTTTGTAACCAAATCGTCTATTAATGTTCCCGTGTATGATGAACTTCTGGAGAGTTCAAGCATTTCAGATCCATTAATATAATTGAATGCGTTAATACCGGAAATCAAACCCTGCGCTGCCGCTTCTTCATAACCACTTGTACCGTTAATCTGACCACCGAAGAATAAACCTTTTATCTTTTTTGACATCAATGAATGTGTGGTTTGAATAGCAGGCACATAATCATATTCAACCGCATAGGCAGGTTTTATAATATGAGCATTTTCTAACCCCGGCAATGTTCTCAACATTCTGACCTGAACATCATAAGGCAGACTTGTTGAAAATCCCTGAATATATGTTTCGTAAGTTCCCAATCCTTCCGGTTCAATAAAAATATGATGTGACGGATTAGAGGCAAATCTTACAACTTTATCTTCAATAGACGGGCAGTATCTTGGCCCGACGCCATGTATCAACCCCTGATACATTGGAGATTTATCAAGATTTTCTTTAATAATTCTATGCGTTTCTTCGTTAGTTTTTGTCAAATAACACGGATAAGTCTTTCTAACCGGGCGATTTGGTTTGAATGAAAAGAAATTCAGTTCTTCATCTCCGGGTTGAATAATCATTTTTGAATAATCAATTGTGCGTTTATCCACTCTTGCGGGAGTGCCTGTTTTTAATTTCTTTGTTTCTATTCCCAACTTATGCAGACAATCAGATAAGCCGATAGCGGCTTTTTCTCCTAATCTGCCTGCGCTAAATGATTTTAATCCGACAAAAATTCGACCTTCCAATGAAGTTCCTGTTGTTAGAACAACTGCTCTTGTACTATATTCTGCACCGAACTCATCAATAGCACCTGTAATTTCGTCGTTTTCAACTTTCAATTCCGTAATACAGCATTGTTTTATAAAAACATTTTCATTGCTCTCAAGCAAATTGCGCATATATTGGGAATATTCCGCTTTATCAGATTGTGCTCTCAATGCTCTGACAGCCGGTCCTTTAGAAGAATTAAGGGTTTTCATTTGCAGATATGTTGCGTCTGTCACTTCTCCCATAACTCCGCCTAATGCATCAATTTCACGAACAAGTGTGGATTTTGCCGGTCCGCCGACTGCAGGATTACATGGTTGAAGTGCTATATTTTCAACATTAAGAGTTGCAAGTAATACTTTTAAACCTAATTTTGCGCAAGCCAAAACAGCCTCACAACCTGCGTGACCGCCTCCGACAACTATTACATCATATTTATTATTTAAATAGCCAGTGAACATAAGCATATTATAAAATAAACATGACAAATGTGTTTATTAGAATAGTTTACCGCCGTCTAAAAATCCGATAAGTAAAACCATTGCATAAACAACATCAATTAATATTACTGTTGTGTTTGCAATATGGCTTGTATGGTTTTCTCTTTCGGAATCTTTAATACCTATTATTGAAATTGCAAGGGGGAATATTGAAAGTAAAATCGCTTTGCACGCTGTCTGAACTATGTTTGTTGCATTATGAAAATCTATTGTAAATAACAATGTAAGTACAGGGCATATACAAAAAATTATTGCAAGAATATCATAAGGTTTTGTTGTGCGTTTCTTTTCGCATGTACATTCCTGGCAGTTGCATTGGTTCATTTCTTCTTCGCTCATAATAAACTCCTGTTTTATGTAACTTTACAAACTTTAATATATCAAAAATTTTGAATGTTGTAAAGGCAAATAAAAAGCCGGCTCTCTGTTGCCGGCGCCATATAAACTCTCTTCTTATTTTTATGTTATTACTCTCGTTGCAAAAATTACTTCACAGCACGCAGATTTGCTCTTACACCCGCATTTGAATTTACTTCGGATGCAAGAGAATAAGCCATTGCTCTGCGTTTTTTTGCTCCTCTTAATATTAGTTCAACACTTTGACATCTGTTATGTGACGGTGTTGTTATCTTCTTCATAATGTGTGACTCCATTTTAATGATTACAAATAAGATATCGACACCGATTGATAAAAACTTTAAAAAAGTATATACGATTTTTACAAATATTAATAAAATAATTAACTTGCAACAACTTGAAAATAAGTCTATAATTTGATTATGGTAACAATAAGAAGATTAAACTGTTTCGATTACTCAAAGTTAAAAAGACTTATATCGTATCTTTGCGAAGACGATAGCGACAAACTCGCAAAAAATCTTATGCAGGAACCTTTGGATATTGTTAATGCAGTGATGCCTTTGTCTGCAAAGTTTCGTTCGGAATCTTTTATTTTGATAGAAAATAATGAAATTTTAGGTTTAATTACTGCGGTTTGTACTCCAGGAAATCCTTATAAAATAAATATTACAAGGCTAATATTCAAAGAAAACCGTTATGAAATTGGTAAGCAACTTGTTGAATTTTTAATTCAAAAAATGGGCGGAAAAGGTGCAAATACTTTTACCGTAGTCATTGACGAATGTCATAATGAACTTTTAGACCTGTTTATCAATGGTTGCGGTTTTAGACAGTGTTCAAGTGAAACTTTATGGAAAATAGAAAAACCTGTTCCACAAAAAACAGATTTACCTTGGCGCTATGCGCAGAGTTCCGATGCTGATAAAATTGCTCAATTGTATAATGACGAAGTGATAAATATATTTAAACCCTCACTTTTAAGACATCCGAAAGAATTTAAAAGCGCATTTTTTCAAGGGTTTACAAAATTTTATAAAACAAGATATGTATATGAAGAAACTGGTAAAATTTTAGGTTATTTTTCAATTACAACTGAAGATAATCTTAACTATATTCTCGATATTACAACAAACAGCGGATATGATATTGATTACGATAAGGTTATAAATGTAATGCTCTGCGAAATAGCCCGTAAAAAGCATGCATTTTATCCGCTTATTAAACAAAAAAAATATACAAAAAATTCTCAAAAACTTGAGGATTATCTAAAATTTAAAGGCTATAACCCCATTCAAACAAAACATATTCTCGTAAAAGATTTTTACCGCTCGGTAAAAGAAGAATCAAAAAATTGGAATGTTTTTGTGTTAGGCGAAAGCCAAATTTCAGGCTGATTTATCCAAACAAATATGTTTGCGCCTAATTAAACAAGCGTAAATTTAACACTAAAAACTTCTCAAACTACCATTTTTTGTCAGGGAAAACTTAAAAAAATATTTTATCCTTCTGCGGTTAATTCGTCCCAAATGCTTGGTACTACAATCAATGCAGTGTAAACGATAAAACCGAATAGGATTAAATTGATAGCCATGATAACCTCCTTTGGTTACTTGACTTTTGGAAATTCTTCGTATTATGTCATTCTGAGGGCTTCGCCCGAAGAATCTCCTATCTTGCTCAGAATGAAATGACCTAAATCATCCATGTATATTAATCCCAAAATTTTAAGAAAAATAACAATTAATTTTTGCTATATTATAAATATATGAACAGTTTAGACGATAAAACAGTTAAAGAATTATTTAAAAATCTTTGTTGCTCAAGATGCAGAAACGATTTTACAAAAGACTCTCTGACAATCAAAGAACAAGAAGGTGATATTTCGATATGTAACCTAAAATGTATAATATGTGAAAAAGATTTTGGAGATGTAGTAATAAATTTCAACAGAAAATCAGACAGACATGAATCATTAGAAATTATAGACGGACCACCGCCGATAAATAGTGATGATGTAATAAATGCTCATGAATTTATAAAAAGAATGAAATAATTCTTAATATTTGTAGTAAATCAAACAAATTTAAATATTGAGAGGTTTTAGAAGTGTAAAAGGAGGTTATATGCAAGTAGTAGTACCTAAAATTTTGGCACCAAGAACATTAACAAGTGACATAAAACCCAAAACATATCTTATTCAGGATAAAGTTTTTGAAAAAGAACCTAAAAAACTACTTGTTGCAGCAGGAGCAGGTGGAGTTCCTCCATCAGGGGATGATTCTCCTTCTCCATTTAAAAAACCGTTTTCTAAAGAAACATTAGATAAAATCAAAATATTTACTAAAGACATGAATAAATTAACACGAAAAGGTTTTGACATTTTTAATAAGTATTCAAAGATTATAAAATAATTGGTAATTATATACTATTTTACAGTAGCATGTCATTGCGATACAAAGCGAACAGGCGAAATAATAATGAGCCTTGTGAGCCTGTATGTGTCGGCGAAG
>CADAYE010000018.1 GCA_902792085.1 uncultured bacterium | reverse complement strand
AAAGAAACAGTTAAAAAACTTCCAAAACAAACAGTAGAAAAACCTGCAAAAGAGGTAAAACCTGCTAAGGTTAAAGAAGTTAAAGTAAAAGAAGTAAAACAAACAGTTCAAAAAGAGCAAAAACAGTCTGAAATGAATGTTCCTGCTCAGACAGTTCAGACTGCTCCGGGTGAATTGAAGGTTATTAAACAGTTATCTGACAGCGAAAAACAACATCTTGAACATACAACAAGGACCAAGATGCAGGCTGTTGTAGATAAATTATAATTTTAAATTTATTTCTATAAAACAAATTCTGCCCTACACTTCCGCAGGGCGCTTTTCCTTGCATGTGTGAGTAATATTATGTAAATGCGGGTGAGGTTTCAATTTAAAAATGAAATTTTCCCTCGCCCACAGTATCATTTGGGTGGGATACAAAGCGAACCGAAAAATTTATTATTAGGGTCTCACCTTGGTCAATTATTAAGGTAATTTTGACGGAGTGTTTTAGAATTTAAAATTTTTCGTGTGAGTCTGTATGCGTAACGAAGTGAAGCAGAGGGAGCAGTTGTAGCCGAAGAATGAGGCTTACAAATGCGAGTGAGGGAATATTATTTCATCGTCGGCAGAATAATTTTTGCTTCAACATTTTTCACTCCGTCAATACTTTTATTAAAGCCGTTAAACAGTTGTGCTGAAGTTTGCGCATTATAGAATTTTCCGCTTGTGACAAGTGCGGTGCATTGAAGTTGTTCGAGGTCATCTCTGTCGTGAATATTGAATGCTATAACATCAATTTGCACATCTCTGCGGATTTTAATAAGTTCCATAACAAATTTGCAAGGACTTTCATCGCAGTTTTCACCACCGTCAGTCAGTAAAATTATGTGTTTTTTGCCGTTAAATCCGAGAAAATCGTTGCGGACTGCCTGTTTTAGTGAATAGGTAATAGGTGTCATTCCTCGTGGCTTATGTTTGTATAATGAGTTTGAGATAGCAAACGAATTATCTGCAGAAATTGGGACTGCAAGGGTGGATGCTCTGCATGCTTCAATCGGTGTAAACCCCATTCTGTGTCCGTAAATTCGCAAACCTATTTCGGTTTTTGGGTTAATTTTTGGCAGAATTTCTTTCATTGTTTTCAGCATAAGGTTATATTTTGTGTCCCGTTCAAGACTTTCATTCATGCTGTTTGACAGATCAATTATAAAGAGTATCCGTTCGCCTTCATCAGGGTTATATGAATAATTTTGTGGCATATAAACACCGTATTTAGCGCCAAAGCTTGGGCAAATACTTATAAGAATAACCAAAATAAATCCGAATATTTTTTTCATAGAAGTATTATTCGGATTATTTATTTATATTTCATTACCTAAAATAATTAATTTAAAATGTAATTAATTGTCATGTACAATTACTTGCAAAGAGGGGGCACTTCATTTGACTTTTACGGTAGTAAGTGAGTGGTGTACCGTAAATTTAAAACGGGTTATATAGAATTTTAAAGCGGTTGCAAACAAACATCAAAATTTTAAAAATTCAAGTACTGTTTAAAAATTTTATTACAAAAATATTTTGTTTTGTCTGTTTAATTTATTTTGTTGCGTTTTACCCGACATGACGATTTATCGAAATAATGCA
Source organism: uncultured bacterium (assembly GCA_902792085.1). GTDB lineage: Bacteria > Cyanobacteriota > Vampirovibrionia > Gastranaerophilales > Gastranaerophilaceae > Zag111. The sequence goes on along the minus strand of CADAYE010000018.1, from coordinate 29,414 downwards.
GAATGTTGAAATTTAATTTATGTGAATTTAAATGAACCTTTACAAGATTAAGTGGTTTTGGTTACTATTGTTAATTATTTTTAACTCAATATTCCTTAAATATTTTTGGCAATTATATATTATTTACCACAAAATTTTGGCAAAATGGTTATCCCTAACGGGAAATCACCCACCCAAATTTCTAAATTTCACATTCTGTTCAATTTGAAATTTCTCCCTCCCTCACGAGGGAGGGTTGGGATGGGTGCTGTTTTTAACTTATTTTTGTGGTAATTCCTATATAGTTACCATATTTTTTATAAATTCTACTACTTCTTTCAGTGAATAAATATTTTTTTGCACAAAGAAATTTTTACCCGATTTTTTGCGAACATAATCCAAATTTTTGCCGTCTAAAAAATCCTCACTGTAAGGTCTTAACATCACAGTCGGAATTATTACCGTATCGCAGTCAATATCTTTGACGGTTGCAATTAAATCATCTGTTGTTATAAGTCCCGCAACAGTAATATCTTCCCCCCAATAGTTTGATTTAACGGGATATGCTTCGACAGTTAAATTTTTAATTTTTGATAATTTTTGGGCAACTTTTTGGAGCATATTTTTTGCGGCATAAGAGCAGGCAAAAATGATTTTGTAAGGTTTTGATACGGATTTTGGCAGATTTAATTTTTTAAAATCGTCATAAGTCAGTCTTAATCCCCCTACGCCATCATCTAACTGGCAAAAATTCCCGTAATATTTCGCAGGTGGTATTGGTTCATCTGCCAAAAGGAAAAATTCGTCACTACAACATACACGCTTGAATTTCGAGGCAATTTTTATGGTTTCTTTTGCACACTTACTATCAACCCGTTTTAATTTTTCTTCTCTGAACTGTGTTATCCCGACAGGAACGATAGCGGTAGATAAAACAGTATTTTTTAACTGTGCCAAATCCGTCAGAGTTCGTTCCAATTCTTTGCCGTCATTTATTCCGGGGCAAAGAACGATTTGTGCGTGAAACGGAATTTTATTTTTTCTAAGCCATTTTAAATTTTCTAAAGACTTGCCTGCGTTCGGGTTGCGTAACATCTTAACACGCAATTCGGGGTTAGTCGTGTGAACTGATACATAAAAAGGTCCTAAATGAAGCCTTTTTATACGCTCTTTATCTCTTTCAGTCAGATTTGTAAGTGTTATATAAGTTCCCTGCAAATATGAAAGACGATAATCATCATCTTTTACATACAAAGTATCTCTCAAACCTTTTGGCTGTTGATCAACAAAGCAAAATATACAATGGTTTAAACAGGGTTTAATCTTGTCAAAAATCGCACTTTCAAAAACAATTCCCAAATCTTCATCAAAATCTTTTTCAATTTCTATTTCTTCAATTTCGCCATTTTTGCGTTTTAATTCAATTGTGACAAGTTCTGATTTCATATAAAAATTATAATCTATCATATCTGTCATTTTTTGACCGTCAACGGATAAAATTTCATCACCTTTAGTGATTTCAAGTTCTTGTGCTATTGAATTTTCTAAAACACTATCAACTATTGCGCCCATTTTCTTTTTCAAAACCTTCTACCAATGAAATAAAATTATTGTATTCGCAAATAGTATTATCAAGCACCATTTTTTGATAAAAATCGCTTGAAATGTACTCATCAGACATAATTTTTTGCGCATTCATACGATAAGCATAAGCGCCGGATTTTATATTTTCAAAAAGTTTTTTCAAATCTTCTCCGGATAAAAAAGATGCGCAGCAAAGTTTGACTTTCGCATCAGAGATAAAATGAAGCGGATTATTAGAAAACGGCTCTAACAAAAGATTGCGTAATTCCTTGATACCACTATCGGTTATGGAATAAAAAGCAGAAAGTTTTCCACCCTGTGACATAACTTTTGAAGATGTTAAAAAGTTTGATTTTTCAAGTCTGATTAATGCCGGTTTTAATGCTCCAAAACTCGGATTTGTAAACGGTGAAAATCTGTCAGCAATATGCTTTTTAATTGCATACATAGTCAGGTCACGCTTCATTAGTACAAACAAAATCATTAAATCTATCATAAATTCAGAATAACATTAATTGCCCTATTTAACAAATATATTTATTTTTTGTATGCTATAATCAAACTATGAGAGTTTTGAAGTTTATTTTCGGATTAATTTGTATTTTGGCTATAATACCTGTTATTACAGCCATTTTGTATCTGAAAGTTTTACCTGCTGCAGTTCAAAACCAAAAAGTTATTGATTATATAGAAAAAATCGGTTCAGAAGCGCTCGGTGCGGAATTAAAAATTGAAAAACCGTATTTGCAAACCGATTGGACTCCTTATGTAAGGATTAAAATTAAAAAACTTTCTTTGAAGAATAAAAATAAACAATTATTAAATGTTGAAAATTTTGATTCAGAAATGTCGCTTTGGAAACTTCGCACACACAAAGAAATTGATATTAAAACAATTAAAGTTGATGATTCTTATGCTGATATCAGCGGAATTTTAAACTTGCCTCCGTTCCAAAAAACATCTGACAAAAAAGGCGGATTTAGTGTAAATATTTTTAAATCGGTTGCAAATATAAAGCATGTAGAAGCATTTTATCAGATAGACAAAGAAAATTCAGTAAAAATTAATGCAAAAGATATAAAAATTTCTGATAATCCTGATAAAAAAACTTTAGGTTATGATATGCACGCGGTTTTGATGCGTGATAAGAGCAAACTTGATATTCTCGCTAAAGAAACAGGCGAAAATACCTTAATAGAAAATAAGCAAAAACTTATTGTAAAAAATTCTCCGCTCAAAGTTGCAAATACAAATATTTTGTTTAACGGAGAAATTGACAGTAAAAACTATGACCTGACATTTAAATCAAAAAAATTTCAGGTCAAAGATGCTGTCGATATTATGAATTCTCAAATTGTAAAGAATAATTTGAGCGATTATCTTGTTTATTTTGATAATCTTAACGGGAATTTTGATTTTGATGTGAATATCAATTCAAAAGGTATGGGCGGAAAAGTTGACCTCAATAAACTCTCATTCAAACTTGTGCCGCTTGCAAATCTCCCTGTCATATTAGATGGCGGCAAGATTAGTTTTGACAGCAAAAAAGTTAATCTACAAGATTTTAAAGGTTATTATGACGGCAGAAAGTATAATAAAATTGATTTTACCGGTACAGTAACAGATTATTTAAAATCGGTTGATACTAATATAACGGGAAATGCGGTTGTAACAAACGATTTTGCAAAAAAATATCTTTCAAAAGTTGTATCTTACCCTGTTGAAATGGATGGACAGGCTGATACGAGAATTATGCTCAAATCCAAATACGGAAAAATGGATTTGACATGGTTATACAAATTTGAAAGAGGAAACGGATTTATTTTAAATGGTGAAAAAAGTACCATAAATAATGCCGGAATAAGAGTTTTAGTTGCAAAAATGCACCTTGCAGACGGTTTACTTGCAATAAAATCGCTTGATTATCATTTTGCCGAAAAACGCCCGAATTCGAGAAAAGAAAGACATACTCCTATACTTAGTATGAGTGGGAATATTGAACTTTCAGGTAAAATCAGAGATTTGGGGATGACACTTACAAAACCTATGCCAAGCGCATTTGTAAACCTGATTATCGGACAAAATCTTTTTAGAAACGGAACTTTTACCGGCAGAATGAAATATATCAATACAGATAAAACACCTGTATTAGACGGAGATTTTCAAATAAATGAAGTCGGAATTCCAAGCCAGAGATTATTTATAAGAAAAGGGCAGGTAAGAACCGAAAGCGGTAATATGCTTATCAGTGCAGAGGGCAGATACCGCCGATCTTCTTACAATGTTGATGCAAAAATTAAAAATGAAATAATTTTTCCTATAATCGTTCGTGATGCGAATTTGACAGTTGACGATATGGATGTGGAAAGATATTTGCAGGCATTTAATAAGCAGACACCGAGCGAACAATCTTCAAGTGATGTTCATTCTGCATTATCGAAATCTGTTGAACAGGAAGTTGATGAAAATGATGATACGCAAACCTTTGGCCTTGCCAATCTGATAGTTGAAAAATGTACTCTTAAAGTTTTGAAAGGGCATTACAAAAATATTCATTTTGCAGATATTATCGGGAATTTGACATTAGACAAAAACAGTATACTAAATCTCAAATCAAACAGATTTGAAGTCGCAGAAGGTAATGCAGAAGTAAAGGTTAAATGCGATTTGAAAAAGCATTTATATAATCTTACTCTTGCTGTTATGCGTGTGAATTCCGACACAATTGCAACAGAACTTGTAAATCTGCCAAAAGAAATCAAAGGAAAAGCAAGCGGGATTATTGATATAAATACAAATGAAACTTTAAAACTAAACGGAACAATAAAATTTGTTATTCAAAACGGAGAGATTGCAAAAATCGGTCTGGTTGAATATGCAATGAAAGTAGCCGCACTTTTTAGAAACCCTGTTGTAATGATTACTCCAAGCGTTATTTCAGACTTGATAGATGTTCCTGAAGGTAAATTTGATACTATTAACGGCACTCTTACTCTTGAGAAAAATGTTATAAGAAAAATGGTCATAAAATCTGTTTCTCCTCAATTAAGTACCTATATTGTCGGCAGATACAATCTTGAAAATCAGGACGCAATTTTGAGGGTTTATACAAGATTTTCAAACCGTAAAAAAGGCGTATTCGGCTTTTTAAGAAGCGTGTCATTAAACAGCCTTGCAAACAGAATACCTTTCAGTAGCCGCAATAACAGTAATTACTACGAATCCGAAATAAAAGAAATTCCAAGAATAGAAGCCGACGACAAAGACTGTCAGATATTTTTGACAAAAGTTGACGGTGATATTGTTTTGAATAACTTCTTATCTTCTTTATACATATCCCTAACGGGGAATCACCCACCCAAATTTCTAAATTTCACATTCTGTTCAATTTGAAATTTCTCCCTCCCTCACGAGGGAGGGTTGGGGTGGGTGCCGATTTTAACTTATTTTTGTGGTAATTCCTATATAGTTACCATAATTAATTCAATTCAGGATTACGACTTTGTTCTTCTTTAATAAAATTGCAGATTTCTTCAAGTCTGTTATCTTCCATGGCATCAATAAGTGCCTGAACATTATCAAATTTCTTTAGCGCAAAACCCGTTTCTGCAAGCAAAACACAGTCATTACAAAGCCTGTGTTCTCCGTATTTTATTGACCCTGCATAAGATTTACTCTTTCCGCAGCATGCACAGTCAAAATATTCATATTCCAAATCAGGATTTTCTTCCAAATCGTCCAAAACCATTTGTTTTGTCACTGCCTGCATTTCTTCAATTATTTCTTCAGGTGATTTTTCCATTTTTCAAATCCTTATTTTACCAAATTCTGCATCTCAATTACTGCCTGCTCAAGCCCGACAAAAATTGCTCTTGAAATTATACTGTGTCCGATATTCAGTTCATAAAGCCCTTCAATTTCGTGCATTCTTTTAACATTTTCGTAGTTTAGACCATGTCCTGCGTTTACTCTTAGTCCAAGTTCCTGAGCCAATTTTGCTGAATTTTTGAGTTTTATAAATTCAACTTCTTCGTTTTCGGTTCCGTAAGCGTTAGAATATGCTCCGGTGTGCATTTCAATAAATGGTGCTCCTGTTTGGGCACTTGCTTTAACCTGTTTTTCTGTCGGGTCTATAAATAAACTGACTTCTATACCTGCATCTTTTAATGGTTTTACAAATTGAGTAATTTTTTCTAATTGTCCTGCAACATCAAGTCCGCCTTCTGTAGTAACTTCCTGTCTTTTTTCAGGTACAAGACAAACCGAATGTGGTTTAATTTTTAGTGCAATTTTCTGCATTTCATCTGTCACTGCCATTTCAAGGTTTAAATTTGTGCTTATATTATTACTTATTAGTTCAACATCAGAATCTTTTATATGTCGTCTGTCTTCTCTTAAATGTGTTGTAATGGAACTTGCACCGCATTTTTGACAAATCTGAGCCGCCAAAATCGGTTCCGGTTCAACTCCGCCTCTTGCGTTTCTGAGTGTTGCAACGTGATCTATATTTACACCTAAAAGCATTTCTATCTCCTTAGAATTTCATTTTGTTTAATTTCAATAGTGCCGTATAAGTAGGCAATATTGTCAGGTTTTCCTCTATTTTATCAGAAGAAGATGCGATTTCAACCGCAGTTTTTAAATCTTCTTCAATTATAATTTTGTCTGTCGGAACTCCTGCATATTTAAGGCGAACTGCCATATCTTTTGCCCTGATACCCGATACAATTATTGGCTTTACGGTATTTTGTAACCTTTCAAAATCCGCATCCCAAAGCCATGAAACATCTCGTCCGTCTGCATAATTATCATTAATTGCGATTAAAATTTGTGAATTTAAATCAACGGTTTTTAAAACTTCACTTGCACCTGTCGGATTTTTAATCAACTGTATCAGTGCATTATGTCCGTTTATAACTCTTTTTTCCGCTCTGCCGAAAATTGATTTGTAAGATAACAGTGCCTTTCTTATAATATTTTCATTTACACCCAAAAATAATGCGCTTGATATTGCGCTTAAAGCGTTATAAGCATTATACAAACCTATAAGATTAACACGAAATTCGTAGGTCTTACCCTCAAAATCAACAGAAAGTTCGCAGTAATCATCATAAATTTTTACATTTCCTTTAAAAGTCAATTCAGGGCGATTATGACCGCATTTTTCGCAGTAATAATGTCCCTGTTGTGCAAAAAATCTTTTGGAATATTTTAATTCTTCTCCGCAAATACATTTAAAAATTTCGCTTGGTGCAGCAGAAGAAGATTTATGTTTGTCTGAAATAAATTCAACATTTTCAAATCCGTAATAAAAAACTTCCTTATCTTTGCCCAAATTCGCTACAAGAGGATCATCAGCATTCAAAAACAAAATAGGATTTGCTTTATCAATAGCATTTTTTATAAAACCTGCAGTAGTTTCAAGTTCTCCGTATCTGTCAAGTTGATCACGAAAAAGGTTAGTAACGAGCAGAAAATCTGACGGCATAAAATCGTACAACTTGGTCAGATACGCTTCATCAGATTCTAATACCGCATAATCAAATTTTTTACAAGGTAAATTTAGTGCAAAAACATTTGCAATTCCTGTGAGCATATTTGCACCTTTGACATTGTGAATAATTCTGTTTTCCTGTTCAAGAATATGGGCTAAAATTCCTGATGTTGTGCTTTTACCGTTTGTTCCCGTTATAGCGATTTTAGTTGTGGAATATTTATTACAGTATTTAAGAAAATCAGGACATATTTTTAGTGCAAGCATACCGGCAAAAGACGTTCCGCCTGAATTTTTCAGAATTTTTATTGCCAAATATGCAAGTTTTGAAAATATTAATGCGGCATAAAATCTCAACATACCCCTTAAATACTCCTTTAAATGTATTTGCAAATGTGCAAACAGGTATTATACTAAAAATAAGTATAATACAAAAAGGGAAATAATGCTTACATTTTTTATCGCAATAGTTTTAATAGCGGAAATTGTTATTACATTTCATATTATCTCTTTTATTCTTAAAATTGATAAAAAAGTGTGTGAATTAAATGAACAAATTGTTGCGCTTACCCCGACAATAGAAGATACTTTGACATCTGCAAGAATTTCCCTTAATAAAGTTCTTTTGGCGTTGAATAAATTTGAACAAAAACTTCAGTCAAAAACAGAAGAATTTAAATTTAATATTCTGAAAAGTGTTATTACAACTGTATTATATTTGCTGCTGAACACAAACGGAAAAAAAGTATTATCAACCATTGAACTTGCATTTTCGCTAAAAGATATTATGGATAAATGGGCTAAAAAACTTGCATAGTAAGGTTTTAGCGGTAAACTCTTGAAAAAGCACAAAAAACATGATATTATTATTGCGTTATAGAAATGTCATTCTGAACTGACAAGAAAATCCGCAAGGCGTGATTTTCTGTCACCCTGAACTTGTTTCAGGGTCTACCGGTAAAACTCCTTTAAGGAGATCCTGAAATAAATTCAGGATGACAAATAAGAAATGAGGTTTACAACTATGTGCAAAAAAAATGATGCTTTTGTATTCTCAATGGGTATAATTGCAGGAGTAATCGGTGGTATTATCGGCGGTGTACTTTTTGCCCCAAAATCAGGTGAAGAATCAAGAAAAGAATTGAAAGAAACAGCGTGCGAATTATATGAAAAACACGCACCGCAAATTATTGATGCAAAAAAACAGGCATTAGAATCTGTAGATTTGATGCGATACAAACTTGAAAGACAATTCAAAAAAATCAATAATGCGATTAAATCAAAAAAAATGCTTAAAGCAAAAGAACTGGAAGATATTGGAAATTCATCAGACAGTGAATTTGATTACTAAAGAAAGGAATTTACAATGAGTGTAGAAATATCTGAAGCGGTTCTTAATTACAGCCTTGTGTCACTTGCAGTGATGGGTGTAATAACATTAGGCTTTTTGGCAAAATTATTTTATGACTGTTCAAAACTTGCTCAAAACGCAAACAAAACAACCGAAATCGTAAATTCAGAATTGAAGCCGACATTAGACGAGCTTAACAGTGCGCTGAAATCGTTTAATAAAATTGTTCAAAACACAAACGAGGGTGTCGGCAATGTCAAATTGGGTTTGGAAAATGTTTTGGCAAAAACAAAAATCTTTTCAAGTAATATTGTAAGCGGATTTTTAAAAGGATTTTTGGCAGTTTATGGACTTTTTGGCAGGAAAAAATAAGCAATTTGTCTAATAAAAAGAAATAATAATCAGATTAAAATATGTGAGTTAAACAGTAAAGGAGAAAATTATGTCAGTAGGAAAATTTATAGCAGGTTTTGTAGTAGGTGGTGTAATCGGTGCTGTTGCAGGTATATTGCTTGCCCCAAAATCAGGTGAAGAAACAAGAAATGATATTGCAAACGGCGCAAAAGATATGCTCAAAAAAGCAGATGAAACCGCTAAACAAATTCAATCTAAAGCAGATGATGCTTTAGGTGAATTACAGAAAAAAGGCGAAGAAATCAAAGGTAAATTACAGGATTTAATCAATAAACAAAAAGACGAAAATCCTGCATAAGAGGTTTATAAGAATTTCTACCCTCTCCTAATGGTGAGGGTAGTTTTTTATGCGAATAATTAGAAGTAGGGTTGACTTTAGTCAACCAAAATATTTCGGTAGACTGAAGTCTACCCTACAGACTAATTTTTCAGCGTACTTAATGATAGGTTTCATTGGTGAAGCTACTTCACTGTATTCATGATATTCGCAATAGTCTTCAAGAACTTTTAAGCAGCAGTATATCTTTTTTGAAATTTTTATATTTTCTTTTTTATTCATATCTGTCTAAAATAAATTTTATCATATTGTATTCAAAAAGTAAATATAAATAATACTACAAAATTAAATATATATAAATATCGAAAATATAATACAATTATATATGTGAGGTATTTATATGAAAGATTTTAAACCAATAAAGCAAGAAAAAACAGTTATTAGTATAAGACTTGATATTGACAGGCTCGCAATAATTGATAAAGAAGCCGGAAAAGTTGATATTAGTCGAAATGAATTTATAGTTCAATGTATTGATTATGCGTTAAATAATATGAATAAATAATTTACGGAGAGCAATTATGAATATAGAAGATTTGAGAAAAGAAAACGAACTTGTTGACCTGTTTTGTTCTTTGGCGGAGATTCCGTCACCATCAAGACAGGAAGAAAAAGTTATAGATTGGATTTGTAATTACTGCAAAGATAACGGTTTGAACTGTGAGCAGGACGATTATAAAAATATATATATAACAATTCCTGCTACGGACCCAACAAAAGAACCAATTTTATTATCCTCTCACCTTGATGTAATCGGAGATGATTCGCCTGTTATTCCTTATTTAGACGGTAATTTGATTAAGGCAAAAGGCAGAACTTTGGGTGCTGATGATAAAGCAGGAGTTGCCAATGCGCTTTATTTTGCAAAATATTTAAACAAAAGAACAGATTTATCTCATGGCGGACTTGAACTTCATTTCACTCGAGATGAAGAAGACTCTATGAGCGGAATTAAAAACACAGATTTTAATAAAATCAATTCAAAATATGTACTTGTATTAGATAGTGATGCTTTAGGACAATGCCTTGTTGCAGGTGCAAGTTATGTAATGATTGATTTGAGAGTAAATGCCCCAAAGGGCGGACATTCAGGCAACGACATTGGGGACCCGACAAGAGCAAATGCGACAAAACTTATTGCGGATTTGGTGTCTAAACTTCCGCAGGGCGCATATTATTGTGAAAACGGACAGGTTATAACATCTTGCAACATAGGCGGAATTGAATCCGGTGACGTTACGGTTACAAATGTCATAAATACAGACGCTCATGCAACTTATTCCCTGAGAAGTTCCGATAAGAAAAAAGAAGATGAACTTATTGCCAAAATGCAGGGTATTGTTGATGAATTTAATAAAGAACACGAAGGAATTGCAACGGCAGAGATTACTTTCACTGTTAAAATGCCTATGTTTGAAAAAAATGATGATGAATATATGCCTATTCTTTTTGAAACGGTTGCAAAAAAACTTGGTATAGAACCTGAAATTTCATCGTTCCATGCAGGTGCGGAAACTCATATTTATGCAAATAAAACAAACGCTAAAGGCGAAAGATTTTCACCATATCTTTTGGGACTTGCAACGGTATGCAATATGCACTCTGCAAGAGAGTATGTCGATTATAAAACCATGCTCAAAGGTCAGGAACTTTTACAGGCACTTTTCGAGGCACACAACAAATAGTGATAAAACTCAATCTTGGCAGAAATTGCCTTAAAGTAATTATTAGAACATACGGAATAAAAGAGATTTTTATTCCGTATTATTCCTGCAAAACTATTTGGCAGGCTATAAGAGAAGAAGATTGCAAAATAAGATTTTATCATATTGATAAAAATTTTATGCCGGATTGTGAATTTTCAAAAGACAGTTATATTCTTTATATAAATTATTTTGGTCTTTTTGCAAAAAATTGCAAAATTTTGTCTGATAAATATAAAAATCTCATAACCGATAACACGCAGGCTTTTTATGCTCCGAATTTCGGACTTGCAACTTTTAATTCTCTTCGCAAATTTTTTCCTGTACAAAACGGAGCGTATTTGCAAATCGAAAAAGAGCCAAAAATGAATTTTGAAACAGATAATCTAAAACTTAAAGCAGGAATATTATGTATGCAGGGGGATGAGATTTTTCGCCGTCATTCTGAGGCTTTAGCCGAAGAATCTCCCAAACAAACGACTCAGAATGACAAGTACTACATAAATTATGAACAATTCAGGCAAAATGAACTGATTTTAAATAAAGAACCGATAAAACTTATATCTGCGGAAGTTGAAAAGCAAATGAATGACATTGATTTTGAAAGCGATAAAAAACGGCGGATTGAAATGTTTAACAGGTACGCAAATGAATTTGGCAGGTATAATCTTATAAAACTTCCGCCTTTAGAGGATAATATTCCGTATTGTTATCCGTTATGCACCAATAATAAAGAAATTCTGCAAAAATTGTCAGGTAAAACTATTTTAAGGCTTTGGGATGATATGCCCAAAAGTTTTCCTGAATATGAGTTTTTGTATAATGTTGCTTCGTTGCTATGTCGGTAATTATTTCACCCCACCCGAAAATCAAAGATTTTCACCCTCCCTCAAGGGGAGGGTATTTTTTATTAACATTATTTGAAATCAGAATTTACACTTATTAAATCCTACTTTTGATTTATTGAATAAGTTTCAAAAATTACATAAAATTTGAATATGAATTTGAAAAAGATTGTCCGGGTATTTTTGGTACTATTTGTTATATTTTTTGCCAATGCTTCATTTGGAGAAGATATGTTTGTAGGGGTTCGCCGTAAGGTTCCTGCCCAAATTGTTCAAAATAAAATTTCTGCGGAAGATATAATGAATACTTATATGAAAGATATGGAACACCGCATAAAATCAAATTGGGTTCCGCCTGAAGATAATTTCAAAAATAAAACGGTTGTTACTTTTAAGATTATGCGTGATGGCACTATAAAAAGTTCAAAAATAAGTGAATCCTCCGGAGATAGAAAATTTGATACCGATGCCATTAAAGCGATTCAACAAACAGGTAAAGTCGCCCCGTTACCCAAAAATATTTTGGGCGAATATATAGATATTACTTTTACATTTGAAAGAGTTTCATACTTGATAAAAAAAGATAGTTATAATCGCTAATGTTTTGTATTTAGTTTTAAAACGGAAAAGTTAGTATTAAAACAGTCTCATCATTCTGACGTTTTATACTTTGGCGGTTTTTATAAAACATTAATGTAAAAACTTGTAAAGTTTGCGCAAAAAAAACTTGCTTTTTGTTTTCAAATGAAAGAGAATACCAAAAGAACGGGAAGGATAAAAAATGTTAGCGGGTAGCGTAACAAAATTCCGAATAGACCAAATGCGAGAAAAGCAGGGGTATCTATCCTCTAAAATCGGAACTCCTGTCGGCAGTCAGAATTCCTATCCGCAAAATAATAATCAAGATATTAAGAGACCTTTAAACACTAATCACCATGATTTAAGTTTTGAAGGTCTTTCTTTTATGCCAAGATTATATAAACCGCTTGAAAAAACTTACAGCAAAAAAGAATTTTTAGAGTTTACAAGAAAATATTTAGGTGACATGGGTGAAGAACTTTTAGAAAATGTCACCATTGTTCACCGCAAAAGAACAAACAAATTAATTTCAATGGATGGCGATAATATCACTATCCACAAAAAGACCATCCCTCATTTAGCATGGGATGGTATTTTGTATCCGTTCAAAATTTTACCGGGAGATGTCTTAAACGGTCTTGTGGAAATGGCAGGCAAAATCCCGGGATTAAAAGGCTGGTCTGAAAAAACATTAAAATTGCCAATGTTTAAAAATATCAGACAGCGTTCAAAAATAGATAAAAAAGTCAATTCTCTTGTCGGTATGATTACTTACAGAGAAAATAAACTCAAAGATGCAATTGAAGGTTATAAAAAAGTTCATGGTATTGCGCCTGATGAAAAAGCACTTGAACAAATCAAAGCGGATGTAGAAAAAAATATGCAATCAAGCGTATTTCAAACTATTACAAAACCGTTTGATTACAAAACAGGCAACTATGATACAAAGCATGAAAGAGCATTAAACAGACTTGTTTCAGGTTTACCGCCTGCAATATTTTTGGCAAATGATGCTTATAACCTCTCAAGAATGATGGATGATGACCCAAAAGCCGCAGAAAAAGAACGCAAAACAAGGTTTAAACAAGAAACAAGCAGAATTTTGACAAGCGGATATTTGACACTTATCACAATGGGCGCATTTCAAAAATTCATCAACAAATCAAAATTCGGTATAGTTCTTACAACGGGTATAACGGTTCTTGTTACTGAAATGTTCTCCCGTTTATCTAACGGAAAACATATTACAAGACTGACACCTGAGCAGGCAAGAAAAATCAACGAAAAAGAACACGCACCGGAAGCCCAAATCAAACCTGTTGATAATAAAGGCCAGATTTCTTCAACAGGCAGTCCGGACCCAAAAGACGACAAAATTAAAGAACAACAAAAACCGTTATTATCATTTGATACCTTGATGAAAGCATCAGCAGGTGTTCTCGCTTTGGGTTATGCGATTAAGGGATTTAAAAATATTCCGGCAATTAAAAATGCGGCATTGAAGTTCTTTGAAAATATGGATGCTGATAAATTAAATAAACTCGGGGTAAATAAAGAAAAATTATCTTTGGATAATGCGGTTAAAACATTTGAAGATAAGGTTATTTACAGACCGTTTACACAGTTCTATAAAAATATTACAAGTACGGCATACCATGTTGCACCTGCCAAATTTGATGCAACAATTATGGTTTTGAGAAAGAACGGATACGAACAACTTGCAGATCAATACGAAAAAGTAGGCAAGTCGGCAATCAAAAATATTGATGGAAAAGAATTTCTTGATTTGGGTTCAAGAGATAAGATGTTCAAAGTTTTTGGCAAAGATGTTTCGGTTAAACCGTTTGTAAACTTTGTAATAGCACCATTCAAATTTATGTGGAATACCGTAACACTCCCATATTGGATGGTTGATGAAAAAATCGGTAATTTGTTCAGAAAAGCAAAACCAAAATCTAAGCCAAGAGACATTGATGCTTTGGCAACAAGTTTTGATAAAATCAGTAAAAAAGCACAGGCCTTTGCAAGCGGCAAAATGACACCTGAACAGTTTGAAGACTTTATAAAAATCAATATGACAAATGCGTTTAACAGAGATTCAATGTCAAATGTATCAAATGCCGAACTTTCAAACCTTGCAAAAACCGCCGCATCAGTTGCGACGATATGGTTCTTAATGACAGATAACTATAATATGGTTATGTTAAAATCAAACGGCAACGACAAAGACGGTGCTAATACAAAATTCAAAGAAAGATTTGTTCAGGAAGGGTCAAGATTATTCTATCAGACATTATTGATAGATTTGTTCAATTCAACCTTTAGAAATTCATACAACGCATCACTTTTGGGAATGAGTTGGGTAACGCTTGCAGATACGACTTTGGGTGAAATTTTGACAAGAAGTTCTGTCGGTATCCCTGTCAAAGCACACACAAGAGATGAACTTATCGATATTGAAACAAAACAAAATAATTCAACAGGATTCAAGAAAAAATATTATAACTTTATGCAGAGATTAACAGGCAAACGCTCGATTAAGACTTATGAAGTTGCACCAAAAGGAGGCAAACTTCAACCTCAGACAGTCGCACAACAACCCGCTGATATCAATTTTACATTCCAAAAACAAGACAGTCTATTAGAACAAATGATTAAAGGTTAGGGGTAAGATTATATATAGGTATATAATTAAATTTTATAATTCATGTATTTGAAACTTCTATTTGATACAATCAAGTTCTTCATAATACGGTTGAACTTGTTTCAAGGCTCTTTCTATATCATCAAAAATTTGGTGCAAAGGGGTATGTTCCGAGAGTTCTTCTCTGCTTTCAATATAACTTTGGGCTAATAACAAACAATTTTTTATACTGACAAAGGCATCACTGATTATGAAATCCTTTTTTCTTCCCTCATCTTCAAATTCGTTATTCATAATAATCCTCTTATATTAATAAATATTACTAATTTTACTTATTATACTCATATATTACTTTTTATAATCAAATATGTCAAATTCTAATAAGAAAAATACTAAAATTCTAATATGATAGTAAATAACATTTCAACATTAATTGGTAAAAGAAAAATGACAAAATCTGAAACTGCAAAACTTGCAGGATTAGACTATAATACCGTAGATAATTTATATCGTGACAAAACAAAGGGAATAGAGTTTGAAACAATGAACAAACTTTGTTTTGCGCTTGACTGCTCAACAGGCGATTTGTTCACATATATACCCGATTAATTCTGTATTTCTTTTCGCAGGGGCGATAGATATCTCCTCTCCGCAGGGGTACTACTGCTCAAATAAAAAACAACCTGTCATTGCGAGCGATAGTACTCTGCCGAGAAAAACAATTAAGTATTGTTTTTCGAGAGGATAATCCAGCCGTTTTATTATTCAAAATTGTGAAAATTAGAATAAAATATACTTGTTTAAATTTAGGTAATAAAAAACTGGATTACTTTGTCGGGCAAGCCTTTACCTCCTCGTATTGACATGCTTCTTTCTTAGCCTGTAGGTTGTGGTTTCAGCCCTAACATTTGTTGTTGGGCTTCAGCCCAACTTACTAATCCTATTTGGCTAACATTTCATTGATTGCCTTTGCGGCTTTTTTACCTGCGCCCATAGCGTTAATTGCGTTTGATTCTCCTACAGGTGCGACATCTCCGCCTGCATAAACACAAGGAATGTTAGTCGCTCTTGTTTCGCCGTCAACTGTTATATAACCTTTTTTATCGGTTACAATTTCAAGCCCGTCATACTGTGCAGAACGCTGAATAATCGGGTTCGGGTCAGTTCCGAGTGCAACAATTACGGTATCAACATTTTCTATAACAAATTCACCCGTTCCAACCGGTCTGCACCTGCCTGATTCATCAGGTTCACCAAGTTCCATTTTTTCAAATTTCATTCCGTCAACATATCCGTCTTTTTCAAGTATTTCAACAGGCGCGTGTAAAAATTTGAAAACAATTCCTTCTTCTTTTGCATGACGAATTTCTTCAAGTCTTGCAGGAAGTTCCTTTTCTGTGCGCCGGTACATAATAGAAACTTCTTCAAATCCTACACGAACGGCAGTTCTTGCGGCATCCATCGCAACATTCCCACCGCCGATTATTGCGGCTTTTTTACCTATTCTTAAAGGTGTTGGTGAATCCTGTCTGCCGGCACCCATCAAATTAACACGGGTTAAAAATTCATTTGCGCTATATACACCGTTTAAATTTTCCCCTTTTATGTGCATCATCTTAGGCAACCCTGCGCCCGAGCAAATGAATATTGCATCAAAGCCATCTTCTTTTAATTGTTTTAAGGTTATAGATTTCCCGACGATAACATTTGTTTTAAATTCAACTCCCATTTTTTTGAGGTTGTCTATTTCTCTGTCTAAGAAGGTTCTTGGTAGTCTGAATGGCGGAATACCGTATCTCAAAACACCGCCTAATTTGTGCAGGGCCTCAAATACAACAACTTCGTGACCTGCTTTGCGTAAGTCTGCTGCTGCGGTAATTCCTGCACAGCCTGAACCGACAACCGCAACTTTTTTACCGCTTGGGATAATTTCTGTTTCACTTGCTTTTGTGTTATCGCCAACATATCTTTCTAATGCGCCAATAGCCACACTTTCACCTTTTATACCGAGAACACAGTTGCCTTCGCATTGCCTTTCCTGAGGGCAAACACGACCGCAAACAGACGGAAGCATGCTTGTCTGACGGATTATGTCGCCTGCTTTATCGAGTTCGTCATTTTTTAATGCTTCTATAAAATCAGGTATCTGAATATTAACAGGGCAACCCTGAACGCATCTTGGATTCTTGCAATGCAGACACCTTGAAGCCTCAAGTTTTACCTGCTCCGGTGTCAAATTACTCTCTACTGCTTCAAAATTTGAACGGCGTTCAATCTTGTCCTGTTCTTTTACTCTCTGTCTTTGTGCAACCATATCTCTATCCCTTATTTAAACTGTGTTCTAAAATATTTTAGTTTAAATAAGTCATATGCGCAAGGGGTTTTAAAACTTTTGAAAATATGATAGTATGACAAAAAGAGGGATTTTATGGACAATTTTAGTGAAAATAATAAACTTTTCAGTTTTGGCGGAATAATAAATCGCAGAAATTATATTGTAAATATTTTGCTTGTAGAAACAATAATACAAGCATTTATAGCAACCCCGTTAATGGTTGCGGTTTTTAAAAGTAACAGCCTGACAGGTTCAATTCTTGGCGGCGGAACAATGCCTGTGTGGTGGTATGTTGTTATGTGTATATCAGGAATATTGAGTGCAATTATGTATATGCCGTCAGTTGTCCGCAGATTTCGTGATATCATGGGTGTTTCAGGCAAAGATAATGTTAAGTCGTTTGGGATATTCACCTTTGTGATATTGATTTTGAGTATTCCTGCGGCATTTTCAAAAGATATGCTTCTTTTATCATTTAAAGCATTAGGGTTGACGATTTTAATTTTACTTGCATGCATAAAAGGTCAAATTACGGCTAATAAACCTAAAAGTGAAATTGCAGGGTTTAATTGGGGTGCATTTATCGGAACTTGGATTTGGGGACTTTTTAACAAGAGTTATATAACTTTGTGGGCTTTACCTTTAACCTTTACAACCGGTGCTTTACCTTTTTATATTGTTTGCGGATTAAAGGGTAATGAATGGGCTTATGAAAAAAAATCCGACAAAGATATAAAAAAATTCCATGCCGGTCAAAAGGTTCAAACTATTATCTGGACAGTACTTGTTCCTGTGTTGTCGTTTGTGCTTGTTGTATGCGGAAGTATTTGTTTATACAAATTTGCAAAAAGTTATACAAAATCTCATCCTGATTTTGCAAAACAGGCGGTTGAATATTATGTAAGAACCGAATCTCAGGCTGCGATGTCAAAATTTGATAAGATAGAATTGGGCGAAAATGAATACAAATTTTATATCAACCCTAAAAAATGGGCGAACTCGTCACGAAAGGAAAAGATGGCTGATTTTGACATGGCAAGCGGTTATGTAATGCTGAAGAATATAGAAAACGGGAATATTGCCGAAGCATTTTCGGGAACATCATCAGGAAATATTATGAACAGGATAAAAATTTATTCTTCTTATAATGACGAATTGTTAGGGGAATTTTATCTGAAGATTGAAGATATGGAAAAACTAATGCAGGATGCAAAAAATAATCCTGAAATACAGGCAAAATTGGGGGAAGAAATCAAAAAAGGTTACAGGTTCAATTCGCATCCGACATTGCCTTAGAATTAAAAGAAATATTGACAAGTATTTTTGATTATGTAGAATAAGAGATGTGGCAGTTCAATATTGGGGTGTCGCCAAGTGGTAAGGCAGCGGTTTTTGGTACCGCCATCTCGTTGGTTCGAATCCAGCCACCCCAGATAATTAAAGACTTGCGGTAATGCAAGTCTTTTTTAGTGGCGGGAAGAGAACCATCAATGCGAAGCATTGACATGGTTCGAGCGCGAGCGAGCAGAGGCTGAAAGGGCACGACAGGGGTCGTGACCTGAAACGCCGTTTATTGCGAGCGAGTAAGACAATCCAGTTTGTAGGGTGCGTTTATACGCACCAAATATTTTCTTATTTTTGTATTTTTGTGTAATTTGCTACTAATTAAATTTGTTAAAAATAAATTATATGATATATGATGCAATTTTGAAAATAAATACAAAATTGCAGAATTGTATTTAGAATAATTGATAAAGTTTTGTCGGGTTTTAATCCGACCTATTTGCTAATTGTAATGCGCTTCATCAGAATTGTTAGAAATAAACTTTATGCAAAATGCAAACTATCTGTCTAATAAAACCATACTATCTGTCATTTTACAATTGTTACAAAATAATATTATTACCCCGAATTATTTTGTATACTTTACCAATCAAGTATATCTCTTAGAATATATTGTATTTAAAAATTACTTTGTCAACTGTATGAAGTAAATATTTATTAATTTATTAACTAATATTTTTATGCTTGTAGTAATATCTAAAAAGATAGAAAGAGTGAGGGACTGAATTATGTCAGAACGCAGGCCGAATATAGCAATTTTAGGCGCAACAGGAGTTGTTGGCAGAGAAATTACTAAAATATTTGATGAAATGAAAATTGAATACAATTCATTGAAATTTTTATCAAGTGCAAAAAGTGCCGGAACAAAAATAACTTTTCAGGGGAAAGAGTACACAGTTGAAGAAGCAAAACCTGAAAGTTTTGACGGAATAAATATTGTACTTGCGTCTGCAGGTGCTTCAACTTCAAAACTTTTTGCTCCGGAAATAGTAAAACGAGGCGGAGTTTTAATAGACAATTCTTCAGCGTTCAGAATGGAAGAAAATGTTCCTCTTGTTATTGTCGGTGCAAACGAAGACGATATAAAATTACACAAAGGGATAATAGCAAATCCCAATTGCTCAACTTCGCAATTGATGTTGGTTTTAAAACCTTTAAATGAAAAATTTAAGATAAAAAGACTTATTGTTTCTACTTATCAGGCTGTTTCAGGTGCTGGTTTAAAAGCGATAAACGAACTTCGCGAGAATACAAAATGCGCATTAAACAATGAAAAATTTGAACCGATGGCGTTTAAAAAAGAAATAGCGTTTAATGTTTTACCGCAAATTGATGTGTTCTGTGATAATGGCTACACGAAAGAAGAAATGAAAGTTGTAAATGAAACGAAAAAGATTTTGCATCTTGATAAAGATTTGCCTATTTCATGTACGGCTGCAAGGGTTCCAGTATTTAACAGTCACTCGGAAGCCGTAGATATTGAGTTTGAACAGAGCGTATCACCTGAGCAAATCAGAGAAATTCTAAAAAATACATTTGGAGTAAAAGTTATTGATAATCCTGAAAATTTTGAGTATCCGACAACAAAAGATTCTTCAGGAGTTGATCCTGTTTATGTCGGCAGAATAAGAAAAAATCTTGCTTTCGATAACGGAATTTCACTTTGGTGTGTTGCTGATAATTTGAGAATAGGAGCAGCACTTAACACTGTAAGAATATGCAAAGAAGTGGTCGAAAAAGGACTTTTTTAAAGAGGTTATTTATGAAAAAACATGCTAATTTTTAGTATTATCATGTTTTTTTGCAAAATAAATGTAAACATAAACTTCAATAAATTTATATATTTTATATACTGTTTATATCTGATTGCAATAAGAATAAGCCTTATTTAAGAATTGTTAACAACATTTTAACCAAAAAGGCAATTTTGGGAAATAAAAATACTTTATATAAATGTAAGGGAAATACAAAATTTCAACTTCAGGGAAAATAAAGATTAAATCTAAATTATATGTGAAAAGGATTTAAGAACGAAACAAGTTTATTTTATACTCTCTCTCTTAATATCCTCGTGTTTATTTAATGTTGCCGTTATTCAATGGCAACTTTTTTTTGCCCGCTGAGCAGAGGCAGGTACGAAGTACCAGTTCGACAATTATGCAAGAATGAATATTCTTGCTAATTGGAGGCGTTGCCGTTTAATGCGAAGCGGACTGTAACTGAATTATAGCCCAAACGCAAAATTTGTAAATATGCCAATTTTTGTTTTGGGGTACAATTTAGGGTACACTAAGAAAAAATCAGGTAGCTAATTATTTATTATTATTTCCAATTATTTCTAACTATTTATAATTAGTAAAATCCAAATTTTAGGGGACAATAAAAAGGTATGCATTTACTGCATACCTAAATAATACATGGAGTGCTGAACGCTTGGAATTATTTGTAATTGAAAGAGTTCCTTTTTTGCCACCTTAAATATGCTTGTTCATCAATAAATACACGTTTTCCTTCCCTATCGGTGCAATTGTAAGTTTTGCAAGCTCCATCTTTCAATGTTTTTGGATATTTGTTGTGTAATTTTATCCTGTATAATTCCACCAAACTCATTGAAGAAATTATCCGATTGCTGTTTTTGTCTAATTCACACGATACATTTGCCACATAAATAATTCTGTTTATCAGGAAAATCTGCTTCCATTTGTGATGGCAAAGAAAATAAACAGTTTCAGACGCAGAAATATTGCATTGTTTTTAAATCAGTTCAATTTCTTTTTCCCAAAACTGTGTATATTTAGGATTTCCGACTTTTGATTTTATGGTTTTTAGTTGCATACCTACATTACAATTTCAGTGTGCGTCAAATTAGGACAGGTATAGGTATAACTATATTTTTACCAATAGAGCATTTCTTTGGGATAAAAGATGCTAATGTAAATATTAAAGGTTTGACGGCAGGTGATTTTGCAACTGTCAAGAAGAAAATCGACTTTTTAGGGATAAAAGATTTGGATGAAATAACAAAAATGCTCAATGCTGAAGTAAAAGTCAAAAAATCCAAAGAGTTACAAAATACAGTAGGATTTTAATGTTAAACTTCGTGATATAATTTAGTCAAAAAGTGGGGTAAGAATTATGGAATTAACTGAAACAAAAAAAACACCGAATAAAAAACAGCAAGAGTGTATAGATAATATTACGGGTAAATGGCTTGTTCTGGCGGGTCCAGGTACAGGAAAAACCTTTACAATTATTGAACGTATTAAAAATATGTTATCCAAAGGTGTTGAGCCTGAAAAAATCCTTTGTCTTACTTTTACCGATGCTGCTGCAACAGAAATGAAAAAACGTATTGAAGAAGAACTCAATGTTATATCTTGCGGAGTACAGATTTTTACGTATCATGGTTTCTGTTGCGATATTATTGAAGAATTTCCAGAAGATTTTGAAATTCCATCTAATTATAAAGTAATCTCTGACCCCGTTGCAAAAGCTTTTATAAAAGAATGTATTGACGAAATTCATCCTGTTTATTATAGGACAGAAAAAAATGATCCTTATTTCTATATAAATAAAATAAAAAATCAAATATCATCTATAAAACAAAACCGTCTGACAAAAGAAAAATATTTTAAAAATTTAAAAGAAAATCCTGATTGGGAACCTGAGGTAGAAAGATGGCAGAAGATTATTGATGATGTTATAGAAGGCAGAAACAGAAGATATAAAAACGGACCACCTTATGATAAAAAAGAAGATGCAATAAAAAAAGTAGAACAAGCAAAAGAACTTTGGAAGTTTTACGAACTTTACCAAAGTAAAATGAACTCTCAAAGGTACCTTGATTTTAATGATATGATAAATCTGGTGCTTGAAAAGTTTGAAAAAACACCATCATTTTTATCTGATATTGCAAATCGCTATGAATATATAATGGTAGATGAATATCAAGATACAAATAAATCTCAAAATGAGATTGTATTTGCTCTATCACATGCACTTGAAACAAAAAATGTCTTTGTTGTGGGAGATGACGATCAGATTATTTACCGTTTTCAGGGAGCAAAACTTGAAACTATTGAAAATTACTTAAAAGAATTCCCTGATACACAGATTATTTGTTTAAAAGAAAATATGCGTTCAACTCAGAGTATTTTAGATGCATCCCGCGCTGTTATTGCTCAAGATCCTTTGAGTTTAGTAAATTCTCATAACTTTAAAGATAAAGACGGCAATCCTATAGACAAAAATCTGATTGCCAAAAATGAAGAAATTCTCTCAGAAGATAAGCCCGTAAGATTTTACAAATATGCTGATATTATGCAAGAATACACTGAAATCGTGAACGAAATTGAACAGCTTGTTAATTCTGATAATTGTCCTAAAGATAAAAAAACAGGGGAGAAAAAATACTCAGAAATAGCAATTCTTACTCGTTCAAATGCTGAGGCACAAACTTTTGGAGAAATGCTAAAAATAAGGAATATTCCATATGAACTTAAAGAAGGAAAAGACATTTTTACAATTCCTGCCGTTAATGTTCTTTATTTTTACATACAATTTTTGATTAATCCAGAAATGCACTCATATAGAATATTTGAACTATTAGTGTCAAAACCTTTTGATATTCACCCGAAAGATTATCAGGTTTTGTATGAAGAAGTTTCAAAAGGTAAAACTTTTGTCGAAGTTTTACGCTCCATTGACAGAAATAGGTTTGTGGAATCTGAAAAATTTGATAATTTCTTAAAAACTTACGATTATTTAAGAGAATACATGTCAAAGGAAAATATTAAAAATACTATTCTTGAAATCGGCTCAAAAACAGGTATTTTTAATTATTATTTGAATACGGAAATTAACAGAACTGAAAGTATTGCTGGGATTAAGAAATTTCTTGATGAAGCTGAAGGTTTTTCCGAAATATACAGAACAAGTTTTCTTGAAGAATTTTATAACTATCTAAAATCTCTTATGGAAGATGAAGAAAGAATTTGTACGGACAAAGCCCCTGTAACTCTTAATGCGGTTCAGCTTTGTACCTATCACGGATCAAAGGGACGAGAGTTTGAATATGTTTATATGCCGACTCTTGAAACATATAAGTGGGAAAGTGGAAAAGCTAACAAACCCGATATTCCATTAGATATTTCCGAATATAAAACAAAAGATGAGTGGGATAATGAAGTTAAACCTTCTGATTTAACAAAACTTATGTATGTAGCGATGACAAGAGCAAAACATACACTGAGAATGTCTTATCCTGAAACTATTAATAAGAAGCCAAGAAAATTAACCAAGTTTATTGCAAATATTCAAGATATATTTGAACATGAATCTGAACCTTTTGAATATGATGAACATTCTTATTGGCAACAAGTAAATCAACTTTTACTAAAAAAAGATTATGATTATAGAAAAGATTTTGAAGAATTAATTAAAGCAAAATTAGCTGATAGAGCTTTTTCAGCAACTGCAATTAATAAGTATCTTGCTTGTCCGAGACAGTATCTTTATGACGATATTTTAGGACTTAAAACCAAAGACGGAAACCCGAATTTCCTAAGTTATGGTAATGCAATTCATAAAGCTTGTGAAAAATCTATGGCATTTATAATGAATAATAAAACTCATCCTGATAAATCTCAAGTAATAAAATGGTTTAAAGACGAATTGGATAACTTACCAATGGAATCTTATGAACAGCGTAAGAATTTTGAAGTTAGGGGTGAAAATGCTCTTGATAATTATTATTGCCAAATTATAAATACAACCCCAAATCAATTAATCGCACAAGAAGAAAAAATAAATTACAGGTTTGAGGATGGCACAAAATTCTATGGTAAAATCGACCGAATTGATAAATGCGAAGATGGGACTTATGCTATATATGATTATAAAACAGGGAATAACAAAAATGGCACCATAAAACCTGAAGGAAAACACGAAGATTATTATAACCAGATAGCTTGGTATAAGTATTTTTATGAACTATCTACAGGGAATAAAGTTTCTGTTACAAAATTTATTTATCCAGAGGATTTTTTATCCAAAAATGAGGGTATAAAATATACTGATGAAGAATTCGATACAGTAATCGAAAAATTCAAAAATGCAGTTAAAGGAATAAAATCTTATGAATTTGAACCAAGTTATAAAGAAAAAGCCTGTGAATATTGTGCGTATAAAGACTTTTGTGATATGAACAGAATTTAAAGGAGTAAATATGACAACATTTTTAGATGTTTTTTTAATATTTATGCATAAATAACAAGAATAAGTTTGGTAACAAATTTTGAATTAAAAACTAAAAATTTTAATATGTGTCCATTTTTGACAAGAACATGCTTTATACTAAAAATGAAGGTCTGCCAAATCAAGTTGACGGAAAAGATAACTCTACATTATACTTAAAAGTAATAAATATTTGAAAGGAAAAATATATGCAGGAAATTAAATGTCCTAAATGCGGTGAAGTTTTTCAGGTTGATGATTCGGGATATGCCGCTATTGTAAAGCAAGTTAGGGATGAAGAATTTTCAAAAGAACTTGAAAGCAGGCAAATACAATTTGAATCCGAAAAAAATAATGCACTCCAAATTGCTAAATTTGAAGCAGAAAAAGAACTTAATGAAAAATTAAGTAAAAAAGAAGAAGAAATTGCGGAATTGAAAAACAAAATTGCATCATTTGATAAAGATAAAGAAATAGAAATAACCAAACTTTTGGCAGATAAACAGGCGGAATTAACCGAAAAAGAAAGTAAAATTGCCAAATTAAATAATGATATTACTTTGACTGAAAAAGAGTGTCAATTACGAGAGCAGACAATAAAAGATAAATATGAAGAACGGCTCAGGTTTAAAGACGAAGAAATTGAACGGTATAAGGATTTTAAGGCAAAATTATCTACAAAAATGCTTGGCGAAACATTAGAACAGCATTGCGAATTGTCTTTTGAACAACTCAGAGCAACAGGGTTTAAAAGTGCATATTTTGGCAAAGATAATGATGCCAGAACAGGCAGTAAAGGTGATTATATATACAGAGATTATGATTCAAACGGCAACGAACTTATCTCTATTATGTTTGAAATGAAAAACGAAGCGGATACAACTTCAACAAAGAAAAAAAATACTGACTTTTTAAAAGAATTGAACAAAGATCGTACGGAAAAGAAATGTGAATATGCTGTATTGGTATCAATGCTTGAACCTGAAAGTGAACTCTTTAATGGTGGTATTGTTGATATGTCGCATTATTACGAAAAAATGTATGTTATCCGACCGCAGTTTTTTATTCCAATGATAACTATTTTGCGTAACGCTGCGCTAAATTCTTTGGAGTACAAACAGGAACTTGAACTTGTTCGCACCCAAAATATTGATGTCTCAAATTTTGAAGCGGCAATGAATGATTTTAAGGATAAATTTTCTAAAAATTACGAACTTGCAAGTAAAAAATTCAGGACTGCAATAGATGAAATCGACAAGACTATTGATCATCTGCAAAAAACAAAAGAGGCACTTTTGTCGTCAGAAAACAATTTGCGTCTTGCAAATAACAAAGCAGAGGATTTGAGTATAAAAAAATTGACCAAAAATAATCCTACAATGCAGGCAAAATTTGATGCACTTAAATTACCAAAGAAAAGAAAACTTCGCTGATTACAATACCGCCTAACGGCGGCATAAGACTGCTAACGCAGTGATATGTGTTTTTGCCTGTCGGCAAAAATCTCTTAGCGCGCATAAAGACAACGGCGCACGTTTACCCCTCACCTAACCCCTCAGCCATACGGCATACAGGCTCTCGCAACTCACAAGTTCATTGGTTCGCTTTGTATCCTCTTGGGAGAGGGAGCAGTTGTAGGTGAATTTATGAACCATACAACTGCGGGTGAGGGTAATATCAAAGGCGCCGTAGTTTTAGGCGCCTGATTGATTTTTGTCCGTAAGGAGGAGCGATGCCGTCAGGCATTGCAGTGAAATAGCGTATTTTCTCTTTCTTGGTTCATTCTTTCTCTTTTCATCGCAAGAAAAGAGAAAGAATGAACATAACAAGAATATCTTAGCGAGATATTTAAATAATATGTTTTATGTCGTGAATAAATTAATTATAAATTCTTTCGGATAAGATTATATATTCGTGCTAAAATAAGAAAGCATGTAGTATTTATAAGAGGGATATAATTATGGCGAATAAGGTTGTTATTGGTGCGCAATGGGGGGATGAAGGTAAAGCAAAAATTACTGATTTGCTTGCGCAGGATGCGGATTTAATTATCAGATACCAGGGCGGTTGCAACGCAGGTCATACTGTCGTCGCGCATGGCAAAACTTTCAAATTTCACCTTATTCCTTCAGGAATTTTATACAAAGGCAAAACCTGTTTAATCGGTAATGGTACGGTTGTTTTGCCTGAATATTTTGAACAGGAAATTGAAGGATTAAAAAAAGAAAATATTGACCTTTCAGGCTTAAAAGTCAGTCCGCTTGCTACAATAACAATGCCTTGGCATACAGAAGTTGACGGTTATAGCGAAGATAATGCCCAAAAAGGTAAAATCGGTACAACTAAAAAGGGCATAGGTCCGACCTATACCGATAAAATGGCAAGAATTGCGCTAAAAATTGAAGATTTATATTCAGAAGAAGCATTAAACGAAAAGTTAGATGTCATTTTGCCGTTAAAAAATAAGCAATTAAAAGAGTTATACAGTTTGAAAACTTACACAAAGGAAGAGGTTTTGGCTTTGTGTGGGAAATACGCTAAAATTTTTGAACCTTATGTATGCTTTGAATGGCAGGAATTGTTGCAGAAATTCAAAAAAGAAGGTAAAAAAGTTTTGTTTGAGGGTGCTCAGGGTGTTATGCTTGATGTTGATTTTGGCACCTATCCGTTTGTAACAAGTTCAAACCCGATAGGCGGCGGCGCATGTACAGGTTCAGGCTACGGACCGAAAATGATTGATGAAGTTATCGGTGTTGCAAAGGCTTATGTAACAAGAGTAGGTGAAGGACCTTTTGTAACGGAATTGACAGATGAAATTGGCGATACAATAAGAGATATAGGACACGAATTTGGGGTGACAACAGGGCGTCCAAGACGCTGTGGATGGTTTGATGCCGTCACAATGAAGTATGCGTGTTTGGTTGGCGGTTTGACTTCAATAGCACTGACTAAAATTGATGTTTTTGATAAATTTGACGAAATCAAAGTCTGCACCGCATACAAAGACAAACGCAACGGAAAAATTTATAACTCTTATCCGACAGATGTTTATATTCACAAGTATTTAGAACCTGTTTATGAAACACATAAAGGCTGGGGGCAGGATATTACAGGGGTCCGCAAATATGAAGATTTGCCTGAAAATGCGAGAAAATATCTTGAAAGACTTGAAGAAATTCTTCAAACTCCGATTTCAATAGTTTCAGTCGGCCCGGACAGAGAACAAACTATTTTTAAGGGATAATTAGGTAAGGATAATAAATAATGTTCCTTCTCTATCAAGAGAAGGAACATTAAAATGGACAAGATTCATCAATATTCTTCTGGATGCAATTTTTCCCGCAGTGTAAGTTTTGGTTCATCTGAAGTTGCAGTAGCAGTTGCCGTTGCAACAACTTCATCTGAAGTTGCAGTAGCAGTTGTCGTTGCAACAACTCCACCTGGACTTAGATATCCTGACATTCTTTTAGTTAATTCTTCTCCAGTTGTTGAGTCAAGTACATGAAACGTTGTTCCTGCAGCATTTTTGTCACTTGCAAAGATAGAATTCGGTTGCTGAGAATTAGTAAATTTTACTGCTTCGTTAGCTAATTTTTTTGCGCCAAATACAACTTTTTGCAATGGTCCGCCATCGCCTTGAATTCTTTTCATAATAATCTCCTTTCGTTTTATACTCTCATGCACTTTAAATATGCACATGTATATAAACGTTTTATAGACGGCAAAATTGCTAAAAAATTCAATGTAATAATTCTAATTTTTATAAAATATAGAAATACTGCGACATTTCAGGTTTACAAAAATTAATATAATATGAAATAACAAATTGAAATTTTTTAAAATAAGGAT
This sequence comes from uncultured bacterium, assembly GCA_902792085.1. GTDB lineage: Bacteria > Cyanobacteriota > Vampirovibrionia > Gastranaerophilales > Gastranaerophilaceae > Zag111. The sequence continues at coordinate 722 of CADAYE010000018.1, read as the reverse complement.
GTATTACTTCGATGGATATTAAAAAAGAGGTTGGCGAAAAAATAAAACGATTTCGTAAAAAAAATGGATTTACACAGGAAAAACTTGCTGAAATCGTTGACATATCTTCTCGAAATTTGAGTAATATTGAACTTGGTTTGAGTTATCCAAAACCTGAAACTCTCGAAAAGATAATGTTTGCCCTTAATATGACAACAGAAGAACTGTTTTCTAATGATAATTTAAAGACTAATGATGAATTACTGAATGATATAAATAAATTTATATCTGAAGCAAAAACAGACAGATTAAAACTTGAAAAAGTCTATAGAATTTTAAAAACTTTAGTTGAATAATTTTAACAAATTGATATTGTCCGAAAAATAAGTATAATAATATAAGGTAACTATATAATGTTACAGTATATAGTTGTCGTTGCGAGGAGTCAAAAGATTGACGACGAAGCAATCCAGTGATTTCATCGTTATTGGCAAATTAATGGCTGGATTGCCGCGCCCTTTCGGGCTCGCAATGACATGGTACTGTATAATGATAATATAATTACCTGAAACTTCCCCTCGCCCACGGCATCATTAGGGTGGGATACAAAGCGAAGCACCGCAGCATAGCGAGGATGGCTGAGTCTGTATGCCGAAGGGCTGAGGGTAGAAAATCAAAACGAAGAATGAGTTTTAGATTTTCGGGTGAGGTTTCAAATTAAAAAAGAAACTTCCCCTCGCCCA
>CADAYE010000017.1 GCA_902792085.1 uncultured bacterium | reverse complement strand
TGGTGAAAGGTTTGATGAAGCGTCAGTTTATGCGAATAGCATAAACAAAGCGGAATACAAAACCTTGAACTGTCAAAATTCAAGACAGCGAATTTTGACTATAGTAGAGTGAGCGGCAAATTGTACACTAAATATTTTTTGAATTAATAACTATCTCTTGTCATAAACTTTAATCAAATGCCAGCCGAATTTTGTGCCGACTGGATCGGACACTTTCCCGATTTTGAGGTCAAATGCGGTATCGGAAAACAGTTGTTCCATTTTTCCTCTGGTAAAATATCCCAAATCTCCGCCGTATTGACTTGATGGGCAAAGCGAATATTGTATTGCGGCTTCTTCAAAAGTTATTTTTCCGCTTTCTATATCTTTTTTAATTGCAACTGCATCTTTGCGTTTTTTGACCAAAATATGGCTTGCGCGAACTTCTGTTATATTAAGATTCGGATTAAGAAAATCTCCTCGTTTTGCGTTTGCTTCAGGCAAAGTGCATAACATTGTTAAAAAAATGATAAATATTGCTATAATTTTTTTCATTTAATTTCCCCTTTTTGTAATTTTATTATAACTGAATTGAACGTAAAACAAAATAGTACCTGTAATTTCCCCAATATACTATTAGTGAAATAAAGTTATTATCTAAATCGTTTGCATCAAGGAATGTATCGGGTGTCGGTTTTCTTTTTGCCGAATTCTTGTGCTTCCCAATCCATTTGAGTGCTTCTTCTCGAATTTTCTGCGGTCTTGTAAGTTTGACTTTCGGAAGATTATTTTCGTAAAATCCGAACGGTACCATATCACGCTTGTAACATGGAATTATATATTTAATTCTACCTGCTTCTTTAAATAGGATATACCATTTGCCTTCGTGTTCTCTTGGGGTGAGCAGGTAATACCCCGGCTGAATTGTTACAGATTTAAAATATAAAGGTGCAGTCAGTCTGAAAAGCGGATAAGGAGACCAAGTTGTATACATTGTATCCTGATATTCTCCGGGGTCAATGTCGTGTATGTATCGGTGTGTTGGAACAGGCATTTTGCGATATGCTTCTTCCACATCCGTGTCGTCAATGTATTCGTCCTGAGTAATAGGCGCACCATCTACATCTTGGGGGTAAGTTGCTTCATTTGTATTCTGTTGTTGAGTTTGATTTTGTGCTTGTGTTTGTTGTGTCTGTTGATGTTGCGTTTGAGATGTTTGTTGCTGACTTGTGCTTTTATTTTTGTTCCAAAATGCACTGTGAGACGGCAAAGCAACACTTATAATTAACACTAATAATAAAACTAATTTCTTCATATTTTTATTTTAATATTTTTATATAAAAAATCAAGGCAACTATATAGTAACCACAAAAATAAGTAAAAATCAGCACCCACCCAACCCTCCCTCGTGAGGGAGGGTTGGGTGGGTGATTCCCCGTAAGGGATATCCGTTTTGCCAAAATTTTGTGGTAAATAATATATAATTGCCAAAATCAATTTGTAAATAGTCTTTTATAAATTATTCATTATAATCATGTTATAATATTGCTATCAGAAAGGGTAAACTATGGGTGATGAGGACAAGCAGTTTGATGCGACTCCCCGAAAACTTGAGCAGGCAAGAAAAGAAGGTCAGGTTGTAAAATCAAAAGATTTTTCGACTGCGGTGTCTTTGCTTGTTTTGTTTTCCGTTATCTTTGGTTTGGCTCCTTTTATATGGAAAGAAATCGTTCAGGTTTTTACTCTTTTGTATGAGCAGATACCAAATGCAAATCTTGATAAAATAGGGTATTCGTATATATTGCTTGTTGCCGTAAAGGGTGCGGTGTTAATTATTGGCCCGATTTTGGCAATTGCGTGGCTTGTTGCAGTTTTGGCAGATTTTGTTCAGGTCGGGCCTTTGGTTGCTGTCGCTCCGTTGATGCCCAAACTTGATAAACTCAATCCGACAAAATATTTTAAAAACATAATGTCTGTAAAAACATTATTTGAATTGTTTAAAAATATTGTAAAGGTTGTGGTTTTGGGATATATCGGCTGGATGGTATACAGCGATCATATCGAAACTATTTTGATGCTTGCATCAGTCGATAACAATTTTGCTGTCATGATAGAATTTGGTAAACTTATGACGGAATTTATTTTCAAAGCGTGTATAGCGTTTTTGATTATTTCTGCCGCAGATTACGGGGTTACAAAGTGGAAATTTTTAAAAGACCAAAAGATGTCTTTTAAAGAGATTAAAGATGAATATAAAAACTCAGAAGGCGACCCGAATGTAAAGGCTGCACTTCGCCAAAGGCGTATGCAGATGCTTCAGCAGGGCGCAATGGATTCTGTTCCGACGGCGGATTTTGTCGTTACAAACCCGACTCATGTTGCTTGCGCCTTAAAATATGTTGCGGAAGAAATGGATTCACCGATGCTTATTGCAAAAGGGACAGAGTTGATTGCAAAAAAAATTATTGATATTGCAAAAGAACATTCTGTTCCGGTTATTGAAAATCCGCCGGTTGCAAGAGCATTATTCAGAATGTGTGACATAAATCAGCCTATTCCGCCGGAATTATACAAGGCAGTTGCGGAAATTTTGATGTTTGTTTACAGGATGAAGAAAAATCAACCAAATAAACGACAGTAATTTTAAAAATTTATAGTATTATTGAAGTGTAAAATTATGGCAAGTGTGGATTCTAAAAACTTACAGGAATATATAGATATCGTACAAAAAGTAGCGAGGGTAGAGCATAAGCGTATCCCTTCGCATATGGTTGAGTACGAAGAATTGTTATCTATCGGGATTATTGCCATTCAGGTCATGGTTAAAAATAAAAGCCCCGAGCAACTTGCCAGATATAATTCTGCATATATTGCAACTGCGGTTCGCTGGGCAATAAGAAATGAGTTGCGTATTCGTTATAAATGGTACTCTATCAAACATAAAGCCGAGGATGAATATGACGAAGAAGAAGCAGTAGAAGGCATGGATATGAAACAGGCAAAAGTTCGTGAAGCAATTTACGAAACGGTTTTGTCTATTGACGGGCTTGCTGCGGATGCTTCCGATAACGATTCGCCTTTTGATTTCTTAAAAGATCCGCATGCTACTCCTGATGAAAGTGCTGAACTTTCTGAAATGGGCAAAATGATTAGAGCGGCTATTTCCAAACTCCCGCCTAAAGAAAGAACTGTTGTTGAATACAGATTTTACCGTAACATGCAGGTTAAAGATATTGCTACTCAAATCGGACTTTCACCCTCACGAGTCACTCGTATCGTTCAATCTTCTCTAAATTTTGTTCGTGAATACCTTAATGAACACGAACAGTACGGATATTAATCTAAGGCATTGTTTCATTGATTATTTCAAGTCTGCCGTCGTATTTGATGTCAATGGGCTGTGTTTGCTTTTTGATGTAATCACAGGCAAGTTTGTTCTTGTCAAAATCAAGTGTTTTTAAAATACTGCTTTCCGGCAGATTTGACGGCAAATAGTTATCTCCACCCATTGCAAAGAAATCATCTGCTGCTACCGTATAAGTTTTGTGTTCATCAGGATTATTTATGTCAATCTTGTGCGATTTGTTATTTCTGTCTATAAATTCAAGATTCAACAGTTCGCCTTTTGTGTTGCATTTATATTTCATTCCAGATACAAGCAAAATCCCGGGTTTGTGATTTTTGCTGTTAAACGAAAGTTCAAGTCCCGTTTTTATCGCATCAACAATTTGTTTTTCGCTTAACTTCAGAACCATCATTTTATCTTCAAACGGTGAAATATCTGCCAAAAGTCTTGAATCAACTTCTGCGCCTGATGTGAATCTTCCTCTGATATTACCGGTATTAAGAATTGCAATATCTGTATCTAATTCACAGCGCATAGCATCTGCTATAAGGTTTCCGTGCGGATTATCTTCAATTAGGATATGTTTTGGCATAGGAACAGCTTCTCCTACTCTGCCGACAATTTCAGGTTTTCCGATAATCTTTTCAACGGCATCTTTTACATAAAGCGGTCTGTTGTATGGTGATGTCGGGATAACATTATTCTGCACTCTTTTGATTACACCGTTTTGGTCAAAATCAACATTCAATATCCCTATATACTCCCCGTTTTTGCCTGCCTGAGTCATAATAACAGGCTCTCCGCTTTTTGAATATAAAAGGTTTTTGCCCTCTGTAATTCCTTCTATTAAATTATGCGTATGACCGCCAAAGATGATGTCTATCCCGTCGGTCATTGAGATTATTTTTTTATCGTTATCAATCCCGCTGTGAGAAAGAAGAGCAATTTTGTTGATACCTTGTTTTCGCAAATTGTCAACTTCCTGCTGAACAAGTTTGATTGTTTCATCAATATTGGCAACTTTGATGCTGCTAAGAGTATTACTCATTTTGACCCTATCAAACATATCTGATGGCGCAATACCGATAAGTCCGACTTTTTCTCCATTGTTTTCAACAATTACCGATTTTTTGAATTTGTTGGCAAGCGGAGAATTTTCATCTGCCTTAACATTCAGCGCAAGCATTTTACAGTTTGTATTATCTATAAGAGATGCCAAATCTCCCGGTTCAACAACATCCATTTCATGATTGCCAAGTTCTGTTGCATCAAACCGACACCAATCAAGAAATTTGTAAGCAACTTTATTGTTGTTCGGGTTGCAGCCTATTGAAATGTCACCTGACGAAACTTTGAATTTTGCGACCTTGTCATTTGTGGTGTTTTTGAAAAAATCTGTTTTAGATGCGTCCTTACGGTCAAATTGCTGAACCATGTTGTAAATACGTTCCATCTTAGTCATTTTTCCATGCAAATCGTTAATGTAAAACCAACTTGTATGAGAAAGGTCAGAATCATTATAAACGGATTTTGTATAAGTCGGTTCACTGTATTGCTTTGGAACTTGTTGAGGTATAGAACGATTAGTATTATTAAAATAATATTTTAATAAATTGTTGTTACTATATGAATTGTAAATATTACTAATCATACATTCTAACCTTTTCTATTTTAATTAACCCCTGTCAAATAAAAAATTGCTACTCTTATAATCAAATTGTTACAAAAATAAATCTTATTATTCGATTTTTATTATTAAGCAACTTGTTTTTTCATTTGCTTAAACATATCAATTCCTTCTTCCCAATTCGGAACAATATTCATATCATTTTCAACTACTTCTTTTGGAAGTGCAGCGTGGTGAATTTTTGGAAGCAGATAATCTTCACTATATACAATAGGTCTTGAAATTCCGTCGTCAGTGTCGTTGCAGATGAAATTCAATTTGCCTTTATCGTCTTTTTTATAATCAACAATAGTTATTTCATGACCGTTTACGATAATGTTGTTTTCGTTTGTCTGAGTATAACCTATAATGATATTTTCGCCCATATCAAGTGCGGTTAAAAGATGGCGTTTCATTGTATCTAAATCTGTTTCATAGCCTACAAGTCTTGCATTTTCATCAACTGTCTGATATGTTACCGACAATATATTTTTGTCAAAAACTACGGATTCGGTGAAGGTTTTTTCAAATTCAATCAAACCTTTGTCATTTTGGTTAAATTTCCCTGCTCGTTTGTCTGTCAATGTATTGTAAGATTGTTGAGAGCCGATTTGCATAAAGGTTGACTGCATCAATACATCAAGCGGTGTCCTTTCTTCAGGATCTTTGTCTGTTGTCTGAATTTGTGCTCTTATAATTGCATTTTTGTCAGGTGCAAATTTAAGTTCGGCATCATTATAGTTGTTGTTAAGTTTGAACGGCATATCAAACGCATTCAAAAGCCATACCCCGTTTAGAGTATTATCTGCAAGATTTTCAAGTTTAATATGTTTTGTTGCGGAAAGTTTTGGAGAACTCAATTCCTGCGCAAGTCTTGCGAATTCTGCAGGCATTTGTTTTGCAAGTTTAAACTCCGTACTTGCCGCAACGCATGTACCTGAATGCTCAACATCTATATCTTCAGATGTTTGTCTTATATCCGGCGTATTGCTTTTAAACATATTGTTTGCCTGAATTGCAGTTTGTCTGTAATTGTTCGGGATATCTCCAAATTGTTGGGTAATCAAAAATGGATACGCAATTGTTGCGATTGTATCACGCAAAATTCCGTTGTTGGTTAAACCTTGCGCTCTCGGTTCTGTCGCAATCTTGTAAAGATTATCAAGAACTGAAGTTCTGTCGTCAGAATTATTACTCAAAAGTACACCGTTTTTTAATAATGTATTTACAACCTTTTTGGTATTACGATCTAATTTTGCGCATACTTCGTTGTATTTTTTCTTCTCATCTTTATTGTTTAATTCGGTACGCAATGTAATTTGCTGATTCGGATTGAGCGGTATTGTTTTGGCAGTAAAAGACGGACATGTAAAAGCATGACTTGACACTTGATTTTTTGCCTTGTTATCAACTGCATTGACGCTTATGTTATAATTATAGAGCCCGAGAGCGTTGTTAATTTTTTCTACTGCCATATTAACTCCACACATTAATATTAAAAAACGGATATAGAAAAAATTGCCAATTTGTTATAATATTTGTAAATAAATGTAAATTAAGGATAAAAATTGAGAATAAAACCGCTTACAAAAGAACAGATTTTAATATCAATAGACAGGCTTACAAGATTTCGTCTCCCCGAATTAAAATATGTCAGAGTTTTTACTGATTTGATTACACACAATCTTTTAGAACCGGTGTTTTCAAAATCTGATATTGAGCGCTTAGATTATAAAACATTAAGAAAATACGGTCAGGATATTCTTAATTATTCAATAAAAGAATTATCAGGTGAAAATTCTATGGATTTAACAATCAATAAAAAATTGTATGAATATGAAAATTCAGTAGCATTTCTTGATGAAAATATGCAGAGGCTTCTAAAAAACAGCATAGATTATCAGTCATGTATTCAGTTTATTAACGAGAATTCTGTTCTTAATTTGAGATGGCTCAAGGCATTGTCAGAATCAAACGATATATTGCAGATGCGTAAAATGAAAGGATTTTTGTTTCCTGTTGAAATAGTTGTTCTTGTCGAAGGGATTACAGAATCAACTCTTTTGCCTGAGTTTGCTAAACTCGCAGGCTTTGATTTTGATAAAAACGGTGTGTTTGTTTTGCCCGCAGGCGGTAAAAATCAGGTGGTCAGAATTTATTATGAATTATATAATCAATTAAAATTGCCTATATATGTGCTTTTTGACAAAGACGGTATAAGAAATTCAAAAGAAATTGAACCAAAATTACGCAAAAATGATAAAATTCATATAATAGATTGCGGCGAATTTGAAGATACGCTTTCAAAAGACCTTGTCGACCGGACTTTAAACAATGAACTAAAAAATATTTCTGAAACGGATATAAATATAAAAGAAGAGCAAGGTCACAGAGTAAAATATCTTGAAGAAATTTTTAAACACAGAGGGATGCATGAATTTAAAAAAGTCGAGTTTGCGCAGATGGTAAGGGAAAATATATCCTTAAAAGCCGATTTAACCCCTGAAATTACAGGAATTATTGATGAAATAAAAATAATAAAATCTAATTGTTGACATTTAGTTTTGTTCACGATAAGATAGTTCGTACAAAAGGGATTACACAAGCCCCCATCGTCTAGAGGCCTAGGACAACACCCTTTCACGGTGTAGACAGCAATTCGAATTTGCTTGGGGGTACCATTTAAAAAAGTAACGGCGCAAAGCCGTTTTTTTATTTCTTAAATTCGTCTCAGCCGCTATGAACTATATCTGCCATGGCAAATTTTTTTTTTAGATATTTTGTTTTAGATATGATTATTCATCCACGACTGACAAAATTTTCTTCCGCTTATGCTAAAGGCTCTTTGGCACAAAGATTTGCGACTGCGGATAAGATTAATAACAAAATTTTTGGTAATGTAGTGAAATTGTACCATGATAAAAAAAATACTTACCCTGCAAAAATTATTGAACAATGTTATAATTTTTGTCTGCCGGAAAGAAAAACTGTCGTACTTCAGCCCATGACGGTTTATAATTCCGAAGATTATTGCGGAGGGGTGGATTTTCTTAGCAAAATGAATATGTATGTCGGGTTTGCAATAGAACTTCCCGTTACCAAAAGTGATAAATTACATGTAAAAACAATCCCGACTTTAATTCATGAATCAACGCATGTTCTCGATTTTTTTCTTAATCCGAAGTTTTTGAAAAATGATGTAAAATTTAATGAAATTAAAAATAGTGACAAATTTTGGAATATATATCATGAATATTTTTATGAATCATTCGGAAAAACTCTTGATGAAATTTTAAATAATGCCCGAACAAATACGAAAAATGCTTTAAAAGAGATGAACCCCAAGGACAGGATGATATTTCTTAATTTTATAAGATACAGTTTGCAGATGGAACAAAGAGCATATAAGCAAGATTCTGTTTATGCAAATGCTCTGAAAAAAATCGGAAAGCCTTTTGATAAAGATGACCTGCCTGATTATAGCAAAATTATGCATGCCAAAGAAAAAATACAACTTGTTGAAAAAATTCTCGCTGATGAAATAAAAAAGCAGAGAAAAAGTTTGAAAGTTACATTGATTGATAAGATAAAACATATTTTTGCCCGTAAATCTAATACAAATGTATGAGATTTTATAAAATTATTAAAGATAAGAAGTTGTTTTTCGTTTAATTAATTAAATCAGTTTATTGGAGCATTATAATGTCAGAACAATTAGTTATGCCGAAGTTAGCAGGGGCGGCAAACTCTCAATATCAGCAAAAAGCACAGGATTATCTGGAAAAAGCGGGAATTGCACACAGAAAATATCTAACAGAACGGAAAAATTCGGATTTGCAAACCGCGATTGACTGCTATATTGATGCAGTTAAATATGACCCGTCTATTCCTGAAGCATACTATCGTTTGGCATCTTTAATGTGGGAACAGGGGCAAATAAGTGTGCATGGTGCAATTGAACAGTGTCAAACTGCGATAACTCTGTCTCCTGATAGTGTTAATGCTCATTTATATACCGGTTATTTTATGCAACTTTCTCAGGATTATCAATCTGCGGAAAATGAATACAAGTCCGCAATTGATATAAGCGGTATAAATTCCGGTCGTTCAAGAATGATTATGTCGCAATCAATTCTTGAAAAAATAAATTCTCAAAACGGTAAATTTAATGACTATTTAAGATTTTTATATTACTTTTTATCAGGCAGTGTCATGCTTGCATGGGACAGAACCGCTTTAAAAATGTTTTATAATAACATATCAAGTGATATGAGCGTATTTTCTTATTCAACTGTCGGCAAGTTCTTGGAACACTTTAAAATGTATGACAGGGCAAATAGTGTTTATAAAAATGCCGTTGAAAAAACTGTAAAACGAGAGTATTTCTATTCAAAAATGGGTGATTTGGCTCTTAAAAATAATAATTTGGAATTAACGACCGCATGTTACAGGAAAGTTTTAGAAGAAAATCCGCTAAATCGTGATGTTTTGGTTAAACTTGCGGGAATTTTGCAGGCTTATTACCCTGAAAACACTGATGAAGCGATTGACTGTTACGAAAGACTTTTGGAATTTGATATTGATAAAGCGCAAATATATTATGAACTCGGTCATCTATATATGAATAAAGAGGACAAATTAAATTCAATAAGTGCGTTTAAACTTGCGGTAGAAAATGATTCCGAAAATCCGTTTTATAACAATTCTTTAGGTTATGCTTATGCAAAGGCTGAATTATATGATGATGCTATTGCACATTATCAAAAAGCAATTTCTTTAAACCCTGATCCTGAATGGACATCTATTGTATGTCAGGCACTTGGCGCAATTTATGCAGGCGAAAAAGGAAATATTGAAGCGGCAGTTTCAACTTATCAGGCGGGAATAATTTTAGACCCTAACAATTATGATTTATATATTGCTTTGGGTGATATTTATATGGCTGACTATGATTTGGATAAGGCAATTCACTCATATTGTGATGCGGTTACTCTGAATCCTGATGAAGAAAGAGGGTATTCAAAACTTGGTGTGGCCTTATGGGAAAAAGATTATCTTGAAGAAGCATTAGTAGCGTATCACAAAGCGATTGAAATTAACCCAGATAACGAGTATTCACAGAATAATTTGGGTATTTTGTATTTAGACGGACTTGAAGATGCGGAAGAATCTTTAGAATATTTTGAAGCGGCAATAAATCTTAATCCAAATTATACACTTGCTTATTTTAATGCAGGCAGAGCAAGTCAAAAAATGGGATTTATAAATGATGCCGCTAATTATTATCAAATGGCTATGGATTTGAATAAATTAACAGATGAACTTGATGAAGATGATATAAGAACTCGCCTTCACAGTTTGTTTGAAATATAGTACTCGCTTGACATTATATATTTTTTATGTTAATTTAACTTTGTCAGAAGTTATAAACTGAATACGATTTCCAAAGAGCCTTTATTGGCTTGTGTTTGGCGTATTTATTTCATAAAGGTTAGCCCTTTAAATAGCATTTTTAACGTTTAAGAAAGGTAAAAAATCAATGGAAAACAATGAAGAATTAAAGGCTGAAGTTGTTGAAGAAACATCAACTGAAGTTGCACAGGAAACTCCGGCAGCAGAAGAAACTGCAGAAGTAACCGAAGCAGTAGCAGAAGAAAAACCTGCTAAATCAAGACGCGGACGCGGTAAAAAACAAAAAATCGAAACTGTTGCAGAAGAAAAACCGCAATCAGAATGGACTGAAAATGTAGTTCAAATCAGCCGTGTAACTAAGGTTGTTAAAGGTGGTAAGAAATTATCATTCAGAGCAATCGTTATTGTCGGTAACAAAAAAGGTCAGGTCGGTATCGGATGTGCTAAGGCATCAGAAGTTATTATTGCTATTCAAAAAGCAATTGCTGACGGAAGAAAAAATGTTATCAATGTTCCTATTTTCAAAACTACAATTCCACATCCTGTTCAGGCAAAATCAGGTGCAGGATGCGTTATGTTAAGACCTGCTTCTCAAGGTACAGGTATTATTGCAGGTGGTGCTGTTCGTTCAGTATTGGAACTTGCAGGTATCGAAAACATTTTGGCTAAATCATTAGGTTCAAAGGCTCCTTTGAATGCTGCTTATGCTACATTTGAAGCATTGAAATCTTTGACAACATTTGGTGAAATGGCTAAAAAACGCGGTCTTTCAATGGCAGAATTTTTAAATTAGTAAATTATAAAGGAATAAAAAAATGGCAAATAAAAAAACAGCAGAAAAAATTCAAATTAAACTTGTTAAAAGTTTAATCGGTTCAAACGAAAAACAAAGACGAGTTGTTGCAGGTTTGGGCTTAACTAAAAAGGATCAGGTTGTTGAACATGCTTCAACTCCTACAATTTTAGGTATGGTAAACAAAGTATCTCATTTGGTTGAGATTGTTAAATAGTTGCCTGCTTAAATATTATAATGTAAATTACAAAGTAGGTTGGGCTTTTTTGCCCGGCATTTAAAGAAAGAAGGAAAAAATGGCTAATATAACATTAGAAGATTTAAGACCGGCACAGGGTGCAACAAAAAAATCCGTTCGTGTAGGTCGTGGTCGTTCATCAGGTTGTGGTAAAACTTCAAGCAGAGGTCACAATGGTGAAGGTCAAAGATCAGGCAACGCTTCAAAAAGAGGTTTTGAAGGCGGTCAGATGCCTGCATACAGAAGATTACCTAAATTAAAAGGTTTTCAAGTTTATTCAAAAGTTAATTATGCACAAATCAATGTTGGCAGACTTGATGCATTGGGTCTTAAAGAAGTTTCATTGGAAACATTGAAAGAAAGAATAACAATCAAATCTGACTGTGTTGGTTTGAGAGTTTTGGGCAACGGTGAAATTAAAAATGCTGTTACTGTAAAGGCTGCATATTTTACACCGTCAGCAAAAGAAAAAATTGAAGCCGCAGGCGGAAAGGTTGAAATAGTATAATGGCTAATGAAATTAAAGCACCTTCTACAGAAGACTTGATGTCGATGTGGAATGCGTCGGGATTAAAACAAAAAATCCTTTTCACATTGTTAATGATAGCAGTTTGGAGATTCGGGGTTCAGATTCCTTTGTATGGAATTAACAATCAGGTATTTTCAACAATTGCATCAGGAAACAATATCATAGGTTTTTTGGATTTATTTTCCGGCGGTGCGTTAGGTAAAGTATCCATTTTGGCATTGGGTATCGGGCCGTTCATTACATCTTCAATTATCGTTCAACTTGTATCAGTTGTTATTCCGGCTTTGGAAAAACTGCAAAAAGAAGAGGGAGAAGAAGGCAGACGCAAATTATCTCAATATACGAGAATATTTACGGTTGTACTTGCGATATTCCAAGGGTTTATATTTATGCTCTTTTTGCATCATTTGCCCGGAGCGGTAATTCCGAATGTAAACCATGTATTATTCTATATCAATTCAGTCTGCATACTTAGTGCCGGTGCGGTGCTTGTTATGTGGATTTCAGAACTGATAACCGAAAAAGGCATTGGTAACGGCGGTTCGCTGATAATCTTTTGCGGTATTTTATCAGGTATTCCTGTTTATGCCCAAAGAACTTATCAACTTGTAAAGGCAAGTCCGAGTATGCAACTTGCGTTATTACTTTTGCTTACAATCTTTTTCTGTGCAACGATTTTAATCGTCATTATGCAGGAAGCGGTAAGAAAGGTAATTATCGTAAACCCAAAACGCCAAATTGGTAATAAAGTTTATGGCGGTATGAATTCTTTTATTCCGTTTAAACTTAATCCGGGCGGGGTTATGCCTATCATCTTTGCTATCGCAATTTTGTTATTTCCGTCAACCATTCTTGCAATGGTTGGTCAGGCAAGCATAAAATCCGCTCAGTTGAAACATATTATTATAAGTATGAATCACTTTTTAAGTCCTGACGGAATTCCGTATTATCTTATATATGTAGGTTTAATTATTGCATTGACTTTCTTCTATGCTTCAATTATGCCTAATATGCAGCCAAAGGATATTGCGGATAACCTGAAAAAATACGGTTCATCAATTCCCGGTATCAAGCCCGGGAAACCGACAGCAGAGGCACTTGATAAAATCTTATCAAAAGTTATATTTATCGGTGCAATCGGACTTGGTATAATTGCTTTGGTACCGTCATTTGGTAGTTACATTACCAAGATTGAAACCCTACAGGGTATCGGTGCTACATCTTTAATCATTATGGTAGGTGTTGCGCTTGATTTAATCAATCAGGTTCGTTCACACCTGTTGGCAAGAAATTATGAATCATTCTTAAAAGATGACTAAGCATTAACTTTTTTATAAATGCAAAGAGCCAAATCTTTATGATTTGGCTCTTTGTTTATTGTCTATGTATCGTAAATATTTTTTAATTTTTTTTCTATTTCTTTCAACGCATCTTCTATTTGGTATTTAAAAACAAGATTATGATAAGAAGTATCTGAAATCTTGTATGCTTTTCTTATTTCGGAACTAATTAAATATGATGCTGTTTCTTTTATATCTTTTATATCTTTCTTAGAAAGTTTCTTGGTTAATAGTTCTTCTGCTTTTGATAACATTTCATCTTTTGTTGGGGATTTTTTAAATTCTAAATTTTTAATATCTATAAAATCTTTTCCTTCGTTTGGATAATTTTTACTGATATTTATCATCATTTCTTTGGCGCCTTGTGCTGATAAACCGTAAACTTCTCCTATTTGTACGGGGCTATCACCTTTTGATTGCATATCACTAATATCAAACATTTTATAGTATCCTCTTTCATTATTATCTAAGTAATACCATACTTTTAGTTTGTTTTTTCTTGCAACTCTGTCGACTGCAATACCTTCAACTCCAAGCATTTCTGCAATTTCATCTGCACTTGCTCGTGGATTTAATTTAATTGCTCTTTCTAAATCTTTTACGTCAGGTAATACAAGTTTAGGTATTTGAAGTTTGTATTTGGATAAAGCGTAACTGATTTTTTCTTTTTTTACTCCCATTTTTTCAGCAAGTTCTTTTACAGTTTTGACTTTATCTAACCATACCAGAATATCTTTTTTATCAATAACTTGTTCATTCAATATTTGCTGTTGTGATTTTATACCATTTTCTTTCATACAGGCAGATAATCTTTGAGGTGTTACCCCTATGACCTTAGCAATCCTATCTATACTCCAGCCCTTTTCTAAATGCATTTTCACTATATCCAGTGGAATTTCTTTTTCCGATTTCATTTGTTTTAATGTTTTAATTCCAAGTTGCTTCATTTTATCTTTTATGAATTGATATGAAACATTATAGTGTTGTGCAATTGCTTCCATGCTCATTCCTGAGTCTACAAAATCTATTATTTCTCTATTCGGTATAGAATCGACTTTTGTTTGAGTTACTTTTGATTTTCCTAATTTTTTAATTCTTGGAGTAAGGGCTCCTGGGTCATCAATGAAAAACTGTTCTGCTATTTCTTTTTGACTTTTGCCAGAATTTAGGGCTTCTAACAATTCCTTATCTTTGATTGAATCTATTAATACAGATTGCAAAGTTTTTAATTTAAAATGCTCTAAAACATTCCTTATTGTGTGTACAGATTCTTTATAATAATCTGCAATTTGTTTTAATGAATTACCTTCGTCAATAAGTGTTCTGACATAATAATAATCAAACTTTGGGTCAATAACTTTATTGGGAACAGGTAATTTGCCTGTAAAAGCGTATTTTTTGTTTTGTAAATTCGTATTATATGGGGTAAAACTTATTAGCATTGTATCTCCTTTCTAAGGATTAAAACATCTAAAAAAAAAATTTGCTAATAAAAACCGCTGAAATAAATCAGCGGTTTTATAAATTTAAATACTACTATGGCATAAAATTATGCGCAACCTGAATATCCGCAACTTGGGCAAATGAAGCATCCTTCTGCCATCTGAATTTTTGTTCCGCATTCAGGGCATTTAACTTCTTTAATCTCCCCTGTCGGGTTGTATTCTTCAACGCTCTCAATCTTATCTTCAACGACAGGCTTGATTTCAATACTGTCTTTCTTTTTAGCATCCAAATTCATCGGTTGGAATTGGCGTGAGTTATTTCTGTAAACTGTAATTCCTTTCAGATTATTTTTGTATGCCAAAATATATGCTTCTTCAATGTCTTCTCTTGTTGCAGATTCAACAAAGTTTACTGTTTTTGAAACTGCGTTATCCGTATGGAGTTGGAATGCAGCCTGCATTTTAACATGCCAATACGGTGTAACATCATGCGCAGTGTAGAAAATCTTTTTAACATCATCACTTACACCGTCAACATGAGCAATTGAGCCGTCAACCGCAATTTTTGACATCAATTCATCACTGTATAAACCGTGTGAAATCATATAGTCTTTAAATATCGGGTTAACTTCAAGCATTTCGGTTTTATCCATGATAAGTCTTGAAAATACCAAACCAAATAGCGGTTCAACTCCACCTGAAGCCCCGGCAATCATTGAAATTGTTCCTGTCGGAGCAATACAGGTTGTTGTTGCGTTTCTCAAACCGTATTGTTTAATTTGTTTATCAAGCTCTGCCCATTGTTCATCAGAAATCTTGCCTGCAGATTTACCTTTATATTTGTTGTAAAGGTAATTATCCTGATCATAGATACTGCCCGTGAAGTTGTTGAATCTTCCTCTTTCTTTAGACATTTCAATTGATTCTGTTTTAGAAACATAATCAATAAATTCCATAACCTGTCCTGCAAGTCTTGTGCCTTCTTCACTTGAATATGAAATACCTGATTTCATAAGCATATCTGCCCAGCCCATTACACCAAGACCGATTTTTCTGTTATTTTGAACCATTTCAGAAATTTGTGGAAGCGGATAATTGTTTACCGCAATTACATTATCCAAAAATCTCATAGCAGTTCTTGTTGTTTCTTCAAGTAAATCCCAATCAACAACCCATCCGTTTGATGTTTCTTTCATCATTCTGCCTAAGTTTATTGAACCGAGGTTGCATGCTTCATAAGGAAGCAAAGGAACTTCACCACAAGGGTTTGTTGATTCAATAGCACCTATTTGCGGAGTAGGGTTATCAGAATTCATTTTATCAATAAATATTATACCCGGTTCACCGTTTCTCCATGCGCCGTCAACAATTTTATCAAATACCGCTTTTGCACTTAATCTGCCGACAACCTGATTATTTTGCGGATTAACCAAATCATAATCTTCACCGGCTAAATAAGCATCCATAAATTTATCAGTTATTGCAACAGAAATATTAAAGTTGTTCAACTGGTTATTGTCTGATTTGCAATCAATAAAATCTAAAATATCAGGGTGGTCAACTCTTAAGATGCCCATATTTGCACCGCGTCTTGTACCGCCTTGTTTTACGGCTTCCGTTGCGGCATTAAATACGCTCATAAATGAAACAGGACCTGATGATACACCCATTGTAGAACGAACTACGCTGTTTTTAGGTCTTAATCTTGAGAATGAAAAACCTGTACCTCCTCCTGATTTGTGAATGAGAGCGGTGTTTTTAACTGTTTCAAAAATACCTTCAAGGCTGTCTTCAACCGGTAATACAAAGCATGCTGCCAACTGTCCGAGTTCTCTGCCTGCATTCATCAATGTCGGAGAGTTTGGCATAAAGTAGCGGTTTGTAATTGCACGATAAAATCTGTCTGCAAGTTTTTTAACTTCTTCTTCCGATTTGCCGAATTTCAAATCTCCTGATGCAATAGTATCTGCAACTCTGTGAAACATATCTGACGGAGTTTCGATACAATTTCCATCCTTATCTCTCTTCAAATAGCGTCTTTCCAAAACCTTAATTGCGTTCTCGGTAAGATCGAGTTTTTCTTCTAAACAAGTGTCTGACACATTAACCTCCATAGTCTGTAAATTATAATAATAATATTAATACATTTCCCAAAAAATAAGCATGCCCCAAATCAGAGTGCTTATAAAAATTGTACTACATACAACTCATTTATTGCAAACTTGGTAAAGTTTTTATTATATTTCGTAACAATACAACAATATACACATAACTAATGCAAAATTTATAATTTATGTTATTATAAAAGCATGACAGGGAGAGTGTTTAGGGTTTTATTGGTTTTGGCATTGATTGCGCTATTATGTAAAGCGTGTATTGTTCGTGATGTTCCGCCCAAAATCATAAACAACTCCATTACACATCAGACTAATTTGGCATCAACTTATGCTATGCCTAAAAATGTAACACTTAACGGTGTTGATTATCTTCAATCTCAAGTGTCTGTCGGAACTTTTGGCGGTACTCTTGTTGCTTCAACTATAGGAGAAGGTCCAAAAACATTTAATCCGTTCAATTGTAAAGACAATACATCTGCCATTTTATCAGGAGTTATGTATGACGGGCTTTTTACCACCAACCCCATAACAGGTGAAGTTTCGCCAAAACTTGCAAAAGGTTATACAATTTCGCCTGATGGTAAAGTTTATACAATATATTTAAGGCATGGGATTAAATGGTCTGACGGGAAACCTATTACGGCTGATGATGTTGTATTTACTTGGCAAAATATAATTTTGGCAGGCTTAGGTGATACTTCTACAAGAGATTCACTTGTTATAAAAGGTAAACTTCCTACCGTAAGAAAATATGGTGATGATATTGTGGTATTCGTTACTCCTGAACCTTATGCTCCATTTTTGAGAATGTTATCAACATCAATTGCCCCAAAACATGTCTTTTACAATGCTGTTCAAAAGGGCAGCGCATATTTTGATTCATTTCTTTCTACCAATGCAAAACCTGAAGACTTTGTTGTATCAGGCGCATTCAAGTTAAAAGAGTATGTTCCGGCACAAAGGGTGGTATTTGAAAGAAATCCAAACTACTACGAAATAAATACCAAAAATGAAAAATTGCCCTATCTTGATAAGCTTGTATACTTAATTGTCGGAGATTTGAATAATGAAGTGTTAAAATTTGAAGCAAAAGAACTTGATGTTATTTCTTTGCAGGGCGCAAAAGTTGCAAGGTATAAGTCATTAGAGCCGCATTCGGATTTCAAACTGTATAATTTAGGACCTGATACGGGAACAATGTATATTTCAATGAACCTGAATACAAGAAAAAATGAAAAAGGTAAATATTATGTTGAACCTGTCAAGCAAAAATGGTTCAATGATTTGAATTTTCGCAGAGCAATAGATTATGCCGTTGACCGAAAAAATATGGTTTTAAATATTGCAAACGGAATGGGCGTGCCACTTTTTACTCCTGAAACACTTAATTCAATTTATCTCAACAAGAAATTAAAACCTTATGATAAAGATATAAATAGCGCTAAAATTTTGCTCAAAAAATCAGGCTTTAAAACAGATAAAAAAGGTAAACTCTTTGACAAAGACGGTAACAGGGTTGAATTTAACCTTTATACCAATGCCGGCAATACCGAGCGTGAAGCAATCGGTGTTATGGTCAAACAGGATTTGGAAGATTTGGGAATGAAAGTTAATTTCAAACCGATAGAATTTAATTCGCTTGTAAATAAACTCGTTTCAACTTTTGACTGGGATATGGTCATAATGGGTTTGACGGGCTCTCCGTTAGAACCAAACGGCGGGAAAAATGTCTGGCTTTCAGATGGGCGACTTCACATGTTTAACATGCGTACTCCTGCGGAAGGCAAGGTTGGGATTTTACCTTGGGAACAAGAATTAGACGAGATGTTTGATAAAGGTGCGCTTGCAACAAAATTTGAGGACAGAAAAGTGTATTACGATAAATATCAAGATATCGTTTATACTCAAAAGCCTATGATTTATATCTATTCGCCGATAAGAATTGTTGCAATAAGGGATAAATTCAAAAATATCTACCCGTCAAGTTTAGGCGGTTTGACACATAATATAGAGGAAATTTATATTGGACACAATAAAGTACATAATTAAACGAATACTTCAGACAATACCGTTATTGATAATCGTATCAATGATAAGTTTTTTCATTATAAGATTGTCGCCGGTTGACCCGTTGGCAGAATTAAAACTCAATCCGTCAGTTTCTCCTGAAACGGTTGAAAAAGAAAGGGCAAGATTAGGGCTTGATAAACCTATTATTGTTCAGTACGGTAAATGGGCAATATCTTTTGTTAAAGGCGATTTGGGAGTGACATCAACTGGCGAAAAAGTATCGCAAAAACTTGGCGAAAGAATACCTAATACTTTGCTTTTAACAACTATAGTAATTCTTTTAACTTGGCTTGTGGGTGTTCCCCTTGGCATAATCGCTTCGGTTCGGTGGAAAACAAATTTAGACAGAATTTTAACCGTTTTAACAAGTATCGGCATGGCGATTCCGTCATTTTTCTTTGCCGTATTACTTTTGATGTTTGCCGTTAAAACCGGTTGGTTTCCTATTGGTGGTTTGACAAGTCCAAATTTTGCCGATATGAGTTTTGGCGGAAAATTTTGGGATATTACGCATCACTTGATTTTACCTGTTATTGTTTTATTCACTATTTCGCTTGCAGGTTTGCAAAGACAAATGAGAGCGAATATGCTTGATGTATTGGATAGTGATTATGTAAAATTTGCAAGAGCAAAAGGATTAAGTGAAAATGCGGTAATTTATAAACACGCATTAAGGAATGCTGTCAACCCCATGATTACGCTTTTGGGATTTGAATTTGCAGGGTTGTTATCGGGTGCGGCTTTAACCGAATATGTTTTTCAGTTTCCGGGGTTAGGCAGACTTATTTTGGAAGCGGTACTAAAATCAGACATTAATCTTGTCATGGCATCACTTATGATGGGGGCAATAATGCTCGTTGCAGGTAATTTAATTGCGGATATTCTGCTAATCATTACAGATCCGAGAATTAGGAGTAAGTCATGATTAGAGATTTATTAAAAGCATTATGGAAAGATAAATTTGCAAGAATTGCACTCATTGTTTTGGGGGTAATTTATCTTGCATTATTTTTGGCTGATTTTATTGCTCCTTATACAAAAGATTTTTCAGACAGAACAATGGCTTATGTTCCGCCGTCAAAAGTTTTTACAATAGATGAAAACGGTAAATTTTCAAAACCTTATACTTATAATTATATAAGAGAATTTGATTCTGAGACTTTGCAGATAAAATATGGTTTAGACAGAACTCAAAAGCATTATATAAAGTTTTTCTCAAAAGGTCAGCCGTATAAATTTTTAGGTTTAATTCCGATGAAAAGACATCTTTTCACAACGGATAATAACGGCAGAATATTCTTACTCGGAACGGATATAAACGGCAGAGATGTATTTTCAAGGCTTTTATTCGGGGGCAGAATTTCTATGACTATCGGATTTTTAGCATTATTTGTACTGTTTCCTATAGGGTTATTATATGGCGGAATTTCCGGATATTTTGGCGGTAAAATTGATATGATAATGATGCGCTTTGCAGAAGGGGTTATGTCTATACCCAGTTTTTATCTTTTGATTATTCTTGCCTCAATTTTGCCTTCAGGAATGACAAGTTCGCAAAGATTTATGCTGATTGTTCTTATTTTGGCATTAATTGGCTGGGCAGGATTTGCAAGAGTAGTCAGAGGAATGGTTTTATCTATAAAAAACGAAGACTATGTTTTGGCGGCTAAAAGTATTGGGGCTTCAAAATTAAGGATAATAATAAAACACATTTTGCCTCAGACTACAAGTTTTGTAATTGTTGCAATGACATTATCTGTTCCGTCTTATATTTTGTCGGAATCAGGTTTGAGTTTTTTGGGTTTAGGTATTCAGCAGCCTGATGCAAGTTGGGGTAATATGCTAAAAGAAGCGCAGGAATTTACAAATATTTTATACAGACCTTGGCTTTTGACACCTGGATTTTTAATTTTTGTGTCAGTTTTGGCTTTTAACCTGATAGGTGATACCATTAGAGATGTACTTGATCCAAAAAGTAAGGTAAGGTAAATAAGAGGGATAAAAATGATATTAAATTTTGAGCATATATTGAATTTAAATTGCGGTTTGAGTATTGTAGCAGCCGCAGCATTCGGGTTTTGCATCGGTTTGGAAAGAGAATTGACAAACAAATATGCGGGTTTGAGAACGCATATTATGGTTGCCTTGGGTGCTTGTATATTTACATTGATTTCTATATACGGTTTTCCAACATTTGCACAAGGAGATAATGTAGTTATATCTCAGGCGACAGGTGTTCGTGATACCGCACGAGTTGCCGCTCAGGTTGTTACAGGTATCGGTTTTATCGGTGCAGGTACGGTCTTAAGAAACGGACCTATTGTATTGGGCTTGACTACAGCATCAACCTTGTGGATTGCAGCAAGTATCGGTATGGCTTGCGGTGCAGGCATGTTTGATATTGCGTTTGCAGGCACGGCTATGGCTATTATGACACTTGTTATGGTAAGAATTTTTGAAAAAAATGTATTACCGTCAAGTACAAAGAAAACAAGAATGGTCAAAGTCGGAATTGTTTGTGCAAATGACTATGTCCAAACTGTTCAGGATTTTATTATTGAAAAATATCAGGATATATCGGAAATTAAACGCAGACAACTAAATGCCGACGAAAATTCCACAAAACTCATTTGCGTTATTAATGTTATGGACAAAAAGCCTATCAAAGATTTGTATAAGGCTTTTCAGGCTCTTAAAAATATTGATTCGATTTCTATTCAGGAATACAGTGAAGTCTAAATTTGTTAACTTGATTTATTAAGATGTTTCTTTCTGAGATTGTTTCTTGTTTGTTTGTAATTGTTTAGTAAGTTGTTATTGATCTAAATTACTTTTTTTCTCAATTTTTTTAACTCTATTCACAAACAAATAGTTTTGTTTATGATTTAAAGAACTTCTCTTTGCTCACGTTATTTTCTTTTGAATTTATTATTCACTGTTTTTAAATATATATTTATATTGAAAAAGATATTTTAATAAAGTATAATAGTTATATGAGGATAATAAATGTTAAAAAGTTTGGTTTTACCCTTGCAGAAATAATTATTACTATAGGCATCATCGGGGTAGTAGCGGCGCTTACCATACCTCTTTTGATACAAAATTCAAACAGTAAAAAGTTTACAACACAGTTTAAAAAATCACTTTCAACATTAAATCAGGCGGCAATTGGAGCACAGGCTCAGTATGATTTAGATTATTCACTCTTAACTCAAGTCAATGATGATTCAACTTGCAAAAGCGATACACTCGCAGGCGGTCAGTACAACTTTTGC
>CADAYE010000016.1 GCA_902792085.1 uncultured bacterium | reverse complement strand
CTTTAACAATCCTAAGGGCAAATACATGTTAAAATTTTTAAACTTTAATTCTGCGACTTTTCTAAACACTCCAAAAGAAAATTTGCCCAAAGGTTGGAATCCAGATGAAATAATTGAACAAGGCAGAAGTATAGGACAAAATTCGGATAAAATGCATGAAATGGGCTACACAGGTAAAGGCATTTCAGTTGCAATAATAGACAGTCCCATTATTTTACATAATGACTTAAAATCAAGTTTAGTTTCTTACAACAAAATGGCAAATGTCAAGCAAACAAGTCCTGACGCATATTATCACGGGCAAGCTGTAAGTGATATTTTAGCAGGAGATAAAGATGGTGTAGCACCTGATGCTAATCTCCATTATTATGCTACTGCAGGGATACATGGGAATAAAAATAGCCAAACTGATGACAGATTACGAGGATTAAGACAAATAATAGAACACAATTCAAAATGTCAGCCACAAGATAAAATTAGGGTAGTTTCATTGAGTTGGGGATTAAATGAAGGCGATTACGGATACGATGAATATATAAATATGATAAAAAATTTATATGAAGATGATGTTTTTGTTGCCTGTGGTGGGATGACGATGACAAATGAGAGTATTACAGGGGCTGATTTTGGATGGAATATATTAGAAAAAAAAGACCAAACTAAACCACAAAATGACTTTTCTAACTATGAGGCTAGTTGGTGTGTTAGTAATAATACTGAAAGAACACTTTGCATTTTGTCTGGAGATAGAACAGAACAGTTGCAAGTGCAATGAACCCCTCTCAATATCGCCATGATAGCAAAGGATCAACAAGTTGGACAGTTCCTGCACTTGCAGGAATTTATACCTGTGCGTTACAATGTGCCAATGAAAATGGAGTAGAATTAACACCTAAATTATTTTGGGAATATGCCCTTAAAACAGGGATACCTGTGAATGATGCTGAAGGTAATTTTGCAGGAAAAGCTATTGATTGTGAAGCCTTATGTAAATATATTGAAAATATATATAAAAATGAGTAAACACGTGGTATTTTAACATGAGCGGGCGGTTTTGTTGCATAATATCTGCATTGCGTTTAATAACGGGTCTATTGTTGGAGAATACGCAGGAGAATATGTAAGGTCATTATTACTAAATTCTTCTACTGTTAAATGTCCTATTAAACCTGAAGTAACAGTATTGACACGCTTATCTGCGCCTATTGAACCTACTGCCTGCGCACCAAGCAGCAGACCTGTTATTTTATCTGCAACTACTTTTAGCGTTATTTCGCCTGTATCAGGCATATATGCGACTTTATCAAATTTACTTACAACAACAGATACAGGTTTAAAACCGATTTCAAGTGCCTCTTTTTCTGTCAGACCTGTCATTGCAATAGTTGTATTAAGACATCTTGTAACCATTGAGCCTAAAATACCTTCAAACTCGCAATATACACCCGCAACATTCATCGCAGCACATCTGCCTTCTTTGTTTGCAGTTGAGCCTAACGGTATCCAGACTTTTTTACCTGAAACTATGTGTGTTTTTTCAGAGCAATCACCACAAGCAAATATATCTTCAACAGATGTACGCATAAGTTTATTAACCTTAATTGCACCTGTTTCTCCTATTTCTATCCCTGCTTCTTTTGCAAGTTCTGTATTGGGCTTAACACCGGCACAGACAATTGCCAAATCACATTCATATTGTTTCCCGTCAGAAGTTATTACCCCTGCTAAAACGCCGTCTTTCCCGACAAATTCTGTTACCGTTGTATCGGTGTAAAGTTCAAAATTTTTATTTTCAATTGAATTTAGACGATTTTTGGCAACTTCTGACATTTCTAAATCAAGCGCAGGCATAATTTGAGAACTGCGTTCAAAAAGACGAGTATAAACATTGTTTTTAGAAAATGCCTCAAGCATTTCAATTCCGATATACCCACCGCCTATTATTACGGCATTTTTAGATTTAAACATTTTTTCTCTGATATTTATCCCGTCTTCAATTTTTCTTACGGTAAAAATATTTTCAAAATCATTTATACCGCTTATATTTGGCCTTACAGGGCTTGCTCCTGTTGCAATAATAAGTTTGTCATAGGGAACTAGTTCAACGGATTCAGAATTTCTTACAAGAACATTTTTTTGTTTAGGAAAAATTTTTTCTACTTTTGATTGTAAAAATACATCAATTCCTGAGGCTTTAAATTCTTCGGGGGAACGAACCAAAAGTGAAGTATAATCGCTAAAATTACCTTGTATGTAGTAAGGCAGACCACATGATGAATACGAAACATGCGTATCATCAGTAAATATCTTTACACTTGCATGAGGGAGTAATCTTTTAACTTTTGCAGCGGCTTTTGCACCTGATGCGACACCGCCTATTATAACAATATTCATAACATATTTTTAGAATAATGTTATAAAATTTTTATTCCCTGAGTGATTAGTTTACACCATAGGTATTTAAGATAACTTCTTTCATAAATTGAGCATAAGAATCAACATCATTATTTTCATCTTTTGCTTTATTTATAAGGTTTTCAAACTCAATAACAATACGCTTTTTAACTAATTCATCATACATAATACACATGCCCTTTATTAACTTCACATGCATATATACGGAATAATTACAAAAAACTTTAATCTTATTCTTCGTTATAAACAAGTTTTTTTCGCAAATGCCACTGAATAAGTGTTAAAACAAGGATTATCGCAAACAAAACATAAGCAATTGCACTTGCTTTGCCGACATTAAAATATTCAAATGCGTTTTTATATATCGCATATACCAAAACATTTGTCGAATCAAAAGGCCCGCCTTCAGTCATCAAATAAATTAAATCAAACACCTGAAATGAACTTATTGCTGTGATTATAACAACAAAAAATATTGTAGGTGATAATAGAGGAACAGTTATATTTTTAAAAACCTGAACGGAATTTGCTCCGTCAATTTTTGCGGATTCAAAAAGACTTTGCGATATATTTGAAAAACCGGACAGAAAAATTAACATATTGTAGCCGATTAATTTCCATACATTGACTATAATAAGTGCTGGCATAGCAAATTTTGAGTCATAAAGCCAATTTATATGTAAATGTAATATTTGGCTTAAAAATCCTATATTAGGGTCAAAAATCCATGACCAAACTATACCTATTACGACCATTGGAGTGATAAAAGGTAAAAAATATGCACTTTTAAAAAATTCGCTTCCTCTGATTTTTGAATTTAGAATTGATGCTAATATCAAAGGGATAATTACCCCTAAAACTGAGACAGATAGCGCAAATACAACGGTGTTTAATAATATTTTATAAAACAAAGGTTCACTAAATATCAATTTGTAATTATCAAAGCCGACAAATCTAATCGGGTTAAGCAAATCCCATTTTGTAAAACTTAAACCGAGAGAGCAAAATATCGGTATTATAATAAATATAAAAATGCCTAAAATTGCAGGCAAAACAAATACCCACGCAGTAATTGATTTATTATCAAATAATTTATTTAAAAATTCTTTCATGTTATGATTTAATTATAAATAAAGGGGATATATAATGCAAAAATATGAACACGCATTTGGTAAAAATGATATAAGAGGAATTTACGGAGAAGATATAACTGAAGAACAGTTTTATAATATTGGTTTAGGTTATATAAATTGGCTGACAAAACAAAACGGTAAAAAGCCATCTGATTTAAAAATCGGTGTCTGCATGGATGCAAGGCTCCATTCTGAACCGCTTAAAAAGGCTTTAATTACGGGGCTTTTAGATGCCAAAGTTAAGCATATTGAAGACTATGGAATTGCTCCATCTCCAATCGGTTATTATTCTGAATTTGCCCACAAATTAGACGGTGCAATGGTCATAACAGCAAGCCACAATCCAAGCGAATATAACGGTCTTAAAATGACCTATAATCACCAGACATTAAACGAGAAACAAATAAAAGAAGTAAAAGATGAAACATTTGCCCTGTGGAAAGAATACAGCGAAAAAAATAATCCTGACTTCAAAGTTAATATAATCCCTGAATATATCACAGATATGAAACAAAGATTTGGCGATATCGGCAAAGGAATAAAAGTTGTTGTTGACAGTGCAAACGGTACAGGCGGAGTTGTAGGTCCCGAATTATACCGTCAGATAGGTTGTGAAGTAATTGAATTGTACTCGGAACCTGACGGAAGATTTCCTAACCACCACCCGAATCCGAGCGTATTTTCTACATTAAAAGACTTATGTGAGCGTGTAATTGGTGAAAATGCTGATTTAGGTATTGCATTTGACGGGGATTCAGACAGAATCGGAGTTGTAGATTCAAAAGGTAACCCAATGACAGGTGACAAACTACTTTTAATTTACGCACTTGATATAATAAAAGATTTGGGAACAGATGTTAATGTTGTGTCTGAAGTTAAATGCTCACAGGTATTGTATGACGAAATTAATTCAACAGGCGCAAATGCTATTATGTGCAAGACAGGGCACGGATTTATTAAAGAAAAAATGAAAGAAACAAATGCTCTCTTAGGCGGTGAAATGAGTGGTCATACTTTCTTTAAAGACAGATATTACGGGTATGATGATGCTGTTTATGCAGGGTGCCGTATGATAGAAATTATTGCGAAAAATAAAAAGCAAAACAGCAAATTTAAAATTGAATCAATGCTTGAACCGTTTGAAAGGGTATATTCAAGTCCTGAAGTACGCTATCCCTGTCCGAATGAATTAAAAAAATCGACTTTGGAGTATGTAAAAACTCATGTTGAACAAAATCCTGACATGTTCGGTTCAAAAATAGAAGATATTGTCACTTTGGACGGCATGAGAATCGTTTTTAAGGGTGGTTTTGCATTAATCAGACAAAGTAACACCGAACCTGTATTTACTTTGCGATTTGAGGCAAATAACGAAAGTGAATGTAACAGATTTAAAGATACGATGATAAATTGTCTTGATGAGTGTTTAAAATCTAAAGTATAAATTTAAAGCCGGTATTAAACCGGCTTTTTTTTATTTTGTATATTCACTATATTGTGATGCTTCTTTGCGCCACACATCTTCCGTTATACTAAATGCATGACTCCAGAATTTTTCAAGCGCATAATTTTCTCGTTCCTCTTTATGTAATATATGAACAACAACATCACCATAATCAAGCAAATTCCAACGATTTTTCATATCATTTTCATTTCGGATAGGAAGTCTTGCAAAATGTTTTTTAATTTTATCCTTTACCGTTTCCATTAATGCTTTAACCTGTGGAGTTGAATCGCCTGATACAATTACAAAATAATCTGCAAGAGAAGAAACATGGCTGATATTTAGTATAGTAATATCTTTACCAAGTTTATCATCTAAAATTTGTGCTATTACGCAGGCTAATTTATGAGAATCTATTTGATTTTCCAATGTTTTTACCTCTACTCAATCATATCAACTCGTTTTTTGTGACGACCGCCTTCAAAACCTGTTTTTAACCATGTATCAACAATATCGAGCGCCAAATGCTCACCTATTACTCTTGACCCCATACACAAAACATTTGCATTATTGTGCGCTCTTGATACTCTTGCACTATATGTATCTCCACAAAGAGCCGCTCTGATGCCATGAACCTTATTTGCAACTATTGACATGCCAATACCTGTTCCGCAAATCAAAATTCCTCTGTTTGCATCATTATGAATAACCTTTTCACAAACTTTTCTTGCAATATCAGGATAATCACAAGACTCAGGAGTATATGTTCCTAAATCTACAAATTCTATTCCTCTAAATTTTAAGTAATCAATAACGGCTTCCTTATAGTGCAAACCTGCGTGATCACAACCTATTGCAACCTTAATATCATCCATATCTAACTCCTTGCCAAACTAAAAACTATTTACATTTCTATTTTACATATTTTAAACAAAATTGTAAATAGCAAAATAATAAAAAAGAGGCGCACACGCCTCTTGTAAATGGAGTTTAATACTGTGTAAAAAATCTTTAAACTTATGAGCCTCCGACAAGTTGCAATGCCTGCTGCAAGAGGTCTTTATTTGATGAAATTATCTTATTAACAACTTCCATCTGTTGTTTAGCCATTTGATAATAAGAAATATTAACCTTTAAATCTGCATTTGAAAGTTCTAACAAACCTGAACGAATTTCCCCAACCCCCAAAACAGGTTTGCCTGATTCTTCTGTTTCAAGGAATAATCCGTCTTTGTACTCATATAAGCCGGAACAGTTGTGGAAATTTCTTGTAGTAATTTTGTAAAGTGGCACAACTTTTTTACCACTCTCTGCCTTACCGACTATTGTTCCGTCATTTTTAATTTCATATTCATCATATTTGCCAAGGAATTTACCATTATTTGGATCAATCCACATCTTTATAGTTGTTGTCGGAATATCAAGAGCACCGCCTTTCATGGCAGTTTCCTGATATAAATCAGCACTTAATGCTCTTGTACCCTGCATTATTTCGCCTTTATCGTTCAAAATATAGCCTTGAACTGTATTACCATTTTTAGCGCGGTAAACACCTTCTTTGTCAAAGTCAAAATCTCCAAGACGGGTATAAACACTTTTACCTTCGGCAGTTTTAGTCAAAAAGTAGCCTTTACCTTCAATAAACAGATTATTTTTTGAGGTACCAGGAGTAGATTTGCCCTGTCCGTTATTTTTTTCAAAATCATCTACAATCGCACCGTTTAAAAAGGTTTTAAAAGTAACCTGTTTTTCACGATAACCTGGAGTATACGTATTTGTCATATTTTCCGACAAAACATCTATCCAGTTTACTGTTGCATATTGTGTGTTTAATGCCGTAATAAAAGCATCATTCATATATTATTCTCCTTGTTGTTTTTCTTGTCTTCGTCTTTGATTTTGGTCTTTTGAACTATGCGAATAAGAAAGTTCACTATAAGGCAAATCCTGTTCATCAAAAGATGCTTTAAGGGATTCTATATTATTTCTCAAATATTGCTCTACTGCCTTATCACCCGGAATAAACTGTGCTGAAACAGCACCATCTCTGCCAACTCGCAAAATAACAGAAATATTTTGGTCAAAATCAATTCGCAAAGGCTGATTATTCTCTCTTGCTTCACTCAAAGCGTTCAATAAAGCCTGAGAGACCTGAACATTTTGTTTTACTTCAGCGACTTCAGCCCCATTATTAACCATACCCTGTGCTTGCGCCTGAATTGACTGAACATTTATATTGTCATTTTGTGTCAGGTTAATAAAGAAATCGGCATCAGATTCATTCATTTTCAACGCTGATTTTGCCCCGTTTTCGCCAAAACCAAAACTCCAGTTTTTAAGATTTGAAGCGTTTACTGAAACAGTATTATCAA
The DNA here is from genome assembly GCA_902792085.1 of uncultured bacterium. Classification (GTDB taxonomy): domain Bacteria; phylum Cyanobacteriota; class Vampirovibrionia; order Gastranaerophilales; family Gastranaerophilaceae; genus Zag111. Next base: position 18,145 of record CADAYE010000016.1, on the reverse strand, counting down.
TCATTTGCTGAATATCATTTGAAAGCATCATATTTGCATCATTCATTAAAAACTGACCATTTAACACAGATGCACCCTGCAACTTATTTTCTGCATCATTTTGCAACGCAGTTTTACGCTCATTTTCAGATTTTGATAAAGCCAACTTATTATCATTTTTATCGTTTTTTTGTTCGCTTTTTAAGTCTTTTGAATTTTTATCAGCAGTTTTTGTATCTTTTTTTGATTCTGACTCTGAAACTTTTGACATTTCATCTTTAAATGATGTATCAGATGAATTTGTCTTTGAAGTCGCAGTTGTCGTTGTACTTTGTGTCGCAGTTGCTGCTGATGCGGAAGTAGTTGCTTCTATACCCATAATTTCTACCTTTACTGTTGGTTTTCAGTCTTTTTTCTGAAAAATCTTGTAACACCTAACTCCGAGAATTGTTTTAGTTCTTCTGCTTTTTCTTCCTGAAGATATATTTCTTTGTTTTTATCTTTGTGCTTTTCAAGAACTTTTACATTCTGTTCACATTTAACAAGTTTCTTTATTTCTTCGTCTAATATTTCCTGAAGTTCTTGTCTTATCTGTTCAAGTCTTTCAGCCTCTTCATAAAGATGTTTTAGAAACTTGTCATAATAATCATACAGGGTCGGATCTGCAGAGCGCATGCCATTTTTAGTATCAACTATTGCCTGATTGTTTTTCTTGATGTTGTTTTCTGCTTCGTTAACTGCCGCCTGAGCCTTCTGAACTTTCAGTCTTTGTTCTTCACGCTGATTTTCTCTGTAGTTCAAAATTTTCTGCAATCTGTAACGAAATGGCATGTTTACTACTCTCTCTACAGTATTATGTATTATTATCAAGATGCAATAAACATCTAAATGTATGATATATTTAATTATTTATATTTAAAAGTCAACATTATAAAAACGCACCCGAAACCATATAAGATTTCGGGTGTTATCATATTTTTAAAAGTTATTATTCGTTTGCTGATGAATCAGCTTCAGTACCTTGTTCATGAATTGACAGCGCAATTCTTCTATCAGCAGGATTAAACTTGATAATATGAGTTTTAATCTTATCACCAACCTGCAAAATATTTTTATTTTCATTTTGATATTCTATAACTTCATCATGAGGTAACAATGCTTCAACCCCAGGAAATACCTCAACAAAAGCACCAAAATATTTGAGCCTTGTAATAGTACCCTCTATTTCATCACCTTCTTTGATATTCTTTTCAGCTTCAATCCATGGGTCCGGCTCAAGTTTTTTAAGACTTAATGAAATTCTTTGTTTTGCGTGATCAACCAATATTACTTCAACATCAATCTTATCGCCCACATGCAAGATATCTGTCGGATGGTCTATCCAGCGCCAAGAAAGCTGGGATAACGGTAATAACCCATCAACACCGCCTATATCAACAAAAGCACCAAAATCAGTAATTCTTACAACTTCACCTTTTACAATTTGTCCGACTTCAATTTGAGAGAACAAATTATCTTTTGCTTCCTGAACAGTGTCGTCATAAACCTTTTTATTAGACAAAATAAAGTTATTTTGCTGAACATCAAGAGTAAGAATTTTAACTTCAATTTTTGAACCTTGTTCAAGTTCAGATTCTTTTGTTCTCAACTGACTTGTAGGAATAAATCCTCTTACACCTGCAACTTCAACAAGTACACCGCCTTTTACTGTATTAATAACTGTTCCGAGTATTGTTTCATCAGCCTCTTTTGCTTTTTCCAAATCTTTCCAAGCGTAAGCAAAATCAACTTTCTTTTTAGACAAAAGAAAACGACCGTCTTCATCTTCTTCTCTTATGATAAGAAATTCACCTTCCTGACCTTTTTGGAATTTGTCTTCAACATTTTCACCTTTTTCAACGGCTTCATAACTTGGGATAAGAGCGGTGGTTTTAGCACCGATATCAACAAGTACTCCCTGACCTTCAAAACCGCATACAACACCTTTTACCAAATCACCTTTTTGGAACTTATAGTCGTATTGCTCAAGTAATTTTTCAAAATCTTCTTCAGATGTCCCCTTTTTCGCAACCATATTTAACTCCAATGTCAATTTTTTATTGACAACTACCATTCATTTACATATTACTGTTATATACTAACAAAATATACAAAAAATGTAAATGTTTGTAACAATTCCTTAATATTTCTTACCATTTTTATTAATACCCAAAAAACTTGAGGACGAACTTAAATTTATCCCGATACATCGTTCAAGCTCGGATTTTGCTATATTATATTCGCTTAATGATTTGTAATACTGAAGTTCAGATTCTGCAAGAGTATTTTGTGCTTCACGCATCTCAATAGGGGATGATACACCGACTTTATATCTCGCCTTTGAAATTCTATAATTTTCTTTTGCCTGTTTTACCTGCAGTGTTGCTACAGGAAGTTGATTCTCTTTTTCGTGTAACTTTAAGTACGACTTTTGAATTTCTAAATATATATCATTTTGTGTTTTTTTAGCAAGAGCAAGTTGTTTATTATACAAATGATTTGCCTCTTTTACCTGATTATATATCATAGCACCATTAATAATAGGAAAATTCAGATAAACACCTATTTGCCAGCCGTTATTTGAAGTCCAGTGTTTACCACCTTCCTGATAGTGTCCGTCAAATTCTAATTGCGGAAAATATCCTTTCTTTTGCAATTTTACATTTTGAAGCGCCTGTTCAACTTCTATTTCTGCCTTTTTAAGTTCAGGTCTTGCTTCATAGGCTTTTTTAATTGCATCTGTAAAAGACAAATTTAGCGGAGTATAGCCTAATTCACCTTTTATATTATATTTTTCTATGTACGGAACACCCATTACATTATTTAAGTTTGCAACAGAAGTATTTATAAGATTTTTAGCACTTATTAATCTCATATTTGCCTGACTTAAATTTACTTCAGCAATAGTTACATCAATTTTCGGGCTTAATCCGACAGTAAACAATGCCCTTGCCTGATTATAAAATGTTTGGTAATTATCAACATTCATTTGCGCAACTTTTTCGGCTTCGTAAGAATAAAGAAGTTCATAATAAGCATTTTTTGTTTTATATATAACATCATTTACAACTGATGCAAATGTCTTTTTACTTGATTCTAAACCAAGTCGCTGAATTGTAGCCTGATTTTGCGTAACACCGAAATCATATAGCATCTGTTGAAGTGTAACCTGCCCAAGCAAATAATATTCATATTCAAGGTTATAGTTGAAGGCATCAGAAAGTTGAAGTTGTTTGATATGTGACCAACTTGTCTGCCAAGAAAACTGAGGAAAAAAATTTGACCAGATTTGTTTTAATCTTGAATCATTTGCCAATATATCTTCAAATGCAGAAAGTATTTCAGGATTATTACCGAGTGCAATCCTGATGCAATTTTCAAGTGTCATATCATAATCATAAGATACTGAACCTGATATAACAGCAGCCACATCTTTATCGGGCAGAGAAGTTATATCCATAATTTCTGCACCATAAACAAAGGGCATAAATAATATTATAAAAAACAAAAGTATTTTTTTATACAATCAAATCCTCTTACCTAAAGGTTTTCTTTTATGTATTTAACCATTTTAGATAAGGCATTTGCTCTGTGAGAAATTGTATTTTTTAAATCTTCACTCATTTGAGCCATTGTAATATCATAACCATCAACCAAAAATATAGGGTCATAGCCAAAACCGTTTGTACCATATTGCTCAGTTGCAATTTGCCCGTGACACTCTCCAATTTCTTGATTTAAGACATTACCGTCCTTATCTGTTAGTGTCATAACACAAACGAATTTTGCTTTCCTATTATCCGAATCGGCAAGTTTTTTTAGTAACTTGTCTATCCGTCTTTGAGGGGTTGTATCATATCTTGCCGAATGAATACCTGGTTCACCGTTTAGCACTTCAACACACAACCCTGAATCATCAGCAAGAGAAATCATATTTGAAATTCTTGATGCTTCTTGCGCTTTTATAAGCGAATTTTGTTCAAAAGTTTTTCCGTTTTCTATAGGATTGAAATCCCCGTCAGGCAGAATAAATTCAATCCCCGAATCTTTTGTTATTTCATTTATTTCCTGTAATTTGTGAGGATTTCCCGTTGCAAGAACAATTTTAATTTTATTTACCATAGCGTCTTTGCCTTCTATTAAATTCTTCAATACATTTTAATAGCGAGCATTTGTCAAATTCAGGCCAGTATTCATCAACAACAATAACTTCGCTATAAGCAATCTGCCATAAAAGATAATTTGAGATTCGCTTTTCTCCACCTGTCCTAATCAAAATATCAGGATCAGGAATATTTTTTGTGTAAAGGTGTTTTGAGATAACATCAGCAGTAATATCTTCAGATTTATAATTATTATCTATTATAGATTTTACTGCATTTACTATTTCATCTCTTGAACCGTAGTTTAATGCAATTTGAAGATTAACACCCGTATTGTTTTTAGTTTTTTCCTGTGCATTAGAGGTAACCTTTTGCAGTTTATCCGACAACTTTGAACTGTCACCGATAAAAGATATTTTTACATCCTCTTTATCCATATCATCAAGTTCATTTTTTAATGTTACTGCAACCAAATCCATCAAAAAATCAACTTCTTCTTTGCTTCGCTTCCAATTTTCTGTTGAAAATGCATAGACTGTTAAATATTTAACTCCAAATTCATCACAAGCACGGACAACATTTCTCAAAGATGCCACGCCTTTTTTGTGTCCGGCGGCAGACGGCAAGTTATGCTCTTTAGCCCATCTGCGGTTTCCATCCATAATTATTGCAATATGTTTTATTTCACTCTCTTTTTTCATAATACCATCTTATAACAAAGATTTATAAATTCTTTAGTATTTTATCAATCAATTTAATTTTCGGATACTTAAATGACATAAATTCATCAGACGGAAGCTTTTTAGGCATTTTGGGCAAATTTCTAAACGGATTTAACGAAAGAATCCCTTTCAAAGTAGAACTCACAGCATCAGTTCTTTGTGTTTTTTTAGTTTTGCTTTTTAGTGCAAAAAATCCTCTTACCCATTTATCACTATAGTTCCATCCGATTTTCATAAAAATTCCTTTCAAGTTTTACATTTATAAAACATAGAAAAATATTTTTTGCTACACAATTGCACCATGCGAAGCATCTTGAACCGTTCTTGCATATTTTGACAAATACCCCGATTTACACTTTGACACAAATGGTTTTAAGTCTTTTCTTCTTGATTCAAGTTCATCATCAGCTACCAAAATATTTATTGTTCTGTTATTTACATCTATTTTAATTTTATCGCCGTCTTTTATTAGTGCAATATTTCCGCCATTAGCGGCTTCAGGACAAACATGACCAATACAAATGCCTCTTGTTCCTCCGCTGAAGCGACCATCAGTTACAAGAGCGACAGTTTTTCCTAAACCCTTCCCTACAAGCAAAGAGGTCGGAGCAAGCATTTCTCTCATCCCCGGACCGCCTTTTGGTCCTTCATAGCGGATAACAATTACATCTCCGTCTTTAATTTTGTCATTTTCCAAAGCAGACATAGCATCCTCTTCGCAGTCAAAACACTTTGCAACACCCTCAAACTCATAACAACTATCATCTATCCCCGATATTTTGGTTACACAACCTTCAGGTGCCAAATTTCCGTACAAAATACCAAGCCCAGGCTTTGTTGTAATCGGATTATCATAAGTTTTGATTAAATCCTTATTTACAAATGCTTCCTTTGAGATTTCGAATGTTGAATATCCGCAAACCGTATTTTTATCTTTTACCCCGATATTTGCATCAATCAGGTTTTTCATAAGTGCAGGAACTCCGCCTGCATTGTGGAATTCTGTCATAGTAGGATTTGCAGCAGGGTCTAATTTTAAAATTTGATGAACAATTTTTCCCCACTTGTCAAAATCATCTATTTTTAAATTAATTCCGCCTGCATTTGCTATCGCTAAAAGGTGCATAATCGAATTTGTACTTCCGCCAAGTGCCAAATCCGCAATTATTGCATTTTCTAATGTTTCCTTATCAATAATATCAGACGGTTTGATATTGTTTTTAACCAGATTAACTATCTGAATCCCTGATTCGAAAGCAATTCTGCGTTTTTTTGATGAAACAGCCGAAGATGTAGCGCACAAAGGCAAACTCATCCCCATTACTTCTGTTAAACATGCCATTGTATTAGCGGTATACATACCTTGACATGAACCTATTGTCGGGCAGGATTCTTCTTCAAGTTCCAATAGTCTTTTTTCATCAATTTCACCGGTTCTAAACTTTCCAACGGCTTCAAATGAACCTTTTATCATAGTAAGTTTTGAACATCTGCTTTCACCTTCTAACATTGGACCGGCAGTAACAACTATGCATGGAATATCTAAACGAATTGCTGCAATAAGCATTGCAGGGGTGATTTTGTCACAATTTGTCAATAATACAAGACCGTCAAGTTGATGCCCCTGAGCAACCGTTTCAACACAATCCGCAATCAAATCTCTTGACGGCAAAGAATACCTCATGCCGTTATGCCCCATTGCAATACCATCACAAATAGCAGGAACACCGAATATAAATGCCTGACCACCGCCGCTATGTATTCCCTTCTCAATTTGACGTTCCAAATCTCTCATTCCGGCATGCCCAGGAATTAAATCCGTAAATGAACTTGCTATCCCAATAAACGGAGAGGTCATATTTTTACGACTAACTCCGGCCGCCATTAAAAGCCCCCTGTGCGGAGTATGCGCTATTCCCTTTTTAATATTGTCACTTCTCATAATATTCCCTATAGACTATAATAATTATACTTTAAACACAAAGAAATATAAATTAGAGTTGTATTTTAGTCGTTAAACAGAATTAAAAAAAAGAGAATAGATAAGCCTATTCTCTTTTTTATTTCGCCCCGCCGCGTGGTCTTGGGTCGTTCGCAATAAACGGCATTCCGCATTTTGGCATATGTGCCATAAGGCACAGCTAAAATCTGCTCCAGCCTCTGCTCACTCCCCGCTCGAACGCAAAAGCGTTCAACTCTTTGCCAAGTCATAATAATACACAGGGGATAAGTCCCCTGTGTATTATTTCGCCCCGCCGCGATTCGAACGCGGGCAAGACGCGGTTTAGGAAACCACCGCTCTATCCTACTGAGCTACGAGGCGATTACAATTACAACATTATCACAAAATCAAAATCTATCAAATATATCTTTTATCCAAGTGTATGCGTTTGAATGGGGAGGATTTTCACAAAAACCATTTTTTATATAAAAATCTTTGACAGATTTTTCTTTTGAAGAAAATAATGTCATCATATTGCATAAACCCTTTAATGAATTAATCATTGCGGTACCAATGCCGACATATTCAGGTTTAGTTTTATACAAATAATTCGGGTTTGTTTGTAAGTGTTCTACAAATAATTTATTATCACCAACCAGCCCGACATGCACAACTCCCAATATTTCGTCAGGATTGAGTTTTTCAAAATTATCTCTTTGTGCTGTAAGAGCATAAACTTTGTGGTAACAATAATATTGACTTCCGTCTCTTGCTGCGCGTACTGCATAAAGAGCATTGATTCCGAACTTATCATTAACCCAATATTTTATCGCATTTTCTAATGCACTAACATCATCTTTGTTTTGTGGTTCTATTTCTACAAAACTCGCTGTGTAACTTTCATATTTATTTTTAAGTTTGCCAATATTAATAGGGTTTTTGTATTTAGCGGTAAATGAATTATTATTAAAAGATTTAAATTCTGTTTTTACTTGCATAATTAATATAAAACACCTAAAAAATATTTTTGCGTAAAAATTAAATATTACTCACGTACAATCCCTGACATATTAATATAACCGCTGTACCCAAAATTCGCTAAATCTTTGACTGTATAGCACTTTCTTATTATTCCGTCACATTGGTTTAACTCTACAATTTCGCCGGCTTTTTGAGAACCGACTGAGGAATCAGTCTTATTTATATATCTTTCGAAATTCTTATCGCTTAATGGTTCATTTGCATTACCTTCAATTACCCACACATAAAATTCACCGTTTTTATCTTGTGAAATTTTTTCAATCATTCCAATATGACTTGAACGTAATGTTTTAATACCTTCATCTGTATGACAAGCATAACTTCCATTCCAAATAATTAAATCACCTTCTTTAATTTTTGTCATTGGGTCATTGTTTGTTAATTGAGCCCTGATTTGCTTTTCTCTTGTTGCTCGGTCGTTGGTCATTGTTGCCTTTGAGACATTTGCCTGCGTAATATTATTATATCGTGCCTTAACATGACCATTACTATCGGTTATTTGTGATTTTTGAGCCCAGGCAACATATTCACTAACAGCAGCCCACGTGCCTAAAGATGATTTCTTAAACAAAGGGGATTTTGAAAAATCAATACCAAACTTTTTCAATTTATCTTTTCCAACTGAAAGCTCAAGCGCATGACTTACCGTGTATGCACACCATTGCGCACCTATATTATTTTTTGTTATATTTTTTGGAGCATTACCTTCTACCTCATGTATACCGATTAAATTCGACATTAATTCTCCGAATTTTGTCTTATGATGAAAAAATTTAGAATTGTTTAAAACAGTCCTCAGTGCAAACGATTCGTTGTCACCATCAGGGAAAACACTATTTACTTTATTCCAAATATGACCGCAAAATACTGTCAGCGGTGAATTTTTAAAAAAATTAAGACTTGATGATTCATTTATATTTGTCATAATCTACCCTGTAATTAATATAATATACGGCAAGGAGTATAAAAATCTTTAATAATTTACAATAAATTTTTAAATACGATATTTTATTTTTGGGGTATAATAATTTTGTTAATAAAGGAAGTGTATAAATGTTAGTAAAGCGCAAAGATGCGCAGAAAGAGAAAGGGTATTATATGAAACCTGAAACAAAAAGTTTTCAATTAGATATCGGCGGAAAAACCGTTACAATTGAAACAGGAAAGTATGCACAATCAACAAACGGTTCTGTTACCGTAAGATGCGGTGACACAATGTTATTTGTTCACTGTGTTGTTTCAAAAGAACCAAGAGTAGGGATAGATTTTTTCCCATTGTTGATTGATTATGAAGAAAGAATGTCAGCAATCGGTCGTATTCCCGGCGGATACAATCGTAGTGAAGGGAAATCAAGCGACAAAGCAATTTTGGTATCTCGTTTAATCGACAGACCAATCAGACCGCTATTCCCGAAAGGATACAGAAACGATATTCAAATCGTTGCGCAATTATTCAGTTACGATCAGGAAAATCAACCCGATACATTGGCTATGTTAGGTGCTTCATGCGCTTTGATGCTTTCTGGCGCCCCGTTTGAAGGACCTATCGGTGCTGTCAGAGTTTCAAGAGATGCAGATGGTAACTTCATTGCTAACCCAACGCATAAACAAGCACATGATTCTGACTTGGACATCGTTGTTGCAGGTACACATGATTCGGTCATAATGGTTGAAGCAGGATGCAAATTTGTAACAGAAGATGATATTATGAACGCTGTTGAATTTGCACAAGGAGAAATCAGAAAACAGTGTGATGCTCAGGTTGAATTTGCAAAACAGTGCGGTGTTACAAAAGAAGAATTTACAAATCCTTATGATACTTCAAGAATTGCACAAATTATTGAAGAAACCGCACATGATATGATTTTTGATGCGTATCATAATTTTGACAGAGAATATCGTCAAAACAAACTTGAAGAAGCAAAGAAATTAGTTAAAGAAAAAATCGATGCTTTGCCTGAAGATGACTACATTAAACAAATCATAGAAGAAACAGGCATTGATTTTGTTGCGGAAGAATTTAAAGCAGCAGAAAAACACATTATGCGTGCAATGATTCTTGATGAAGGAGTCAGAGCAGACGGAAGAAAACCGACCGAAGTTCGTCCTATTTGGTGTGAAGTCGGTGTTATTCCAAGAGCGCATGGTTCAGCAGTATTTACAAGAGGTCAAACTCAAATTCTGTCAGTTGCAACTTTGGCTGGTCCTTCGATGAAACAGGAACTTGACGGAGTTGATCCTCAAACAGAAAAAACATATATGCACAAATACATCTTCCCGGGGTTCTCTGTTGGAGAAGTTAAACCATTAAGAGGACCGGGCAGAAGAGAGGTAGGGCATGGTAATTTGGCTGAAAGAGCAAATATTCCGGCATTACCTTCACAAGAAGAATTTGGCTATACAATCAGAGTAACTTCAGATGTACTTGAATCAAACGGTTCAACATCAATGGGGTCAACATGCGGAAGTTCAATGGCTTTGATGAACGCAGGTGTTCCTGTTAAATGCATGATTGGCGGTGTTGCAATGGGCATGATTAAAGAAGATGGCTATGAACCTGTTGTATTAACTGATATTCAAGGTATTGAAGACTTCCTTGGCGATATGGACTTCAAAGTTACAGGTAATGATACAGGAATTACCGCATTGCAAATGGATATGAAAGCAAAAGGTATTCCTAACGAAACATTGCGCAGAGCATTGTTCCAAGCAAAAGAAGGAAGATTACACATCTTAGGTAAAATGAGAGAAGTAATAACAGAACCCGCTAAGGAATTGTCACCATTTGCTCCAAGCATTACAACAATTACAATTCCGACTGAAGATATCGGCACTGTAATCGGACCTGGCGGAAAACAAATCCGAGAAATCATTGATGCATCAGGTGCAGAAATTGATATTCAGGATTCAGGTGTAGTTACTATTACATCTAACGATCAGGAAGGTGCAAAAATTGCTATAAAAATGATTAAAGATATCACTTTCAAACCTGAAGTCGGAATGGTTATTAAAGGTAAGGTTGTAAGAATTATTCCTATCGGTGCTTTCGTTGAATTAGGCGGCGGCAAAGATGGTATGATTCATATTTCTCAAGTTTGCAACGAAAGAATAGAAACTATCGAACCACATTTGAATATTGGGGATGAAGTTATCGTAAAAGTCATTAAAATTGACGAAAAAGGCAGAGTAAACCTTACATTAAAAGGGGTAACCGAAGAAGATAAGGCAAATTGCATAAACTAATACTTATGGCAATAAATAAAAGAAAGACTGATAAACTATCAGTCTTTTTTTTATGCTATTATAAAAAAAAATATTAGAAAAAGGGAGAATGATATGGTTGATGTAGTAACAATCGGCAGTGCAACGATGGATGTATTTGTAGAATGTGATGATGCGAATGTGGTTTCTGTACGCAAAAAAGACCACTCAACAGATTTTATGAGTTATCCTTACGGGGCAAAGTTGGAAATAACAGACTTTGATACACAAGTTGGCGGGGGAGGCGTTAATACGGCAGTAAATTTTGCAAATTTAGGCTTTGAAACCGCTGTTATATTCAAAGTGGGGGATGATATATATTCAAAAGGTCTTTTTGACTTTTTTAAAACTAAAAATGTAAATTTAGACTCTATAATACAAGACAAAAAAGACACTACAGGATTTTCAATTATTCTGACAAGTTTTGAGGGTGACAGAACGGTTTTGGCGCACAGAGGTGCCAATGCTCATATCAAAAAATCAGAGATTGATTTTGAAGTAATTAAAAATGCAAAACTTTTATACATCGCACCATTAAACGGTGAAAGTAACAGACAACTTGATGATTTAGTAAAATTTGCAAAAGAAAATGACACGATGGTCTGTTTTAATGCAGGTTCAACAGGCATTAAAAAAGGTTTCAATTATCTGAAAAAAATTCTTGCACTTGCCGATGCTGTCGTTATGAACAAAGAAGAAGCGCAAATGGCAACAGGAATATATTTAAGACAAGATACAAAAGAAATTAAATATTCAAAAGAAGCGATACACCCGGATTTAAAAGAAATGTTTAAAAAACTAAAAATTTCTGATTATCAGGTTATTGTAATAACAGACGGCGGGCATGGTGCTTATGCTTACAATGGCAGACAATATTTTTACTGTCCGTGCTTTGATGGCCCGGTTGTTTCAACTCTTGGCGCAGGAGATGCTTTTGCCTCAACCTTCTGTGCTGCAATGAGCAGATACAATTTTGATATTCCAAAATCATTGATGGCAGGTTCAATAAATTCCGGCGGAGTCGTTTCGTGTTTTGGCGCAACTCAAGGGCTACTAACATTCGACCAAATTGAAGAAAAAATGACTCAAACACCAAATTACAAAGCAGTTACAATTTCCGCAGAATAAAAATGAACAATTTAAATTTAGTTTCGTTATACAAATGTAGATAAGATAAGGAGACCAAATTATGTCAGATGAAGAAAAAAAAGAATCAAAAGTTTGTAATTGTGGTGAGTTAGGCAGATTTTTTACACAGGTTGCAGCAATATTTTTAGGTGTATTACTTGCAATATTGGTATCAGCAGCATTATTAAAGCCAAAATGCCCATGCAAAGGGCCAATGCCATTTCCTCCAAGACCAATGTATGAAAGACAAGTTCCACCTATGCATGGTCAATGGAATGCAAAACGACCGGGTGAATTTCAAATCAAAAATCAAAAATTTGACAGAAATCAAACAAGACGCCATCATGATTTTCAGCCGACCGCAAGACCTGACAAGGCTCCGGCTCAAAAATAATTTAATGTTTCAATATAAAATGTCCTGTAAAATTCTTTTACAGGGCATTTTATTTAGCAAATTTTCAATTCAGGAGTTTTATAAAATTCAAAGGCAATATAGTTATGAAAATTTACCCTGGTTTCAGAAAATCAATATATCATTTAAAACAGGACATTATACACAAAATAAATCCTGAAAAATGCAAATTTGTATTGCTTGAAAAAACACCAAAGATAAATATAGAGCAATATAAAACTTTATCGCATAATACACCTCAAAATTCCGACAGTTTTGCATTTGTTACAATTGGAAATAGAAATGATAAAAATTTTAAGAAGAAAATAACAACATTTTATTCAGGGGAAAACATAGTTGAAAGACTTTTTGAAAGTTCTGACGGCGAAAGAATTATCAGAGAATATAAGCATCTTGGTCATGATGTAAAGGACAGCAATTGCAAATACAGAAAAATCGTGCAAAAGAAAATGGCAAATAGTAAACCTGAATTTGTAACGAATTTAATAGAAGAAATTAGGACATATATATCAGAAAGAAAAAAGAATAAAAAAACAGGGAAGAACAGTTTAAAACTTGAAATTATCAAAAATATTATTGACGGCAATAAAATTAACGCAACTATAACCGAATATCCGCTTAACGGCGACAGAAAAATTCCCAAAATTCACGGTTTAAGAAAAATTGCAGGACTTGAAATTGAATTAAACGAAAGTACACCAATAATTACAGGGACATTTGAAACTACGAATATAAAATTACCGTCAAACGACAAATATCTGCCATATAGATTTATACTTGATTCCAAGACAAAAATCAAAGAACTGACAAAGCATTTTATTAAAGAGAAAAATCTTGATAAATTGAATATAAAAGTAAGAGTTAAAGACACAATTGGTAAGAACACTGCCGGTTATTTTAATGAGGAACGGAATGAAATTGTGTATGCAGTGAGTATATGTGATTTTGTTCGTACAAGCGCACACGAAGTAGAACACGCATATCAATATTGTCAAATCGGCAGAGCAGGAAAAGGTTATTCACAATACGGTAAAAACAGCAGAAAAATTTACGGTAAAATTGAGAATTTGCATGACAGTATGGAAGCCTACAAATATTCCGTTGCATCAATTAATTATCCCAAATTAACTGATGAAGAGGACTTGAGCAAAAATATGGATTATATGAATAATTATCTTGAAGTAAAGGCAAGAGAAGCCGGTGAAAGAGCAAGCAAAGAATATAAGGAAAAGGGTGCAGAGTTTAATAAACAATTTTTCTTTGGATTACAGTGATTGAGTAGAAAAATTGTAGTGAGAGTCGGGAGTAAATATAGCATGTCATTGCGAGGAACAAAGTGACGAAGCAATCTATGTTGAACATAATTTAAACGGCTGGATTGCTTCACTTCGTTCGCAATGACAGATAACAAAAAAGCCGATAGCGAGACTCTACAGGAGATGTTCGTGAGGGCAGGAAGCCCGAACGATACATATTCGTATGCAAATTTATTTGCTGAACTCACAATTTTTGTCAAACGACAAAAATTGTAGTGAGAGTCGGGGGAAAATATAGCATGTCATTGCGAGGAACAAAGTGACGAAGCAATCTATGTTGATGTAATTTAACATACAGAACAAGATTAAATTAACTATGAGATGGAGATACCTTTTTAAACATTATAAAAACTATATTTAATATTTTAAAATTTAAACTTATTTATTTTACGATACTCATTATTTCTGGTAAAATTTAGACATACTAGAGGTGATATGTATTTAAAGCAAGCAATAATAAAAAATTTTAGAATTTTTAACGGGACCTATATATTTAATATTAAGGATTTTACAACAATTTTAGGTAAAAATGATATAGGCAAAGAAGACTTTTATAATATGTCTGTAAAAGTTGTAAATTCTGCAAATTTATAAATTTATGTTGTTTTGTAAAACATTCCTGATTTTATTTTTCTTTCACGCTAATGTTGTGTGTCAAAGGAGGTTTTATTATGGAAAAAGTCGGATTGAATATTACTCCAAAAGAGTTCAAGCAGTTAAGTAAGTGGTCGGAAAATATTTACAACACCGCTGTTGTTATAGATTATTTTGTCGCAAATCAACCGGAGATTGAAGAGTGCTATAATCTTGCACCGGTAATCAAGCACTTGAGAAATGATGCTGATGTTTTGAATGCATTTTTTATAGACCACGAAAAAGATGTTGAAATTTAAATGCTGTTTAAAAGGTGTTTAAAAGCCGTTTAAATAGCGTTCAAAATTATTATGTCCAAATGATACGATTTTAGACGCATACACTTGATGTTTATCACTTAAAGAGTGATGAATTGTGTAGCTTGAAAGGGAAATACTATGATTGAAATCGGTAAAAAATATAGATTGAAAAAGCTAAAAGGCTGGTTTGAAAAAGATAGCGAAGAGTTTACGGTTCTTTGTTTTGGTGAACACAATATTGTCGGCTGCGTCGCACCGGATGGTGAAAGATATGTATTTGATAAAGATTTTTTGATTGACCCCGACAAGCCGGATGAGATATACGCAGATATTACAATAACAAAAGGATAAATTATGGTTGAAAAAGATTATAAGTTGTATGGAACAAAGATTTTGAATTTAAAAACGCAAGAAATCGGCTTGCTAATTTGTCTATGGGAAAACAAGTATGCTGATAAAACCGTCGATTTTGCAACTTGTGTAGATAAAACCGGCAAGCGATATAATATTGAACTTGATAATATCAGGGGGTTTGAAGATGATTTTGAAAAATAAATTAACCAAAGAGACATTGGACATTCCGTATTCTGAATTCAGGATAAAGTTTGCAAAAGAGATTCAAGATGCGTTTGAGAGTTATCGCAAAACACAATTAAATAAATACTCTTGGAACTTCAAAGATGACAATTCTTTGGAGTTTAATTTTTATTTTGAACTTCATTGGAACTTTAACCATTTTGGTAATAGTAACTGGTATATCGAAAGATTTTAGTTAGATATAGATGCTTATGATAAAATCTAATTATGAAAAAGCAAATAAAAAATTCCTCTAAAAACGATTATGATTATATTAATGCTATTCGTATTTCTTTTTCCAATAAAACAAAGTCCTGCGAGATATATTTAGTTTAAGTCCGATTTCTTCTAGCGGAATTTTGTCATAAATATAAATCTTTTCAACTTGTTTGTAATCTTTCATTTCTCCTATATCATGAGTTAAATTATATATTGAGAGATTTCTAAAAGTCAAAAACCATAGGAATTACAGGAATTGTAAAGTTTTATAAAATTAATAAAAATTTTTGAATAATATAATTTATTTAATTTGTTTTTGATAAATTTTTAGTCTTTTTTATATATTTTGAAAATTTTGACAAATATTTATGAAATTTCTGCAATTTTTTTGCGGTTTTAAAACCTAACCCTGAATCTGCACCTGTTATAATAACTGTTTTCATATATTTATTCTACTATAATTTAATCTTATACATTTATTTTTTTTATTTTCTCAGAAATTTCTATCTCACTTATTCCCTTATAATTAATATGCGAAGATGTAATCGGTTGCTTATAGTCATATTTATTAATTGAGTGTGAATCAACTATTACAGATGGCGGTAAAATAGACCATTTATAAAGAGCATTTGACATTCTCTTGTAAAATTTATCAAGCCATTTTACTTTTTGTGTGTAGGAGATTTTGTTGTACTTCTCATATAAAAATTCAGAATTAAGCATATCCCAGTAATGTTCTTTTTTGTTTTCAATTCGCCAAATTATTTCGTCTAAAAATTCGTAAGGCATTAGAGCATCTTCTGCTGTTAACGGTTCTCCTGTTTCACTGTTTATTGCAAGTTCTGCCCCGGGTTTTTTATTAATAACACTTTGTGGGATTGTATTTTTCTGTGCTCTGTTTTCATTTAACCATTTTGCAAGAGCGAACAGTTTTGTTTTCGGAACATCAGCGATAGGTGCGAAGCCACCTGACATATCACCGTTTATTGTTGCATAGCCCATATATAATTCTGATTTATCAGATGTTGCAATGGGGAGTGTTTTTGAAAATTCGTTGCTTATTCCCCATAAAAATACCGCTCTTGACCTTGCTTGAATATTATCCATAGTGAATGATTCTTCAAGCCTATTATTCCACTTGATTTCAACTTTTGTAAATATATCTTTTAAAGAATTATTGATACTATCAACCACATTTTTAATGGATGCTTCAAGAAAATTTATTCCTAAATTCTGTGCCAAATTTCGGGCATCATTTTTACTTTCTTTTGATGTAATAACAGACGGCATACTTATACCAAAAACATTATCTTTACCAAGAGCATCCGCCAATAAAACAGCACACACGCTTGAATCAAGTCCGCCCGACAGACCTATTACCGCTTTTTCAAATCCTGATTTATGAAAATAATCTTTTATTCCCTGAACTATTGTTTTATATGTTCTTTCTAAATCAGGATTATATTCAAGAGTATATGCTTTTGCTTCTGTCAAAGTTTTTTCAGGACCATTAGTTAAAGGATAAATCTCTCCAATATTTTTAATTGGATTAACTATCAAAAACTGTTCTTCAAATGATTTTGCTCTTGCTATTAATTTACCTTCTTTATTAAATACCCTGCTTGAACCGTCAAAAGAGCTGTTGTCTATTGCTCCAACTTGATTAACATATACAAAAGGAGTCTTATATTTTTTAGAAATGAATGAAAGCATATTGTGTTTTCTTTTTTGGCACGTGTAGGGGAAGCTGAACAATTTATAAAAACATCGGGATTTTCTTTTGATAGCTCTTCAACAGGATCTTTTGAATAAAGAACATTGCTGTTAAAAAATTCTTTATTGTTCCAGCAGTCCTCGCAAATTAAAATTCCATATTTAATGCCATTTATGGTTATTGTTTTAGAACAATTTTCGACTTTACTTTCATCAAAAATACAAAGTGTATTAGCACTTTGACAACCGACAACAGGCGACGGTTCAAAATATCTGTAATCGTTAAATTCACAATATGTAGGCAAAAGCGACTTTCTTACAATACCTTTTATTGAGCCATTTTGAATAACAGCAATTGAATTATAATATTTTTTACCGACATTATTATCTTTTCTCGGTTCAACAAATCCGATAATTGCGGCGGTTTTTATTGTAATTTTTGCAATTTCTTTCAGCCACTTTATATTATCTTCAACAATTATCGGGTGTCGGTCTATTGTATCTTCAATAGGATATCCCATAAGTGTAAGTTCAGGAAATACGACTAGATCTATACCTGTTTTTTGAGCAAAATTGATATATTTAACAATCTTTTTAGCATTATATTCAATAAATCCTGCAATCGGATTAATTTGAGCAATGCCTATTGTGCCTCTTTTATTTAAATTTAATTCGTTTGAAAATACTTCTGTCATAAGTAAATTATATGTAATAATTATTTGAGTTTAAGAAATTAATTATTTCATTCTGATATTAATAATTGTAAATCTTGTGATTTTTTAGATATTTTTGAAAGTTTTG
>CADAYE010000015.1 GCA_902792085.1 uncultured bacterium | reverse complement strand
AGCCGATGTGGAGTGCCGGTGTCGGCTTGCGATGAGCAAGACGAGCAGGGCACGAAACTTGATACCACCGCCGTTGAGAGCGAAACGAAAGAGAAGCGAGCGAAGCAATCTTTGATTACACAGGCGGATGCGTAAGTAAATGTGGGAGCAATGCCGACAGTTAAAACTTTTTCAACTTGGCATACGAAGCATCCATCGCTTTTTTCCCTGAACTGCCAAAATCGATGGTATACATAACGCTGTCGCCTAATTTCATGACATTTGTTACATGCCCTATTCCCATACGCTCGTGGAATACTCTTTGCCCGACATCAAACACTTCAGTAACAGATTGAGACTTAATTCTTTCTTCTTCTCTTTGTTGTGCCTGTTGTGCCTCCTGAGCAAGTCTTGCCCTCCGTTCATCGGCCATTCTTTTAATTTTATTATCTGCAAAAAATGCTTTTAATTTTTCTTCTTCTCGCTTTTTATTTACTGTAGATTTTACAATAAAAGACTTATTTGAAGTTCTATTTGAAATAGGCTTTGTCACAGATAAACCACGTTTTTGCGGAGCGACAAAATTGGACCCAAATCCGGTTGAAGGTCTTACATATCCGTCAGGACTGGTTGAAATAGACGAGTTTGAATAAGATTTTGCCTTTGAGACTGCATTTCTGAATGTTGAAGAATTTCCTGAATATTCATCAGATTCAAATGATTCAATAAGATTATGCGGAATTTCCTCTATAAATCTTGACGGATTATAATAGCGATATTCGCCCCAAGTCTGACGGCGCTTGGAAGACACAAGATAGAGTTTTTCTTTTGCTCTTGTTATTCCGACATACATTAAACGGCGTTCTTCCTCAATTTCTGACGGAGTTTGGAGAGTTCTTTGGGAAGGAAAAATACCTTCATCCATTCCTGCAATAAATACTGTCGGAAATTCAAGACCTTTTGCTGAATGTAAAGTCATCAGAGTAACATTATTGGATTCTTCGTTCATTGAATCCAAATCAGAAACAAGGGCAACCTGCTGGAGAAATTCTGATAATTTATCATTTTCATCTTCTGGTTGAAATTCTTCCGCTACATTTACAAGTTCTTGCAAATTGCCTTTATGATCATTGTATTCATCAGGATCGGAATAAGTACTTTGTAAATATGACAAATAATCAGTTTTTTCAATAAGCAAAGACATAAAATCTTTAAGAGAATAAGAATTTATTGCCTGTGAAAAACGGTAAATAAGTTGAGCAAAATCCTTTAGTTTCGCACATGTTTTTGCATTAAGACTTTCACATTCGTCGCTTATTTTTATTGCCTCATAAAGACTTATATCATGTTCAGAAGCAAAATCAGATAAATTTTTGAGTGTAGTGTCACCAATTCCTCTTTTGGGAACATTTATAATGCGTCTTAAACATTGCGAATCTTCGGTATTATTTATTAGTTTTAGATATGCAAGAATATCTTTTACTTCAGCCCTGTCATAGAATTTTATACCGCCATAAATTCGGTATGGAATCCCTGTTGCCATGCAGGCTTCTTCCAACGCCCTTGACTGATTATTTGTACGATAGAGAATTGCAAATTGACTGTAATTTCCGTAAGCATTCTTTTTAATATTTCTCGCTATATAATTTGCTTCATCACTTTCATCAGCAGCAACATAATAACTTAATTTTTCACCTTCACCAAGATTAGAATAAAGAACCTTATCAACTCTTTGTTCATTATTTTCGATAACAGCATTAGCGGCCTTTAATATATTCGCGGTAGAGCGATAATTTTGTTCAAGTTTAATCAGTTTTGCATCTTTATAATCATGCTGGAAATTAAGTATGATTTTAAAATCAGCACCACGCCATGAATAAATTGACTGATCGACATCTCCAACGACACACAAAGAGCGTTCAGGCGGAATCTCAGTCACTAAGTTTGTGTATAACAAATTAACTAACTTATACTGCGCGAGGTTTGTATCCTGATATTCATCAACCAATATATGCTGAAATTTGTCATAATATTTTTGTCTTACTTCATCATTTTGTTCAAGCAAACGAACAGAAAGCATAAGCATATCGTCAAAATCAATTGCATTATTTGCATTGAGAGTTTTTTCATATTCTTCATATATTGTTGCAATTTTTTGACCTTTATAATCTCTTGCAGTCTTATATAACATATCCGCATCCTGCATTTTATTTTTTGAATTAGAAATTATTGATTTTACTAATTTTGTCGGATAAATTTTTTCATCAAGATTTAACTTTTTAACTATTCTTGTAATAATTTGATTTGTGTCCGAATCATCATAAATAGTAAAATTCTTATCAAGTTTTTTACCGGTTGATGTATTATATTTTTCGATATTTTCTCTCAAAATACGACCGCAGATACCGTGAAAAGTTCCAACCCACATAGATTTAACTTTATCCTCGCCGATAATATTACCAATACGCTCTTTCATTTCTTTAGCGGCTTTGTTTGTAAAAGTAACAGCAAGAATATTCCACGGTTTTACACCATTTTCTATCATATATGCGATGCGTGTTGTCAAAACTTTTGTTTTCCCCGAACCGGCACCGGCAAGAATCAGCAATGCACCTTTAGTAGTTTGCACCGCTTCCGATTGTTCTTTATTCAAATTTTCGAGCAGATTTACCATGACCTCTTCCCAAATCAAAAAAAATATGCTATACTTATAGCATATTTGAAAAATGTAATTAATGCAATTAGAAAGTGAAGAAAAAATGACAGAAAGTGAGATGGAAATTTTAATGAGTTCGGATGAGAAAAAAGAGAATCAGGAAAGTTCAATTGTAGTACCTATTGATGACGATATGGATACAGTAAAAGCAGATTCACCGAATACGGTTGATGAACTTGCTATGGAACTTGCAACAATTAAACAATCAGCAAAGAAAATTGCAATCATCGGAAGTCGTAATCTTCCTATTACTCACCAACAAATGATAGAAACCCTTGCAACCGCACTTGTAATGCAGGGAAATACAATCATCACATCAGGCGGTTCATCAGGAACAAATGCTGCCGCTATCAGAGGGGCAATGAAAGCAAATCCTGACAAATTGAGCGTTATTCTTCCGCAAACAATAGGACAGCAACCAAGTGATGTTCAGGATCAACTTATCGGTGTTCCTAATATTATTGAACACGCAGACAGAGCAATGATGACACTTGCAGATGCTTCAAGAGTTTGTAACAGAGAAATTATTGACGAATGTAATCAATTAATTTGTTTCTTGTCACATACAAGTAAAACTTTGTATAATGCCGTAAAATACGCAGAAGAAGGTCATAAAGTTATTACGGTATTTTATTTAGACTAATTTGATTATAATATTGGGGCAGTTTTATGTCTGAAAACTTGAAAAAATTGACGGGTAAAAATCCCAAAGATTTTGAACCCGTGGCTTATAGTCTTATAAATATGCCTGATGTCGATTTGTTCAAAGAACTTGTCGATAAAGAGGATTATTTGTATGATTTTATTAAACAAAATGTATCCAAACGACTTGAAAAAGTTTGTAATAAGGATAACTACCGTAATTTGCTTCAGTTACTTAAATATTATTCACCATCATACGAAGATTTTATTATTTCTGTTTTAGTAAAATACGCAAATGAAGATTTGACGGATTCAATGCTTGATTTGATTGAAAACGGCAATGAAGATGAAAAAACATATTGCGCAAAATATTTTTCATTTATAAAAGACCCGTTAGCAATTGAATATTTAAAAGACAATGCTTATAGTGAAAATTCTTATTTAAGTTCAAATTCTATAAGTGCATTGTCATCATTTGGAGAAAGAGAAATTTATAACGAAGCAATTGCAAAATTAAAATCAGATGATGAATTTGAGCAACTTTCAGGAGCAAAATTTCTTGTATCATACGGAGATAAATCTGCGTATAATGCAATTATAGAAACAATTAAAACATCTTCTTTTGCGGAACATATCGCAACCGAACTACCTTATCTGATTAACTTAAAAGAAATTATTGGATCTGATAAAACAAACGGACTATTTATACTTAATAACATTATTAACGGACTTGGAGAAGTAAGCGCGCTATCGCAGGTATTTGATTTTGAGTTATATGAAATCCTTGAAAACCTAATCAAAGGGAGTATTACATCTGAAATTGCGGTAGTTTTACTAAACGCAATTGATAAATTTGAAACCTTAACTGAAAATGACGAATACCTCTTTGACGAAACTAAAGATACAAAACAGGAAATTTATGATATTAAAAATCTGTTATCAGAATTGAACAAAAACGAATTGATTAAACTTACAGACGAAGAACTAAACCAAGATAGCCTGTTTGTTTTTAATGCCCTTGAATTTAGCCAAAATATTCAAAAAATGAGGGAATTGCTAAATTCAAATAATCAGACCATTTTACTTAAAACCGTTGAAATTTTGAAAACACATGGTGTTTTGTCTGCTGATGATAAAAACATTGCACTTGAAAAAGTTTCAAACGAAGACATTAAAAATATAATTTTAGCAATTTAGACTTAAGCATAAAACACGAACCCCTTAATAAAAGAACTTTAAGAATGACGTAATTTCTCTGTCTTTTAAAAAGGGGCTCAAACTTAGGGTAAATTATATTTTAATGATTATTGATTCTTGTCAAAATCTGTACCGCCGACAACTCTCAGTCTGAGATGGCGATTTTCTCCTTCGCCGACAGATGTAGAATCAAGATTGTGCTGCTCGGCAAGTTCGTGCTGAAGTTTTCTTATCTGCTGATTTTGGGGTTTTAATTCAATGTCTTTGACTACACCTGTCAAAATCTTTTCTATCGCTTCTTTTGCTTCATCTAAGGCCGTTTCTGTCACATCATAGAAAGACTGCTTTTCATTCATTTCTGCAATATCAAGAGCCTGTTTAATGATTTTTTGAATTTGTGCCATGGAGTTTGTTTTTACATAGAATATTTGCAGTCTGTCTTTTTCAGCGGTAGAAAGAACTTTTGCTCCGCCTTTGACAAAGTTTTTGTGTGCGATTACAATATCCGCATCGTCAATATTTCTTGTAATTTCTGCGTTCAGGTCGAGCCGTTCAATAACTTTTTCCGCAATACTTCTTGATACGGCATAAAGATAAATCTTTTTGTAATTTTTGACTTCTTCAACATACTTTTGCCTTGAGAATAAAAATTTAAGACTTTCAGGATGTTCAATCTTATTTTCAAGCATATTGATTTTATCAATAACATTTGGAGTTTTAGATATTGATATCGGAGCAGAAGCGGTAAATTCGTAAGTTTTATCAACTTTTCTAATCTCAGGCTTAATCGGCCATCCTCTCAATATGTAATCTACCGCCTCTGCAGTATCTTTATATACGGCTAATGTATTTCTGTCTAATATTTCTATTACAATATCAAATGTCGGCTGCTTTTCTCTTTCTAAGACAGTTTTTTGAGAAGAACGGCGTTTTGCTTCATCATCACCCAAAGTAACAGACTGAATACCACCGACCAAATCGGATAATGTCGGGTTTTTAATCAGGTTTTCTAATGTATTACCATGTGCAGTAGCAATAAGCATAACACCGCGTTCTGCAATCGTTCTTGCTGCCTGCGCTTCTTCTTCTGTACCAATTTCATCAACAATTATAACTTCAGGAGTATGATTCTCTACTGCTTCAATCATAATATCTTTTTGGTACTCTGGCTGACGAACCTGCATTCTTCTTGCGTGTCCTACAGCAGGATGCGGAACATCACCATCACCTGCAATTTCATTTGAAGTATCTACAATAATTACACGCTTTGCAAGTTCATCTGCAACAAGCCGTGAAATTTCTCTCAATTTTGTAGTTTTGCCAACCCCCGGAGGCCCGAGAAACAATATACTTTTATTCTGCAAACAAATATCTTTTATACATGAAATTGTACCGGTTACAACTCGCCCGATACGGCAGGTTAAACCGACAACTTTACCCTGTCTGTTTCTGATAGCACTAATTCTGTGTAATGTACCTGCAATTCCTGAGCGGTTGTCAGATGTAAACTCCTGTACTCTTGAGGTTATATATTCAATATCTTTATCATTAACAATATCAGTATCAAGATAAGTAATTGTTTTATCTGAACGGCGAATTTCCGGAACTCTGCCTAAATCCAAAACAATTTCAATAGCATCCTCAAGCATTTGAGGTTTCAAACACCTATGAATTTTCTCCGGTAAAATCTCTAATAACTTCTCAATATCATTTTGTAATTGCAGGTTGCTCATATTCGCCACCTTTCTGTTAAGATTATACCAACTTTTTTGATGGGGTACTTTAAGCAGTGAAATTTATGGTATAACTTCTATTAATATTATAACACATGTAACGACATGTTTTTATAATTTCTAAAATTAAAAGATTACAATTTTAACAAAACTTTACATTTTAAAATGGCATCTATTCTTGTCATATCAGCACTTTACATTAAAAAAAATAAAAAAATTATAATTTAATAGAGCAAAAAATATACAAGTATTATGAATAGAAAAATCAAATTTACAATCCGAAATACAAGCAAAATTTATATTAAGTTCTGTTAAGTAAAACACAATTGAAATAAGAATTTATTTCAATTATCATTCAGTTAAAATGAAGAATAGAATTTTTACAGTAACATTTTTAATATTTATATTATCCGTATTCGCTGTAATTGTATCAGGATACAAAAATAAATATGAAGTCATTGATATTTTGAGTGCGGATAAAATTATACTTGATTTTAATAAAAACAGAATTGCAGATAACGGAGAAACTGTTTGCATAAATGGAATATCAAGTTTTGAAAAGGAACTTCAAAACGGAGATGAAATATTTAAAAAGTTTAAACTATCTTATACCGATAAAATAGATCTTTGGTATTTAGGAAGAGAATACGCACAAAAACAACTTCTAAATAAAAAAATCTCTTACAAATACATTAGCGAAAATAGTTCGTGTAAAACAGCACAAATAAAAATTGACGGCACAGATTACGGAAATTTACTGCTAAACAGCGGATATGGAATAAAAAACGGCGAAATCGGAAATATCGAGAAGTTTAAGCAAAATGTTGGAATTTCAAAGAAATTAAATCTTGTTGTGCTTAACCATCATTCAAATAAATACCACACACTTGACTGCGAGTACGGAAAGATGGCGCACGACAAAATTATAATACCGTTTAAACAATTGCCAAAAGATATGCACCCGTGCCACTTTTGTCACAAAATCAAAGATAAAAAACATAAAACTGAAACCAAACATCCAATCACAGGGATATCTCCTGCGCTGAAACTCTTTGGCGGAGATATTGCTTTATATAAATTTGATTACACAAAGCAGTTAAAACCGAATTCAAACTGTTCAACTGATGTCTGCAAATTGATAGTAAATGAGATAAACAACGCAAAGCAAAGTATAGATATAGCAATCTACGGTTATGATGACGTTCCTGCCATAACTTCTGCGCTATCAAAAGCACATAAAAATGGGATAATTATCCGATTTGTATATGATGAAGACCCAGACCCCTTAAAAACTTTTTATAAAGGAAATGACATAATAAAAAACTTATCAAATGAAAGCAATAGTGACAGAGTAACCCAAGATGGCGGAAAAATTATGCACAACAAATTTTTAATCTTTGATCGCCAAAAGGTTATAACAGGGTCAATGAATTTTTCCAAATCAGGCTTGAGCGGATATGATGTTAATGATGTTGCAATAATAAACTCCCCTGAAATTGCAAAACTCTATGAAGCCGAATTTGAACAGTTGTTAAATGGGAAATTTCATAGTGCGAAAATTAAGCACAACTTGCCGAACAAATTTATTTTGGGAAGTTCTGAAATAGAAGTTTATTTTTCTCCACAAGACAAATCTTCTAAAAGAATTATTGAACTTATTAACAATGCCAAGAATTATATATATGCACCGACATTTTTGATAACACATAAAGACATTACGGATGCACTTATTAAAGCAAAGAAAAGAAATATTGATGTGAAAATTATAATTGATGCAAACAGCGTAAATACGAGAAATACAAAACATAAATTATTGCGAGAAAACGGAGTTTTATTAAAGGCAGAAAATTACGCAGGAAAACTACATTCAAAAACAATAATAATTGATGATGAATACCTGATTATTGGTTCAATGAATTTTTCCAATAGCGGAGATAATAAAAATGATGAAAATATGCTTGTAATAAAAAATCCAAATTTTGCGAAAAATTATAAGCAATTTTTCTTATATTTGTGGGGTATTATACCGGATAAATATTTAAAATATTCCCCAAAAGCAGAGAGTTTTGATTCAATCGGCTCTTGTAATGACGGAGTTGATAATAATTTTGACGAAAAAATAGACTCTGAAGATGATGGGTGCAAAATCAGAAAATAATTAGCTCTTGTGTTTTAGAAAGATCTGTTATATGATAGAACATATAAGATAAAAAGCGAGGTTTACAAATGAATCAGATAATCAAAGTAGCGTGGGAATTAAACGAAAATTCAGATAACAGATATAAACTTGTGTATGAAATTGCCGAACTTGCAAAGAAATTAGTTGACGAAAGTCAGGCAAGAAAAGCAAGAGAAGGTTTTGGATATGAAGATGCACACGAAAGTGCATACACAAAAGAAAATCCTGTTGAACATGCATTGATGGTAAAAGCATCAGAAGCAGACGACAACAGATTAGTAGGTTAGGTTTTTAAAATACACGGGCAAGCACAAAACCCGTGTATTTTTATGAATATACGGGGATAGTTTTATGAGGCATACATTAGACTATATCAACACATACACTGACAATTTCAAGCCCGAAATCGGAATAATTTTAGGTTCGGGGCTGGGTGAACTTGCTGATAAATACAGTGAATTTGCAATACCTTATAGGCAGATCCCGAGATTTCCCCGCCTTTCAGGTATAGAAGGTCATAAAGGACAGTTGGTATTCGCAAACATAGTTGGGCGCAGAGTAGTAATGATGCAAGGGAGAATGCACTATTACGAAGGCTTTTCTATGGAACAGGTTACCTATCCTATTAAGGTAATGAAAGAACTTGGGGTTAAAACTGTAATCCTTACAAATGCCGCAGGAATAGTTAATAAAAGTTTCCGTCCCGGAGATTTAATGGTAATAACGGACCATATCAATTTTATGGGTACAAATCCGCTTATAGGAAGAAATGATGAAAAATTCGGGACAAGATTTCCTGATATGTCGGAAGTCTATGATAAAGGACTGATTAAGATTACTGATGCGGCAGGCAGAATGCTAAATATGAATTTACGACACGGGGTTTACATGGCTACAACAGGTCCAAGTTACGAAACACCGGCGGAAATAAATATGGTAAGAACGCTCGGTGCAGATGCCTGTGGAATGTCAACCGTTCCTGAGGCAATTGTGGCGAATTATTGTGGAATGAAGGTTATAGGTTTGAGTTGTCTGACAAACTATGCAAGCGGAGTTTCCGATAGAAAACTAAGCCATCAGGAAGTTCTTGAAACTGCAAACGAAGTCAAAGACAAATTTATCGCTTTGATTATGATGATTTTACAGAATATAAAATAAAAAAATTAATTCATTTGGTCATAGACTCTGCGGACTTCTTTTATATCCTGCCACATAAGCCATTTTGGGGAACCTTTTTCACGACTGTCATTTCTTAAAAGATACGACGGATGAAAAATAGGCATCATTTTAGAAAAATTAGGACCTTCAAACCACTTGCCCCGTAATTTTGTAATTCCTGATTTTGTATCAATAAACGAATAAGCGGCAACTTTGCCGCAAAGTAAAATTATTCTTGGTTTTAAAATATCAATCTGTGCTTTTAAATACTCTTCACATGCGAGTTTTTCCTCCGGCAGAGGGTCTCTGTTATCAGGCGGTCGGCATTTTAAAGTATTACATATATAAATATTTTCTTTCCTTGAAAAACCGACACAACCCAAAATTTTATCTAAAAGTTGCCCCGCTTTGCCGACAAAAGGTTCGCCCTGCATATCTTCATAATAACCGGGGGCTTCGCCTATCAGCATGATTTTTGAATTTGGAACACCTGCACTGAAAACAGTATTTGTTTTTGTTTTGCACAAAGAACACTTTTCACAATTAAGACATTTTTGTCTGACCTGTTCAAGTTGCTCATCAAATTCTGTCAGCATAAATTAGTCCTCAGGCATCAATACAGAAATTACTGCATTATCAACAGATAAATATTTTCTGATTGCGTTTTCCAAATCATCAACGGTTATATTTTCAAGGTCGTTTAAATATTCTTCAATTAGTTTAAGGCTTCCGCAAACAGTTTCATAGTATCCTATATTTTCACCAATTTCTGACACCGTTTCCGCTTCGTTGGCAAATCTTGATTTTATACGTTTTTTTGACTTTAATAGTTCTTCTTGTGTAATTTTGTTATCTAACAACCCTGAAAGTTCATTTTTCACGAGTTCAAGTGCCTGCTCTTTTGCTTCAGGCTTAAAATTTGCCTGAATAAAGAAATTATTGCCATCTTTAAACTGATAATGTTCAGTTCCGACCATGTTGAATATTTGCTCGGGCATTTTTTCAATCAAATTTTGCTGCAACCTTGAACTTGCGCCATCACCAAAAATTATGCTTATTAAATCAAGACATATTGAGTCTTTAAGTTCACAAGCCTTTGGACCAAGCCAGCCAAACATCATATATCCTGTCTGAACATTTGATTTTGTTTCAATATACTTTGTTTGAGAAACAGGAGTATCAATCTCATTAATTCGCTGTTCTGTTTCAATCCTATCAGGAAATGTGAATTTTTCTCTGATTTTATTCAACACTTCATCATGGTCAAAATCACCGACTACAATGGTTGTAACATTTTGCGGAGTGTAGAATTTACGGTAATATGCATCAATATCTTCTCTTGTAACCTGCGATATTATTTCGGGAGTACCGATTACATCTCTTTTATACGGGTGATTTGAATACATATTTTTGTTGCACTGATTGTAAACCTTTGTCCAGGGCTGATCTTTTCTCATTCTGATTTCTTCAATAACAACATGACGCTCTCTTTTGTCCGTTACTGAAGAATCATTGATATCAAACGGTGCGCCGAGTTCTTCGGCAGGAAAAATAGGATCCATCATCATATCAGCATGTAAATCAAGAGCCATATCAAAATATTTGTTATTCTCACCTTTTGGTAAAGTTACATAATAGAATGTATAATCTTTCCAAGTTGCAGCATTAACAATAGCACCTTTAGACTCAAGAATTTTGTCAAATTCTCCGACTTTATGAGTATGAGTGCCTTTGAACATCAAATGTTCCAAAAAATGAGAAATTCCGTTATTGTGGTCATCCTCGTTTATAGAACCTGTTTTTACCCATGAAGAAACGCTTACCATATTACCTTCTTTATGCGCCAAAATAATTTTATGCCCGTTATCATTTGTATATATCTCAACATCCTTGTTTAAATAAGGATATTTAATTAAAGTCTTTTCCATAAATTCCTCTCCGTTAAGATTATTATAACATAATTATTTATCCTGCCAAATTTTACATAATTTTACACAAAAAAGAGCAATAATTTTTGATAAGATGTTTTTATAAATACATAGGTAGATTTATGAAAATTATTCCAAATTTTGCAATTCCAAACATCAATACAGTTAAGAATACACCGTCATTTGCGCAAAATCCGCGAAATGACAAAAAAGATGTGAATTCTGTATCAAACTTTACTGCGGATTATCATGTTAATACTCCAGTCGGTTACAAAAAAATTGAGGACATAAAACTTCCAAATAACCTTACCGCTCACTATTACAAACTTTCTAACGGGCAAAAAGTAATAATTATTCCAAAAGACGGTGTTACTGTAGTTAAAAGTTATGTAAACACAGGTTCTTTAAACGAGCCTGACAGAGTAAGAGGAATAAGTCACTATATAGAACACAATTTGTTTAACGGCTCAGAGGCGCTTGGAGATAAGGATTTCTTTGAAGAAGTTCATAAAATGGGCGCATACACAAACGCTTCAACAGCATTTTCTGTTACAGACTATGTGATAAGTTCTAATTTGCTTGAAGACGGAGATTTGGAAAATAAAATAAAACTTCACGCTGGTATGTTACAAACTCCGAAATTTTTGCAGGACAAACTTGATAAAGAGAAGAAAATCGTTGACTCGGAAATAAACATGTACCTATCTGATGACACGACAAAAGCGGAAACGTTGACTCTAAAGAATTTATTTAACATAAAATCTAAAGCCCCTGATCTGATTGCAGGTTCGACTGATAACATTGATGCTTTGACAAGAGATGATGTAGTTGAATATTTTAATAACAATTACTATCCTGCAAATACTGTCACAGTTATCGCAGGGGAAGTTGATGAAGCAAAAACAATGGAACTTGTTTCAAAATACTTTACCTCTACAAAAACAGGGGCAAATCAACGCTATCATGAACCGATGATTCCGACAGACAAACCAATAAGACAAGATATTATATCATCTAAAAAAACGGGTTCGGCGGAGATATTTCTCGGTTTTGCTGGACACGAAAACAATAACGAAAAAGACAGTGTATATTTAAGAGCCGTCAACGAATTTTTATACGGATTGGCTAATGCAAGAATCAAACGAATAGAACAAAAATATTCAACACATATTTTCCCAAATATTGAAAGATTAGGTACCAGACCATCAGACAGAAACGCAATTATAGTTCAGACATCGGTTCCTGAACAATATGTTGAACCGGTATTAAAAGAGATATATTCAGTTATTGGTTCACTTGCGACAAATCCGCCTACCCCTGATGAATTTGAAGCGATTAAAACAAGCATCAAAAAAGTTAATTCAACCGTTTTGCAATCATCAGATGAAATATGTGATCACATTGGTTTGGGATTTTTAAACGGAACTCCGTACAAAACGGCTAATTACGCATCAATTATAGATAATATGACATACGACGATTTTATAAATACGGCATCAAAATACTATGATTTGAATAAAACCGCATTGACAGTTGTTCATCCGAAAAATTCGACAAAAGAAAGCATTGAAAATAACTACATCGGCGCAAAACAATTATCTTTTACAGGAGCAAACAAAAAAACACCGATTCCAAATGACAAAATATCCCGTTATACAATGCCAAATAACTTTGAAATAGCATTTATAGACAGGGACACAGATGTTGTAAATTATTCAATTGACTGGTTTACAAAAGATGTCACCCCTAAAAAAGCAGCAATAGGCGATATACTAAATGACATGCTGAAATATTGCGGCACCCGTTCTCACAAATGGAACGAACTTGCCCAAATCAGCGACAAAAATGCAATAGACAGTTCGATAATAGCAACAACAAATAATCTCGCTTTGAACGGGAATTTCCCTGCCGACAAAGCAAATATCGGGCTTGAATTGTTTAGAGAAAATCTTTCTCAACCCGATTTAAGTATAGATTTATTCAACAATGCCATAAAACACTGCACTGACGATTATTCAACGATTGAACCAAATGCTTTTGAACCGTATAAAAAAGTTATGTTTGAACAAACTCAAAGAGCATACGACACAAAGGACAAATTAAACAGTTTGAAAGAAATAACTTACAATGATGTAATTGCACTATATAACGAACTAATAACAAAAGGTCAAGGGCAAATTGTTGTAACAGGACCGTTTTCAAAACATCCCGAATTAAAACAAATGATATTTAATAACAGTGCAGCATACTTGCCTGTTGCACCCAAAGAAACAAATCTGGCCAAATGTCATATTCAAAACAATGAAACAAAAGTTCTCACAACAGAAACGAACAAAAATCAGGCTGAAATAATTGAAGGTTTTAAATTTAATCAAAACGGAAATATTAAAGATGAAGTCTGCATAAACCTAATGAATAATATTTTCGGACTCGGACAGGGTTCAAGACTTTTTAAAGACCTGAGAGAACAAAGACATCTTGCTTATATGGTCGAATCAGAATACCAAAAACAAGGGGACAGTGGGATTTTGAGCATGCATATTAAAACAACTACAAACAATAATGAAACAGGCGAGAAGTCGCTTGATAACATCCAAAAAGCAATTGACGGGTTTAATGAAAATATTGCAAAGATTATTTCTCAGCCTGTAACACAGGAAGAACTTGAAAGAGCAAAGAAAACTCTAAAATCAGAAATTCTTTACTCTATTGAAATGAATTCAGACAAAAATGCAATATTAAGTGCCCTCAATACAAACCCATACGGCATTGACTACATTAACAAAGAATTTGAAATTATAGACACAATAACCACTCAGGATATCTTAAATACCGCCCAAAATGTTTTTTCAGGCAAACCGGTGTATTCAATATCGGGAACAAAAGAGGCACTTGACTTTAACAAAGAGTATCTTGAAAGTCTTAAATAATTTTTAATTAATAGCAAAAAATATTTTTAGAAACTTTTATATATTATTCGGGCAGATAATATAGGAGAAACTTATGCAAATTAATAATTACAACAACTATACTCCAAATTTTAGCGGTGTAATTAAAAATACTGATTTATTCAAAAATTATGCACTTGAATATGCAAAGGGAATAAAGACAGGAGATAACGATTGGGTAAAACTCAAAATGTTTATAAATACAATAAAAGAGATTAAAAATGACGGAACAACAGACGAATTTGTGTTAGATAAAATCGGGGTTCCTCAAAAACAACTTTGGCAAATTAAATATGGGAATTACAATAAACAAGATGAATTTTTTAATTCCGGAATTTACAATAAAAAAGAATTTGGACATGATGTTCTTAGTAGGGAAGCATTCCAAAAAGTTATTAATTTCGGAAAGGAACATTTTGGACTTGCAAAATTGAATATGCCAATATCAGAATTTTTGCCAGCAGAACCATTTTTAAAAAAAGCAAGTATGCTGGAAAGAAAAGCAAAACTCGAACGCAACAGAGATACATCAATGAAATTTGCACAAAAGATACGGAATGAAAAGGAAAATGCGGAATCACTGATTAAAGATGCAAAAAGCAGATTACTTTGCAATATATAATCAGCAATCTTTTATTTGTTTAACAATGCCATCAACGCCGTCATATTTGGCAAGCGAGAGTGCTTTTTGCTGAACGGATTTTAAGAATTCCGTATCATTAGTCAACATTTCAATTTTCTTCAAAAGCGTTTCGGAATTTGTTGCACTGTCATCAATATATAATCCTGCACCATTATTTAGCATGTATTTTGCATTTTTTCTCTGATGATCAGCAGCCGCATAAGGATACGGCACAAACACAGATGCAATAGCGCTTGCACATAACTCTGATATACTCAGAGAACCGGCTCTTGATACAGCAATATCACTTGCTTTTAGAACTTCAACCATATTATCAAAATATGGTCTTACTATTACATTTTTATCGTTTGAATATTCAGGATAGACATTGTTTAAAACCTTAATAACATCATCATAATTTCTCTTGCCTGTTTGGAATATAACCTGAATATTTCTTGATGATAATTCTTTTAATATGCCTGTTGAGGCTTCATTAATTTTCTTTGCGCCCTGCGAACCGCCCATTATACATATTGTTAGTTTATTTTCAAGCCCCAGATTTTCTCTTGCCTTCTCTTTTGTCAGAGTGGAAAATTCCTTTCTTATAGGATTACCGTTCACTACACAATTTTTATTATGCAATTTATCACATTCGACATCAAAAGCGACAGAAATACTTTTTGCAAACGGAGCGAATTTTCTTGTAACAAGTCCCGGATTGGCATCACAATCGTGCATAACAAAAGGAACTTTCATTGTCATGCCTGCACATAAAACAGGTGCAGACACATATCCTCCCGTCCCAAAAATCGCATCAGGCTTATATTTCAATATATAAAAGCAACATTTTAACCACGCAAGAAGCATTTTAAAAGACCATACAAAAAATTCTAAAGTTGCTTTTCTCGGCATACCTGAACTGTTGACAGGCAAAAAAGTATAATTTTTATCGGCAGTGATAGAAGCCTCAAGATTATTCGGATTACCGACATAGTATATTTTCTCGGTATCACTTTGTTCCAAAAGAGCATCCGCAACTGCTATTGCAGGGTATATATGACCGCCTGTTCCTCCTCCTGTTATAAAATATGTCTTTTTAGCCATTAACTTCTATCCTTATCCTTTTTACTCTCTGCCTTGAAATATTTAATAAAATACCCATCATTGACAAAAATACGATTACTGATGTACCGCCGTAACTTATAAACGGCAGAGTGACACCAGTTACAGGGAACAAAGAACTTGCAACCGCCATATTCAAAAATGCCTGAAATCCCAAAATAAATGTTATACCAATAGCAAGAAGTTTTCCGTACATATCAGGGCATCTTTTGGCAATTTTTAATCCTCGATGAACAAGCACAGTAAATAATCCTATTATAAAAAAGCATCCTAAAAATCCAAATTCTTCAGCAATAATCGAAAAAATAAAATCGGTATGACACTCAGGGAGATATGCAAGTTTTTGGATTGAGCCCCCATAACCCGTTCCGCTAAATCCGCCCGAGGCAAAAGCAATTAAAGACTGAATAATATTGTAACCTTTTCCCTGCGCATCACTTCCCGGATTTAACCAAATTGTTATTCTATCCATCTGATAGCCTTGCAACAGTTTTGGTATCATTGATATAATACCAACACCTGCTACACCACCGCCAATACCTATCAAAAGCCATGGACCACCTGCGGCAAGATACATTGCGATACTTGTCGAAAACAATATTATAACCATACTTAAATTCGGCTGTTTAAATACAAGTAATAACACAATTAAAAGCGGTATAAAAACACTTACAATAAATTTAGGGTCAAAAACATTAACTTTATTTTTAAATGCACTTGCAAGCATCATACAGAATAAAGGCTTAGCAAACTCTGACGGTTGTAACTGCATAAAGCCCAAATTCATCCAGCGTCTTGCACCATTAATTTCCAAGCCCATAGGAGTAAACATTACAATACAAAGCAATATAACAACAATCCATAAAAATTTGTTATTAAATCTTTCCAATTTGTGATAATCAAAATTTGTAAAAAATGCTAAAGCAAAAAAACCTACACCAGCAAAAATTACCTGTTTTACCAAAAAACTGACTAAAGACACACCTTCTCGCATACATTTAGGTGCGGTAGCCGAAAATATTGCAAGGAATCCGATTATAACAAGAAAAGTAACGATTATGAGCAAATGTTTATCCGGAGCAGTCAGAATAGTATCAGGCTTCTTGCGTTTAGCATTATTTCGATTTTTACCGAGCGGACTATTGTAGCCTTGATAAGACATATTCTTTAAATACCTCTCCCCTGTGTTCATAACTGTTGAACATATCAAAACTTGCACAAGCAGGCGACAAAAGTACTACATCAGGTTTTAATTCAATACTTTTATCTATCGCTTTTTCCATTGTTGATTCTTTTATTATATTATTAAACCCGTTATTCCTTAGATTTTGTTCAAATCTTTCAGTTGCTTCACCTATAAGAATTACAGTCTTTATGTGCTCATTTACGCTATGACAAAATTCTTTTAAATCCGTATTTTTATCCCTGCCTCCTGCAATAAGCACAACATTCTGGTTATTAAAAGAATTTATAGCGACAATAGATGCTTCCGGATTAGTCGCTTTTGAATCATTGTAAAAAGTGATTCCGTCTTTTTGTGCTATTTTTTCCAATCTGTGCTCAGGGGCTTTAAATTCCATAATAGCATTTCTTATTGTTTCATTATCAATTCCTGTCAATTTTGCACAAATAATTGCACATTCTATATTTTGATAATTATGCTCTCCAATCAACGGACATTCATCAACAGATATTATTATTTCAGTTTTACCGTCCTGTTTATATACAATATATCCGCCTTGTACATAACAACAATTATCCCCAACATTATCACCAAACATAAAGACTTTACTCTTAACTTCTTTTGAAAATTCAAGAAGTTTGTGGTCTTTTGCGTTCAATACGCAATATTTTGCGGTCTGAGGTTCTCTAAATACTCTTGCTTTCGCATTAAAATAGTTATCCAATCCGTTATGCCAATCAATATGATCAGGTGTGAAATTAGTCCAAACTGCAATATAAGGTTTGAGAGATGTACTCATATCAAGTTGAAAAGAACTTGCCTCACATACAAAATAATCTAAATTTTCATCAGCGACAAGACAAGGAGGAGTACCTATATTTCCGCACGCTTCTGTTTTCAGTTTCTTACTTAATATATGCTGAGTCAAAGAAGTTGTTGTTGTTTTACCGTTAGTACCAGTGATTATAATAAATGGAATATCACATTCTCTATAAGCAAGTTCAAGTTCCGATATTACAGGAATTTGTTCTGCTCTCACACGCTTAATTATCTGACTGTGAGGGGAAATTCCGGGACTTGTCACCGCAAAATCGGATTTTTTAATAAATTCATCACTATGTCCGCCATATTCGACATGTATTCCCAAATCCTCAAGCATTTTTGCATTATCAGATTGTTCTTTGGTCGTTATATCATTATATTCTGTCAAATAGACATCACCGCCATGTTTATTTGCAAATTTAGCCGCAGCAATACCACTTTTAGACAAACCTAATACAAGAACCTTTTTACCTCTTACACTCATTATAAAATCCCCTTAGAAAATAATCCGTACAACAAAACCGAAAATGCCGAAAAAAGTAAAGATACAAAAGAAAATACAATTACAACCTTCTTTTCACTCCATCCTAAAAGTTCAAAATGATGGTGAATAGGAGCCATTTTAAACACTCTTTTTCCTGTCGTTTTAAAACTTGTAACCTGAATAATAACCGACAATGTTTCCATAACAAACACCGCCCCAAAAAATATAAGTAAAAATTCAAACTTCCCTAATACCGCTAATGTACCTAACAAACCGCCAATAGCAAGCGATCCGGTATCGCCCATAAAGACCTGTGCCTTTGGTTTGTTATAACGCAAGAAACCTAAAAGTGCACCTGCAACGGTTGCAGAAATTATTGCCAAATCAACATCTCCAAGCATCAGAGCAATAACAGAACAAGCAATAAAAGCAGGAATACCACAACCTACAGCAAGCCCGTCAAGTCCGTCAGTCAAATTATAAGCGTTTGAAGAGCCTGTTATTACAAATACCGCAAAAACAGGATACAACCATACTAAATCAACAGACCAATGACCGATTGTAAAATTTGTTGCTTCCGGATGAGAAATCACAAGCGCGATTGTAGGTAAAAGAGCAATCGCAATCTGTCTGAATAATTTTCCTCTCGGTGTGAGCCCGTCATTACCTTTACCTTTAATTTTAATAAAATCATCCTGAAAACCGGCAAGCGTATAGAAAAATAAAGTAATTACAGCAATAAGAGCCATTGTGGACATTTCCTGAGCAAGAGATAATGCAATAACTGATGCCATAATAACAGCACCTACAATAAAAACACCACCCGTTGTAGGAGTTCCCTGTTTTTGCGCATGACTTTCAGGAGCAAGATCTTTTACATACTGACCAATCATTTTTTTCTTTAAAAAATCTATATACGGCACCCCGAAAAGTGAGCATAATATCAGCCCGAGCAGAAATGCCACCGCAACCATTATCATTTTTTATATATCCCTCATTCTTTTATTTTTTCAAGTATTTCTTCAAACTTCATTGAGCGTGAAGCCTTTAAAAATATTGTATTACTCTCATTTAAATTTTCAACAATGTAAACTGAAGCCTGTTCATTGGTATCAAAATACACAACCTCAAAGCCTTTATTTTCAAGAGGTTTACCTATTTCATGCGCAAGTTTTCCAACTAAAATATACTTAACATATTTATTTAATCCTGACAAAAATTCTCCGACTTGTCTGTGATACCTGATTTCGTTTTCGCCGAGTTCACCCATATCACCTAAGACAACAACAGGATTAGGATAGAGTTCTATAAATGCTTTGACAGATGCTTTCATTGATTCAGGATTTGCATTATAACTGTCATTTATGAATTTTAAGCCCTTAATCTGCTCTACTTCCCATCTTTTTTCTATCGGATGATAAGTTTTTAATCCCCCTGAAATTTCCTGCTCGGTCATACCTGCTTTTAACCCGACATTTATAGCCGAAAGAGAATTTTCTATATTATAATCACCCTCAACATTGAGTTCATAAATAAAATTTTTATACCTGAATTTTGAATAAGACGGTTGTCTTTCCAAAACTTCAACATCATCTAAGGAATAAAAAATCTTTTCACCTTTAAAATTCAAGTGTTTTTTTGTAATTTCCTGATTTAGCGAAATAAAAGTACCGTCAGATTTTAAACCGTCAGCAATTTCACATTTTGCAATCGCTATATTATCTAAAGAACCTAATCTGCCGACATGCGCACTACCGCAATTTGTGACTATTGCATAATCAGGATGAAGATAATTTGTTATGTATTCAATTTCACCTAAACCTCTCATTCCCATTTCAACAATGAGCATTTGAGTATCCTCATGCATTGATAAAACCGTTTGGCAAAACCCGATTTCGTTATTATGGTTAGAATAAGTTTTATGAGTTTTAAATTTGTAATTCAAAACCGAATAAACCATTTCTTTGGTGGTAGTTTTGCCGGCACTGCCCGTAATACCAACAACAACAGGATTAATTTTATTTCGGTAAAACTGCGCAATTTTCATATAAGCATCTTTTGTATCAGATACTTTCAGTACAAAATCAGCATTATCAAAGACAAAATCACTTGTCGTAAAATATGCTTTTGAACCATTTTCAAGCGCCTTATCTATAAATTTTTCACCGTCAAATGTTTCCCCTTTCAACGGTAAATAAATATCATTCGGAGTTATAGTTCTTGTATCGGTTGAGATACTAAAATCCGTATCAATCCCGTTGTCTTTTAAAACTTCCGCTCCCGTAGCCTTAATTAAATCTTCTTTATTAAACATAATAATATTTTACCCCAAACATTATACATGAAATTAAAAATTAACAAATATTAAAAATGCTTGACAACAGGTTATTATCGGATAATAATTACAATAGTGATTACTCGGGCAATCGTTAATAAAACCTTTAACACTAGCTTTTAATAAAGGTTACGAACCCACAAATTGAAAGGATAAAGAAATGTACGCAATTGTAGAAACAGGCGGAAAGCAGTATCAGGTAGAAGAAGGACGCTATGTTGATATTGAAAAATTAGAAGGCGATGTAGATGCAAAAGTTACTTTTGACAATATCGTTATGATAGTAAACGGTAAGAAATCAAAAGTCGGACAACCTTATGTATCAGGTGCATCTGTTGAAGGAAAAATTCTTAAACAGGATAAAGCGAAGAAAATCATTGTTTTCAAACAAAGACCTAAAAAAGGATACAGAAAAAAACAGGGTCACAGACAAGAATTTACAAGAGTAATGATTTCAAAAATCAGAACTACAGCAAAAAAATCGGCTAAAGAAGAAACAGCAGAAGCAGCAGAATAAACCCTCTCCCGAATTTCTAACTTTCGCAGTTGCTCAAGTTGAAATTCAACCCTCTCACAAAGAGAGAGGGTAAAAGGGGACACAAACAGAAATAACTAAAAGGAGAATATAAAAATGGCACATAAGAAAGGTATGGGATCCACCAGAAACGGACGTGACTCCGAAGCGAAGCGCTTGGGTGTTAAAAAGTTTGGTGGAGAAACAGTTAAAGCAGGTAACATTATCGTTCGCCAGAGAGGAACAAAAATCCATCCGGGCAACAATGTAGGTATCGGATCTGATGATACTTTGTATGCATTGATTGACGGACAGGTTAAATTTGAACCGCACAGACGCGACAGAAAACAAGTTTCAGTTTACTCTGCGTAATTAAATTATAATAAAAAGA
The DNA here is from genome assembly GCA_902792085.1 of uncultured bacterium. GTDB lineage: Bacteria > Cyanobacteriota > Vampirovibrionia > Gastranaerophilales > Gastranaerophilaceae > Zag111. The sequence goes on along the minus strand of CADAYE010000015.1, from coordinate 6,460 downwards.
GCCGAGGTTTTATAAACCTCGGCTCTTTTTATTGAATCTTTTTAAACTTCAGCATCGGCATACTCTTGATCAGGTATATAATCCGCATCGGCAATTACTAATTGAGGAGCCTTACCTTTTGGAGCACCGGCAAATGCAACATCTGCATACTTATCAACAATCGCCTGCGGAACTTCCATTAATGATTTCGGTCTGATTGAAAGTTCGCCACCGCTTGCATAAACACCGGTCATTTGAATTGCACCGATTTTACCTGCCTTTGCGGTTTTATCTGCTTTACCGATATTAAATAATTTTGAAATCCCTGATGTAGCACCAAGTCCTTTAGTTGTTAAATCTTTCATCTTACTATCTCCATGTTCTCTTCTCTATACTTTAATAAAGTATTTTGAAAAATCACAATTTCAGAGTTGAGTTATTTTGTTACATTACTTAATATTATAAAGTAAATAGTGAAACAACTGTTACAATTCAAGATACAAGGTCGATGCTTCCTGCACGCTTACAGCACCCTGCGGAACTTTGAGAACTTTAACTTTTAGAATTCTTGTTGCGTATTCAATTTCTATTATATCATTTTCTTTAATTTGTTTGGCTGGTTTTGCGCTATTTCCGTTTACCAAAACTCTACCCATATCTGAAACTTCATTCGCAACAGTTCTGCGTTTTATAAGTCTTGATACCTTTAAAAATTTATCTAATCTCATGACTTGATTTTAGCACATCTCGGTTATTTATGATATAATCTTTACAATGGAGAATGTATAATGAAAAAGTTTTTGACATTATTTGTTTTAATATTGGGTATTTTAGTAACGGCGACAAAATCTTTTGCTGAAAATATAAAATTCATACAAGTAACAGATTCACATATGGCAAAAAATTCTGAATACTCACAAAAGGTTTTAAAGGCAACCATTGATGATATAAATAAACAATCCGGAGTTTCTTTTGTAGTATTTACAGGCGATAATGTAAATTATGCACAGGAAGAGGATTTAAGAATCTTTGCTTCAATCGTGAAAAAACTAAATGTCCCTTACTATTTTGTAATAGGAAACCACGATGTATATAAAACAAACGGAATGCCTAAAACTCGTTATCTTGAAATTATGCGAGAAAGTAATTTCAGAATACACCAAAGAAAACCTAATTATAAATGGAAAAAGAAGAAGTTTTTATTCCTTATAGTTGACGGAGCAAAAGAAGTTATTCCCGGACCTGCCGGCTATTTCAAAAAAGATACCTTAGAATGGCTTGATAAAACATTATCAAAAAACAAGAAAAAGACGACAGTAATTTTTCAACATTTCCCTGTAGTTTATCCTGACGGCGCTGAAGGCAGATTAAAGACACACAAAACTTATAAAGTAGAAGATTACACTAATATTATAGATAAACATGCAAATGTGCTTGCAATAATTTCAGGGCACTTGCATACAAACGGCGAAAATATGAAAAATGGAGTTTACCATATTTCGACACCATCATTACTTGCGATTCCTCATTATTATAAAATCATTGATATTGTAACAATGAAAGACTTTTCTCCAATCATATACACTCAATTAAGAGAAGTTGAAGTAAAAGATTAGTGCTTAAATTTTGCAATTATTTTTTGCACACCTTTTATTCCCATAAAGATTAGTGGAACAGCAATTAAAGCACCCAAGGCAAGTTTTATAATTTTAGGCACTCCTTTTTTAGCATTTTCAGGATTTGCGTGTTGTTGTTTTTCCCAAGAATCCATTTGCAGTGAATTATACAATGCCTGCGCCTCAAAATAATTATAAGGGCGTTTTACAGGAGATTTATCAGGGATATCAAGTACCCCGACAAGCGGTTTGTCGCCATAATGCATAGGCTTATTTGCAGGATTTTCTACATAAAAATTACTATCTACCATACATATATAAAAACATTTCATTCACAAAAATTGCTACAAAAATTTACAATAATACATAATTCTATTATTTGGAGTTATTATCTATCAATCACTAACGATAATGGTGTTATTTATTTTTAAGGTATTTTAATGATATAATTTTGACATGGATAAACCTCAAATAATCAACACTCATTCCCATATAAATATGCTCAAAGAGCGCACTGTAACAGAAGCGTTGCAAAATTGTGATGATGAAAATATTACAATAATTGTCCCATCTTATGACGATAAAAGCATCTTTGAAGTTGATGAACTTTTAAAAAAATATCCGCAAATATACGGTTATGTCGGAGTTTTTCCTGAAGAAGTCAAATGCTTTTCAGACAAGACACTCTCCGATATGGAAAACATCATAAAAAACAATAACAGAATAATAGGTATAGGTGAGGTCGGACTTGATTATTACTGGGATAAGAGTTTCATTGACCTGCAAAAAGAAGTTTTTATTAAACAAATTGATTTTGCAAACCAAATGAATTTACCCCTCAATGTTCATTGCAGAGAAGCATATTTTGACACACTGAACATATTAAAAAAATATAATAAAAACTCAAAAGTTATTATGCACTGCTATTCAGGGAGTCTTGAATTTGCAAAAGAATGTATAAAACTTGGAATGTATATTTCAATAGGCGGAGTTGTAACATTTAAAAATGCAGTTAAAGTAAAAGAAGTTGCGCAAAACATTCCGCTTGAAAATCTTTTGCTTGAAACAGATGATCCGTATCTTACACCTGTTCCATACAGGGGAAAAGAAAACCAACCGTCTTATGTAAAATATGTAGCACAGGAAATCGCATCTTTGCGCGGGATAACTTTTGAAGAAGTTGCGAACTCAACAACAAAAAACGCAAAAGAAATATTTCCGCAAATTAATTAAGCGTTTCTAATTTTGTGTTCAGATTGAGTTCAATATATTTAAAAATATTTAAAACAACTCCGGGTTGAAAATAATAATTGTCATCTGTGGGGGTGATTTTTAACATTCCCTGATTGGTATTTACATTAGAAATTGAAGCCAAAAACTGTTTCCCTGCTGCTGTGAATAGTACATACCCGTTTCTTGACTGAATTTCGTCAATCTTAAATCTGTTTGCATTAACCGAGGCAATAGTCAAATATAAAAGATGGACATTATCGGTATTAAAAACTTTTATGCAATCCTGATATTTAACATTCTGCGATGTAGTCAATGCACTCAAATCAACTATTTCTTCGGCTTTTACAGTCAAAGGACAAATTAACATAAATATTGCAAGTATTAAAACTATGATTCTTTCCATGAGTCACCTGTATTTATATCAATAAGCAAAGGTACTTTTAGCGGCTGATTCAATTCCATTGATTCAAGTACGAGTTTTTTAACCGTTTCAAGTTCAGATTTTTCAACTTCAATTACAAGTTCATCATGCACTTGCAAAATCAGTTGAGATTTTAAATTATTATCCTTTAATTTTTTATAAAAATCAATCATTGCAAGTTTTATTAAATCTGAAGCCGAACCCTGCATAGGATGGTTTATAGCTGCACGCTTTGCAAACTCTCTTATCATTCCGTTTGGACTGTTTATTTCGTTTGCAAGATAGCGTTTGCGCCCGAATATTGTTTCTACATACTCCTGTTTTTGTACAAGTTCAACCATTGATTGCATATAAATTTGTATTTTCGGATAAGTTTCAAAATATTTATCAATAAAACTTTGAGCTTCATCTGCGCTGATTTTTAATGCTTTGGCAAGTCCGTATTTGCTTTGTCCGTAAACAATGCCAAAATTAACCGCTTTTGATTTGTAGCGCATTTCTTTTGTTACCTGTTCAACAGGGACATCAAAAACCTTTGAAGCCGTAAGGGTATGAACATCTATACCTGAGTTGAACGCACTAATAAGGTTATCATCCCCTGATACATGCGCTAATAATCTTAATTCAATTTGCGAATAATCAGCAGACATTATCAGATAATTTTTTCTGTCCTTAGGTACGAAAGCCTGTCTGATTTTGTTACCTTCCGGCGTTCTTATAGGTATATTCTGCAAATTAGGATTTGATGATGACAGTCTGCCTGTAGTCGTTACAGTCTGATTAAAAGTAGTATGAATACGGTTATCTTTTGAATCAATTAAAGCAGGCAAAGCCTCCGTATAAGTCGATTTAAGTTTGGCAAATTTTCGGTATTCGAGAATTAACTTTGCAATTTCATGCTCCTGCGCCAAAGCATTTAAAACTTCTGCACTTGTAGAATTTTTTGCTTTCCCTCTTTTTTTTGATGTTTTTAGTTCAAGTTTATCAAACAAGATTTCACCAACCTGTTTTGGAGAATTGATATTAAACGGTTCACCTGCAAGTTCGTATATTCTGCCTTCAATGGAAGTAATTTGAGAATCAAGTTCAATTGTCAGTTGTCTTAAATATTCTCTGTCAACGCTGACTCCTGTTTTTTCCATATCAGACAAAACATAACTTAATGGAATTTCAATATCATTTAATATTTTGAGTTCTTTTTCATCAAGATTTTCAAACCAAAATTTTGTAAGATTAAAAAGACTTGTGGTGCAATCTGATGTATGATTTTTAACATTTTCGATATCATAATCGCAGAATCTTGCTTTTTTTGTATCCGTGACCATTGTTGTCAAAATATGATTAATTCTTTCCATACATTGAATATCAAATTCATTTGAAGCACTTGAATCTTTAATATAACTTGCAAGCATTGTATCAAATATTACACCGTTTATTTGCCCTAAAATATTTAGTTCTTTTTTGGTGTCATGAACAATTTTTTTAATATTTTTACTTGCAAAAATCGGTTTTAAATCTGCAAGAACTTTGTTTTCAGGTAATTGTGCATCAATATTATGCGTGAGCGGAATATAATAACAGGTCGTCTTGCCATCATTACCGGATATTTTTAAACCATTATCATATATAAAATCCGAATTTACCCCGACAGAAATTCCATACAATTTATAATTTAGCGAATTTTCAACATCGGCATAAGAACGAAGAGAAATAACAGACTGATTTTTTAAGACATCAATCATATCCTCAAAATCCTGACTGTCTGTTATAAATTTACATTCATAATTGAGTTCAACTTTATTGACTTCAGTTGTAACAGCCTGTGCAAAAAGTCCTAACTGTCCGTTTGGGCTGTCATTTTGAATTTCGGGACTTTGCGCAATATCGGATGAGATGATTTTTGCTTTTTTATTAAATGTTTTGAGAATTGACTCAATATTTTTTAAAAAACTGTAAAACTGCATACTTCTTAAAAACTCTGTAACTGTAGCAATATCAGGCAGTTCAATATTGGTTTTGTCAAAATCAAAATCAACATCAACATCACGAACAATTGTGGCAAGATATTTACTAAGTTTTGCATCTTCAACACCGTTTTTAATCTTTTCACGGACAGAATTCCCCTGAATTTCATCAGCATGAGCCAAGACATTATCAACTGTTCCAAATTGTTCAAGCAGTTTTACCGCTGTTTTTTCACCAATACCTTTAATTCCCGGAATATTATCGGATGTATCTCCTCTTAAAGCTTTATAATCAATTACCTGATTTGGGTAAACACCAAGTTTTTCATATACTGAGTTCCAATCATATTCTTTCAATTCCCCTTTTGATGGGATAATGACCTTTACGCAGCCATCCTTATCAACAAGTTGAAAAGAATCCTGATCGCCCGTCAAAATCAAAACCTTATGACCTAACTCGCATGCACGCTTCGAAATAGTACCTATAACATCATCGGCTTCAAAACCCGCCTTTGTATAAACAGGAATTGAAAATGCCTTTAAACCTTCATAAATCAGCCCCATCTGTATTTGCATTTCATCAGGCATCGCAACCCTGTTTGCTTTGTATTCTTCATAAGTTTCAGTTCTGAAAGTTTGATGTGATACATCAAATGCAACCCCTATTGCATCCGCATTCAAATCTTTATTTTTTAATAAATCAAAAATAGCCTTAAAAAAACCGTAAACAGCCCAAGTGGGAGTGCCGGTGCTTGTTTTCATTCCTGTCCGTTCCAACGCATAATATTCACGAAACGCCAAAGCATGACCGTCTATTAAAATCAAGGTTTTTGACTCACCCATATAATACTCCCTTCGACAAATATTATATTGCCATAAAAAAAGACCTGTTGCAATAAACAAAAAAGGAAAAGATTATTAACGGAAATGGAAATGAAACATATTTATACAAAACCTTATAGACCACAAACAAATGGTAAAAATAGAACGCTTTTGGAAAACCTTAAAAGAAAATATATAATTACCTAAATTATTTCATAATCTTATATTTAAGATTACACAAAAGTACGTTTTTTATATATCCCGAAAAATATTCATTATAAATTCATACCAATAGCCATTCCCATTGCAAAATTACCTAAATCTTGAAAATACTTTGTTCGTTCTTTCAACATTGCTTCAATATTTTCTTTAGTTAATTCTCCTCCATTAAACCCCCATATATTTTGCTGTTTCCCATCATTAAC
>CADAYE010000014.1 GCA_902792085.1 uncultured bacterium | reverse complement strand
TTGCAAAAACGAGTTAAGATGAATAGTGACATAGCAAGCGTTTTAAGACTTCACAGGTTCGGGTCCAACCTAGGCAGTTTTAAGAGTTTGTGTATATAGTGGATTTTAATGGGACATTTGAAAAAATATTTTTCTTATTGTAGATTATTGTAGATTATCAGAGAGATTGAGAAAAGTAGGACCGGAAGTTTGAGAGAATTCTCAAACTTTTTACGTTTTGGTGGAAATATTCCAAAACTCCCTGATACAAATTCTCAAACTGTCTGATAGTTTATTCTCAAAGTTACTGTAAATTATCAGAGAGATTGAGAAAACTACCCCCGGAAGTTTGAGAGAATTCTCAAACTTTTTACATTCTGGAGGAAATACTTCAAAACTAACTGATACAAATTCTTAAACTCAAAGATAATTAACTCTCAAACTAACAGATACTTTTTTAATAAGGTTTATGTTTTTTGAAAAATATTATGAACTCTATTTAAACACTAATAAAACTCCATTTAAACAATATTTGAATATCATTTAAAAACTGTTTGAGCCATGTCCATATTTGACATAGGCATATGTTTTAATGAAATTATCTCAGCATTGTTACACAACAAACTACGGAATATTTTCATGATACAATTAAGGCAACTTCCTATAAGTTTTTATTATCAGAAGTTGTGAGGTGACAAATGGCTATATTACCTAAAAATCAAATGTCTGAAGAAGATATCAAACTTAATTATATTACTCCTGCATTAGAAAAAAATGGTTGGAAAGATAAAATTACAATGGAAACCAAGGTTCAGTTTACTGACGGTAAAATCAACTTGCGCGGTAATATGGCATCCAGAGAAAAACCTAAAAAAGCGGATTATGTTTTATATATAAATGTCAACAACCCAATAGCCGTTGTTGAAGCAAAAGATAATAAACATTCTGTTTCACATGGTTTGCAGCAAGCAATGGAATATGCAAAGAAATTAGATACCCCATTTGCTTACAGTTCAAATGGCGATGGTTTTATTGAGCATGATTTTCTTACTGGAAAAGAAAGAGAATTTGCTTTGGATGAATTTCCAAGCCCAGAAGAACTGATTAACAGATTTAAATCTCAGAAAAATATTACAGACGCTGAAGAACAAATTATAGAACAGCCATACTATACGAGCAGTAAAACGTATCCGCCTCGTTATTATCAAAGAATTGCAGTAAATAGAACTTTGGATGCTATTGCAAGAGGGCAAGAGCGTTTATTACTTGTTATGGCTACCGGAACAGGTAAAACATATACGGCTTTCCAAATAGTATATAGATTAATAAAAAGTGGATTAAAAAAGAAAATTTTATATTTAGCTGATAGAAATATTCTTGTAGATCAATCCATTCAGCAGGATTTTGCTCCGTTAGAAAAAACTATTCATAAGGTAAATTTCGCAAAAGATAATAAGACAACTATAACAGCTTATGAAGTATACTTTTCTTTATATCAACAATTAATTGGTGATGATGACAAAGAACATTATAGTGAACTGTTCTCGCCGGATTTCTTTGATTTGATTATAGTTGATGAGTGTCACAGAGGTTCTGCAAAAGAAGAAAGTCGTTGGCGTAGAATTTTAGAATATTTTTCTTCTGCAACACAAATTGGTATGACAGCAACTCCTAAAGAAACAAAATATACTTCAAATATTTCTTATTTTGGAGACCCAGTTTATACTTATAGTTTAAAAGAAGGCATTGATGATGGTTTCTTAGCACCATTTAAAGTTATAAATGTTACGACTGATATTGGAGATGGCTGGAGACCACGTAAAGGTCAATGCGATATTAATGGTCAGGTTATTGAAGATAGAATATACAATAATAGTGATTATGATTACAATATTATAATTCAAGATAGAATTGACCAAGTAGCAAAAGAAATAACAAATTATTTAAAAGCAACTAATAATAGAATGGCAAAAACCATTGTATTCTGTGCTTCGGAAGATCATGCAGAAAGAATGCGTATTGCTTTAAATAATTTAAACGCCGACAAAGTAAAAGAAAATTCTGATTATGTTGTTAGAATTACGGGCAGTGATACCTACGGAAAAAGTAAATTGGATTACTTCATTTCTGTCAGAGCGGAATATCCTGTTATTGCAACTACATCCGAGCTTTTATCAACAGGTGCAGATTGTAAGATGACTAAATTAATAGTCCTTGATAAGATGATTGGCTCAATGACCGAGTTTAAACAAATTATTGGTCGTGGAACTCGTTTAAGAGAAAAAGAAGGGAAAATGAGTTTTACCGTTATGGATTTTCGTAACGTTACACGATTATTTGCTGATCCTGATTGGGATGGTCCAATTGAAATTGATCCAGATTATCCTAAGAAAAAAGGACCAGGGCCAGGTTCTGGCCCTGGTCCAGGTCCGGAACCGCCATTACCACCAGTTGATAATTATAAACCAATTGTTGATAAAAACGGTTGTTCTGTAAGAATAACGAATAAAACAGTTTCTGTATATGATACTGATGGCAAGCTCTTAAAACAAGAAAATATTATTGATTACACTAAATCAAATATTCTTGGCTATTCATCGTCATTAGAACAATTTATTAAACGCTGGAGCGAGGAAGATAAAAAATCCGAAATTACTGAATTACTGAAAGAACAAGGCATTGATTTAGAAGCATTAAAAGAAGAACAAAATATGACTGAAGTCGATGATTTTGACTTCATTTGCCATATTGCATATGGAGCAAAACCGCTAACACGCAGAGAACGTGCAAATAATGTTAAAAAGAGAGACTTCTTCAGCAAGTATAGTGGTGCTGCAAGAGAAGTTCTTGAAGCATTATTAGATAAATATATGAATACAGGTTTATCTGAATTAAATAGTGCGGATGTTTTAAAATTAGATCCAATTAACAAATTTGGGAAACCTGCAAAAATTGCACAATTATTTGGCGGAAAAGACGAGTACTTTAAGGCCGTAGAAGAATTAAAAAATAATATTTATAAGGTAGGATAGAATGAGTAATTTATCAGGATTTGTAAAAAGAATCAGAGATATTATGCGCAATGATGCTGGTATAAACGGCGATGCGCAAAGAATTGAGCAAATGGCGTGGATGCTATTCTTAAAAGTCTATGACTCAAAAGAAGAAGACTGGGAATTTAGTGATAGCGACTATAAATCAATTATTCCGGAAGAATGTCGTTGGAGAAATTGGGCAAAAGACGACAAATCCGGCAGTGCAATGACAAGTGAAAAATTACTCAATTTCGTAAACAATACATTATTCCCCACTTTAAAAAATCTTGAAATTACACCTCAAACACCAATGAGTAAAGCAATAGTTAAAACAACATTTGAAGATGCAAATAACTATATGAAGGATGGCGTTCAATTAAGACAAGTTCTGAACGAAATTGATGAACTAGATCTTGGTGATTATGAAGAAAGCCATGCTTTTGGTGAAATTTATGAATCAATTTTAAGAGAATTACAAAGCGCAGGTTCTTCAGGTGAATTCTATACTCCTCGTGCTGTAACCGACTTTATGGCAAAAATTATTGATCCACAGGTTGGTGAACAAATGGCAGATTTCGCCTGTGGTACAGGAGGTTTTTTAACAAGTTGGCTAAAACAACTTAAAGAAAAAGTAAAAACTACTGATGACCAAGGTGCTTTTGATAATTCTATATATGGTATTGAGAAGAAGCAGTTTCCTTATATGCTTTGCATTACAAATATGCTTCTTAATGAAATAGATGAACCTAGAATATATCACGATAATTCGCTATTAAGAGACGTTCTTGATTATACAGAAGATGATCAATTTGATGTTATACTTATGAACCCTCCTTATGGTGGTAGCGAAAAGAAAGATGTAAAAAATCATTTTCCTGATGATTTGGCAAGCAGCGAAACTGCTGATTTATTTATGTCTGTAATTATGTACAGATTAAAAGAAAAAGGTCGTGCTGCAGTTATTTTACCCGATGGATTTTTATTCGGTACAGACAACGCAAAAGTTGCAATAAAGAAGAAATTATTATCAGAGTTTAATTTGCATACAGTTATAAGGCTTCCGCATAGTGTATTTGCGCCTTATACATCAATTACAACAAATATTTTATTCTTTGATAAAACTAAGCCGACAGAAGAAACCTGGTTCTATAGATTGGATATGCCGGAAGGTTATAAAAACTTCTCAAAAACAAAGCCAATGCAACTTGAGCACTTCCAACCGGTATTCGATTGGTGGAATAACAGAGAAGAAATAACCATTGATGAATTTGATAAATCAAAGAAATATACTTTGCAGGATATTATCGATAGAAACTACAACATAGATTTGTGTGGATTCCCCCATGAAGAAGAAGAAATTCTTGCCCCTAAAGAACTTATACAACAATATCAAGAAAAACGTTCAAGTTTAAATGCGGATATAGACCGTGTATTAGGACAAATTACAGATATTTTGGGTATTGAATTGGAGACACAAGACTAATGAACGCGCAACAATTAAAAAATTCAATATTACAATTAGCTGTTCAGGGGAAACTTGTTCCTCAAGATCCAAATGATGAACCTGCAAGTGCTTTAATTGAGAGAATTAGAGCTGAAAAAGAAAGACTAATAAAAGATAAGAAAATTAAACCGGATAAAAATCCGTCATACATTTTTAGAGGTTCTGATAATTTGCCTTATGAGAAGGTGGGCAAAAATGAACCTGTATGCATAGCAGACGAAGTCCCATTTGATATACCTGATAGTTGGGAATGGGTGAGATTGGGGAATATTGGAGATTGGGGTTCTGGAGCTACACCAAGTCGTACCAATTCTGCATATTATAATGGGGATATTCCTTGGTTAAAAACAGGTGATTTAACAGACGGATATATATATGAAATACCTGAATGTATAACTAGGTTGGCATTAAAAGAAACCTCCGTTCGATTAAATCCTGCTAAATCTGTACTTATTGCAATGTATGGTGCAACCATTGGTAAGTTAGGAATTCTAACTTTTCCCGCAACTACAAACCAAGCTTGCTGTGCTTGCCTTCCTTATAATGGTATTTATAATGAATTTTTGTTTTATTTTTTGATGGCACAAAAGAAAGCTTTTATTAAACAGGGAGAAGGTGGAGCGCAGCCAAACATATCTAAAGAAAAAATTGTTGCAACATTAATGCCAGTTCCTCCTCTGCCAGAGCAACAGCGTATAGTAGAAAAATTAAAAGAACTTGAGCCATATATCAATGATTACAATAAAGCCTACGAAAAAATAGAAAAATTAAATACAGATTTTCCTGATTTATTAAAAAAATCAATATTGCAAGAAGCTGTGCAAGGAAAACTGGTTCCACAAGATCCGACAGATAAACCTGCAAGTGTTCTTATAGAGCAAATCCGAAAAGAAAAAGAACAACTTATTAAAGATAAAAAAATCAAAAAAGATAAGAATGAATCCTACATATTTAGAAGGGATAATTCTCATTATGAGAAGATAGGCAAAGAAGAACGCTGCATAGATGATGAAATCCCATTTGACATCCCTGATTCTTGGGAATGGACTAGATTAGGAACAATAACAGAAATATTAAGAGGGAAAGGTCCAAAATATGCAGACAATACCGATTTTAGAATTTTAAATCAAAAATGTGTAAGATGGGGTAATATTGATACTTCATTTTGTAAAACTGTTGATAAACAATGGTTTGAATCTATTTCTAAGGAATGTTTAACAACGCAAAAAGATATTTTAATAAATTCAACAGGAGAAGGTACTATTGGCAGAAGCAGTGCAGTAACATCTGATGCTATAAATATGCCTTATGACTCTCATGTATTATTGATTAGACCATATAAATGTTTGAACAAATACATAGAGATTTTTATTAATGGTATTGAAGGTCAAGCTCAAATTAATCGTTCAAAAGGTGCAAAAACTACCAAACAGACAGAGCTTGGAGTTGATAAAACAAAGAATTTACTAATACCTCTGCCTCCATTAAACGAACAGCAAAGAATTGTAGATAAAGTTAATCAACTACTTCCGCAAATTTCAAAGCTTTAAGTCTATTTTTTATAATCGTGGTGAAAGGAGGCTTTTGCCATGACTATTAAAGATTTTGAAAAGTATCTTCAGAGTACTAATTTATCTGAAAACACAAACGCATCTTATTTGTTTGCGGTTAAGCAGTTTAAAAATCAATATGATGCTGTATCCAAGAAAAACCTTAGGACTTATAAGGTTTGGTTAATTGAGAATTTTAAACCTAAAACTGTAAATCTAAGATTAAGAGCGATCAATTGTTATCTTGAATTTTTAGGTAAATCAAGCTGGAAAATTCCATTTGTAAGGGTTCAACAAAAAGCATTTCTAGAAAATGTAATAAGTGAAGCCGATTATGCCTATTTTAAAAGTTCTTTAAAGCAAGATAATGAACTCTTTTGGTATTTTGTTATTCGCTTTCTAGCAGCAACAGGAGCTAGAGTAAGCGAACTTATACAAATTAAGGTAGAACATGTTAAAATGGGACATCTTGATTTGTATTCAAAAGGAGGCAAATTAAGAAGAATTTATATTCCTAAAAGATTGCAGGAAGAAGCACTTGCTTGGTTTGAAAGTAAAAATCAAAACAGTGGTTTTATATTCTTAAATAAATACGGAGAAAGAATAACTACTCGCGGAATATCAGGACAACTTAAAAAGCTTGCTGTAAAATATGGTATAAATCCGGCTGTAATTTATCCGCATTCGTTTCGGCACAGATTTGCAAAAAGTTTTTTGGAACGGTGTAATGATATTGCGTTTCTTGCAGATTTAATGGGGCACGAAAGCATTGAAACTACAAGAATCTATTTAAGAAAAACAAGCACCGAACAACGAACTATCGTTGATAGCATAGTTGATTGGTAAATGTAACTCCCGCAATATGCGGGAGTTTATTTTAAGGTTTTAATTTTAGGTAATAATTCTTTAACTTTTTGAATAATTCTATGCTGTTCATTAATTGGAGGAAGTGCAAAATATGCATTTTTACCATCATCGGTGCCTAGACGCGGCATCTTTACCCCATATGAACATTGATTTGCATATGATACAAAATAAGGGGACATTAAAAATAATTGGGCATATTTTGGTAATATACTGCCATAGAATGTTATTGGTAATATCTCTGAAGTACAACAACCATCTTCATCGGCAACAATTACTTTATTGAGATACGGACGGAGTTTACTATATAATACTTGGCCTTTTATAAATTTATGTTTAGTACTTAAACTTTTAACATCTTTTTTTGATTTTTTTGTTAAAAGTTTTCCTGTATCTTTTTCAATATCTTCAAGATCTAGCACCCAAGTCTCATCAGAAATGTCAATTGATTCTATATTAATACAAGAACCATAATTACATATGCTTCCTAATCTCACCCACTCCCAAGAATCAGGGATATCAAATGGAATTTCATCATCTATACAGCGTTCTTCTTTGCCTATCTTCTCATAATGAGAATTATCCCTTCTAAATATGTAGGATTCGTTCTTATCTTTTTTGATTTTTTTGTCTTTAATAAGTTGTTCTTTTTCTTTTCGGATTTGCTCTATAAGAACACTTGCAGGTTCGTCTGTCGGATCTTGTGGAACAAGTTTACCTTGTACAGCTTCTTGCAATATTGATTTCTTTAATAAGTCAGGAAAATCTGTATTTAATTTTTCTATTTTTTCATAGGCTTTGTCATAATCATTGATATATGGTTCAAGTTCTTTTAGTTTATCTACTATACGTTGCTGCTCTGATAGAGGAGGAAGTGGAAATAATGTGGTTAATATACGTTCAATTGCTAACTTAGGTTGTGCCACTTTATTTGTTTTATCTACAAATTGGTTCTGTATATAGTTGGAGCAGATAATATGAAGTAAATAGTATTTATTAATTTTTATATCTGTCAATTTGACCGCATTTTCTGTAAGGTTCATACCATCAAATTTATCTGGAACCATTCCTACATTTCCAATGGTGCCTGCAATTGTTAAATATAAGTCATCTTTGTTTATTATGTAATTTTTTATTAATTGAAAAGTATCTTCCGTTATATATTTTAGTTTTTCAGAGGATATTGTATGATTTTTCATATCTGTAACTCTTATATAGATATGATTAGTTGGGGTATCTATTAGATTATGTTCTTTTGGAAGTCGTTTACCCCCTTTTACATTAAGTACACTACCCAATCTTACCCATTCCCAAGAATCCGGGATTTCAAACGGGACTTCGTCTGCTATACATACAGGTTCATTTTTGCCCACCTTCTCATAAGGCAAATTATCGGAACCTCTCCATTCTAAATAAATTAAACATTTTCATGATAAAATCATATCAATCCATTAATCAAAATAAGCATATAGGAATACAAAGTTTTACTAAATATTAAAAAGGGGTTAGTAAGTATGAATAATACGATACATATAAAAAATTTACTTGATAAGAGAATAAAAACTCCTTTAAGAATAAAGTCAAGTTGTGATACTTGGCTACAGGAAATTGTAGAATCAAATAAAGAATATGAATATTTTATTGAACTAAGTTCTTTTGGTGTTAACAGGGAATACAAAGAATACCGAGAACAACTTTTTAGTAAATATTATCTAAATGCCATTATTGATTTGGCGAATTTTTTACCACAAACTGGTGTAAAATTAAATCTTTATATCTTTTCCAAAAAACAGCCAGATAAAATAAAAATTGCAATATACAAAGAGTCTATTAAACTAATTGGTTATAAATATTCATTTAAAAATCCATGCTTAGAGTTACCAGAGTCATATCCACAAAAATATGAGTTATACTTAAGTGAAGTAGAAAATTATATTAATAACAATATCAAACCGGACGACAATCGCTATTGTGAATTTAACGAAATATTATATAAAGATTTAGAAATTGATAATTTGTCCCCTGACAGATATTCAAAAGACTACTTCAAACTTCAAGAATTATTAATGAATGAAAATACGATTACCTTAGGTGAATGTGCAGAGGTAATAAGACCAAAGGTAGATACTACTAAAAATAAAGATGAAAAAGTTTCAACATTAAGGGCGAATGACTTTAGATACCCACTAGAAGAAGAAAATCTTTCCTTAGGTCCTATAACAGATACAATACTCAAGAAAGGTGATATCCTAGCAAAGCCTTATGGTGGCTTTAATGTCTATTTAATTGCCGAAGAGCCAAAAACAAAAATATATGCAGGACCAAATGATTTTGTTATAAGAGCTAAAGATAAAAATTATTCACCAGAATATTTATATTTATATTTTAGAAGTGAAACATACCAAAATATTGCACAATTTATATCAAAAGGTGTTGCCCAACGATTTATTTCAAAAAATGATTTGTTAGAGACTAAAGTAATTATTCCAAATAAAAAAGAGCAAGACTATTATAAAAATTTATTTAAATTAGAAAATAATAAAATCCAAGATTTTAGCGTAATTCAAAGTATTGTAGCTAATAATCAATTTGATAAAAAAGAAAAATTAGAAGATATACTAGATGCAGAATTAATTTCTAAAGCTAAAAGTACAAAAGATGAAACACTTAGTAAAATATTAGAAGAAGATTTAAATGAAATAAATGCTTGTTATAAAGCAAAAGCATATAAAGCTACTCTTATTTTGTGTGGTTCTGTTTTGGAAGCATTTATTCTTGATTGGTTAAATGAAATACAGCCAGAAGAAAATTGGTTGAATCGAGACGAATTTGTTGCAAAAGATGGTAGTAAACGAAAAATGGGGCTAGATTATTATATTAGTAAAGTAGCAAAAATTAGTACTCCTCCATGGATGCAAGAAATGAAAAATAATGCCAACTCTATAAAGGATAAGCGTAATTTAGTACATGCAAAATTGTGTTTGCGAGATGATGTAAAAATAAATGATGAAATTTGTCAGGAAGTTATTTCATATCTTAAAGAAATAATAAATATGAGATATTAATAACTTTTATTTCAAAGCTTCAGCAACTTCTTCATCAGTAATTTTTTGCTGATTTAACAATCTGTATTCATATTTTGTAAACCATGAATTAAAATAATTTATCATCCACATTATCTTAGATTTAATTTTTTCATCATTTTTTTGCTTTCTAATCATGTCTAAAAGGCGAATTTTAAATGCCACATCATCAAAAGTATCACATAAATGAAAAATATTTAAAAAGAATTCGTTATCTTCATCTTGCATAAGATAATAACTATTGTTTGGCTCTGTAACTTTTGTTATAACAAGAATTCTTGGCACATTTGCTACTTTTTCTTCTAAATGTACAGCTTCAACCAGGGCTTTGCCGTATACAATCTTATCATTATGGAAAAATTCTCCTTCTACAATTGCTCCACGCATTAAATAACCATAACGCAAAATTTCATTATAAATATTTGCCACAGTATTAAATAATGTCGCAATTTTATCATCTCTTCGCTCGTCATTTTCTTTTAATTCAATAGCTAACAATATATTGTCAGAGAATATTTTTATAAACATTTTTTCTTTATGGGGGAAAATGCCTCCTCCTGATTCTTCAATAGCATCCTCCATAAACATATTTAAGTGATTTAGAAAGCTAAAATCATTGTCGTTACATATCTTGTTTGTTGCACCCAGTATATCAAGGTATGCGATAATATGATTTGTAGTTTTATAATCTGTTGATGGGAATCTTGCAAAACCAGTTCTTAAAACCATTTTTAAATCCTTATTTTGTTTAATTGTATCAAAAACATAGTTACTCAAAAGGTTACTGTAAAGGTTACCGTAAATAATATTTGTGTTGCTATGTAAATATTTAAATGCTTTTTACATACTTTCACGCTAATGTTGTGTGTCAAAGGAGGTTTAAGTATGGAAAAAACTGGATTGAATATTACTCCAAAGGAGTTTAAGCAGTTAAGCAAATGGGCGGAGAATATTTATAACACAGCTGTTGTTATTGATTTTTTTGTCGCAAATCAGCCGGAGATTGAAGAGTGCTATAATCTTGCGCCGGTAGTTAAGCACTTAAGAAATGATGCTGATGTTTTAAATGCATTTTTTATAGACCACGAAAAAGAAGTTGAAAATTTAAATGCCGTTTAAAAGGTGTTTAATCGGTGTTCAAATCGTGTTCACAAATTTCTTCGTGTGTTATGCCGAGAATTTGTTCCTCAATTTCTCGTATAACATCAGGTGTTAAACCTTTCGGCTTTTCCTCTTTAGTTTTTTGTTTTTCGTTTAACACTTCATCCTCATAAGATTTAACCGGACCAATCAATTTCAGCATTTTAGTAACGGCATAATATCTTGCAGGCTCGACTTTACCGTTCTTCTCCATATCCTTTTCGATAGAATTTATCAAACTTCGGGTAAAATCATATAAATCCGAGTGCAAGGTCGTTTTTGTGCGAAGATATTCCGCTCTTTTGGTTTCCCAATTATCAGACTTTTTCCATCGGCGGAGCGTTCTTTCGTTCAAATGAAGCTTCATCGCGATATCTTCTAACGACATAAAATTTTCAGCATAAAGTTTAAAGGCATCTTGTGCCAATGTTTGTTTTTTCATAACTAACCTCAGGGTAAATAAAGTTTTGGTACACACAGGATAACTCTGTTTCGCAGAAACATCAAGTCCCAAATGTGTCTGAATGATACGTTTTCTGGATTTTAAGTTGATGTTTGCTCCTGAAAGAGCGATGAATGGTGTAGCTTGAAAGGAGCATACAATGATTGAAATCGGTAAAAAATACAGATTAAAAAAGCTTAAAGGCTGGTTTGAAAAAGATAGCGAATATTTTACGGTTGTTTGCTTTGGCGAGCATAATATTGTCGGCTGCGTTGCACCGGATGGCGAAAGATATGTGTTTGATAAAGATTTTTTGATTGATCCTGAAAAACCTGATGAGATATACGCAGATATTAAAATAACGAAAGGATAAATTATGGTTGAAAAAGATTATAAATTATATGGGACAAAGATTTTAAATCTTAAAACACAAGAAATCGGACTACTGATTTGCTTATGGGAAAACAAGTTTGCCGATAAAACAGTAGATTTTGCAACTTGTGTTGATAAAAACGGCAAACGCTATAACATAGAGCTTGATAACATTAGAGGGTTTGAAGATGATTTTGAAAAATAAATTGACTAAAGAAACACTTGATATTCCGTATTCTGAATTCAGGATAAAGTTTGCCAAAGAAATTCAGGAGGCGTTTGAAAGTTACCGCAAAACACAATTAAATAAATATTCTTGGAACTTCAAAGACGACAATTCATTGGAGTTTAATTTTTATTTTGAACTTCATTGGAATTTTAATCATTTTGGAAATTCTAATTGGTATATCGAACACCTTTAAGCAACTTTTAAAATTTCTTTGATATCATCCCTAATTTCTTCTAAATGTTGTTTTAAATTCGTATAACATAAATCTATAGTTTTAAAATTAATTTTTATATCTTTTTCATCAGTATTTAATTTAAAACTTGGTACATTTGGAACTTCTTTATTCCATCTTGGATATATAAGAACTGCTTTGTCTGCATTATGCAATAAACAATATGTTGAAACTTGGAAAACATCTGCATTTGAAAAATCATCTGTTCCTGTAAATATTTTATATTTGGTATCCAAAATAATTTTATCCTTGTCATTCTCTGCATAAATATCCACATAGGTATTTCTCTTTTTATTATCATCACCGGCTAATAAACGTTTGCCTTTTTGCGCTGTAAATGTCCATCCAAACTCTGATTCGTTCTTTTTCATTATTTCAAAAACAAATTCTTCAAATAATTTATTCATATCCCAGATTAGAGTAATATTTTCAAACTTGTTTTTAGATAAATCGACACTTGTTTTTTCAACAAACATTTTTGCTAAATTAAATGGTTTCTTAAATAATTCTTGGTTACGAGATAACTTTATTTTTTCAGCTTTGAACCTATCAAAACGAACCAATTTGATATCCGAATAATAGTTCATTATAAATTTTAGAGTTTTCTTGTTATAACTGTCGTTTGAAATATTGTATAGACAAGTAGAAACAAACAAAAACAACTGATTCAAAATATTGTTTTCTGAAAATTCATCATATTCGCAATAGAATTTTGCTTGATTTGAACTATTGTAGCGAATATTTTCAGTAAATTTTATTTTTCCTTTTAAATAGTTTAGGTTGTCTTCTTCTCTAACATATTTTTTAGGGGTTAAGCGTTTTAAACATTCAAAAAGCGATTTAGCATATTCTCTTATAAGTATTTCAATAAAAGGATTCTTTGCGGTAGATAATCTTGCTTCATTACTTGTCTTTATGTCTAACTTTTTTGTGTAAGAAAGCATAAAAATCAAATTTTTAAGAATATTTGATTTTGTTTCTTCTTTTGTTTTTTCGTCGTAATCTTCGTTATACTCTTTTGTATAAATAAGTTTTGGTAAAATTTGAAAATGAGTATTTTTGTATTTTATAACACCAACCCAAGAAGTTGTTTCTATACCACTAGGAGTAACTTTCAAAGCAGAATCTAAGTGTTGGCATTCCAAATAATGATGCAACTTACCCAATTCGCAATCTTCTAGTTTGATATTTTTTGAATATTCTTTAATAACAATAGGTTCTGCCATTTGTTAATCCTTAATTAAATATTTTTAAAAGCATTTTTTATCGCTTCTTCAAAATTGATATTTGCTTCTGAGACAAAATCATATGTTTCATCTTCATCACAAGAATAACTATTTGCAAATTTTACGTTGTTTATTTTTTTAATAAATGACTTGCCTTCCGGTTGAAAATCTCCTAGCAGTGCACAAAGTTTTTCCCAGTCACCATAGAAATATTCATTTAATAGTGGCATTACGCAATCATACCAAACACGTTTAAAATCGGAATCATAATCGGAACTGTTTTCTAATTTCATGAAATAACTATGACCAATTTGGTGATCTCTATCCAATAAAATAGAAATTCTCTCATTTAAAGTTGTGAATATTTTTCGTAATTCAATACCAAATACTTCTACATCAGGAACTAAATTAACATTTGGCATAATTTCCTTGAATATAAATCTACGTCTTAACGCGATATCAATAGAAGCAATAGAGCGATCGGATGTATTCATTGTACCTAAAATGTATAAGTTACTTGGAACGCCAAATTTTGATTTAGTGTAAGGCAAAGTTACCAATAACTGATCTTCTTCAATTTTAGTATTTTCAAAATTTATATCGCCATTTGGGGTAACACGTTTATCCGTTTCAATCAATGTGATTAATTCACCAAAAATCTTTGATATATTACCTCGGTTTATTTCATCAATTATCAAAAGATATTTATTATTAGGATCAGAATTTGCTTTTTGACAAATTTCTTTGAAAATTCCTTTATTGTATTCATACGATATTGTATTATATTCTTCATCGTCACTTATAACAGGTTTAATTCCTTCGACAAATTCTTCATAAGAGTATGATTGATGGAATGTAATAAATTTATAAAAATCTTCTTTTTCTCTTGTTTTATTTTTTGCGTCTAGTAATTCTAACTGTTCTGATAAATTTTCTTCAACAAATTTAATGCCTTCTTCAGTTAAATACCAATCAGAATCTTCTGTTTTATCAAAAATAAACGGAGCCATTCTTCTACCATAATTAACAGTGCTAGAAGATGTTGCGGTATGAGTTTGAAGCTGTCCCCAAATTATGGCTCTTAAGTTATTGTTATCTTTTGTTTGGGCGAAAGCTTTAATAAGTTTCTGGTGCTGCATATTAGCAACTTTATATTTGTTATTTTTGCCATTTCTATACATTGATAATGCAACGGCCGAATACCAATTTAGTGATTTGACAACATCAGAAATTCTTTGATCTTCATTATCTGCTTTTAAACCTGGATTATCACCTAAAATACTATCAATATATTCTTTTATACTATAAGTTTTACCTGTCCCTGGAGGCCCGTATAGAACTAAATTCCTGGCCGTATTTTTCATAGTATAATCCTCCTGTATTAAAGATTCTTTTTTTTCTAATTCTATTTCATTTTTATCTTTTTTTGTATAATTAAGAACGAATTTATCACCCTGATTGCCAAAGCGTTTTAGGCATTCTTGGACAAAAATGATTGTAGAAAAAATATTCCAACAATAGATAACAAACTGTTTATTATTGTCATATTTATATTGCATATACTCTAATGTTTTTCGATGTTTTCTAAATTCTTCTACACTTGAATAAATCCCGCATATGGCATCACTATTCAAAGAATATCTACAAATAGGGAAATTTTCCTTATCTCCTAAAGACATGTTTGATATTTGTTTTTCAAAAATTTGAAAAGCAATACGTGGCATTGTTTGATTAGAAATTTTCTTTTCGCCTTTAATGCGATTCCGAGAAACTATATTACCATCTGCAGCCTGAAAATATACATCAATAGGTTTAAAATTATCACCAAGACTTAAATTATCCATAGTGAATCCTTCATCAGTTGATTCTACTTTATCTGCAGTAATAGAAAGCAAAAAACTATCTTGTTGTTTTAATTTATTTCCTTCTTTAAATTTTTCTACATATTTAACCATATTAGGATCTATATTTCCAATAATATCTATATATTGTTCAGGAATAGCATATAAATTTTTATCATCAAAAATTGTATCATAGTCTTTTCTTGAATGTTCCGGCATATCTGGATTTTTGTTCAAACTAATATTATCAACTTCATATAATTTTTGTTTATGTGAGTATGTAGAAGTTCTGATATGTGTTATAATTTGATCTTTGATTTTTGAAGTGTTATGAAAAGCTAAATACTGTGTTTTGTTATTTCTATCCTGGACAAGCATAAACCACAATTTACAAGAATTATATAAACTATCATCTTTTACAGTATATAATGTGTTAGTTTTTGCATCTCGTGTCGTCCATAATAAACCAAATTTTTCTATATCTGCAATCATACTCCACTCCTTTTCTTTTAGGGTATCACAAACATGGATTTGAACATATTTTAACGACTTTTACTTAGTCTCTCAAGTAATTCTATTTTGATTTCTAATTCATAGGGAACATTGTCCCAAAATTTTATTAAGTTTTTATATAATTCTTCTATGTGTTCTTCGGTTACGACAGGTTCTGTAGCACATCTTTCCATTAATTCTTCATCGCTTAATTCATCTATTTCATCATCGTTATAGAAAAATTCTGTATAGTTATCATGTAATTCTTTATATGATTTCCCGGGGCCGTGTTTGATTGCATTATTTAATAGAGAATATTTTTTCAAGTAACTAAATGTTTGTTTGAAATCATCATTAGCAAAAGGGTCAGCTTCAAAGATTTTAATTAATTTTTCTATTCCGAATTTATCTATAATTCTTGTTTGTTTATCTTTAGGGGTGCTTCCAAAAATTAGTAATTCTTTTATGTTTCGTTCCCAAGTGTGATACAACCCGACAATACATATTTTTCTGATTTCATTAAAAATTTTTTCAAATTGAAAAGGATAATATTTAAAGACGCTATCAGGTATTTGAATACATTCGGTTGTTGTTTTAAGATAGGAGTTTTTTAAGTTTTTAATTGTTTCATTTATACCTACTTTAATATGGCATATCCACATTTTATGAATATCCTTTAAACTGCCTGTATGATATGTTAATTTTTCTATTTTGTCATTCATTAGTTATATTTCCTTTTATCTGTCGGTTTATCCATTCCATAATTACTGAAACAAGATATTCTTGTTCTGATTTTGTTAGTTCCCTGTATTGGGGGAATTTGTGCCATTTTTCGATACAGCCGCGGCAGCAGGTGGCGGTTGCGTGTTGAGCAATAAACACAGGATGACCACGCATTGGAGTTTGTTTACCATCATTAACAGGCTCTGCCGGAGCTACTCTATCCCTAATAAAATCTTCTGCGTGGCTCTTGATTTTATCAAGACCTTTGTCTTTGATATATTCAAGCTCTTTTGCGCGAAGCTTAAATCTACTCCTAAATTTTGATTTTGCTAATCTGTCTAAAATAGTCATAATAAAGTATAATGTATTTTTTATTTTGAATTCGATTTATTCTCTGATATTAAGGGCTTATTTTTAGAAAAACTTTTTAATTTTTCTTTTAATTCTTCCAAATTTATACCATCGTTTAGTATATGTTTGCGATAGGACTTTGTTAATTTTGCACTATAGTCTGACATTTTTAAATCTAATTCATACAATTCATCACAAATTCTTTTTCGTTCATTATCATCTATTGTAGGTTCAAGTCGCATTTTAAGAACATCCATTTTTATAATGCATTCTTTTATATCACTAATTATTTTAACAATATCTTTATGCAAATATAGAGTTGCCTCTCTGTATGCTTCAAATACGATATTTTGAGTTTCAGGTGTTACATTGCCTGTTTGAAAAAATTCTGCGAATAGGTTTTCCATTTTTCTTGAATTTTCAATATATAACGCTCTTACGTTTGCATCATATTTGTATTTAAAAGCAAATATCGCCCATAATGTTCCAAAAATAATTGTTATATGCATAATTACGTCAATAAAAACATTAATTTTATTTTCACTTATAAAATTTGAAATATTTATAATCCAATTCATATATACTCCTTCTTTCATCATAACTCAATAAGTTTGTCGAAATAAACATTTGAACCTTGACCACGATATAATTTCTTATCAAAATATTTATCTGGCTTAAATCCTACACCTGCAAAATATCCATTATATCCAGGTAAACTTAATTGTATTGAATTTATATCTTGTGGCATTTCAACTTTTTCTGAGCCAATTGTATATCTTACAACCACATAGCATTCATTGTGATTTGTATCTTCAAACCATATTTGAGGATCAATTTCTGGGACATTTTGATAAGATAACACTTTGCAATGAAGGTTATTTGTAATATAAGTTCTAATTACTTGAATAGCAAAATCATAAAGTTCCCAATCAGACATTTCAATTTTTTTATTTGACACAAGTTCCTCTGGAATTACTTTTTCATTTGATATTGCATGGTATAAATTCCAGCCCTCTGATACTGGCTTTATCGTATTAAATATAGGATTTGTAGGATCTTTAACAGATACTTTGTATAGACACGGTATTAAATTATTTTTTATGCAATTATCAATGAGATTCTTTTTATACCTGTTCGGTAAAAAAGATTTTTTAGAATATTCATCTATTATATCGATTAGTACACAGAAAATTTGATTTTTATAAGCAAAGGTTAGGTGCTCAAAACAAGGATAAGTCCATTCTGCTTTAATCCAATGAGCTCCTTTTTGCCATTGAGCTTCTTTGAATCTATTCATCTCTTGTTGAAGAGCATGTCCCACCATTTGTCGAACTCTAATAAAGAATTCCGTTGGTTGAGGTCTATCTATCATATACATTAACTTAATTATACTATTTTGTCTTATTAAGTTTTCATCCTCTATCTCACTATTACAGTGATATATTTCTTCATTATTTCCCATAATGCCTCCGGTAGTTTTATATTATCACAATAATATATTAGTTCTTTCTTGTGTCAAATACGGACACATTGTTTTTAATTCAAAATCCTTTTATAAATTTCAATAATTGCATCGTTTATGTCAATAAAAATAACTTTTTCAAGGCAATTATTATTAACAATAAAATTTTTAACGGTTTCTGTCGCAATTTTGCAGGCTTCTTCTAACGGGAAACGATAAACTCCGCAGGAGATAGCAGGGAATGCGATTGTTTTGATTCCGTTTTCTTTTGCAAGAGTTAAAGTTTTTTCATAACAAGATTTCAAAAGTTCTCTTTCGTTTTTATTGCCGCCATGCCAGACTGGGCCGACAGTGTGAATTACATATTTTGCAGGCAAATTATAACCCTTTGTAATTTTTGACTGTCCTATTTCACAACCGTTTAAAGTTCTGCATTCTTCCAGAAGTTTAGGTCCTGCAGCAATGAATGGCACCATCAACTCCGCCGCCACCTAATAAACTTGTATTTGCGGCATTAACTATTGCATCAACTTCTAACTTTGTTATATCGCCTTTTAAAACCTGAATTTCAGTCATTTAATCATCCCATTTATAACTATATTGTTATATCAAAAATTGACAGAAGAAGCCTTAGCTCTTCAATATCCTCAGCCTTCTTTAAAATATATTCTTTTGATAAATTTTCTTTGTAGAATTCAGTTTCATCCTTTTTACCAAATATCCCTTTTAATGCTGATTTAATCATCTTTTTATTTTTGTCTAAATTATCTTCTTCAAATAAAGGTTCTTTAAAATTCGGGATCTTGTGTTCGAAAAGTCTGATTAAAAGACCTTCAATACTTAAAGGATTCGAGACTATTATTGTCGGTTTTCGATTTTCTGTATTTAAATCTTGCAATCCTTTATCTGGAACGCTAGCATCAATAGTAACTTTCCACCTTTTACCCAATTCACTTTTCCAATCCGTATCAAGTTTGTCATCTTCATCAAACCATGCATATATTTTATCAAACCCTGGTGCTTTTAATGCCCTGGCTAAAATTGCATTTGAAGTTCCACCTAAATCAGGGTGAATATTTAAATTAATTCTTTTTTCAGAATCAAAAATGCTTTGTAGAAAATATAGAAAAGTCCGTTCTCTCTTTCCTTCCAGAGCTATAAAAACTGATTGTTTTTTGTTTCTTTTCTTTTTTGCCATTCCCTACAAATCCCCAATTCTTGGTGTTGCACCATAGGTGCCGGATAGATATTTCTCAAAGAAATTTTCGGTATTCCTTACTCCTTCGATTTCATCAAGTCTATAAACTTCTGTATTTAGATAATCTTCTTTTTCACACAAGAATATCTGTTTTTTATCTCTATCATTTAAAAATAAAGGTTGATGAGTTGAGAAAAATAACTGTGCATTATGTTTATTTGTTTCTTTATTTGTAAAAAGACTTATAAGTTTTCTTGCTATATCATAGTGTAATCTTGCATCTATTTCATCTATAATAGCAATTCCACCTTTTGATAAAACTTTAATTAGATTTAAAAGCAAAAATGTTCCCTTAACAGTACCAGCCGATTCATCTATAGCAGATAAAGAGAAACTTTGCCCATTATTTGAATGTTTAAAACCTATAATTTGTTGTGTTGTGCCATTATCAAATTGTATTTTAAATGATTCATCCTGAGCAAAATCTTCGATACCAAAATCAAAACTCCTTAAATAAGGAATTAAATCATTTTTAAATTCAGATTTCTCTAGTGCTCTTGATAAATATACAGATTCAGAAACGTGATCATAGCTTCTTGAATCTACATTTGAAACATTACTAAAAATACTACTTGTAATTTCTTTTAAGCCTAATTTTTCAAGGTATCCTGTACCTAATAAGAAAGATAAAAAGGTTACATTTTTCTTAAGTTTAAATCTGTTTTCTTCATTAGAGTTTATTTTAGATAAATCATTATACCTATTGTATGTAATTTCTATATTTCCATTACTACTTTTCAGTTTATAAAGATAAGAATATCCTTTTTCAGCTTTTGTTGAGAGTGTTTCTGCTAGGATTTCTTTTGGAGATAAAACTAACTCATATTTATATAATTTATTATTATTATCAAAGGTTAAAGAAAATTTTGTATCTTTATTTTTATTTAGTTTATGTTGATCAAACAATGCTTCATAACTGCCAACCATATCATAATATGACATTTGAGCATACCAAAGTAGAAAATGAAGTGCTTTGAAAACATTGGTTTTACCTGAAGCATTTGCACCAATAAAACAATTTACATTGCTAATAAATTTATCTTCATACTCAGTAAAACTACTAGAATATTTCTTTGTAGAAGTAAAGTCTAATTCTTGTTCTTCATTTATACTATAAAAATTTTCAACAGTGAAATTATGTATCATGTTATAATAACCTCATTTTGTTATTTTATTTACATTTTAACTCAATAATAACATTTTGTCAATACCAAAAAATCTAAAACAGCCTGTTTACAAGCATTATACCAATTTTATAATTACATAGATTTTATAATTATCAACTTTTTAATAATGTTTAATATCAATTGAATGCCATCTTAACTTTAAATATGTATCATCTCATAAATCAAATTCAGTTGATCTTCAAAGTTGGGGTTGAGTTCTTTCCATAAAAATACAGAAAGGTGGTGGTCGAGGTATTTTCGCATACTTGCCATAAACTTTTTGCGATAAAGAATATTATACATTCTGCGTGCTTCTTTGACTTCATCAGGCTGCTGACGTCGTTGAGGTAACTTTGATTTTAGGGGTTTATGTGCAATAAAAACCTTATTGTTATAACAATACAAGTATATAGAAACATCGTTCATAAAAAACCTGGCTTGCGGGATTTGAGGATCAGAGTCAAAATGTGCCGACAGTTCCTGATATTGTTTGTCAAAAATTTTTGCTCGAATATACTGATAAAAAGTCTCGGTTGTCGTGTTTCCCATATTCGCTATTTTTGCGGTTTGCGAAGCCGGTATTCCAAAACAGAAGCATTTATAAATAATCTCGATTTGTTCGGTTGTCGCAAGATTGTAAACTTTCGGCAGGCGGTTTAAATTCCTGCGGACTTCGGGTTCTTCGTTTTTATTATCCTGCATAAAATATTTAGGAAATATCCCAAGCATACCTTCTGTTTGGTACTTTTTGCGTTTTGAATGGAACGCAGCATAAGAAACCTTTAGTTTCGGATTTTTTAGCGGAATTATTTCTAAAAAGCTCCGCAGCTCTCTACAATTCATACCCTCTGTAAGTTTAAAAAGTTTCAGGTATCTATATATAAATTCTTTGCCCCTGTCCGATGCCACAACATACAAACGTTCTTCCTCTTTATTGTGGAAAAGTTTTTTGACCTCTTTATCCATTGCATGCCGTTCGGAATCTTCTAAAAAATCGTAGAGTTTCAATGACGAGCGTTTGATTAAATATTTCCCCTCTAAATCAGGCTCTTTATTTGGTTTAACAACATAATTTCCTTTAAGGCAGTTCCTTTTAACTGTTTCTTCCTGAATATTCAGCAGTCGAGCAACTTCGGGTATTGTGAGCCAAATATCAGAATCACTGTTTTTACTTGTGGGGACTGGTTTATTTACACGCTTTTTAAAATTCGTATATAGATATTCTGTATTTGATATCTTTTTAATTTGATTTAAAAACTCTAAATCGTTAAGTGCTTTTTGAATTGTTTTTTCATTTTCTTCAAGCATTGGAAGAATGTCAGACAGAGTAAATTTATTAAGCCCCTTCGCTATTTTAAGAATTTTCATTTGCAAGTTCAATTTCTTCTGCGTCAGCATCGTCATTTTTTAACACCTCCTTCAATGTAATTTCGTCAATTTCTTTTATTCCGTTTGATTTTGCGACCTGTTCCGCTTTACTGATAGTTTTTACCAATTGCCTGAATCGATTTGTGCGAGTATATAAAAGTTTTTTGGCACAATCCGTAAACGGAACTTCTGATAATTGGTCGATTATTGAAGTTATATCTTGTTTTGAGAACGGCTCAAATTTTATAATTTCCAACAACCTGTCATATAAATGTTTGTGTCGTTGGAGTCTTTTATTTGCCGTACCCATTCCGACTAAAACAATAGGGACATTCGTTTTATCGTGAATGTCCCTTAAAGTTTCAACCGCCCGAGAATCAATAGTCAAGTAGTCAGTTTCATCTACAATAATGGTTCTTGGGGTTTTAATTAATTGTGCCACCACTTGATTGAAGATATCCGAGAACTTGTTATAAGGAATCTCCCCTAGCTCTTCAACCATCTCTTCAAGTAACCACCTCGCGGACATAAGGTTCGCACTCCTGATTAGTATTGCATCATTTTGTGCCGCCCACCAGGTAATTGCGTATGTTTTGCCAAGCCCCGGCTCGCCATAAACAAGTCCCATACCTGGGACTCCGTCTTCTCTTTCTCGCAGTCGGTTCATCATCGAGATTAGCTGTTTTACATTTTTTGTTTTTACGAAGACTTTCTTCATTACTGCTCCTTTCCGTATATTTCTTTATATTCGTCTGATTTTATGTAATTAGTTAGCCACGTTCTGTCCTCTTGGCAGATGCAGCCGTTTTGCATATGCCATTCGTAACGTTCATAGGCACTTTTAAATATCGGCCTTGCAACAATTGAGGTTTTAACTTTTGGCTCAAAATCTTGCTTTGGCTTTGGTTCTGGTTGAACTGTTATTTCTTTAATCGGCTCGGGCTCAGGTAAGCGGATATTTTGCATCAGCTCTTTTTCAAGATAATCCATATCCTCTAAATTAAAATGCTCGCGAACTGCTTTAATCGTTTTCCTGCGGAGCTTTTGCTGCTTTTCAATTTTTTGCTTATAGTCCTCAATGTCTTTAATATCGCCCATTTGATAAGCAAGCGGGTGGGTTTCTGTTATGCGGTTTGCCTTACAAATAAATTCACCTTTCATCGAATAAACTTTGATGTAAGAAAGGTCAAACAGACTGTATTTTATGACCGTTTTTTCTTTGATACCATATAGTGCTTCGTCAAAATAATCTGCTTTCAAAAATCTTATTCCGTTTCTGCCGATTGATTTTATCTCTTGTGCCATCATCAAATCATCAAGCGAGTTTTCATCAATATTTTGCTTTTCGATTTCGTTTAAAACTTCTTGAATTGTTTTATCTTTAGCATTTGGACAAGGCTGAGAATGCTTAAATTCAAGCCATTTTTCTATCATTTTAAGAGCCTGTTCTATCGTTGGAGTGAAGCCAAATTTTTCGTGGATGTTTTTGTGCAATTTTTCGTTTCGCATCAAATATGCCGGCTTGTTTTCAATGCTTGTGCCGATATAGCTTGGAATTAGCTTTTCAAAACTTTCCTGAAAATCCAAAAAGAAACGCTCGATGACTTTTGCTCGAGCGTTGTATGGAGTGGCATAGACTGGCTTTATTCCGAGTTTATTGTAGACTCCTGTAAACCCTAATTCCTCAAACTTTTTATCCCCATTGAAGAATTTGCTTTTAAACGCTCTGCCGTTATCTTGGTAAACGTATTCAGGAATATGATCCATTTTTAAAATCGCGTTCCTTAAAGCCGACGCGATATTTTGCGTACACTCTTCTAGCATAATGTCGTACCCAACAAGACCGCCAGATTTCCAATCCAAAAATCCGAGCAGAGTTGCTCGGCAGGGTTTGCCTGTAAATGGGTTTATTACTTGAAAATTTAGCGTATGGCCGTCTGCCACAAGCACTTGCCCTGCCTTTAAAAGTGCTGCATTTCTGACTATAAACGGGCTCACTTTATCTTTTAATGCTTTTTCGCCGTCACGTGCAAGGGTCCATTTGTCAAAATTGTTATCTCTAAACCATTCAGCATATCTTCTAAAAGTAATATCTTTAGGTAAAATTTCTTGCCCACGTTCTTTTAAAATGTGCTTGGTTAATGAAATTGCTTTGCCTATTGAAAAAGCACTCGGGGATAACAAAATCTGTATAAATATTTTAATCTGCTCTTCATTTAATGTTGTGCGGTATTCTTTTCTTGTTGAATATTTATATTGCCCGACTAACGCAGTCCAATCCTTGTTATAATCTAATAACGCACGCCAGCGATAAAGTGAGCCGATTGAAACTTTG
This sequence comes from uncultured bacterium, assembly GCA_902792085.1. GTDB lineage: Bacteria > Cyanobacteriota > Vampirovibrionia > Gastranaerophilales > Gastranaerophilaceae > Zag111. The sequence goes on along the minus strand of CADAYE010000014.1, from coordinate 30,698 downwards.
CCCAAGATTTTAAAAATCTCTTCCTGAAACATTCCCGTATTATATAATTGCAGGAATTCTTTATCTGGAATATTCCCGTTGGTTTTGAGCTTATCTCTTTTATACTCTTTTCTAAAATTAAGCCAAGCATAAATCAGGTCATATTTTGCAAGAGCGATTTTTCTTTGGTTTTCAGATATAAGTTTTTCTTGTTTGATGTTGAGATTAGATAGTTCAATAACTTCATTCTTACACGTTTTATAATCGTCATAATATTCTTGAAAATATTTAAGCTGAAGCTCTGCTTCCAAAGTTGATAACTTAATTTTGTATGTTTTTCCGCCTCTGATATTTTCAACTTTGTATTCATATTTATTCTGATTAAGAGCAAGCCGAACAGCTCGACGAGTAATGTTTTTCAATTTCGCGAGTGTTTCAACATCAATCCAAATATTGTTATTATTAATGTCTGCCATACCGTATCCTTATTTATTATTACAGCTACTGTATGTTAGACTGCTTTCTTTCAAAATGGAAGTGTTTGAGGGGGAAATGTGTTGTTTTGTGTTCGATTATATCTGAATATTAAGCAGAAAATTTTATAAAACTGCTTTTGAACATCTTTTAAACGCAATTTAAACACAGTTTGAATTCATGTTTTTGTAATAATCTGTTTTTTCTCTCAATTCTGCTTCCTGCTTTAAGGGGTAAAATTAATCCGATATTTTTTACACTTGGTTTTAGAAAAGTCGTTTTAAAGTTTTGAAATTTATTTCGTTAAAATCTTTATCAAATAAAGTCAGGGAAGGATTTCCCCCTGAATAAATTAACTTCCGACTTAGGGGTAAATATCGTAGAATTATGCAAAATAATTAAAAATCTAAAAGGCACAAGTTGCGGGGTTCTTCCGAGTTTCATATAAATTTCAAACGGCATATTTTACAAAAAGTCCGCTTTTTGCACTCGGATGTAATTCAAATATAATAGGGAAACTTCCCGACTCTCAGACTTGGGGAAGCGGGTAAAACTCAAACACAAAGCCAAACACCGCGATTAAGAATAGCAAAAACCGATTTCAAAAGTGTCCGAAAAACCATAACCATAGAGAAGTTATATTATAGAAGGCATACAAAATTTTTCTCCGCAAAAATTTGTCAAAAGTTGATAAAAATACATCATAATAAAACTTTGATGTGTGTTTAGATTAGATAATATATTATCTATATATTGACATTTTTAGCAAAATTGGTTAATATATTATCTATGAATAGTTCATTTTTAAACCAAAAAACTCCCAATGAAATTGCTAAAAGTTTTGCAGATAAAATTAAAGAACACCGTAAAAATCTAAAAATTTCGCAAGAAGTTTTAGCGCAAAAATCCGGAGTTAGTCTTGGCAGCATTAAAAGATTTGAAACAAAGTATGAAATTTCTTTGCAATCATTTATTAAAATTGCTATTGCTCTTGATTTAGATAATGAGTTTGAAAACCTATTTACACAAAAAACTTACAATTCAATCAACGAGGTAATCAATGGAGGGGTAAATGGATAATTACAAGTACCTTAAAGTTTTTTATAATGATGAATTAGTAGGAACTTTGGCAAAAACTCCGGATAGGCTTGTGGCTTTTGAATACGATAGTGAATGGCTTGTCACAGGTTTTAGTATTTCACCGTTTTCATTACCGTTACAGAAAAAAGTATATTTGCCAAAATTTGAGCCGTTTGACGGATTATTTGGTGTATTTAACGATAGTTTGCCGGATGGCTGGGGAAGATTGCTTGTTGATCGTCTTTTGCTAAAAAACAATATCAACCCAAGTGAAATTGATAATTTAAACCGTCTTGCTGTTGTTCAACAAAGCGGTATGGGTGCATTAACTTATCAACCTGAGCATAAGTTTGAAACACAAGAACAAGGATCCGATTTTGATAAATTAGCTCAAGAATGTTCAAAAATATTAGAGTCGCAAAATTCGGATAACCTTGATGAACTTTTTAAACTCGGCGGTTCATCAGGCGGTGCAAGACCAAAGATTCTGACTAAAATCAACAATGAAGATTGGATAATAAAATTTCCGTCCTCGCAAGACCCTAAAAATATCGGCGAGCAGGAATACAAATACTCTATTGTTGCCAAAGATTGCGGCATAAAAATGAGCGAAACAAAATTATTCCCATCAAAAATTTGTTCAGGATACTTTGGGATAAAACGATTCGACCGTCGGAATGGTAAAAAAGTTCATATGGTATCGGTTAGCGGACTTTTAGAAACCACTCACCGTTTGCCTAATCTTGATTACAATATTTTGATGAAGTTGACTTTGGAATTAACCAAAAATTATCAAGATATTGAACAATTGTACAGGTTGATGTGTTTTAATGTTTTTGCGCATAATAGAGATGACCATTCAAAAAATTTTTCATTTTTGTATGATGAAAGCGTAAAAGAATGGAACTTATCGCCTGCATACGATTTAACACACAGTTCATCTTTTAACGGAGAACACGCAACAACTATAAATGGCGAGGGTAAAAATCCAAGCTTAAATGATATTTTAGCAGTAGCTAGAAACATTGGAATAAAAGAAAAACACGCACGTGATATAGCGTTTGATATTAAGAATAAATGTTTGTCGTTGTTTGATTAATATTTGTCATTTTGCAAGCGCAGACAAAATTTTATTTTCTGAAACTCACTCGCTATAGGGGTTTTGCTGGTCGGTTACTTTCCTAATAATAGTCCTAACATTTTGGTGCGTATAAACGCATCCTACAAGCTTCTTTTGCTTGCGTGATTTTGTGCGAAATATCCGTGATTAAATAATCACCTTTTATTTTATATTCAGGGATATCCAGACTGATATATTTTCCCTTTTGATATTTGTAAGTCCCCATCAAAGAACACCATTTAAAATATTCTTATCGTGCATTGAAATGCACGATACAACTGTTTTTACCAACGGTGTTATTACACTGATAATTCATTCTCAAAGTAACTGATACTTTGGGGAAAAATTGTGTGTTGATATTTATCCCAGTTTCCTTTTAAATGTTCGACTTGCAAGGGCTAGGGTTATTGAGGCAATTATAATTAGCGGAATTAAATTTGTTATGACATCTTCTATTCCCATACCTTTTAATATTATTCCGCGTGACAGAACCATAAAGAACCTTACGGGATTTAAGTATGTTAAATACTGCAAACAAAGTGGCATATCTTCAATAGGTGAAATAAACCCTGACAACAGGACTGCAGGCATCATAAATGTCATAACAGATAAAATTGCCTGTTGCTGCGTATTACAAATTGATGAAATATAAAGTCCGACACCAACTATCGCTAAAAGTGATATCAATATTGAAATAAGAAATAAAAATATCGAACCTACAAAAGGAACATGAAAAAATACAATGACAATTCCAATCATAACCATTGTTAAAGTCATTGCAATTACAAGTGGCGGAATTGACTTACCGAGTAATATTTCAAATGATGAAAGAGGACTGACAATAAGCTGGTCGAATGTGCCGAGTTCTCTTTCTCTTGCAATTGATAAAGATGTCAGAATTAAAGTTGTTACAAGCGAAAGCATTGCAACAATAATTGTTAAAATATACCATTTGTATTCAAGATTAGGGTTAAACCAGTTTCTTACGGTAATATCTATTCCGGAATCGGTAGTACCCCTCACCCCCAGCCCATCTCCTTCATGGGTCGAGGGTAGTTTAGATAGTTCGGCGTTATACAAATTTATTATTTGCGATGCATATCCTGCTCCTATCGCGGCAGAATTTGTTTGTCTGCCATCGGATATTATCTGAACATTTGCACCTGTTTTAGACTTTATGCCCCTTGCAAAATCATTCGGGATATTTATTCCGAGTTGTGCTTTTTGAGTATCAAGTTTTTCCTGAAATTCTTTTTCATTATCAACATAATAGAATTTTCTAAATCTTGATGAATTTTCAAACCTTGAAAGTAATTCTCTTGATTCAACGCATTGACAACGATCTAAAACAACTGTATCAATATTTCTAACTTCCATTGTTACTGCATTTGAAAACACCAAAAGTTGCATTAACGGCATTGCAATAATTATGGCTCGAGATTTCGGATCATTCCAAATTGTTATAAATTCTTTTTTTATAAGTGCCGCAACTCTGCGTAAAAAATCTCTAATCATTACCCCTCCTCGAAATCAAAGATTTCGGTCCTCCCTCAAGGGGAGGACAAGAAGCTTCAAGCCTCATTTGCGTTTTCTTATAAACTCCGACAAACAGAATTAATCCTAATAAAGTTAAATAAAACGCATTTGCCAGCCTGATTTCGTTTACCCCACCTGCCATAAATTCACTTTCAATAAATGAAATATAATATCTTGGCGGAATTATCATAGTTAAGTATTGGAAAAATATCGGCATTGAATTTATCGGAAACATTAACCCCGATAGCATCAGAGCAGGCATAAACCCTAAACTTATTGAAACCATACTCGCCATAAATTGATTTTTCAATGCAGTTGAAATCATTAAACCGATACCGAGTGATGTAAACAAGAAAATTCCGCTAATCAAGAAAAACATAAAATAACTGCCCCTGAACGGCACCTGAAATATACAAACACAAAGAAACATATTAAATGCTGTTGATAACATTCCCAAGATAAAATACGGAATGTATTTGCCAAACACAATATGAATTGCTCTGACTTTTGTTGATAACAAGGCTTCCATTGTTCCTCTTTCCCATTCACGGGCAATAACAAGAGAAGTAAGCAATATTCCGATTAAAGTCATAGTAATTGCAATTGAACCCGGAACGATAAAATGATGTGAGTTTAAATCCGGATTATACCAGGTTCTGTTCTCGATATTAATTAGAGGTTTTGACAAATTCTTTTTATATTTACTTGTAGCAAGCCATTGATTTGAAATAGCAAGCGCATAACTCTGAACATAGTTTGCAGTATTAACTTCACTACCATCTGTTATAACAAGTAAATCCGCTTTTTGCCCTCTTGATAATTTTGTAGAGAAATTATTGGGAATTACAATCGCACCTTTAATTTTAGAACTTAAAACAGCAGTTTTGATATCTTCCATATTGTCGTAATTTATTGAATTGATATACTTGCTATGACCAAAAGATTTGACTAATGTCGCAACTTCAGGCGAATTATCATCATTTTTAATTCCTATTGTAACCTTTACGGAATCAAGATTTATTCCGTACATATAAATCGTAATTGATATAATTGGCAGAATAAAAGCAATAATAATACTTGATGGATCTCTCAATATCTGTTTTATTTCTTTTTTGATTAAGGCGAGCAATATTTTCATTACGATTTACCCCTTTCACTCTCCTTAATTAACGTAATAAATGTTTCTTCCATATTTACGTCATTCTGAGCGAAGCGAAGAATCTCATCATTTGTATGAGATCCTTCGGGCTTTGCCCTCAGGATGACAGAAGCGGCTTTTTGTTTCAATTCTGTTGGTGTTCCTACGGCAATAGTTTCACCTTTATAGAAAAGAGAAATTCTGTCGCAGTATTCAGCCTCATCCATAAAATGCGTTGTAACAAGAATGGTTACACCTTTTTTAGCTAAAGATGTTATATGATTCCAAAAATCGCGTCTCGTCAAAACATCAACACCTGAAGTCGGTTCATCCAAAAACAAAACCGGCGGATTGTGAATGAGTGCCGCTGCCATTGAAAGCCTTTGCTTCAAACCAAGCGGTAATTCTTCTGCTTTTGCATTTTCGTATTCTCTCAGCCCAAAAACATCAATAACTTCATTAACCTTTTCTTCTTTTTTCAAAATACTGATTCCATATGCAAGAGCGAAAAAGTCCAAATTTTCTTTTACTGTTAAACTTCCGTATAGTGAGAATTTTTGTGCCATATATCCTAAATTTGCTCTGGCTTTTTCGGGATTTCTCTTTATATCAATTCCCATAATTCTTGCAGTTCCGCTTGTAGGTCGAGCAAGTCCGCACATCATCTTGAACGAAGTCGATTTTCCAGCTCCGTTCGGACCAAGTAAACCAAAAATCTCTCCCTTTTTTATTTTGAAAGTATTATTTTTGACTGCATAAAAATTACCATATCTTTTTTCTAAATTATCCGCTTCAACGGTTAAGAGGTTTTCTCCCTCTCCTTGAGGAGAGGGGTGGGGTGAGGTGTCAATATTGAACTCTTTATATTCATAATTTTTAGCAATTAAAGATTCTTCTTTATTATATCCGCCCATTAAGTCGATTACTTTATTTTCAAATTCTTGCGGAGTTGGGGCAAGGTCGTGAGGTTTCCCTTCATAAATAACCCTACCTTTGTCTATAACAACCGCCGTATCAAAACTGTGAGCCTCATCTAAATAAGCAGTTGACCACAAAACCGTTGTTTCAGGGCTTATCATTTCTCGAACCATTTTCATTAAATCTCTGCGAGATATAGGGTCAACGCCGACAGAGGGTTCATCTAAAAGTAAAAATTCAGGATTCCCAAGAAGTGTGCAGGCAAGCCCCAATTTTTGTTTCATTCCGCCTGATAATGCCCCTGCAAGTCTGTCTTGAAAAGGAGTTAAATTCGTAAAATCTAACATTCTATGTATATCGTCATTCTGAGCCGATGGAATTTGAGATTCTTCGCTCCGCTCAGAATGACGATTTAGGCGAAGAATCTCATTATTATTCATATTTACCCCTTTTAAATCAGCATACAATTTTAAGTTTTCTATAACAGTCAAATCCTCATAAAGCCCAAACTTTTGAGGCATATATCCAATGTGCAGATTTAATTCATCTTTTTGTGTAACAGGATTGAAACCAAGGACATTTATTTCACCTCCATTTGGCAGCAATAAACCGATTATTGTTCTTAAAAGAGTAGTTTTGCCGGCTCCGTCCGCACCTATAAGCCCTGTTATTTTACCCCTTTCAATATTTAACGACAGATTATCAATAGCAACAGTAGAGCCGAATTTCTTTGTTAATTTTTTTATTTCAACGGTATTCATAATTTATTCCTATATGTCACTCTGAACTCGTTTCAGAGTCTTATTATTATGAGATGCTGAAACAAGTTCAGCATGACAATTTATTCAGCTTTTTCGTTGTTCGATTTTAAATCTACTTTGATAGTAACAGGCATTCCCTGTCTTAAATATTCATCAACATCGTTGATATAAACTCTTATACGATAAACCAAATCTGTTCTCGTATCTGTTGATTGAACCGTCTTTGGAGTAAATTCTGCAACAGGCGAAATATAACCGATTTGACCTTTGTATTCTCTTTTCTTACCTGTGTTTGGGTTTATCGTATCAGTATAAACATTGACTTCTTGTCCATATTTAATGTTGCCTAAATCTTTTTCATTAACATAGGCTCTAACCCACACAGGATTGGTTTTTGCCATTGTATATATAGGTTGCCCTTTTGCAACATTACTTCCAGGTTCAATTACACGAACCATAATTATACCGTTTTCAGGAGCGTAGAGTTTTGTGTAATCAAGTTGGTTTTTTGCATAAGTTTTATTCGCCTCGGCAAGTTTGTATTCCGCTTGAGTCCTGTTTTTATTGTTGAAAAGTTTCAACATCTTGTTTGGATACTGCACCTGCCTTACTTAACGGTTCATTCCTGTTATATTTTTCAAGAGCATCATCTTTTAATGCAATCGTTCTTTCAACATCGGCTATTGCTTTATTGTAGTTGGCTTCGTAATCTCTTGAATCTAATGTCGCAACAAGTTCTCCCTTTTTGACGGTGTCTCCTTCTTCTTTTAAAAGTTTTGAAACTTGACCACCTGCAAGGAAACTTAAATCAACTTGGCGAATTTCGATATTGCCATATAAAGTGAGGTCATTCGATGTATCTTTTTTGTTTGTTTTATAGAAAAATATACCTAAACCTGCTACTAAAAGTATTAAAATTAACGCTATAATCTTTTTCTTCATATTATACTTATCCTTGTGCTTCCGTTAAAAATGCTCGTATATAAATCCATGTATCTTTTTAATTATATTTTTAAATATTTTAATATAATAATTAATTATCTGGTTTTTGTCAAAATTTGTAGTCTTTTTTCTCAAGATTGTAATTACTTTACAATCAGACAATAGTATTTTATGATGAAGGAAAAGGTTATTAGAGAGGAGAAAATGTTATGAAAATAATTGACTGCGAATTTCACTATTACTTACCGGAATTGATGGAATATCTTTCAACACGAGATAACGCAATGAAATATTATCCGGAAACTAAAATTCTGGAAGTTAGAGATAAAGTTTTTGCTCATTTTGACGGGGTAACGAATGAATATCCGGTTATTGATGAATTAATGAATTTTGGAGCAGAAAGGATTGCCGTTATGGATAAAAACGGCATTGATGTTGGTGTTATGGCATCTTCTCCCGCATTAGAAGAATTGCCAAAAGAAGAAGCGGTTTATTTTGCAAAAAAATCTAATGATGCGGTTGCTGAAATTATAAAAAAATACCCCGGTCGTTTCTTAGGTGCTGCTGTTTTACCGACCCCTTATGTTGATGAGGCTATAAAAGAACTTGAACGCTGTGTAAAAGAACTTGGTTTTAAATATTGGCACACACATTCAAATTATAAAAATGAACATTTATATGAAGAAAAATATCTTCCTCTGCTTGCAAAAGCGGAAGAACTTGGATGCGCGTTTTATGTTCATCCGCAAGCATCTGATGATAAAGATATGAAGGATATGGGTTATGTATATTCCTCTCCGGGGCTTGGTTTTGGCTTAGATGCAATGAAAACTTCATTAAGAATTATATTAAACGGTACATTTGATAAATTTCCTAACTTAAGAATGATTCTTGGTCATTTGGGTGAATACTTCCCCTTTATATTAGATAGAGTTGATAATCGTTTTGAGTGGATTAAGGATGATGAAGTAAAAATGAAGCATCCTGTTTCGTATTACTTTAAAAATAAAAATGTTGTTGTAACAACAAGCGGCAATATGTCTAAACTTGCTTTTGAATGTACGAAAAAGGCCCTTGGTATAGACAGCATTATATTTGGTTCAGATTATCCTTATGAAAATTTGTCTGATATGATGAAATTTATGGATTCTTTAGAATTAACCGAAGAAGAAAGAGAAAAGGTATTTCACCTGAATGCTGAAAAGTATATTTTTAGTAAATAAGGTTTAGCCTATATGGTGGTTTACTTTAAATAATTATAAAAAGTTGAAAAGAAAGGGACATAAAATGAGAGACGATATTAAAGAATATAATGCAGTAGATCAGGTTGCAAGAAAGTTTTGCGAAGCAGTTAAAGCCGGTAGAAGTGAAATAGTAAAGCCGTATTTTTATGAAAAAGCAGTATTTTTTGGACAATTAAATGAGCGAACTTATCAGTCAGGTCCGATAGAAGAATTTTATAAAACTATTGATACCTTCGGTGCTTGCGGAGATGATTATATTTCAAGAATTGATGTTTTAATGTTAGAAAAAACAATTGCAGTAGTTCAGGTTATTGAGGATAACTGGCATGGATATAAATTTACAGACATTTTAAACCTTAATAAAATTAACGGCGAATGGAAAATCGTCGCTAAAGTCTATGATACATTATCAGGGAAAGAATAAAGAATAATACTTAAGCCGAGAGTATAAAACTCTCGGCTTTTTTATAATGAGTTTTTGTGTTAATATTGTGATGTGAGAAGATTTATTAAAATATTTGTTGTTTTTATTTATTTAATTTTGGCATTGTTTATTCAGCCAAGTGACACTTTCGCATGTGATAATATCTGGCAAAATAACACTCATCAATATTATATTTCAGCATTCACTAAATCGAAAATACATCTCATAAATAATAAAAGTGAAGAATATTATGTAGTTCAAAAGCGGTATATATAGGGTTAGTAATATTAGGATTTGTAACGCACGATATTACGCACATTGAAACCTGTGTTGCGGCAATGGTTGGTGCAAGTGTACTGTTGTTATTTGAAAAACCGACTGATATATTGAAAGATGTTGAATGGAACACCATATTTTTCTTTATCGGTTTATTTATAATAATAGGTGGTGTTGAAGCCTCAGGCGGTATAAAACTTATGGCAGAATGGATACTGAAAATTACACAAGGCTCTCAAATTGCAACATCAATGTTGATTCTTTGGGCGTCAGGTATAATTTCAGGGGTAATAGATAACATTCCATATACTGCAACAATGTCGCCTATGCTTATTGAAATACAAAAATCAATGGGAGTGGATTACACAATTCCCTTATGGTGGTGCTTATCATTAGGGGCTTGTCTTGGTGGCAATATGACAATGATAGGAGCAGCTGCTAATGTTATTGTTAGTGAAAATTCTGCAAAATTCGGGTATCCTATTAAATTTATGCAATTTATGAAATACGGTCTGATAGTTGTCGGAATTTCACTTGTAATCAGTACAGCATATATTTACTTAATTTACTTAAAATAAAAAGGAATTTAATATGGAAGAAAATAATGATAAAATAGATAATATAAGTGAAGGAAATAATAGAAAATATTATTCAGATGCCCCCGGAACAGGCGTTTTGGCATCAATGATTTTCATGCTGATTGCAATGGTTGCAATGTATATTATTTCAAAATTAATTGGAAATTAATGAAAAAGCCGAGAGTTTTATACTCTCGGCTTTTTCATTTTTTGTCAAAATATTTTTAGCATAATTGCGCATCGCCAAAACCAAATTGTTCTAAACTGCCGGTTTTTGCCTGAACACAAATATATTGCAAATCGGTTTTTGATTCCATTGTTCTTACAGCCTCAGGAAGAACCTTTACGCAAGAACCTTCTTTGACTTCTATAACTTCATTATCAAGTGTCATTATGCCTTCGCCTTTTAGAAAAATATAAATTTCTTCATTTTGTATATGTTTATGATTAAAAGGTAATTTAATTCCTGCAGGCATTGAACTAACAGAAATTTCGCAACTTGTTAAACCTAATAAATCATGCAAAAAAGCTTTTCCGTTTTCATAATTTTTACCTAATTCAGCCATTGTTCCTATTTCTTCTTTTTTAAAATTTGTCATAACTTTCTCCTTTTGTTTGATGTCTAACTATTTATTTAAAAATTTTTATATTTTTTGCAAAAGATTTTCTAAAATATCTGATTCATCTTTTGATAAATTTTTATATAACATATCATTTAATTTATTTGAAATTTTTTCAAATACAGGTTTGAAATCTTTTCCTTTTTTAGTCAAAACTATATATGTATACCTGCTATCTTCTTGAGAAATTTTTCTTTGTAAATAACCTAATTTTTCCAGTTTATCAACTAAAACTGTAACTGTTGGTCTTGTTCTGTTGATTTTATCTGCAATCTCTTTCATTGTCATTTTATCATTTTGATAAAGGCAAACTAAAATATCACCATGACTCGGTACAAGTCCATCTGCTCCGTTTCTTTTTAGTTCTTCAATAATTAAACGATTACCTTTATCGTGAATTTTAGATATAAGCGATAAAAAATTTCTCATATAATTATTATAATTAGACATCTAATTATTGTCAAGCAAATAATTTTAGGTAACTATACATGAGTTATCACAAAATAAGTTAAAATCAGCACCCACCCCAACCCTCCCTCGTGAGGGAGGGAGAAATTTCAAATTGAACAGAAGGTGAAATTTAGAAATTTGGGTGGGTGATTCCCCGTTAGGGATATCCGTTTTGCCAAAATTTTGTGGTAAATAATATATAATTACCTAATTTTATATATAATAAATGTATAGAGGAAAGCCTATGAAAAAATGCAAAATAACTGTTTTAAAAAGAAATTTGATGAAGAACTTGCTCGTGAGTATGGGGTTGAAGGTTTAACCGCTTGTCCTATGTTAAAAAAAGGACAAGTTTTCTATGCGGATTGGGAATGCCCTGAAGGTTTTTGTAATGAGGCTTGGAAAGCAATTTATCAGTATGTTTTCGCTCTTGCACATGGTGGTGCAACAAAGGAACTTTTTTATTACGGAGATTGGATAAGAAAACCGGGTGTCGCAATTTGTTCTTGCAATGATGGCATTCGCCCTGTAATATTTAAAATTGAGGCAGAGGAGTAATTATAAATGACCGAAAAAGAAAAAATGTTAAATGGGGAATTATATAATGCTGAAGATAAAAATTTGAAAGATGAACGCGTAAAATGTAAGTTGTTATGTCAGAAATATAACAACTTGGTTTATGATAAATTTGAAGAAAGAAAAACTTTAATAAAGCGGATATTGGGTAAAATCGGAAATAATGTTTGGATAGGCGGCAGTGTTACAATTCTATCAGGAGTAACGATTGGAAATAATGTTGTAATTGGCGCAGGTTCTGTTGTAACAGAAGATATAGAAGATAATTGTATTGTTGCGGGTGTTCCTGCAAAAGTTATAAGGAGGCAAAATGAGCAATATTAAATGTTCAAAATATATCACAATTATATGTTTAATATTTGGATTACTTGTTTTATTTAGTATTGGTTTTTATGTTTTTATTCAGAAAAATAACATCCACACCGAACCAGTCGCAAATGATGATGCAATTCAAAAGACAGCTATAAAAGAAGAAATTTTAAAAGAAAAATTTTTAAACCCTGTTCAGAAATATTACAAGGAAAATCTTGAACAAGATGAGACTAATTTTTTAAATAAAGCAAAAAAATCTAAAGACAATGATTTAGAGTTTAGTAAATTGCAAATGAAACTAATAAAAGCGACTGATGTTTTGAATGAAAAATATATTGAAAATATTGATGTAAATGACCCTTATTATAAAAATAATTGGGTTAAAATACCTTTTGTTGAAGGCAGTTATTTTTATGCCGTTAATTCAGAATACTTACTGAATAAATACGGCAAATATTTGTCTGATGCTTATAATGAGTGGTTAAAATTCATATTAAAAAGAGAAACGGTAATGCAGGATGGAGGCTTAACGGTACTGCCCGACAAGTTAAGAGAATATATTATTTTTCTTGAAAAATTTACGGCGCAAAATCCTGATTTTGTTTTGATTGGTGATGCTAAAGATATTTTGGAAAGTTATCTGATGACATATTTAGAGGGAATTGATAATTCTCCTATTTTTGATAAGTGGAATACCAGAAAAATGCGGCCTGAATTTAAGGAATCTTATGAAAAGTTCTTGTCAGAAAACAAAGATTCAAAATATTATTCTATGGTTGAAGAATTATATAACAAATCAAAAGAAAATGATTTTAATTGGGACCGAGATTTTGATGCCTGGTTATATGAATATCATAAAAAATATTTTGCTCACTAAATACTTTTGTTAGTGATTATTTTGCTTTTTGATATTCACTAACAGATAAATAAGTACTGTCACAGATATAAAGCCTGCAATTATTTCGGCATATTTTAGCGGAAGATTAAATCCTATTTTTTCGCTGAATATAAATGCCATGGTTATAAATACATAAAATAATGCAGGTATTAAAGTAACAAAAAAGTTTTTCTTATTTATTGACAAATATATTGTTGCACAACACAAAGTCGGTATTGCTATTAATTGATTGAAGAAAGTAAAATATCTCCAAATCGCAGAAAAACTGCCGGCATTTGTTTTTGCCCATATCAAGACTAACAAAACACAAATAACAATCGGAATTACTATGGCAAGTCGATTAACTATTTTCTTTTGTTCAAGGTTCAGAGCATCGGCTATTGTGATTCTTAATCCTCTCAGGGCAGTATCTCCTGATGTTATCGGAAGTATTATTACTGCAAGAGTTACCAAAAATGCCAGATTGAACGGTACAAATTTGTTTGCAATAATATTTACAACATTTACTGTGCCAATAAGATTTTGAGGAACCTGATTAAGACTGTAAACATCCATAGATGCTGCTGCCCAAATCATTGCTATCAATGATTCCAGGCACATCATACCGTAAAAAATCTGTCTTCCGTCTTTTTCTTTATCAACTGCTCTTGAAATAATCGTTGCCTGCGTTGAATGAAAACCTGACAATAACCCGCAACTTACGGTCATAAAAAACATTGGTATAAGAGGAAGGTTTTTGGGGTGTATGTTAAAATTTGCAAAAGTCAGATTTTGTAAATTTACTCCGTTTATGAAAAATCCTATAAGTATAAGTCCTGTTCCCAATATTAAAAGCAAACCTAAAATCGGATAGAATTTGCCGATAATTTTGTTTATTGGAAATAGAGTTGCTAATATAAAATATAAAAGTATTATGATATATGAGCATAATACAATTGGGTTGGTTATTCCAAAATCGCTGACTCCGAAAAATCGTTCAACAAACAAATCTCCTGCGGTGTAAACGAATACAGTAGCAAGTAAAAGAAGCATTATTGATACAATAACCATAAAAATTCTGAACGCATTTTTCCCTAAATACTTGTGTATAAGTCCGGTAATTTGGGCTCCGCGATTTCTGATTGAAAGCATACCTGCAAAATAATCGTGTACTCCGCCTGCGAATATACAGCCGACAGGAATGAGTATAAAGGCTATCGGTCCGAATAATATTCCCTGTATAGCCCCGATAATAGGTCCCATTCCAGCAATATTCAAAAGATGAATAAGTGCATTTCTGCTTTTTGACATTGGTATAAAATCAACATTATCATTGTTTTTGTGTGCCGGAGTTAATCGGTCATCCGGCGCAAAGATTTTATCTATATATCGGGAATAAAATATATATCCTAAAAATAAAATTAAAATGCCAATTAAAAAAGTAATCATATACATATTATAGAATAATATGTATTTTGTGCAAAATATTAATTTTGCAACTTAATTTGTAAATATATATATTTTGTTTGTGGTACAATTATACTAATTGGAAAATTCTGATTAGAGGATTTTATGAGAGTTATAAAACTTGAGGAGACACAATCCACCAATAGTTACTCAAAAGAGCATATTACCCTGCTTGAAGATAGGAGTGTTGTGCATGCCCTCCGTCAAACAAACGGCAGAGGCAGACTAAATCGTACATGGGTTGATTTAGGAGATAATAATTTATTTTTCTCAATAGTTTTAAAACCGTCAAATGCGTTTTGTCCTGTTTATTCTAATCTTACCCAATATACATCAGTTATTTTATGCAAAATTTTTGAAAATTACGGACTAAACCCTAAAGTCAAATGGCCAAATGATGTTATGATTGACGGATTGCGTAAGATTTGCGGAATTTTATGTGAAACAGTTATAGAAAACAACGAACTTAAAGGGATAATTTTAGGTATCGGAATAAATTTAAATGCATCAAAAAAAGATGTTGAAAATATTCCTGACAGAGTTGTTACCGCTTTAAATCTCGAAATTGGCAGAAGCGTTAATTCTAAAGCATTTTTAGATGAATTTTTAACCGAATTTTTCAAAACTTATGATGAATTTTTATCAAAAGGTTTTGAATATATAATTAACGATTACATTAAAAGAAATTGTTTTCTTGAAAAAGATTTAAATGTTCAGGTTCTAAACAATGTAAAATCCGGCTATGCAAAAGGAATCAACAATAACGGAGAACTTATTTTGCAGACCGGAGATAATAAAGATTTGATATTAAACATAGGAGATATATTATGAACAATTTGGAAAACGGGTTGGCATTACTGCTTATCGGAATGGGTACTGTTTTGGCATTCCTTGCAGTTCTGATTTTTGCGATGGGCATTATGTCAAAAGTTGTGGGATGGTTGAATAAAATTTTCCCTGAAGCGGTTGAAGAAGTTAAATCAACTGCCAAAAAAGTTGCTTCAAATGTTGATGAGGCAATAGCAGTAGCAATAGCCGCAATAATGGCAAAAAGAGGTTAATTTTTAATTAATAATGAAAGGATATATATATGAGTAAAAAACTTATTAAGGTAATGGATACCTCATTCAGAGATGGTTTCCAGTCTGTTTACGGGGCAAGAGTTTTTGTCGATGACTTTATTCCTGCTCTGCAATCTGCGGTAAAAGCAGGTTTAAGACACTTTGAAGTTGCAGGTGGTGCAAGATTTCAGTCGCCGATTTTTTACTGCAACGAAAACGCTTTTGAAACAATGGACAAAATCAGAGCCGCAGTCGGTCCTGATATCAATTTACAGTCTTTATCAAGAGGGGTAAATGTCGTCGGGTTAGATTCTCAACCTCGTGATGTGATTGATTTGCATGCAAAAATGTTTGCAAAACACGGTGTTACGACAGTCAGAAACTTTGATGCCCTTAATGATGTAAACAACTTATTATATTCAAGCCAATGTATTAAAAAACACGGTTTGAAACATGAAGTTACAATTACAATGATGGAACTTCCTATTGGTTGTCAGGGTGCGCATGATGTAGAATTTTATGAACGAGTATTGCGTTCAATTTTAGATGCCGGAATTGAATTTGATTCATTAGCATTTAAAGATGCATCAGGTACATCTGCACCGAGAAAGGTATTTGAAACAGTAAAAAGAACAAGAGAAATTTTGGGTGAAGGGGCAGATATTCGTTTCCATTCACATGAAACTGCAGGTACTGGTTTGGCTGCATATTTGGCAGCATTAGAAGGCGGTGCAAATTGTATCGACTTATCAATGAAACCTGTTTCAGGCGGTACAGCTCAGCCTGATATCGTTTCTATGTGGCACGCACTAAAAGGCACTGAATACGATTTGGGTATTGATGTTGAAAAGATTTTGGAAACAGAAGAAATCTTTAAAGAATGTATGAAAGATTACTTCTTACCTCCTGAAGCAATGGCAGTCAATCCAATGATTATTCAATCACCATTGCCGGGTGGTGCTTTGACCGCAAATACTCAAATGCTTCGTGATAACAACTTGATGGATAAATATCCTGAAGTTGTTGCGGCAATGAAAGAAGTTGTAGAAAAGGGCGGTTTTGGTACATCTGTTACTCCGGTTTCTCAATTCTATTTCCAACAGGCATTTAATAATGTAATGTTCGGTGCGTGGAAGAAAATTGCCGAAGGTTATGGCAAAATGGTTTTGGGATATTTTGGTAAAACACCTTGTACTCCTGATCCGGAAGTTGTAAGAATTGCTCACGAACAATTAGGGCTTGAGCCGACAACTGAAACCGTTGTTGATTTGAACGACAAAGACCCGAATAAAGGTTTGGAAGTTGCTAAAAAGCGTCTTGAAGATGCAGGATTGGAAGTTAATGACGAAAACTTATTTATTTCTGCCGCTTGTAAAGAAAAAGGTATTTTGTTCTTGCAGGGCAAAGGTACAATCGGTGTTCGTAAAAATGAAAAATCATCAGAACCTAAATCAGATGCAGGCAACGATACAAACGGTTATACCGTTACCGTAAACGGCAAAAAATATGCAGTCGCTTTGGAAGGCGATAAGGCTACTGTTAACGGTAAATTGTATGATTTCAGCGTAAAAGAAGGTATTGAGGCTAAGGCAAATGTTGGCGGTGAAGGTACACCTGTTAAGGCTGCGCTTCCTGGGAATGTATTAAAAGTTCTTGTATCGGAAGGCGACAGCATTTCAGAAGGTGATGTAATTGCGGTTGTTGAAGCAATGAAGATGGAAACAGAAATTAAATCACCTGTATCCGGCACTGTTAAATCGGTCGAAATTGAAGTAGGTAATAAAGTCCAAAACGGACAAGTATTGGTAACAATCGGTTAGGGGGTTTTGGATGGAAATTACAGATGGTTTAATAAATCTGTGGCAAAATACAGGGATTTATAACCTGATATTGTCACCTGACCCAAAACTGCACGGTGCAGAACAATTTTTGCATGTTTTCGGTCACCCGATAATGCTTTTGATATGCTTATTCCTTTTATGGTTAGGTATTAAAAAGCAGTATGAACCGCTATTGATGGTTCCTATCGCTTTTGGCGGTATTTTATCAAACATTGCATTTTTAGACCCGAATGAAGCAATTGCAGGTCCAAACGGTTTTTTGGGTATAATATTTAATTTCGGGATTGATAAAGGCTTATTCCCGTTGATTATCTTTATGGGAGTTGGCGCAATGACAGATTTCGGTCCGTTAATTGCAAACCCTAAAACAGCGCTTTTAGGTGGTGCGGCTCAATTTGGTATATTTGGCGCATTACTTATGGCATTGTGCTTATTTGGGTTTACACTTCCGCAGGCGGGTGCAATCGGTATCATTGGAGGCGCCGATGGTCCGACATCAATTTATGTTACCCGTTCTCTTGCGCCTGAGTTATTAGGTGCAATTGCAGTTGCGGCTTATTCATATATGGCATTGGTACCTGTTATTCAGCCGCCGATTATGAAATTATTTACAACAAAAGAAGAACGAGTTATTCAGATGGAACAGTTAAGACCTGTTTCCAAAAGGGAAAAAATTGTGTTCCCGCTTATCGTTTTGTTTATGTGCATAATTTTGTTACCGTCTGCCTGTCCTTTAGTCGGGGCATTCACTTTTGGTAACTTATGCAAAGAATGCGGAGTCGTTGACAGATTATCAGATACAATGCAAAACGCATTGATTAATATTGTTACGATTTTCTTAGGATTGACTGTCGGTTCAAAATTATCGGCAGACCATTTCTTAACGGTTCAAACATTATTTATTCTTGTACTTGGAATTTTGGCATTCTCATTTGCAACAGGTGCTGGTGTATTGATGGCAAAACTTATGAACCTGTGCGAGATTATTGCTGCTAAAATCGGCAAAAGGGAACCGAAACTTATTAATCCATTAATAGGTTCTGCAGGTGTATCTGCTGTTCCAATGGCAGCAAGAGTATCAAATAAGGTCGGTTTGGAATACAATTCTCAAAACTATCTTTTGATGCACGCTATGGGGCCAAATGTATCCGGTGTAATCGGTTCTGCTGTTGCAGCCGGTATTTTGCTTGCATTATGTAAATAATAATTTGTTTTAAATACAAAAAGAGGAAGGTGTAAATCCTTCCTCTTTTCAAATTTAATTGATTGTAAAGTTCTTGCATTTATAAAGTGTCAATTATACAATATATATTATGAATATTGTAAGAATATCTATTCCGTTGGAAGTTGCTGCAAAGTCACTTTTCAAAGACACAGTAGGGAATGACTTGGGAAAATCTAAACATTGTAAAATTGTAAATATTTTTGATTCGGATTTATTTGTGAGTTCAGGGAAGGCAAAGATAACATCAAAAAACAGAAAGAGGTAATATGCTTAAAAAAGTTGCAATATCTTATCCTGAAGTATTTGAGGAGATGAAAAAATATTTTATAGATAAAGATGTCGAACTTGTTCCTTTTGATAAAGACAACCCTCAATATGATGCTGATTTGTTAGTGTTTTTTGATGATTATGATTGCGTTATGAAAAGCGAAAATTTTATAAATGTACATCCGTCACTTTTACCCGCTTATAAGGGTAAAGATGCAATTTTTAGTGCTTTTAAAGACGGTGTAAAGGTAAGCGGAATAACAATTCATTCAAAAGACAAAATCATCGCACAATATCCTGTTCTTATCGGACTTGATACGCATATAGACGATTTTATAAACGAAATTCATTCGGTTGCTTCAAAACTTTTGCCTGTTGTAATAGATTCAATTTTAAATGGTAGAGTTTTTGATTTTTGCGATTTATTTTCTAATTCCTGCCGCAAGTCAGGTGGTTGTTCAGGATGCGGCGGTTGTCATTAAGGATTGTAAATATAACTATTAAGCCACGCAAAAATTATTTTTACGGGGTTTAATTTTATAAGAAACAACAGGGATTAGCCATGCAAATTTCAAAAATAGAAAATAATTTATCTTTTGAGGCAAGAATAAAAATTAATAAACCGAAAATTGAAGGTAAATTGTTAAAAAGTGCAGGTATATCTTCTGTCTCAGGAGGAAGTTCGTCAACTATGACGGGAGTATCTTCAGGCGCAGATATGATAGTTCATAATTCAAATTTTGCGGTTTCTTTTGCGCAGCATAGTTCTTCATTATTTGATCAATTTTTTGAATATGGGCATAAAATATTAAATTTACTTGTCAATAAAGGTTATCAGCATAACGGATATGATGCATCGTTTTTCTCCGGTTCTATGTCAAGTACAGGTGTAGGAACTTATTCGCAAGGAATGAATACCCTTATAAAGGGAATACAAAAAGATTATAAAAGTAAAATACCAACATAGTATAAATACAAATGCAGGTCGAAATAATTAATAATACAATTTTATAATTACAACTATTTTACGACATCTTTAATTTGCGGACTTTGTTCAACATAAGCGCCGAGTTGTTTTGATGCCTGACGATATGAATTAATCGTATTTGAGCCGCCTAAGCATCCCCCCGGACAAGCCATTACTTCAATCAAATCGCCCAATTCACATTTGCCGTTTTTGACAAATTTTTTCAAATCTCGAATGCCGGATTTATCAAGTCCGTTGATTACATAAGGTTGTGCTTTGTCTCTATCGTCAAGCAAAGAGTTTACTGCTTGTGCTACTCCGCCGGTGACTGCAAAATTTCTGCTTTGCGCTGATGATTCTGTTTTAAATTTTGATTCTTCACATTCTGCGACCTGAATATTCAAAGCAACAAACCATGCTCCAAGTTCTTCAAAACTCAATACATAATCAATATTCGGGTTTTTACTTGCTTCAGTACGCTTTGCAACGCATGGGCTGAAAAATACGGTTACATACTCCGGATGCTCTTTTTTAACAAGTTCTGCCGTATAATATGCCGGAGTTTTTGTTGTTGAACGATATTTATCAATTTCAGGAATATGTTTTTCAACCAATTCGTTATATGCGGCGCAGCAAGAAGTTGTCATAAACGGTGCACCGTTTTCTTTTACTCTTTCCTTAAATTCTTCTGATTCGTTTTTTGTCGTAATATCTGCCCCTTGCGCTACTTCTACAACATCAGTAAATCCAAGTTTCAAAATTGCTTGTTTTAATTGCGCAGGGGTGCATGGTAACTGTCCCATAATTGCAGGCGCAAGCATTGCAACAACTTTTTTGCCGCCTTTTATATTTTTTAAAATATCAATAATTTGACTTTTCTTGTGAACTGCTCCGAACGGGCAAGCACTTACACATTTCCCGCAGGAAATACATTTTTCGTGGTCGATTTTTGTTAAACCATCTTCGTCTTTTGCAATTGCCCCTACAGGACAAGCATTTTCGCAAGGAACAATAATTTTTGTAATTGCCTGAAACGGGCATACTTGAGCGCATAATCCGCAACTTTTACATTTTGACTGGTCAATTCTTGACTTCCCGTCAACAACCTTTATTGCCCCAAATTTGCAAGCACTTTCGCAAGGTCTTGCAACACAGCCCTGACATAAATCAGTAACATGTATTCTTGCAGGGACACATTCGTTGCATGCGGTTTGTAATAGTGTCAAAGGATGTTGTTCAGGTTTTTCTCTTTTGGTTGCTTTGTTTGCCAAGTCAGATAAAAGCTCGTAATCTTTTGCTTCTTCAATATCAAACCCCAAACCTGCAATTACTCTGTCTCTTAAAATAGCACGCTCTTTATGGATACAACATCTGTAAGGCACTTCACTACCTTGTGGGCGCATTTTATATGGTATCAATCTTACATCTTCTTCATAATTATTACCTAAGTACGCTCTGATAAGTCTTACCAAAATTTCGCGTTTAAGATGTGAAGTTTGTTTATTTGGGGTATTTATACTCATATCTTTATCCTTCTTACTATTCTCACTCTTTTTTCATTATCTCATGAAAATATTATTTTACAAATTTGTTAATAATCAAAAGACCGTACTTGGTGTACGGTCTTTTGTCGAATTTTTAATATATCTAAGCCGATTAAATATCAGTATCTGTCGAAGAATCTATAATATCCGTCTGTCCGACATATTTAGCCTTTTCGATTGGAACCGGTGCTTTTGCATTCGCTGGTGCAGTAGCGACAAATTGCGGAACTATATCAATTTTAGGTGTTTCTGTAATTGCTTTCTGCTGTTGAGTTTGTGTGATTTGGGCGGTCTGAACCGATTCTTGAGGTTGTTTTTGTACTGCGGACTGCTTTTTTACTTTTTGTTCTTTGTTGTAAGCGACTACTGCCGGATCTGTATGAGCCTTTAAGTAGTAATAATCTGACATTATTTGAGATACAAATCTTTTTGTTTCTCTATACGGAGGAATTGCGTTGTATTTTTTTACATTTGCAGGTCCTGCATTGTAAGCGGCTACTGCAAGTTTCATAGAACCAAACATTTTGTACATGGATTTGTAATACATAATTCCTGCTTTGATGTTGTCATCCAGAGAATATGGATTCAAACCCATTCTTCTCGCTGTTGACGGCAATAACTGAAATACTCCGACTGCACCGTGAACACTTCTGGCTTCGTGTCTGAAACCGGATTCTGTTTTTGCGATGCTGAGTGTAATTGCGGGGTCAACCCCCATTTCGACAGAATACTTGACTATTGCCGCTTTCACCGTATCCACACTGGCCGCATTCGCTTGTGAAAATAACATTAAAACCAATGCTACGGCTAAGAGTAATAATTTTTTTAAAGTCAAAATAAAATCCTCAAAGTTGTAAATTGAAAATTCTCAAAAAGTTACTTTTCCTGTCTAAATTAATAAACTTTTCACTTTTTTTGAATGTGATTATGTTGTTATTATATTACAAAAATTTAAAATTTCAAGTCTTTTTTTATAAATTCAAATTTTTAAACAATGAAAAACCACTCGGTGAGCCGCTTTTGCTTATAGTCAATTAGTGTAAAATTTACATTAATTTTGTCAATATCAGCCTTTATTTTTTATAATTATCAGACAAAAATTTATCTTTAAATTTGTATTTTTTATCATGTGTATCATAGGAATAAATTTTGTATTCTTTTCCGTCTGTTGAAATTTTTATAGAGTTGAGTAAATCTGTTCTTAAAATTTCTGTATTTCGCAATGTATCAAGTGTTCCTTTGTTTGGATGTCCGAATGTATTTATCCCTGTAGAAATTAAAGAAATTTTATTGTTCAAATGATTAATCATATCTGTATTGACAACATTTGGTCCGCCGTGATGACCGACTTTTAGAACTTCAATATGGTGCGGAATATTTTGCTTAATTTGTTCAAAGGCTTCAACCCCTGCATCTCCCATAAAAATCATATCAAAATTTTTGTATGTTAAAAGTGTAATAATTGAGCACCCGTTGCTTTCATCTTTCCCTTTGATATCTGCTTTATATGTATAGATTTTTAAATCAGGTTCTTTGTAAATCAGTTTGTTATTTTGGGTAATCTCCCATTTTTGTTTGTTCTCTTTTGCCGTTTTGAATATATTAACGGCGGTTTGTGTTTCTGTTTTTGTACTGTTGAGATAAAGTTTTTTAACTTTTATATTAGATATAAATTCAGAGGTACCACCCGAGTGATCATTGTCAAAGTGGGTGACGATAAGCCCTTCGAGATTTTTTATACCATAGTCTTTTAAATATTTGAGCATAATTATTTTGGCCTGTGAATTTCCGCTTTGGTAAGGCTTTTTGCCTGTATCGATAAAGAAATATTTATTTTGAGGTGTTTTAATCATAAAACTGTCTGCATTCCCGACATCAAAAGCGATAACTTCAAGATTTTTATTTGGGATATTTATGGTTGATACGAGTAAAACCGAAGAAATACAAACGACAGTAATAAAAGCCTTTTTGTATTCGTTGTATTTGACAAGTAGTGAAACACAAATAAGCATAATATAATAAATTGAAATTTGTATAACATTTGGATGTGTGGTCTGAATAAGACTGTGAGGCAGGCTTCCAAAGAAATCCGAAATTGCAATAAGTGCGCTTATCAGATAATTATTAATAAAATCCGAACTCATACACACAATATCTGCGACAGGTTGAAATATCGCAAGAACAGAACTTATAAATCCCGTAAAACTTATGACAATTAAAAGAATTGAGGATGTAATATTTGCAAGAATAGAATACAAACTGAATGTATTGAAATAAAACATCTGAATAGGGGCAACCCAGATTTGTGCGACAATGGGAATTAGTATAATAGAGATTACTTTATCAGGTAAATTATCCCATTTTTTTATAATAATATTTGCCGTGGTCAAAAGTCCGAAGGTTACAAGAAAAGACAGTTGAAATCCAACATCATTTATATATGCCGGATTGTATAAAAGCATAAGTATTGCGACAAAAGATAATAGCGATATTGAATGTGCATCTCGGTCGATGAGTTTTCCTGCAAGTACAAATAAAAGCATCAATGAAGCCCTGACAACTGAAGCCCCAAGTCCGGTCATAAGTGTGTAGCCTATGACCAGAAACATTCCTGATATAACTTTTGGCTTATATGGAACTCTGAAAAATGTCATTATGAAAAACCAAAATGAAAAAATAAATCCAACATTCATACCTGATGCAGCAAGAATATGCAATAATCCGGAATTGATAAATGAATTTTTTATGTAATCCGGCGGTGCAACCGCATCATCCCCAAAAACTATCCCGCCCAATATTTCTAAATTCGGACTTTTTAAATATTTTGCATGAGTCTTTAATACGGAATTTCTTATATTATTCAAGTCATACAAAAATTTCCATTTCGGACTCATTTTCTCATTGTGAATTTTTAAGTTTTCTCCTTTAGAGTAAATAACCGTAAAAACTTCAAAGTTTTTCAGATAAGAACTATAATCAAACTGTGACGGATTTGTTGACCTGAATGGTTGTCGCAAATTTCCGTTGATTGTAATTTTTTGTCCGATATTAAGTTTTGCAATTTCTTTTTCTTCTGCGCTGACGGTTAAAAGTGTTTTTCCTTTAACTTCTTTATCTCCTGCTTTTTCAACTTTAAAGAAAAATTTTGCCTTCCCTTTCTCTGCGCTGTTGGGAATACTAATAATTTGCCCGTAAAAATCAGCATTGACAGGTGTAAGACTAATAAGTGCATCAGACTCTTTTACCTTTAAAAAAGTAATTGCAAAACCAAAGTAAAATATAAATGCAAAAATTAAAACTTTTTTTATATCAAATATTTTCGTTATAAGCACGAAACAAAGAATAATTGTAATGATGATTGCGCTTAACAATTCTTGTTGCGAAAAATATGACATAATCCCGCACATAAAAAATAGTGAAGCCATACACATTACAAAATTTCTGTTTTGTAATAAATCGTTTATTTTATCCCTGTCAAACATAATTCCAACGGATAAATGATAACATAAAATAATCTTGTGCAAAATTAAAAAAAGTGATATATATATATTGAATGATATTTATAGGAGAGGATTCAGTGGCGGATACAACTTTTTACATAGATGATTTTTTAAGACAGGCTGTTACTGTAGGGGCTTCGGATATTCACCTTATGGTTGGTGAACG
Source organism: uncultured bacterium (assembly GCA_902792085.1). Classification (GTDB taxonomy): domain Bacteria; phylum Cyanobacteriota; class Vampirovibrionia; order Gastranaerophilales; family Gastranaerophilaceae; genus Zag111. The sequence continues at coordinate 5,355 of CADAYE010000014.1, read as the reverse complement.
CCCTGCAATAAGAGTTGCAGGGCAAATCATGAGAATAAATCTTCCGCCGTTGACAGAAGAAGATTTGATACAGACCATAAATAAAATTTTCCCTGAACATTTAAAGGACAGAATATCAAAATTTTTTGATATAGATTTTTCTTATGAAATCCCGAAATTTTCGAGATTTAGGGTTAATTTGAGTCATCAACTTGCCAAAAATGCAATAGTTTTTAGGGTAATTCCTTATTATATAAAATCGTTTGAGGAACTTAATCTGCCCAAAACAATAGAAAATTTTGCTGATTTTAATAACGGTATAGTTTTGATTACAGGTCCGACAGGTTCGGGGAAATCAACTACGATTGCTGCTCTGATTGATTATATAAATGAAAAATATGCAAAACATATTGTCACTATTGAAGATCCTGTCGAATTTATTTATATGAACAAAAAATCAATTGTTTCTCAAAGACAATTGCTGATTGATACCCCGTCATTCACAGATGGTATTAAATATGCCCTAAGACAAGATCCTGATGTGATTTTTATCGGAGAAATCCGTGATAGAGAAACAGTCGAAGCGGCTTTAAATGCTGCAGAAACAGGGCACTTGGTTGTATCAACAATTCACACAAATGACGCTGTGCAAACGGTCAACAGAATAGTAAACTTCTTTGAACCGGGAGAACGAAATTTTGTAAGACAGCAATTATCAAACACTTTGCGTGGTACGATAGCGCAGAAACTTGTTCCGACTGTAGATGGTGATTCAAGATTGCCTGCTCCGGAAGTACTTGTTGTTACACCGCCTGTTATCGATTTTATTGCAAAAGATGAACTTGAAAGCGTTTATGAACTTGTAAAACAGGGTTCATATAATAACATGGTTACAATGAACATGTCTTTATACAAATTGTATGAAGAAGGTCATATAACAAAAGAAACGGCTCTTTATTATTCTGATGCAAAATCTGAACTGGAACAGATGATGAGGGGTGTTTATCATGGAACAGGGGTTAATAATGTTTAATCTCTTAAAAACTTGGGAAGAAGATGCAAAATAATTATGTGACGGATGCTATAAATTTAAAGTCTTATAATCTCAGTGAATCTGACAAGATAATTGTTATGTATTCCAAGGAAAAAGGACTTATAAGAGGGATAGCAAAAGGAGTTAAAAAGCCAAAAAGTAAACTCGGCGCAAGAATGGATTGTCTTGTTGCAAATACGGTTATGCTTCATCAGGGCAAAACATTTAACACAATTTGTCAGGCTGAAAGTATTAATACATTTAAACAAACAAGAACGGATTTGGATAAGATTTTTTATTCAATGTATATTGCTGAAGTTGTTCATAATTTTGGACTTGAAGATGATCCGTCGTCTAACGAAATTTATAATCTTTTATATGGTGCATTAGGTAAAATTTCTGAAGCGCAAAATAAGGTTCAAATTATGATTGCGGTCATAAAATTTCAGTTAAAAATGATGGCGGAGGCCGGTTTTTCACTTGAATTTGACTCTTGTCTAAATTGCAGGCACCAAATAAGCGCCCAGACGGTTTATTTCGTTTCTGAATTTGGCGGAATTGTCTGTCGTGACTGCGTAAATGCTATACCTTACTCAAAAAAACAAATGCCTGCGAAATTGTGCGAATTTTTTAAACAAATGTCAAAAAATGATTTTGATATGATTGGTGAGTTTGAGCAAAAGGCAAATGAAAAGGTTTGTGAAGTTACTTTCGAACTCTTAAAAGAATATATTGAGAATAAATGCTCAAAACGAATGAAATCTTCTAAAATTTTATCAGAAATCCCTGCATAATTATTAAAATTATCTTAATAATTGCCTATTTGACTGTCTTTGTAATATAATTATCATGTATTATTTAAAGACGAGGGACAACGGATGACAAGATTTGATTGCGGTGAAGTTATAACGGCTATGGTTACGCCTATGAACGCGAAAGGCGAAATTGACTATGACGGAGTCGAAAAACTTGCCAAATATTTAGTTGAAAACGGCAGTGATGCTATTTTGGTTGCCGGTACAACAGGTGAATCTCCGACACTGACAAATGAAGAGGAAAGAGAACTTGTAAGTACCGTAAAACATGCGGTAGCAAATAAGGCAAAGATTATTTTAAGCGCAGGTTCAAACTCGACAAAGACAGCGGTTGAGTTCTCTAAAAATGCCCAAAAAGAAGAAGCGGATGCAATTTTATCGGTCGTTCCTTATTACAATAAACCAAACCAGTTAGGCTTGCTGAGTCATTTTGAAGCAATTGCGAAATCAACTGATTTGCCTATAATTCTTTATAATATACCCTCAAGAACGGGTGTAAGTATTGAACCTTCAACGGTTGCATATCTTGCTTCAACTTATGAAAATATTGTAGGCATAAAGCAGAGTTTAGGTGATATGGATAAAGTCACTGAAATAAGAAGTTTTTGCCCTGACAGTTTCGCAATTTATTCAGGCGATGACAGTTTGACACTGCCGATGCTTTCACTTGGCGCAAGAGGGGTAATTTCTGTTGCTTCTCATTTGTTCGGAACAGAAATAAAATCAATGATTAGAAACTTTAAATCAGGCGATGTCCTTGTTGCCAGAAATATGCACAAAAAGCTTTATCCGGTATTCAGACAGTTATTTATGGCTCCGAATCCTATTCCTGTCAAAGCCGCTTTAAAATATAAAGGTCTGACAGAAGAGTATGTCAGAAGTCCGTTGGTTACTTTGAACGAAGATGAAAAGATAGTTCTGTTCAGAGTAATTGATCAGGTTAAACAAGAACTTGAAAACGGAGAGTAAATAGTCAAAAGCGTAATCATAGTACACATATAAGAGGGTAGAAAATTGAAAAACAAATTAATTATGTTCTGGGTTATTGTTGCGATAGTAATTGCATCCATAATTACTGTTTGCAAGATGCCTACAAAATTGGGACTTGATTTAGTTGGCGGTTCAAGAATTGTTCTTGAAGCACAGACAACAAATTCAATCAGAAAAATTACTCCCGATACAATGAATCGTTTGCAAACCGCTATTGAAAAACGTGTAAACAAACTCGGTGTATCGGAAACAAGTGTTGCTCAAGTCGGCGACAAAAGATTATTAATTGAAATCCCTGGGGTTATGAATTCTAAAGAAGCAGAAAAAATTCTTGGTAAAACCGCACAATTAGAATTTAAACAGCCTGTAATGGATGGAAATATTCAGGCTCGAGACCCGAAAACGCATGCACCGGTATGGGAAAGTGCAAAAACGGCAGAAGGCGAAACTTTGACAGGTGAAGATTTAAAAGATGCAAATATCGGTACAAATCAAGCAGGTCAATGGACTGTATCATTGGAATTTAACTCAAAAGGTGCTCAAAAATTCGGTGAATTGACTGAAAAATGGGTTGGCAAACCAATGGCAATCTATTTTGATGGGGAAGAAATTTCCGCACCTGTTATTAATGAACCGATTTATGGCGGCAAGGCAGAAATTTCAGGCGGAGGAGAATCAGGTTTTTCACCTGAAGAAGCAAAAGAAATGGTTGATTTGTTAAAAGCGGGTGCTTTGCCTGTTCCGTCACAAATTATTCAGGAAAATACAGTCGGACCTACTTTGGGTGCTGTTAGTATCGACAAATCCAAAACTGCAAGTATGATTGGTATTGGACTTGTAATGTTATTTATGCTTTTGATGTACAGATTACCCGGATTTATTGCTGATATCGCATTAATTATTTACGGTTTAATCTTGTTTGCATTATTCAAAGCATTCGGAGTTGTCTTAACCCTTGCCGGTATTGCAGGTTTTGTATTGAGTATAGGTATGGCGGTTGATGCTAACATTCTTATCTTTGAACGAACAAAAGAAGAATTAAGGGCAGGGCGAAATCTCTTCACCGCTATAAACTCAGGTTTTGATAGAGCCTGGACAAGTATTATCGACTCAAACATGACTACAATGCTAACCTGTGTAATATTGTATTTCTTAGGTACAAGCGTTGTTAAAGGTTTTGCTTTGACATTGTTTATCGGTATTATTGTTTCATTATTTACGGCGATTACCGTTACAAGAAACTTTATGCATTTGATATTCGGTACCGGTGAACTCAAATATCCTGGTTTATTTGGTTTGAGAAAAGAAGAAATCGGTCAAGCTACGGTATTTGAAGAAACAAAACGTGAAAAAGCAAGATTTGGTATATTAGATTAAGAGTAAGAGGTAGATAAAAATGTTTAATTTTAATAAGAACGGAATACATGTTGTCAAGTACAGAGTTCTATGGATGTGTTTATCAGCCGTATTACTCATACCGGGCATAGTTGCAATGATTTATTCTATGGTGAACTATCCGACACATTCACCTGTAAAAGTAGGAATTGACTATACGGGCGGTTCGATTTTGCAATATGAAACAAGTGCAAATGTTGACCATAAAGATGTCGGAACAATTCAGACCAATTTAACAAAAGCAGGTGTGCCAAGTGCTTATGTTCAGGTTTTAAAAGGTACATCAAAAGACGAAAAGGATAATGCGACTTCAATGATTTCAGTCAGAACTAAGTTTATTGATGAAGGTTCTGATATGGCTGATAAAATTGCCGGTGTTATCAAAAAAGATTACAAGGATGCACAAATGGTTCAGTTCACATCAGTCGGACCGACGTTGAGCAGTGAACTTTTTAGATTGTCATTTATAGCATTAATTGCGGCGATAATCGGAATTATTGTATATATTTCATTCAGATTTGAATTTAAGTATGCTGTAAGTGCAATTTTGGGTTTGATACATGATGTTTGCTTTGTAATGGGCGCATTTTCGCTTTTGGGCTTATTTTTCAATGTTGAGGTTGACGGTTTGTTCTTAACTGCGATGCTTACGGTAATAGGTTATTCGGTTAACGACACAATTGTTGTATATGACCGTATCAGAGAAAATTTAAGGTACAATGGCAAAAAGTTGTCGTTTGGTGAAATAGTTGATGCATCTGTTCAACAGACTTTGACAAGAAGTATTAATACATCAATGACAACATTCTTGGCATTAGCGGCATTGTATTTCTTTGGCGGAGTAACAACAAAAGACTTTGTCTTGGCTATGATGCTCGGTGTTTTGATAGGTACATATTCAAGTATCTTCTTCTGCTCAATGCTTATTGATTTCTGGACAGAAAGAGCAAATGCACCTAAAAAACCTGCTATTGCCGATTAGAATTGAGTTATATCAATAAAAAGACAGACCTTATATTTAAGGTCTGTCTTTTTAATATTATTATTTGGTAACTATATACAATGTTACAGTAAATATGTCTGTCATTGCGAGGAGGAAATGGCTTTCCGACGAAGCAATCCAGTTATTTCATCATTATCGAC